>JAUNSC010000032.1 GCA_030539395.1 Eubacteriales bacterium
TGAGCTTATTTGTTACGATATCCGCATTTTTAAGCGAAAGTACCTATGGTCGAATGTCTGGTCGAAATTTTCAGTTTAGTTCTGATGGGGTATGGTGACAGGAATTATCATGCTAGCCACGGGATGATTTCTATTGTGCAAACGAAACTTATTGCAGACGATTGGCGGTGCTGATACTTACATTTTTACACGAAACTTAGGGTGAATATTGGAAATTGAGTTAAGTCTGATAAGTGATTTTGACATTGCAAAAAAGCTATTTAGCAAACGAAATTTAGGGTCGAGGCTCACCCGTCCGCGCCGTTTCGGAAAGACGCTGAACATGAGTATGCTGAAATGCTTTTTCGAGATAGGACGGACAAGACATTGTTTGATGGCCTGGCAATCTCACAGGAGACGATGCAGTGTGAAGAATATATGGGAAAATACCCGGTTATTTTTATCTCACTGAAGGATGTAGACGGACTGCGGTTTGAGGATGCCTCTGTCGGCATTATGGGCAAAAAGCCATCCTTCTGATTGATGAATATGACGTTCCGCTGGATAAGGCATTCCAACATAGCTACTACAACGAGATGGTGTTGCTGATTCGTGGCTTGTTCGGACAGGCGTTGAAAACCAATGAATTTTTACAATTTGCCTTCTTGACGGGCTGGCTGCGTGTTTCTAAAGAGAGCATTTTTACAGGGTTGAATAATTTTGATGTCAATTCGATCGTTGATGTGGAGCATGACGAGCAGTTCGGGTTTACGGATTCAGAAGTGCAGGGACTCTTGGAAGATTATGGTTTGAACGAAAAGGCTGACATCGTAAAAGAGTGGTATGATGGATACCGTTTCGGCGACGCGAACATTTATTGCCCGTGGGACGTGATCAAGTATACGAAAAAGCTGTTAGCAGACCCTTACGCGGAACCGGAAGCCTTCTGGATCAATACCAGCGGGAATGATCTGGTGAAGCGCTTTATCGATAAGGCGAATAAAACCACGCAGAATGAGATCGAGCGTCTGATCGCGGGGGAAGCGATCGAAAAAGCGGTCCGCCTGGATCTGACCTATAACGAACTGGACGCCAGCATTGCAAATTTGTGGAGCGTCCTCTTTACCACAGGCTATCTGACACAGACAGGGCGGTAAACGGTGTCTATAAACTGGTGATCCCCAACCGGGAAGTTTTTGTATTGCAGATACAGGAGTGGTTCAAAGAGACGATCCTTGCGGATTCTGCGAGAATCAATCGCTTCTGCGCGGCTTTTCCCGCCGGAGACGTATCGGCCATTCAGGATATGCTGCATGACTATCTGTGGGATTCCATCAGCGTGAGGGACACAGCAGTGCGGACGGGTATGAAGGAGAACTTCTATCACGGCATGGTACTGGGACTGCTGCGGAGCCGGGGAACTGGCTGATCCAGTCCAACGCGGAGACCGGGGAAGGCTACAGCAATATATCTGTAAGTACACCTGCGCGCACAGGAATTGTAATCGAACTGAAATACGCAAACGATGGAGACTTGGAAGCGGCCTGCACAGAGGCGTTAAGTCAGATCGAGGAAAAGAAATATGCCGTAGGTTTGCAGCGTCAGGGGATGAAGAAAATCATCCGGTATGGTATCGCATTCTGGGAGAAAGAATGTATGGTGGTTATGAGGTAAATCAGGAGACCGTAAAATCGTAGTTTTTTGAAAAACATTTATTATTGGATAAGTAAAAGTATATATCCCCTGTGGTTATTACCGGAGCTTTTGGTAATATAGGAGGAATCAGAGGATTAAGGAATCCGCTGGAATATTTGGCATTTACTATTATAAAAATAGAAAGAGTGGAGAGAAAATTGGAGAAGTTTATTAATATTTATTAGCAATAGTGTTAATATATTTTGATTGACTCTTTATAAATGGTAAATTATAATTAATTACAAATACTAATATATCGTTGAATAATATGGATTTGGAGATAAACAGGCTTAATAAAATCAGGATGGAAGCGATTATATGGACATGGAAGAGAGAAGAATCAGGAAACTTGAAATGATACAAGGCATTATTAATCGAATGGCATCAAATAGCTTTTTGCTTAAAGGCTGGGCAGTTACTATGGCGGCAGGTATATTGGCAATCAATATTAATGCTATGACGGTAGGGCTTTATTTGCTAATATATCTTTCGATTCTTTTATTTTGGAGTCTGGATACATATTATTTAAAATTAGAAAGACTGTATCGAAAATTATACGAAAATAGTTTAACTGAAGAAGCAGTAACGTTTGATTTGCAATTACCGGCAGCTGTGGCATGTGATAGAACAACATTTGTTCAAAGTTTTGTTTCGAAAACAGAGATGGGCTTCTACATTCCGATTACAGCGTTGGTAACGTTAGTAGTTTTATTTATTTAATTAACAAAGGGAGAAACGCATGATGAGATGTTATTTTGCATATACATGGCGTGATGAAGATATAAAAATTTCAATCTTTTTACAATATTTAAAGGAAAAAATAGAAGATTACACTGAGGGGGAAATTAGTGTAATTTATGATAAAAAAGATTTTAAATTTGGAGACAATTTTGAAAATAAGGAAAAACTTATTTATGAAAGTGATTGTATCGTAATATTTTTTTCTTCCAAATATAAAGAAAGAGTAGAAACTCAAACAGATAAGAATGGGGTGTGTAGAGAATATAAAAAAATTTTGAAAGTCAAAGAAATTGAAAGAGCCGGGATTATACCTGTAATTATAGATGGGGATGAAAACAGTGCAGTCACAAATGAATTTAAAAAGAATGTTGCTGCTAAAATAGATATAAGCGATATCTTTAAAAAGGATAAAAATATTAAAAAGAAGTATGAAGCTATAGTTGAAAAGTTATTAAGAAGAATAATCAGGGAGACTAAATTGGCCAATAAAAAGAAAAAAAATTTGCCGGGTTCCAAAGAGAGTATGATGGAAGAACTGTTTGGAGAATCCAAAGCACGGCCCAATAAAAAAATTCCATCGGAATGTATGTATGAAACAGATGCATACAGAGGGGTGATGTCTCAGACCACAAGATATATTATAGGGAGAAAGGGAAGCGGAAAGACTACGTTTTTTGACTTGCTTGAAAACTTTGATGTGGATGAATTTGAAAAGAGATTTAAAGTGCTTAAGCCACTCAAAGCTGAGGAAATTAACCTGGAACATGTGTACGCCGTACTGACATCATATAAGGAAGATTTAACAATATTTCCAATAGAAAAGAGGTTGCAGCTTTTTTGGGAAATTTATACATATATTTATGCGGTCTTTGTTGTCTGTCTGGAAGAAGAAAGTTTTAATATTGATGTGGATGATGAAAGATATCCTGTTTTTGAGGAGGCGGGAATTTTCCTGAGAGATAAGCTCCGTATTGAAAAATTAGCTCAGGATAATTGTTCTGAAGCAATATTTACTTCAGCAATTGAGACTTATGGAGAGTTTTTTGGAGTGCAAATCGTAGAGGATGCACAATTGGAATCTTTTTTAGCATCTTTGGTAGCCAATTTTCATATAGATAATGTTATGAAAAAATATTTTGGTGCGGTAAGATATGAAAAAATTAGAAAAGCGATAGTAAAATGTAAAAAAAATATATTAATAGCTCTGGACGGATTTGATACGTTAAGCGACAAATTCCGGAGTGACACAATTCATATTTATTTAAATAGTGATGATAAGAAAAAACAGGAAATTGGAAGAAAGAGATTAAAATTTGAGGGCCTTTTCTTCAGGAGTATGTTTAATGTTTTCGAAAAATTGTATGGAATAAATAGAGGAATAATGAAAAATGTTTCGTTCTGTATCATTGTTCCACAAGATAAAATAGATCAAGTGAAAAAATACGACAGAGATTTTACAAAATATAATTTTGCAAGTTTGTCGTGGGATGCAATTGATTTGCTGAAAATGTTGGTTATTAGATTGGAATATATTTTTGGCATAAAAGATAGAGAAAATTATGATGTTTGTGAAAGATTTGAATATATTATGAAAAAACATTTTGAGTCTATACCGCTGGAATTAGAGGTTAAGCCGGGAGCCAGGGAGTGTAAAATGGATTTATTCCTCTACATCTTACGGTTGTCATTTTGGAGACCGCGCGATATCATAAAAAATTTCTATCAAATATATACGGTTTATAAAAATAATGAAAAGAAGGGCGCGGTGGTTGAAACAAACACATTAAAAGATGTCTTATATAATAGGGCGAATGAAATTATTGAAGAAGATTTTTACTATGAATACAGGACTGTCATCACAAACATTTCTGAAATAATGGATGCTTTTAAAGGAAAAAATATTGTTTTAGAAATGGATGAAATATATGCTATTCTTGATAAACAGACTTTTGAAACGGCTATGCTGAGAGATTTTAAAAATCCTAAAAGCAAATTTATGCTTTTATATGAATTGGGAGCGGTTGGATTTTACTGTGATCAAAAGGTGCAGAATAGTGAAAATGTTCGATGTAAGTATTGTTTTAACTATAATGAAGGATTAGAGCCTTTAAATTTATTAAATAGTGATAAAATTTTTGAAAAGGGTTGTATAAAAGCTGTTATTAATCCGATTTTTGTGAGAAAACTGTCATTAAAATACAATACAAGAGATATTATTGAAAACTATTCTTGGGATTATCTTTTTAGAAATCATACCAGAAAAGCTGCGATAAAGCGAATATAATTTGAATGTGCCGTAAGGAAACACAGAGCATTCTATTGATGAAGCGACCGTCAGAGGTGTCGGAATAATGAGTGATAGAAAGTGATTGCAGGAACTTACGATGAAAGACAATTTCCTGTTTGCAGCAGTTATGATGCAGGAAGATACCTGCCGGCTGTTTTTGGAAATGGCACTGGGTTTTGCGATTGAAAGGGTGGAAGTCGGTTATGAGAAAAGCAGCGTGTACCATCCGGAATACAAGGGTATTATCATAGTCAGATACAAAGCTGAGGTCTGTATTGGAATTGTTGTAGGAACTGGGAGAGATACCGGAATCTTTGCGGACAGATATCATGGAATTTTAGCTTCTCACTTGCTATAAAGGGCAGTTTATGGTAGGATGTTAACATAATAGATAATATATACTGCACTGATAAAAGCGGATTGTATTGACTAAGAGCATGCAATCTCGTTTGGTTTAGGGGAAAATAGGGAAGGTGGGAGAAGCCAGTATGCAAATTGGCATCAGGATTGAGAAAGTATAGGCAAAGGAGAAAAAAATGAACACTACATTACTTATTATGGCGGCAGGTCTCGGAAGCAGATTCGGCGGAGGCATCAAGCAGTTGGAGCCCGTTGGTTTAAATGATGAAATCATCATGGATTATTCCATTCATGATGCAATTGAGGCAGGTTTTAATAAGATCGTATTTGTTATAAGAAAGGATATTGAAGCGGATTTTCGGGAGAGAATCGGCAACCGTGTGGAAGTTGTCTGCAAGAATCTTGGTGTGGAAATCGCGTATGCATTTCAGGATTTGGCGTCTATCCCGGAAGGCTATTCTGTTCCGGAAGGCCGGACAAAGCCATGGGGAACCGGACAGGCAGTTCTGGCTGCAAAAGATGTGATCCACGAACCGTTTATGGTGATAAATGCGGATGATTATTACGGCAAAGAAGCATTCCGTCAGCTTCATGACTGGCTGGTTCTGGATCATGCAGATTCTGCTGTCGCAATGGCAGGTTTTATTTTAAAGAATACATTGTCTGAGAACGGTGGTGTAACCAGAGGTGTTTGTACAGTGGAGGGAGGTCATACACATATTATTGATGTGGTGGAGACCAGAAATATCATCAAGACAGAAACAGGAGCCGAGGCAGATGGAAGAAAACTTGATCCGGAATCTTATGTATCCATGAACATGTGGGGCTTCCCGGCAAAGGAAGGCTGTGCGCCTGCATTCATGGCTGTACTGGAAGAGGAGTTTAAGACATTTTTTGAAAATGCGGTTGCATCTGATCCTTTGAAAGCGGAGTATTTATTGCCAACGCTGATCGGCGGATTACTCCGGGAAGGTAAGTTTACAGTGAAGGTTCTGGAAACGAATGATAGATGGTTTGGCGTTACATATAAGGAAGATAAAGCTACAGTGGTTGAAAGCTTTAAGAAGTTGATTGCTGACGGCGTGTATCGGGAGGAATTGTATTCTGATTTGTAAGAGTATTTTCAACGTAATCAAAATATTTGAATTATACCCCCAAAAGAAATGGGGTAAGCGCCTGGTTTCAGGGTGATTTAAATTCACCTCGAAACCAGGCGTTTACTGTATATTTTATAAAATTAAAATAGAAAGAATGAAGAGGAAATTGGTAAAGATTATTAATACCGAATAGTAACAGCGTTAATATATTTTGATTGACTCCTTATAAATGGTAAATTATAATTAGTTATAAATAAGAAAAACATTAGTCCTAAAAAATATATTTCAAAATGGGAAACTTTGATAAAAGAAAATGATTTACTGCAATGATAACTATTTTAAATTGATTAGGAGTGTCTTATGATTTCAAACAAAGGAAAATTGCAATACAAAGAAGAACGAAGACTGATACGTAAAGCCTGCGAAGAGAAAAAACTGGTACTTTTTGTAGGGGCCGGCGTATCGCGTTATTCAAGTATGCCTGGCTGGAGGGCAGCAATTGAGGAAATCAAAAAGTGCCTGTATATGAGCAGCGACGAGCATCAGGAAGATTATCTAAAAATACCTCAGATGTATTATAACGCCCGTGGTGCCAAAGAATACACGGAACTTATGCGAAAGATATTTCGCTATCGCACCAGGATGGAAACTAATGCAATACATAAAAAGTTAATTGCTTTTAATACTCATACGATTATTACCACTAATTATGATTCTTTGCTGGAAATAGCAGCAGGGGAGAATGGCGAGTTTATTCAGACGATTGCCTGTGATACAGATATGCCATACAAGACAGCAGAGAAAGAAATCATCAAGATGCATGGAGATTTTGAACATAATAATTTTGTGCTGAAGGAGGATGATTATCTGAATTACAGCGAAAACTTTAAGCTGATTGAGACTTACATAAAAGCCTTGATTGGAGGAAATGTGGTATTTTTTGTGGGTTATTCTTTCAGCGACCCGGATATTAAACAGATTTTTACATGGGTGAAGAGTATTCTTGGAAAAAACTTCCAGAGAGCATATATGGTTGAGACATTTCAAAAATATAACCAGAATGATTATGATTACTATAAAAATCTTGGAATTAATATGATTTACGCAGATCAATGTGTGGATGATTTTAAGAAAGAGAAAGCGGAGGAATATTTAAACGACATACTGGACTACATTTTGCAAGAAGAAAATTCTGATAACATAATTGATTGTGTATACGACTATTTAAAACCTTTTGCAGATCTTAATTATACTATGCAGCCGTATATTACGAAAGCGTTTCGGTCTGTAGGAATCTGTGCTGATGATAATGAACTGATGCCTTATAATATAGAATCGACAGACAGTGATGCAGCCCGTCTGATGACACTTTTGCAAAACGACAGTGCGGGTGAGGTCGAGACGGCTGAAAAAGTTAAGACAATTCAAGAGATACTTGTAAAAAGCAGTATACTTAAATTGTCCGTGTGTGAAAAAAGAAAAGAGGGCGGATATAATGAAATATCTAAGAATATTATGCAGGTGGAATTACCCCAACGAATCCGTGCAGTTTTTGAGTTTGACCAGCAGGCGATGCGGCAGCAGATAGATCAAAATGAGATGTATCTGGGAGATGATGCGCAGATGCATCTTCGTCAGGCGTGGATGTATTTTCAGCTGTATATGTATACTAAGGCTTATTTTTGCATAAAGAAGGCTTCATCAATTTTCCTGAGAAAAAATCAATATGCGTGGTACTTTATTTCTGAATTCAATCGGTATTATGTCGGACAATTAATAAGTAATAGTTTCCAGGTGAGCATTACAGCGGAAGAAAAAGCACAGATTGAGAGAGAATATAAAGCAATAGATTTAAATAAGACCTTTTCCAGAATGCCGAATTTGGGAAATAACTGGAATGAGTTTTTGAAGGACTTTCAGACATTTCGATTTTGCTATACAACTTTGAGAAGTGCTTATGATATTTCGCAAAAGATGGAAAAGGAAGCCAAAACAAATTACTTTGCGTACGGCGGGACACCAGAATATGAGAAGATGCAGAATCTGATAAAAGATTTTTGGCTTTATCAGGAGCAGAATTATATGATGCTGGATAATTACCGGGAGGTCACAGAAATCTATAAATTGTATGCAAAAAGTGTGCTGGCTTCTGCAGGGACAGAAGATATGTGTGTGGAAGAAGGCATGTTCATGCAGGAAGCGACATTCAATGTCCATAAGGAAAAATTGGATGAATTCGATTTGTTCGTTATTTTGAGATATCTATCCGCTCAGGATCTGGAGAATTTTATCCGACAGTATGAGATTGAGCATATTGATATAACAGAGGAAGGTATTGAATATTTGAAAAAAATCTTTTCAAATTTGGCTGTCCACAAAAATTGCATGGGAAAGAATAGTATTTTGTGGACCTTTTTGAAGATAGTATGTTTGGTCAAAATAGATTCGGATATGGCAGATGGAATTGTGGAAACTGTAAGTAAAGCTGTCAGGTGGCAGGAGGCATATTCTCAAAGAACGGATATACTGGATTTTGTATATAAGAATTATAATGAAAGACCAAAACAGAGACGATCAAAGAACGAACACAATAAGCCGGTGCTGGAAAAATTTTTGGATACGCTGATTGAGAAAACACTGCAGGTTCCTTATGGGAAAACAGAAAGTCATGCTTTTGAGCAATTAATCAAAGTGGTTGCACAGATTTATCAGAAAATCTATGGCGGTTATGATAATAAAATGATAAAAGAACTGATAGAGCAGCGTCGATACAGTACCATTGTAAAACTTTATTCATCATGTGTGAAAAAGTGGCAGACAACGATACGGGATGTTTGCAGCAGATGGGACGGAAAAGTGGATGCGGCGAATATTGATCTGTATGCTGATATGGTACGGGGCGGCATTATTAATCCGGTTGAAGCATATGAAAGAAAAGTTCTGGGCAGCCTGGATTTACTGAAGCAACAGAGTAAAGGAGTATATCCAAACCAATACGAAGAAGTATTGAGTTGTATGGTAAATCTTTATTTGGATGATAAAATTCTTTTAAAAGAGCAGTTTGTGCAGGTCTTCCAGACAGCAGAGAAAAAACTGGTGCGTTGTCTTGCAAATATCCATGATTTTGACTACAGGGAGTTTGATCTGCAATGGCTTAATCATTTTGGCAAAAAGTTATTGGAAGAGCTGGCAGCAGACGAAAATGCCGGACCGGAGATCCGTCAGAAATTCAGAAGGGAGTATCTGGACGGGCTGTTAGATAAAAGTCTTATGAGGATATACTTTGAAAATTTTGCATAAAGTAAGTAATTCGGAGATGGGCATCTTTTGGGATGCCCGTTTGTCAAATCTTATAGTATCTGGTCGAATCAGGCCAAACAATCATATTTTAACAGAGGAATTCAAAATTTAGGCAAATTGATAAAAATGTCTGAAAAATGTGCAAAAAAAGGTGGCTGTCTATGGCAAAATTGGGTGACATAACACATACTGTGTACTGAATCGTTAAAGAAAGGGTGTATGTGTTATGGGAAAAGCCGGTACAAAGATTGTAAAATTCAGGGTGCCGATTTTCATTATCAGCCTGTTGCTGCTGATTCCGTCGGGGATAGGATATATCAAAACAAGAATCAACTATGATATTCTGTACTATCTTCCGGATTCTATTGAGACAATGCAGGGTCAGGATATTCTGGCGGAGCAGTTTGGAACAGGGGCTTACTCCATGTTTATCTGTGAGGGGATGAGCAATAAGGATGTGGCAAAATTAAAGGAAAAGATTCAGGACGTGGAGCACGTAGAAAAAGTGATCTGGTACGATTCTATCCTGGATTTAAGTGTTCCGATGGAGATGCTTCCGGATAAAGTAAGAGACATATTTAATGCGGAAGACTCCACAATGATGTTTATTATTTTTGATACGACAACATCAGCAGATGAAACGATGAATGCAATTCTTGAAATACGTCAGATTGCCGGAAAACAATGCTTTTTAAGCGGTATGTCTGCGATTGTTACAGATACAAAGGAATTGTCGGACCGGGAAGTGCCAATTTATGTTGTGATTGCTGTTGTGCTTTCAGCGCTGGTGCTTGCATTGACGATGGAATCTTTTTTCATTCCGGTGGTATTTCTTCTCAGTATTGGTATGGCGATTGTCTATAATCTGGGAAGTAATGTTTTTCTGGGACAGATTTCATACATAACAAAAGCATTGGCGGCGGTACTGCAACTGGGTGTAACGATGGACTATTCCATCTTTTTGTGGCACAGCTATCAGGAACAACTGAAGTTTCATGATGACAGAAAAGATGCCATGGCGGTGGCGATCGATCTGACGTTTAAATCGGTAGTAGGAAGTTCTACTACAACAGTGGCAGGCTTTATTGCACTTTGTTTTATGAGCTTTACTCTGGGGCTTGATTTGGGTATTGTCATGGCAAAGGGCGTTGTTATTGGTGTAATCTGCTGTGTGACTGTCCTTCCGTCTATGATCATGATTTTTGATAAGGTGCTTGAAAAGACAAAGCACAGAGCGCTTTTGCCAAATATGGATAAGCTGTCTGATTTTGTCACAGGGCATTATCGGTTTTTTGCAATTGTTTTAGCAGTAATGATTCTTCCGGCGGCATATTGTCAGAATAATACAAAAGTATATTATGATCTGGCCAATACACTTCCAAAAGAACTGGACAGTATTCAGGCGCAGGATAAGCTGGAAGAAGATTACAATATGGGAGCCATGCATATGCTGCTGTTAAGCCGTGATATGACCGGAAAGCAGATTCGTGAGATGACGGAGGAAATGGAGCAGGTGGACGGCGTGAAAGGCGTTCTTGGCCTGGAGTCTGTTCTGGGAAGCCGCATACCGGCATCTATGATTCCGGAGGAACTGACCGGCACACTGGAGAATGAAAACTATGAACTGCTCCTGGTCAATAATGAGTATAAGGTGGCATCGGATGAGGTGAATGCCCAGATTACACAATTGAATGAAATACTGAAGCGGTATGATCCCAAAGGTATGCTTGTGGGAGAAGCGCCATGCACGAAAGACCTGATTACGATAACAGATAAAGACTTTGCCACAGTAAGCTCAGTGTCGATTTTGGCTGTATTTGTCATTATTCTGATTGTATTTAAATCAGCATTTTTGCCGGTCCTTCTGGTGGCTGTTATTGAATTCGCTATTTTCATCAATCTGGGAATACCTTATTTGACAGGCACAGAATTGCCGTTTATTGCATCAATTGTAATCGGAACGATTCAGCTTGGGGCGACAGTAGATTATGCAATTTTGATGACCAGCCGCTACGAAAAAGAGCGTGGAAGCGGAAAAGGGAAGCTGGAATCGATTCAGATCGCTCACCGCACCAGCATCAAATCCATTATGATCAGTGCAATCAGTTTCTTTGCAGCGACATTTGGTGTTGGACTTTATTCCAATATAGATATGATCAGCTCCCTGTGTCTTCTGATGGCAAGGGGAGCCATAATCAGTATGGTTGTTGTTATTTGTACATTACCGGCTATGTATATGGTGTTTGATAAAATAATTTGTAAGACCAGCAGGGGATTTAAAGTGAAGGAGGCAGCAAAAAATGAATAAAAATAAGAAATTGATAAAACCGATAGCTGTTGCAATGACCGGTGTGATGTTGGCAGGCCAGACCGGAGGATTCGTGCTGGCAGCAGACAAAACGGTGAATAAAACGGAAAACGTGCAAAACGAGAAAGAAGAGACCGTATATGTGAAAGCAGAGCCGGATGGTTCCGCTTTGGATATTATTGTCAGCGACTGGCTGAAAAATCCGGAGGGATCACATACGCTGGAAGATATATCCGACTTAAGTGATATTGAAAATGTCAAGGGAGAAGAAGGTTTTACCCGTGAGGGCGATAAGATTACGTGGGAAGCTAATGGAAATGATATATATTATCAGGGAAAAACAACGAAAGAAGTGCCTGTGTCTGTGGAAATTACATATTATCTTGACGGAGAGAAAATCGAGCCGCAGGAACTGGCAGGAAAAAGCGGTCATGTAAAAATTGTATTCGACTATAAAAATAAGATGAAGAAGGGAGATATCTATACGCCGTTTTTGATGGCTACGGGGCTGGTACTGCCGGAGGAAAATTTTCACAATGTGGAAGTGACAAATGGCAAGCTGGTGGCTGACGGGGAGAAAAATATTGTAATCGGCATTGGTGTGCCGGGCATGAATGACAGCCTTAAGATGGAAGAGTCAGATTTGATGAAGGAACTGGATATTGATTTTCCGGAATCCTTTGAGATTGAGGCTGATGTGACAGACTTTGAGCTTACCATGTCCATGACGGTGGCCAGCAATCTGGATCTGTCCGACCTGGATCTGGACGAAGTGAAAGACAGAGAAGAACTTCAGGACAAAATTGATGAAATGAAAGATGGGGCAACGCAGCTGGTTGACGGTACCGGAGAATTGGCTGATGGCGTTCAGGAATTAAAAGATTCCTGTCAGGAACTGATTGATGGGATGAACAGTCTGGATGAGGGTGCAGGAACGCTGAATGACGGTCTGGCAACATTGAATACAAAAAAGAATGATCTTGTATCAGGAATCAATGCACTGGCAGCAGGTATCGATACGTTGAACAGCAAAAAAGGCGATCTGATCAGCGGAGTTGATCAGCTGGCCAATGGAATTTATACATTGAATAATAACAAAGGAACGCTGATAAACGGTATAAACGAACTTGCGAAGGGAACAAAGCAGCTGGATGAAGGGACGGCTGCATTACAGGCAGGAACATCACAGCTTGCAGGAGGAGCCGGAACACTGGACAGCAGTAAGAATCAGTTGATTGCCGGAGTGGACCAGTTGGCGGCCGGTATAAACGGGGATGGAACAAGCAGCAATCCGGGCCTGTTAAAAGGGGCAAAAGAACTGGCAGCAGGTCTCGATATGCTGGCAGAAAGCGTGAGTGGAAGCAATAATAGCGACAGTCTTTCGAACGGTGCAGCAAAATTGAAAGCAGGGGTAACAAACCTTCTTACTGCAGTAGACGGGCAGGCTCTGCCTGGAATTGAACAAATAGAGGGTGGAATCAATCAGCTTCTTGCTGCAATCGGAGATTCTCAGACGGGGCCGGCAACGCTGGGAGGCGGTG
The DNA here is from genome assembly GCA_030539395.1 of Eubacteriales bacterium. GTDB lineage: Bacteria > Bacillota > Clostridia > Lachnospirales > Lachnospiraceae > Marvinbryantia. The sequence goes on from JAUNSC010000032.1 coordinate 13,309, forward strand.
TACAGGCTTTAAAAGATGCGGCAGGACAAATACAACAGCAGACGGCTCCGCTGGGCACAGGCCTTCAGCAGATGCAAACAGGAATAGATAATGTGAATACCGGTGTACTTGATGCAGTAATTGCAGGAATAGACGGTTATCCTGCATCAGGAACAGGCGGGGATAGCCAGGGCACTGGAACAACGGCATCAGAGACGCAGTTGACAACGGTGGAGGTGGAGGTAAATCCTGCAGAAGCGGCTCCGGATGCAGTTGCTTCATTGCAGGCGTCACTGGAAGCAAACAGGAGTGTACTTTCCAGCCTTCAGGGAGTAAAAGGAACTGTGGGTGCTGTTAAGCTCCCGGAGTCTATGAAGGCGCTTTCCGGAACTTATGACAGCTATGTGGGAGAACTTGATTCCTGCATTTCCCAGCTGGAATCAGCAATTGCATCACAGGAAGCGGCACTTACAGCTTTGCAGGCAACACAGACTCAGACGGTTGAAGCCGAAGTTCCGGTTACTGCAAATCAATCACAGAGTGGCGCAAGAAGTGTAAACGGGGATACAGTGGAGGTATCTGCTGATGTTTTACAGCAATGGAAGAGCACACTGGAAACTGGTAAGGGAGGATTACAGCAAATATCCGCACAGATTGGTACGCTTATGGCTCAGCTGCAGGGAAATGACCAGAATCCGGGATTAAGCGGAGCACTTAACCAACTGAGTGCAGGGCTTGACAGTCTTGCTGCAGGACTGGATGGAGTCAAATCTGGTTTATCCAGTGGAAATATGACGGCCCCTGGTCTGAAAGAAGGAATTGCTGCACTGAAAGCCGGCATATCCAGCGGCAGCCAGCAGCAGCCGGGCGTAAAAGAGGGACTGCAGCAGATATTGACAGGATTGGAACAATTGGCTGCAGGGATTGATGTGAGTCTGACAGACGGTATTTCAAAATTGCAGGCTGGTTCAAAAACGCTGGCAGATGGTGTTCAGCAGCTGGCAAACGGAGTAAACAGCACTTATGATAAAAATGGTACTATTACAAAAATGGGATTAAAGGACGGTATGCATGCACTTGGAGATGGTATTGGACAGGTGGCATCCGGTGCAAATGATCTGAAAAGCGGTGCGGGAGAACTGAAGGCAGGTACAGGGAAACTTAACACGGGTACAATGAAACTTCAAAGTGGTGCCGGAACACTGGCAGATGGTGTCGGGCAACTTGCATCCGGGGCAGGAAAACTGCAGTCAGGTGCGGCGACTCTCGGAAACGGTGTCCAGCAGCTGGCAAACGGTGGCTCTCAGCTGAAAGAAGGAGGAGCAACCCTTGCAGATGGAATTGAGCAGCTGGCTTCAGGAGGACAGGAACTGAAAGAAGGAACGTCAAAACTGGCAGATGGAGGATCCCGTTTAGATGAAGGAGTTGACAAATTAAATGAAGGTGCAATTGAACTGCGCGATGGAATGGAAGAGTTCAATGAGGAGGCTGTCGAAAAAATAACCGATGTTCTTGAAAATGATCTGCAGGAGTTTATTGACAGACTTGATGATATTAAAGAAGCCGGAAAAGAATATCAGAGCTTTTCAGAAAGCGGAAACAGCAGCGGAAATGTTAAATTTATTATTGAAACTGGAAGCATTGAGTTAGAGTGATCGTCAGTTGAAAAAGGAACCATGTGGCAGTAAGGAATGGACGCATGGTTCCTTTTTGTTGACAAATGAGGGGAATTTTCCTATAATTAGATGATAATTCACCTCATATTGGGGTACAGGGAAAATGGAGTTGTGAAATAGACTGTGAAATAGATTATTATAAAAACAGGAGAGAATATTATGGCGATTCGCATTATTACAGATTCAGCGGCAGATTATTCTGCACAGGAAATCGAAAGAAGAGATATTATCTGTATTCCCATGTCAATATCTTTTGGTGAGGAAAATTATTTGGATGGAGTCGACTTATCAAAAGAAGAATTTTTTGAAAAACTGATGTCACAATCGGAATTCCCCAAAACTGCACAGCCTTCTCCCATGGTGTTTATGGATCACTTTAAAGAAGCAAAAGAGGCAGGAGATACTGTGATCGCAATTCTGATATCCAGTGCTTTGAGCGGAACTGTCCAGACAGCAATTATGGCAAAAGACATGATAGAATATGACAATATTTATATTATGGACAGCAAAAACGCAACTCTTGGAATGCGTATTTTAGTGGACCGGGCGGTTGTGCTCAAAGAGCAGGGGAAAAGTGCAGAAGAGATTGTGGAAGAACTCGAAACACTGCGTGACCGCATACGTCTGTATGCCGGGCTGGATACATTAGAATATCTTTATAAAGGCGGAAGACTGTCAAAAGGGCAGGCAGTGATCGGAAATCTGGTAAATTTGAAACCGGCTGTTACCATTACGGAAGAAGGTACAGTAGAGCTTTGCGGAAAGCAGATCGGAATCCGTCACGTATATAAGCAATTGGCGAAAATTGTTGAAGAGGATGCACCGGATGTGGAATATCCGATTTATTTCCTGTATTCATACGATAAAAAGAATTGTGCAGGCTTTATCCAGTATCTTCAGAAAAAGGGGATGGATTTTGGAGCACCCAAAATCAGAGGAATTGGTGCTACCATAGGCAGTCATATCGGAACGGGAGCATTCGGTATAGTGTACGTAAAATAAAAGTGTATATAGGGTTAATGTTGAATATAATAGAGTAATTTAATAAGGAGTCAGTTTTATGAAAAAATGTAAATTTACTGCCGGCGCAGCTGCCCTGGGGCTGCTGGCTGTTTCAGCGTGCAGCGGATTTATGTGCAGTGCGGAAGAATTTCAGGAAGAGATGGTTGTGATAGAAGACACAGAAAGTATGGGGGCACAGCCACAGGAGGTGGTTGAAAATATGGAGTCTCAGGGTGCACCGGGAGATATGGAACCCCAGGATGTGCCGGAAGATGTACCTGCCCAGAATGGGCCGCCGGAAAATATGATGCCTCAGCCGGCACCGGAAGAAATGAACGAAACTTATGAAAATGAATGGCATGAATTTCCGGAAGGGGAGATGGAAAGTACTGATTCGTATGATGAAACATACGAGAATGAGGGAAAAGGCAGTATTCATCGTATATCAGGTGAAGGAAAAATTATAGACAATTTCGATATTCCTGGAAAAGAAGAGGCTCTGCGTGATTTTAATCTGAATGATGAGATTCCGTCATCTATGTTTCTGGATGTTCCGGAGATTATGCAGAAACCAGTTCTTCCTACCGGATGTGAGGCGGTTTCGCTGACAATGGCATTGCAGTATGAAGGATTTGATGTGGATGAAATTGCGATTGCGGATGAATTTCTGATATATAATAATGAATCGGATAACATGGCGGTCGGCTATGTGGGGGATCCTTTTTCGGAAGAGGGAGCAGGATGTTTTCCACCGGCGCTTGCAGCAACGGCATGTTCCTTTTTTGAAGATCAGGATGCGGACTATATGGCATATAATATTACGGGAAGCTCTCTTGATGATCTTCTTTCCTATGTGGCGGCCGGCACGCCTGTGATCGTATGGACTACCATGTATATGGCTGAGCCGGAATTTACCAGAGAAGATGCAGAGTACGACGGTCATGTCTATTACTGGTATCGTCAGGAACACTGTGTTGTACTTTCGGGATATGATCTTACCAGCGGTACGCTGCAGATAAATGATCCATTGGAAGGGATTGTGACACGGGATAAAGAGGAGTTTTCCAGAATTTATACGAAGACCGGGGAAAATGCGGTGGTTCTGCGCAGTTTGAGTGAGGAAGATGCTATGGCTCAGGACAATGTTACGTCAAGTGTGAGCAGCAGAACTGCCAATACTGAAGCAGGAATTGGCTGATTAGAAAAATGAATTGGTGATATGTGAAAAATCTATTATACTGATGTTTACTTTTGCGAAATAGTGTGGTAAAGTATTTAAGGCTGAATGAGGCAGCAAAATACGAATGAAAAACTACATATTGTGCGGAATGAAGTACCAGGATGACTGAGTATGGACCGCACTCTGGAGAAGCTCATTTTAAGAATGAGGGCCGAAGGTGCAAAGCAAAGATGCTAATCTCTCAGGCAAAGGGACAGAGTATAATAATTATCAATAAGTATTATTTGAAATATTTGTATCCCGCAGGCGAGGCACATGGCTCGCCTGTTTTTTATTTCAAAGGAAAATCTTTTTTTCTGTCAAAATCAGTTCAAGCAGTATAAAGGAGGAGAAAAATTATGATTGAAATGATTACGAATGTAAACAGTACGATTAACAACGTAGTATGGGGCTGGCCGGCACTGATCCTTCTGGGATTTGTCGGTGTTCTTATGACCTGTCTTACAAAGTTTTTCCAGATCAGCCATTTTGTGCACTGGATTAAAAATACGATAGGTGCGATTTTTGGTGAAAAGCATGTTGTCGCACATACAAATGATAAGTCAATTTCCCAGTTTCAGTCTCTTTGTACAGCCCTTGCTGCAACAGTAGGTACAGGTAATATCGTAGGTGTTGCCGGTGCGATCGCGGTAGGTGGTCCGGGAGCCGTATTCTGAATGTGGCTGATTGCATTTTTTGGAATGATGACAAATTATTCTGAAAATGTATTAGGTATTATGTACCGCCGCAAAAACTCAGAGGGAGAATGGTGCGGAGGCGCTATGTATTATCTGAGGGACGGACTTGGAGCAAAGAAGGGATGTAAACAGATTGGTGCGGTTTTGGCGGTACTGTTTTCATGTTTTTGTCTGCTGGCATCTTTTGGTATTGGAAATATGAGCCAGGTAAACAGTATGGTAGCCAATGTGAAAACAGCATTTGGAATTCCGGAGCTGGCAACAGGTATTTTTCTGTGTGTTGCTGTAGGAGCAGTAGTTATCGGCGGATTGAAACGTGTTGCTTCCATCACAGAAAAAATTGTTCCCTTCATGGTAATCGCATATCTGATTGGAACTGTGACTATTATTATTACAAATATTGGAAGTATTCCGGCAGTATTCTCTTCAATTTTTAAAGGTGCTTTTGCATTGAAATCAGCAGCAGGCGGTGTGGTCGGCGCAGGTATTGCCACAGCGATGAAGATGGGCTTCAAGAGAGGCGTATTCTCCAATGAGGCTGGTCTTGGTTCTTCTGTTATGGTTCACTCTAATTCCAATGTAAAGGAACCGGTTCGTCAGGGTATGTGGGGCATCTTCGAGGTATTCGCAGATACGATCATTGTTTGTACATTGACAGCACTGACTATCCTGAGTTCAGGAGCAATTGATCTGACAACAGGTCAGATGACGGCGGAAGCAGAAGCAATCGGCTCCAGCTCACTTATGAGTTATTCTTTTGGACAGACGTTTGGTTCTCTGGGCGTCGCTTTTGTAGCAGTAGCAATTTTGCTTTTTGCATATTCTACTGTCCTGGGATGGAGTCATTACGGCTCAAAAGCGTGTGAATATTTATTTGGAACAAAATCTATTATAGTATACCGTGTTATTTTTGTTTTGATCGTACTTGCGGGTTCCGTGATGAAAGCTCAGCTGGCATGGGATATTTCGGATACTTTTAACGGACTTATGATGCTCCCCAACTTGATTGGAGTTCTGGTTCTTTCACCCGTTGTTGCAAAAGTTACAAAGAATTATGTTGACCGCCGCCTTCATAACAAAAATGTAAAACCAATTCTTTCTGCCTTCCCGGATATTCAGGCTGAGCAGGAAAAAGGCCTTGAATAGATTGTGTACGAATTGTGCAAAATGCATAATTGTATTCTTAAAAATCTTAAAAATATGTTAAAAACGCGTATAAAGTATTGACGAAAGTCTGCCCCCGACATATACTATAAGCAGAAAAGATATGAAATGTCTTTGACAGACAGCGAAGGGAATGAGGCAGACAACATGAACGTTTTGTTTTTTCTGACGCCAAAGAGTGAAGTAGCCTATTTGTACGAAGACTACTCACTCAGACAGGCAATTGAAAAAATGGAGCATTACCGTTACAGTGCAGTACCCATTATTAACAGGGAAGGTATATACATAGGCACAATCACAGAGGGCGACTTACTCTGGCACATGAAAGAAATTCAACTAAAAGATCTTTATAATGCGGAAGATATTCCATTGACCAGTATTAAGCGCCACTGGTACAATGAACCGGTAAATGCTCAGAGCAATATTGAGGATGTGATTATGACATCGCTGAAGCAGAATTTTGTCCCGGTTATTGATGATAAAAATATATTTATCGGGATTATTACCAGAAAAGATATTATGCTGTATTGTTATAATCAATATAAGAAAGCTCAGGAGGGCGGCATCAGATGATGCTGCCCATTTTATATGCAACAGGAAGCGGGTCCCGGGGCTTCAGCCACCCCGTGCAGGCGCGGTGTGATTGAAGAGCCTGGGACCCCGGCATCTGCATATGCGGCACTTTATGCCATTAAAGCATTGACAAAAAAAAGGTTAGTTGATAGAATAAAGGGAGTTTGTGAAAGGATGAGGAAACAGTGGATCAGAGAGTATTATCAATGTTAGTGGACAATACGTCCGGTGTTCTTAGCCGTGTGGCAGGATTGTTCAGTCGTAGAGGATATAATATAGACAGTCTTACAGTTGGAGAAACGGCAGACCCGAGATATTCCAGAATGACGGTTGTTGTAAATGGTGATGATCAGATTCTGGATCAGATTACAAAGCAGCTGGCAAAGTTGATTGATGTAGTGGATATTAAGACACTGAAGGCCGGTGAAAGTGTTAACCGTGAGCTTATTATGGTGAAGGTGCGTGCTGAGGCAAAAGACAGACAGGGCATCAGCGCCATTTGTGATATTTTCCGTGCAAAGGTCGTGGATGTGACAAGGGATTCCATGATCATTGAGCTGACAGGAGATCAGTCAAAGCTTGCAGCATTTCTGGAGCTGATGGGGGATTATGAGATCCTGGAGCTGGCAAGAACCGGTATCACCGGCCTGTCAAGAGGCGCGGATGATGTCAGGTATTTGTAAAATGTGTGCTAGAGGTTTTTGCCTTTAACAAATATATTATGGAGGATGAAAAAATGGAAGCAAAGATTTACTACCAGGAAGATTGTAACCTGTCCTTGCTGGAAGGAAAAACAATCGCAATTATCGGTTACGGCAGCCAGGGGCATGCGCATGCTCTGAATGCAAAAGAATCAGGATGTAACGTAATCATTGGTTTGTATGAAGGAAGCAAATCCTGGAAGAGAGCAGAAGAACAGGGATTTGAAGTTTATACTGCAGCAGAAGCTGCAAAAAAAGCAGATATTATCATGATTCTCATCAATGATGAAAAACAGGCTGCTCTTTACAAAAAAGATATTGAGCCGAACCTGGAAGAAGGTAATATGCTGATGTTTGCACATGGTTTCAACATTCACTTCGGATGTATCGTACCGCCTGCTAATGTAGACGTTACAATGATCGCTCCGAAGGGACCGGGACATACAGTAAGAAGCGAGTATCAGGCAGGAAAAGGTGTTCCGTGTCTGGTGGCTGTTCATCAGGATGCTACAGGAAAAGCACTTGACAAAGCACTGGCATATGCATTGGCGATCGGTGGAGCAAGAGCAGGTGTTCTGGAAACAACATTCCGCACAGAGACAGAAACAGACCTTTTTGGAGAGCAGGCAGTTCTTTGCGGTGGTGTATGTGCACTTATGCAGGCTGGTTTTGAGACACTGGTTGAAGCTGGATATGATCCGAGAAATGCATATTTTGAATGTATCCATGAGATGAAACTGATCGTTGACCTGATTTATCAGTCTGGCTTTGCAGGAATGAGATATTCCATTTCCAATACTGCAGAGTATGGTGATTATATTACAGGTCCGAAGATTATTACAGAAGAGACTAAGAAGACAATGAAGAAGATCCTGTCTGACATTCAGGATGGTACATTTGCAAAAGATTTCCTTCTGGATATGTCTTCTGCAGGAAGTCAGGTACATTTCAAAGCTATGCGTAAACTGGCTGCAGAACATCCGGCAGAGGTTGTTGGAGAAGAAATCCGTAAACTGTACAGTTGGAATGGCGAAGACAAGCTGATCAATAACTAAATTCAGAATTTACTGATTGATCTTAAAACCCCATCTACCGGCCGATTCCCTGAGAGCTGATGCGCTCTCCGGAGAGACTGCGCCAGTGGCTGGGGTTTCGTTTATATTTATCAGGTTTTGGAACACAACATCTAAATTTTGGAAAGTAAATTCAGAAAGGCAGGATTTATAATATGGGAATGACAATGACACAGAAAATTCTGGCTGCAGCAGCAGGCCTTCCCTCAGTGGAAGCCGGACAGCTGATCGAAGTAGAATTGGATTTGGTATTGGGAAATGATATTACGTCTCCGGTAGCTATTCATGAGATGGATAAGTTTACAAAGGAAGGTGTATTTAATAAGGATAAAATCGCGTTGGTAATGGACCACTTTATTCCCAACAAGGATATTAAATCGGCAGAACATTGTAAATGTGTCCGTCAGTTTGCAGCGAAGCATGATATCACAAATTACTTCGATGTTGGACAAATGGGAATTGAGCATGCGCTTCTTCCGGAAAGCGGACTTACTGTTGCGGGAGATGTGATTATTGGTGCGGATTCTCATACATGTACATACGGTGCTCTCGGTGCGTTTTCCACGGGTGTGGGAAGTACAGATATGGCAGCCGGTATGGCTACAGGGAAAGCATGGTTTAAGGTTCCGTCAGCAATCAAATTTAATCTGACAGGCAAACCTTCAAAATGGGTTAGCGGTAAGGATGTAATTCTGCATATTATCGGAATGATAGGCGTGGATGGAGCGTTATATCGTTCTATGGAATTCACAGGCGATGGAGTGGCAAACCTTTCTATGGATGACCGTTTCACGATTGCAAATATGGCGATTGAGGCTGGCGGAAAGAATGGTATTTTCCCGGTTGATGATCTGGCAATTACATATATGAAAGAACATTCTAAACGGGAATATAAGATTTTTGAAGCTGATGAAGATGCTGTATACGATGAGGAATATACAATTAATCTCAGTGAATTAAAGCCGACAGTGGCATTCCCTCATCTGCCGGAGAATACGAAGACCATTGACGAGATTGATGAAGTGGTGGTCGATCAGGTAGTTATCGGTTCATGTACAAATGGGCGTATTGATGATCTTAGATGTGCGGCTAAGATCCTGGAAGGCCGCAAGGTGAAAAAAGGTATTCGCTGTATTGTGATACCGGCAACACAGAAGGTATATCTTCAGGCGATGGAAGAGGGACTTCTGAAAACATTTATTGAGGCCGGAGCTGTTGTAAGTACACCGACCTGCGGACCTTGTCTTGGAGGTTATATGGGCATCCTTGCTGAAGGTGAACGTTGTATTTCAACAACTAATCGAAACTTTGTAGGCCGTATGGGTCATGTTAAATCTGAAGTTTATCTGGCAAGTCCTGCAGTGGCAGCAGCAAGTGCCGTTACAGGAAAAATCTCTGCACCGTCTGAACTGGGATTATAAGGAGGAAGAAAGATGAAAGCATATGGTAGAGTATTTAAATATGGGGATAATGTGGATACAGATGTTATTATTCCGGCACGATATCTGAATTCCTCTGATCCGGTTGAATTAGCAACACATTGTATGGAAGATATCGATGCGGAATTTATAAACAAGGTGCAAAAGGGAGATATCATTGTGGCTGAGAAAAATTTTGGCTGTGGTTCTTCTCGTGAACATGCACCGATTGCAATTAAGGCCGCAGGTGTTGGCTGTGTTATTGCGGAGACGTTTGCAAGAATCTTTTATCGAAATGCTATTAATATAGGACTTCCGATCATCGAATGTCCGGAAGCATCCAGAGGCATTGAAGCAGGAGATGAGGTGGAAGTGGATTTTGACAGTGGTATTATTTACAACCATACAAAAGGTACACAGTTTAAAGGTCAGGCTTTTCCAGAGTTCATGCAAAAGATCATTAAGGCAGAGGGACTTATAAATTACATTAATCAAAATTAAGCTGAAGAGGGACTGCAGCCGGCAGTCCCTCTGGTTTATTCATCAAATTCCAAAACAGCAATATTGAACCTTTCTGTTTTCTTTATCTCTATTACTTTGCCTTTAGTCGATTTAATTCTTTCGCGGAACTGGTAAAGTCCGCTCATTCCAATTGCATTTTCTATCATATAGGAGTACCCGCCCGGGCAATAATATTCTTTTACCCCGATCATTTCGCCGATGGTAAGCTGATCTCCATTATCTTCAATTGAAAATTCTATCGTTCTCATAGATATGCTGCACCTGCACTTTCTGTGTTACTTTTCGCTTGAAGGATATTATACCTGACAATTTTTGACGCGTAAAGTACAAAAACAGATTGCAACTTCAATTCACTAAAAATTCATAAATTTTTTGTAGCATAATTGTTACAAACGTGTTAACATATATGTAATAATTAATTTGTTTTTGCTTTTACCCGAAAGGAGGCAATTTATAATGAAAAAAACTTTTGCTTTGGCTGGAAGAGGTCTTGCCTGGCTTACTGTATTTAATATGACTTTTTCTTCGCTGCCCGGTTTAGTCGTTCATGCAGAAGATATGATGACAGAGTCTTATGCTTCAGATGAAACAGAAGATACGGCTGTTTCTTCTGTTTTTACCATAACATCCTTCCCTGACTATAAAAAAACTGATGACGGTCGGTTTGAAAAGGAAAAAATTCAGGAACGATATGGAAATATGAAAGCAGATGCCGGTACGCCGTTTGAAATGCTGGAATTTCCATCTTCCATTACAATTGAGGGATACTGGGAATATACGCCGGACGAGCCGGATGCGTTTACACTTGAGGATATTTCATGGATGCTTAAATCAGATACGGGAGAAACATACACAGAAGATTCTCCTGCGGGAACATATACGTTTGTGCCTGATCTGGATACCTGGCTGTATATGCAGGATGGTTCAGAAGAGCCCTTTTTTGAAGAGTTGAAACTTGCAGACGGTTTAAAATTGCCGGCGATTACCCTGGAAATTGTTGCGGAAGAAACAGAAACCGAAACAGAATCCGATACTGCTTTTGAAACAGAAACTTTGCCGGTATCAGAAACAGAGCCGATCGTGGAATCTGAAACAGATTATGTGCCGGCAACGGAGACAGATGATGTGCCGCAGACAGAGACCATGTCTGAAACGGAGACAGATGATATACTGCAGACAGATTTTATGCCGGCAACGGAGCCTGATACTGAAACGGAAAGTTTTTCCGAAGAAGATATTTTTTCTGGTATGGATGACAGCCTGATCAATGCAGAAGATGCTGTGGTCATAAATGATGAATATGTATCCGGTAATTCTGAAACAACTACTGTTCCTGAAACGGAAAGCGATGAAAACGACTCTGGAAGTGAGAGTGAATCTCAGGATTTAACGGAAATGGATTCTGTTGATCTGACAGAAACAGATACCCAGGAAGCGGATTCAGGTGATTCAACCGAGTCGGATGGTATAGAAACAGATGCCCCAAATTTGAGTGAAACCGATATTACAGAAGCAGACACATCCGGTTCTGGTGAGACCGAACCGGCAACAATCATGACAGAAGAGGATGATCCTGCTGCGCTGTCAGAAACAGATGATACAGAAGAATCAGATGAGGAAATTAATTCTGAAAAGGAAGACCTTATTGTTACGATTTCCATAAGTGACGGACAGAATTCTTATAGCTATATTGATTCTGAAACAAATAATACGGTAACATTGAGCGCTGACTCACCTGAGGTATCAAATGATGCAGAGATTATTGTTCCGTGTAATTCTGAACTGAATATGCAGGCTCTGGCTGTGACATTTATGGATGCTACTCATACCGAAGTTTATTCTTTCTTCCCAGGTTCTGATAATTATCAGGATTTTAGAGCTGAGGCAACAAAGGATTTCATATTCTATCCGGATACTGCCGACGATACTCTCAGTTATACGGTGCATCTTACAGTGCTGAAAAACCAGCATACGTGGGGAACAGCTGCAACCTGTACCACACCGCAGCTCTGTACAATATGCGGAGCTGAAAATCCGGATGCTCCGGCTACTGGACATGACCTTACTGAAGCAACCTGCACACATCCCGCGACTTGTAATGTGTGTGGATGGACAGATGGTGTCCTTCTTCCCCATGACTGGATTCCGGCTACATGTACAGATCCAAAAACCTGTGCTCTTTGTGGAGCAACTTCCGGTAAAAAATTGGGGCATAAACTGGGAGATTGGGAAACAGTAAAGAATTCCACTGAAACTGAGCATGGTGAAGCGGTTCGTTACTGTGAGCGGGAAGACTGTGATTTCTCGGAGACAAAACCATTGAATATTATTGGTGACCCGGCAAACAATGTGATTACAAATCTGGTCGATGGGGAAACCTATAAATTGAAAGAGATCCTTTCATTCCGGGCGGTTGGCGCCGGAATGGGTAATACGCGCCCCATAGATGGTGATATCCGCTATGTTCCTTCGAGCTGGAAGATTCAGAACACGCCAGGTTCTTTTATGGACAATTATACCGGCTCCTTTTCCATTACAGCTGCAGGAAGCTATACGCTGACGGTTACATTCCAGAAACAGATTTTTAGTGATGGATGGCAGGTTACAGATATTGCAGATAGTAAATCTATTACTTTCAATGTAGGCACACTGGTTCAGGGCACTCCTGTTACCGGAAGTGAAAATGGTATACGTATTAATCCTAAAACTGGCGATTCTACGATGATTGCCGGCTTTGTGATCGCAATTGTGGCAGCGGTTATTGTTCTAATCATCGCTTTGATATTTAAGAAAAGAAAACGCCGATAATAAACAGGGTGTTGACAATTGCTTTAAATTGATTAAATAATAGCTCTTTGAAGAACAGGTTATGCAGGAGATGTATAACCTGTTCTTAATTCAGAAAAGATTTAAAAATAATGGGAAAATGTGATGGAATAATCGATAATATATTCAAAAATTAGGGCTTGCAAATTTTGGTGTTCTTTGCTATACTTAGCAGGTAGTTTTCTATCGGAGTGTGGCGTAGCTTGGTAGCGCGCTCGGCTGGGGGCCGAGAGGTCGCAAGTTCAAATCTTGTCACTCCGATTTTTTATTGCTTCTCCAATGCTAATTTTGGTGTTGACATTCTGAAAGAAAAATGTTATCTTAAATCTACAATTGCAAAAACAAAGGCAAAGAAGAGGAATAGTACAGTTGTTTTTGAATACAGAAAGCTGTCGGGTGATGCGAGACAGTAGAGAGATCAATTGGAACTGCCCTCCGAGCGGCTGCCCGAAATTTTACGTGAATAAATGCGTGGAAGAGTAGACGTAGACGGAAGACCCGACCGTTATCCGGGTAAGATATAAGATTCTTTGGAATCCGTATCGGATAAGTGCATGAAGAAATTCATGAAATAGAGTGGTACCGCGTAGGACGTAATGTTGTCTTTCGTCTCTAATGGCAGATGTATATGCCTGGAGATGGAAGATTTTTTTATGCAATGGATATTTCTCGAATTTCCATTGCATGAAAAGTATGCGCACGGATGCAAATGGCATACTTTTGTTCTTCCGCAGAAAAATTTTGCCTTTGCAAGAATATTTCTATAATGAAGAGGAGAATGGATATGAAAAATTGCAGCAAGTACACAAGACAGTATTTTATGCCGCCCACAGAGTGTATGGACTGGGCAAAAAAGGACCATATTGAGAAGGCTCCTGTATGGTGCAGCGTTGACCTGCGGGATGGAAATCAGGCGCTCATCGTTCCGATGACACTTGATCAGAAGATCAGCTTTTTCAAATTGCTTGTAAAGATCGGGTTTAAGGAGATTGAAGTTGGATTTCCGGCTGCATCAGAAACGGAGTACCAGTTTTTGAGAGCTTTGATTGAACAGAATCTGATTCCGGATGATGTGACTATCCAGGTGCTTACACAGGCGAGAGAACATATTATTAAGAAGACATTTGAAGCTCTGGAAGGGGCAAAAAAAGCAGTTGTACACGTTTACAATTCAACGTCTGTTGCACAGCGTGAGCAGGTGTTCCATAAATCGAAAGAAGAAATTCTGAAAATTGCAGTAGAAGGAGCGAAACTTTTGAAAGAACTTGCTGCTGAGACTGAGGGAAATTTTTCTTTTGAATACAGTCCGGAGAGCTTTACAGGAACAGAACCGGAATATGCGTTGGAAGTTTGTAATGCAGTACTGGATGTATGGCAGCCCACGCCGGATAATAAAGTGATTATTAATCTGCCCAGTACGGTACAGCATTCCATGCCCCATGTATATGCGAGTCAGATTGAATATATGAGTAAAAATATGAAATATCGTGAGAATGTGCTGATTTCTCTTCATCCGCATAATGACCGCGGCAGCGGTGTCAGTGATGCGGAAATGGGCATTTTGGCCGGCGCCGACAGAATAGAGGGTACATTGTTCGGAAATGGAGAGCGTACCGGAAATGTAGATATTGTAACACTGGCAATGAATATGTATTCACAGGGCGTGGATCCGGAGCTTGATTTCACTAATATGATTCAGATATGTGAAGAATATGAGAAATACACCGGAATGAATATTGATATGAGAAGCCCGTACAGCGGAGCGCTGGTATTTGCTGCTTTCTCCGGTTCACACCAGGATGCTATTGCAAAAGGCATGAAGTATCGTGAAGAAAATAATTGTGAACATTGGACAGTGCCGTATCTGCCAATTGATCCGGCTGATATCGGCAGACATTATGAGGCGGATGTTATCCGTATTAACAGTCAGTCCGGAAAAGGCGGCGTAGGATATATTCTGGAGCAGTATTATGGATTGAATCTTCCGGCTAAGATGCGTGAAGCGATGGGATATGCTGCAAAAGCTGTATCTGATCATCAGCATAAAGAACTTCTGCCGGATGAGATTTTTGAACTGTTCAAGACACGATATGAGGATATTACTGCACCGTTTAATATTACTGAGGTACATTTTAAGCAGCATAATGGCATCATAGCAGAAGTGACTGTAGATTATAATGGAGATGTCAAGGTTGCTGTGGCATCCGGAAACGGCCGTCTGAATGCGGTAAGCAATGCGCTGAAAAAACAGTTCCGTCTGGAATATGATCTGGTTGTATATCAGGAGCATGCGCTGGAGGCAAGCTCCAGTTCAAGGGCAATTGCTTACGTTGGAATTAAAGATAAGCAGGATAATCTCTATTGGGGAGCAGGCCTTGATCAGGATATTATCCGTGCGTCGATCAATGCTCTGTTAACAGCTATTAATAATATGCTGTCAAATATTAAATAAGACAAAATATTTCAAAAATATTACAAAAACAAAAATGCAAAGTCCTTTAAAATAAGGATTTTGCATTTTTTTGTCGAAAAATGTGATAAAAATATTACAAAAATATGAAATATATCTTGACACTGTAACAAAATTTACATATAATGGCGATATATGGGAGTATAAAAAAGCAAGAAAGGAATAAAGGCAGCATATGGAAGTGTTTAAAACGCTTCTGGAGATGATGTATAAGCGGACGAGACGCCGGATTCGGCGGTTATATCATAAACGTTCAGCTGCAACAATCACTGCATGTATGCTGGCAGTGGCATTTCTGTGCGCAATAGGGGTTAGCGGGGGAAGCAGAAATCTTGTCAGGCAGGAAAATCGTACAAAAACGGTTGCAAATGCGGGGATGAAAGAAGTTCTGGCGGCAGAGACTTCACAGACGGAAGAACTGCAGGCAGGGCTGAAAGGGGTGGTCCATGGTGCATTAACTATGGAAGAGTACACCAGAGCAGCAACGGAGATTGATATGGCCAGTGCGAATGAGGAAATTCTTGTGGGACCGGCAAGAGCCAGTCGCAGAGAGGCAATCAGGAGTACGCTGGAAGAAGGAACAAAGTCTGCGGGAAATGTATCGGCATGTGCCACAAAATTGGTGCGCGACAATCAGATGCCGGAATCAGAATATTACACATTGTTGCGGATTGTAGAGGCAGAGGCAACGGGGGAAGACCTGAAAGGAAAAATGCTTATTGCAAGTGTTATTCTGAATCGAGTAAAAGATGAACGTTTTCCGGATACGATTGAAGAAGTGGTATGGCAGGAAATTGGCGGTTCTGCCCAATTTCAGCCAACAATTGACGGCAGGATTTACAGCGTCGATATTTCAGAGGATTCCGTTGAGGCAGTGGACAGAGTACTGGCAGGGGAAGATTATTCACAGGGAGCATTATATTTTATGGCTCGAATAGCTTCTGATTATGACAGTGTAGGCTGGTTTGATGAGAATCTTATACCGCTTTTTGAACATGGCGGACATGAATATTATACATTATCAAAAGATGCGAGAGTATCCTGAGCAAGGGCGGGAGGACTGCAGTGTGAATCAGCGCTGAGGTCGTTCCGCTTTTTGCAGTGTATTTCTAATTCTGCGAACAGCAGGACATGTTTTCTGCATGTCCGATTAGCGTTGGTGTGAGGTTTTTTGGCTATTGTATGGAAGAAAAAGATGTGCTATACTCTTTCGAAAAGGTATGTGCGGGCATATACCGGATAAATTTTAATTAAGGATCGGGGATATGATATGGAATTATATTATAAAAGTACCAGAAATGCAGAGGAAAAAGTAAGTGCTTCACAGGCAATTTTAAAGGGATTGGCAGATGATGGCGGTCTTTTTGTGCCGGAACAGATTCCGCATTTAGATGTGGATATGGAAAGGCTTGCGGGGATGAGCTATCAGGAAACAGCATATGAGGTAATGAAGCTGTTCTTTACTGATTTTGAGGAAGATGAACTGAAAAATTGTATTAACAAGGCTTATGATGAGAAATTTGATACAAAGGAAATAGCACCGGTAAGGCAGGCCGATGGTGCATATTATCTGGAACTTTTTCACGGTGCAACTATAGCGTTTAAAGATATGGCGCTTTCCATTTTGCCGCATCTGCTGACAACATCTGCAAAAAAGAACAATGTACATAATGAAATCGTAATTCTGACTGCTACATCAGGTGATACAGGAAAAGCGGCTCTTGCCGGTTTTGCGGATGTGCCGGGAACAAGAATTATTGTATTTTATCCCAGGGATGGGGTGAGTCCAATACAGGAAAAGCAGATGGTGACTCAGAAGGGTGCCAATACGTTTGTAGTCGGAATAAGAGGAAACTTTGATGATGCTCAGACCGGAGTAAAAAGAATGTTTGGCGATAAGGAACTTGCAAAAGAAATGGAAGAAGCAGGATTCCAGTTTTCGTCGGCAAATTCTATAAACATAGGAAGACTTGTTCCACAGGTGGTGTACTATGTGTATGCATATGCAAAGCTTGTTGCAGCGGGCGAACTTACAGTTGGCGAAGAGATGAATGTGGTGGTCCCGACAGGGAATTTCGGAAATATTCTTGCGGCATACTATGCAAAAAATATGGGTATTCCAATTGGAAAACTGATATGTGCGTCCAATGATAATAAAGTGCTATATGATTTCTTTGCAACAGGAGAGTATAACCGTAACAGGGAATTTATCCTTACAACTTCTCCGTCTATGGATATCCTGATTTCAAGTAATCTGGAAAGATTGATTTATAAAATTGCGGGTGAAGATGCTGAAAGAACGGCAATACTTATGAATGCCCTTCAGACGGAAGGAAAATATGAGATCACTCCGGAAATGAAAGCAGCTTTGAAAGAGTTTGAGGGCGGATTTGCCACAGAGGAAGAAGTTGCAGATGAGATAAAGAAATTGTATGAAAATACAGGATATGTAATTGACACACATACTGCAGTGGCTTCTCGTGTGTACAGAGAGTACGGAAAAAAGACGGGAGATACCAGAAAAACAATAATTGCTTCCACGGCCAGCCCCTATAAGTTTACGCGAAGTGTAATGGATGCGATTGATTCCGGATACGGAGCAATGTCAGATTTTGAATTAGTAGATGAATTATGCAGGATTTCCGGCGTTAAAGTGCCACAGGCAATTGAAGAGATACGCACAGCTCCGGTGCTTCATGATACGGTCGTGGAACGCGACGGTATGAAAGAAGTTGTTAAGAAAAATCTGGGAATAGGATGAGGTGACTGAAAATGGATTCTATGTTTTCGATAATGGACATTATAATTATCTTGAGCGGCCTGTATCTTCTTTATACATATTATTTGATGAAGTTTAAAGGTGAAGTGAAAGAATCGATTTTGCTGCCCAAAGATCTTCCGCTTAAAAAATGCAAAGACATATCTGCATATATATCAGAGATGTCACCGAAAGTGCTGATATACGGTGCTGTAGTAGTGCTGTGCGGAGTTGTAGGACTGGTAGAGGATGTGTATCATGTCCTCGGCTGGATATATCTTGCTGCTATTCTGGTATTTGTTGTTGTGTCAGCATGGTTTATAGTGCAGGCGAAAAACGCGGTAAAAAAATATTGGCCGTAAATAAAAATCCGTGGATTACATTTTGTAATCCACGGATTTTTATTTACGGCTTTTTAACGGAACATAGTTTTGATGCTTCTGCACAGCTTTGTAAGCCGGACGGATAATTTTTCCGTTATTTACCAGCTCTTCAATACGGTGAGCACTCCAACCGACCATTCGGGCGCTGGCAAACATTGGCGTGTATAGTTCAGTGGGCAGATCGAGCATACTGTAAACAAAACCGCTGTAAAAATCCACATTGGCGCTTACGCCTTTGTAGATACGGCGCTCTTTTCCGATGACTTCAGGGGCAAGGCGTGCCACAGCGGAATAAAGCTGGAATTCGTCTTCCCGTCCTTTTTCTTTTGAGAGGCGTTCGACAAAAGCTTTTAAAATATTTGCTCGCGGATCGGAAAGGGAATAGACAGCATGTCCCATTCCGTAAATAAGACCGGCATGGTCAAACGCTTCTTTATTAAGAAGAGCAGTAAGATAGGAAACAATTTCATCTTCATTTGTCCAGTCTTTTACAACTTTTTTCATGTCTTCAAACATACGGACCACTTTAATGTTGGCACCGCCGTGGCGAGGTCCTTTCAGAGAACCAAGAGAAGCTGCCATGGCAGAATAAGTGTCCGTTCCGGAAGATGTAACAACGTGGTTAGTGAAAGTGGAGTTGTTACCGCCTCCATGTTCCATATGCAAAATCAAAGATAAATCCAGTATTTTTGCTTCCAGTGAAGTATATTGGCAGTCAGGTCTGAGAAGGTACAGAATATTTTCAGCGACTGACAGATCTTGCTGTGGGACATGGATAAAAAGGCTGTTTCCGTCATGATAATGGCTGTATGCCTGATATCCGTATACGGATAAAATAGGCACCAGACTGATAAGCTGGAGACATTGACGCAGAACATTTGGAAGTGTAATATCATCTGCACGATCATCATAAGCATAAAGAGTAAGAACGCTTCTGGCAAGTGTGTTCATCATGTCCGGACTGGGAGCCTTCATAATAATATCGCGTACAAAGCTGGTAGGTAACGTACGGTAACGGCAAAGCCTTTCGGAAAAATCGGAAAGAGCTTTCTGATCAGGCAATGAGCCGAACAGTAAAAGATAAGCGACTTCGTCAAAACCGAAACGGTCATCATGGATAAATCCGCCTACAATATCTTTGATATTAATGCCCCGATAGTATAATTCACCGTCGCAGGGAACCATATCGTGGTCCACAATGGTATAGGAACGGATTTCCGAAATATCTGTCAGACCGGCAAGAACACCCTGGCCACTAATATCACGAAGGCCCCGCTTCACTTCATATTTTCCGTACAATTCGGGATTGATGAGGCCGGCCGACTCGCAAAGCTTAGAATATGCAAGGATATCTGGTGTGATTTCAGAAAAATTAGTCATTATGGTATCCTCCAATCTTCAAATAATGAATTTAATTATAGCATATTTTAGAACAGAAAACCGTAAAGAAAATCTAAAGAAAGTCTAAATAAAATCGGAATATAAAAACATGGCTATATGCTTGACTTTTCGTACGGAAAATGCGATAATTAAGGCGAATTTAAAAGAGGAGAGAAAATGTAACCTGGGATGTTCGACAACTCCTGCCGTTTTGAACCTACATTTACTTTAAACGGGATTCCTACATTGCCAACTGGATGTCAGGCCCCCATTTGACAGGGGAAGACAGAAGGACGGTTGCGGTTACCCACCTGGCCTGGCTAGGAGTCAAAAGGTAGGAACCGGCATTTCGGGGCTACTCAAACAAAAAGAGGGCCGTATGGCTCTCTTTTTTATAAAGGAAGGAGCGTTTATGGGAATGAAAATCAGCAGTTTTGGAAGGCTTGCCGATGGCAGAGAAGCAAAGCTGGTAACAATTGCAAATGCAAATGGTATGTCGATTGAGGTGACAAATTACGGTGCAACGCTTGTATCGGCGGTTATGCCGGATAAAAACGGACACTATGCAGATGTGATTTTAGGATATGCAGATGTAACGGATTATGCAAAGAATGGCGGGTATTTGGGAGCCGTAATCGGCAGAAATGGAAACCGCATTGGCGGAGCAGCGTTTAAAATTAACGGAATTACATATGAGCTTGTGAAAAATGAAAACGGGAATAATCTGCACAGTGGTCCTGATGGGTATGACACAAAAATATGGGATATGAAAACAGATGAAAGTTCACAGTCGGTGGAGTTTTCCTATCATAGTCCGGATATGGAACAGGGATTTCCGGGAAATTTTGATGTTACGGTGAAGTATACTCTTACAGATGATAATGAGATCAAAATTTCATATACAGGAAAGTCAGACAAAGATACCATTGCAAATATGACTAATCACAGCTATTTTAATCTGGAAGGACATGACAGTGGAAGCATTCTGGATCATGTTCTCTGGATTGATGCAGATGCGATCACAGCGGTGGACGCAGAGTCTATTCCGACGGGAGAAATCCGCCCGGTGGAGGGAACTCCGTTTGATTTCAGACAGCCAAAGACAATAGGAAGAGATATTGAGATGGAGGATGATCAGCTCAAAAAAGGCGGCGGCTATGATCACAATTTCGCCCTCAATACAGATGGAACCATGAAAAAAATTGCGGAAGTGACTGCCCCGGTCAGCGGCAGAAAGATGGAGGTATTCACTGACTGCGCAGGAGTTCAGCTTTATACAGGAAACTTTATTGAGGATAGCTGGACAGGTAAAGATGGAAAAGCATATGGAAAGCGTACCGGTCTGTGTCTTGAAACTCAATTTTATCCGGATGCGGTAAATCATGAAAATTTTGCATCGCCGGTATTAAAAGCGGGCGACATATATGAGACAACAACGATTTACAAATTCCTGGTCCCATAGGATTGTGGGTGCGCATTGCGCAAAGCAATCCGTAAACCGGTTCTGACATCTGAATCATTCTTATAAAAACGAAAGAAGATGCTGTAGAAGAAAATTGCAGCATCTTTTTTATTCTCTGAAAGATGTATTTCACGCAGGAAAGATTCTTTTTGGTACTAAAATGATCAAAAAAGGGGAGAATAATGAAAAAGATTGCGTTTTTGTCGATATGTATTCTGGCATTGATTTTACTTGGACTGTCTGATATGAGACTGCAGAAAAAAAGGATTACAGACATATCGGAAGATACGAGAATTGTACAGGAAGATGTAAAAAACATATCAAAGGATACAAAGGCTGTACCGGAGGCCACAGAGACGGTACCTGTAAGTGCCGGGACGGCAGAAGAACAGACGATAAGGGTACTGTTGAAGAATAATAATTTTGAATCGGAATATCACAATTCATTGCAGGTGACTTCTAACAATGGTTTTACAATATCGGATGGGAATAATACCTGGCAGATTAAATCTGGAGAAACAAAAGAGTTTGATCCGCAGAGTAATGAATTTGCAGAAAGCAGTGTGCTCTTTCTGCAAAGCAGCGATGGAAAAATCTTTTTGCCGGAACTTATCAGAGAACGCAGCAGCAAAGAATATGAGGGGGAAATAGAGATACGGAAAACGCAGCAGGGACTTCTTGTAATAAATATTCTTCCGCTGGAAAAATATCTGTGCGGTGTGGTACCGAGTGAAATGCCGTCTTCTTATCCGCAGGAGGCTCTGAAGGCACAGGCGGTTTGTGCCAGAACATATTCTCTGCAGCAGATTCAGGAGGGGCGGGCAGCAGAATTTTTTGCAGATGTGGATGACAGTGTTTCTTATCAGGTATATAATAACCAGGACAGAGCGGAAAGTACTGACCGTGCTGTGAAGGAAACTGCCGGGTGCATTCTTGCAGGAAAGGATGGACTGGAGGAAGCGCTCTATTATTCTACATCCTGCGGACTTGATACTAATATGGATTTATCCGGAGAAGCTGTGTTTGCGGCATTTATTTCAGAAAGCAATATCCGGGCTTATGAGGCAGGAGAACCCTGGTACAGGTGGGAGACGTATCTTTCGCTGGAAAGCTGGGAAGATGTTGGCGCAATTGAGGTGAGGGATCGCCTTCCAAATGGCAGAGCTGAGGAAATTTGTGTCACAGACAGAACGGGAAACGAAGAACTTATTGAGGGAGAATATAATATACGAAGATTTCTTGCAGGCGGCATGCAGACGATCGTCTTGCAGGACGAAGAAGAGATATCGGATATGAATCTTCTTCCCAGTGCTTTTTTTATGCTGGAACCTTTATATGAAGAGGGAAGTTTAACAGGATATAAGGTAAGAGGAGGCGGATATGGCCATGGAAAGGGTATGAGCCAGAATGGTGCAAAGTATATGGCCGGGGAGGGAATGGACTATGTGGAAATTCTGGAAGAATATTATCCGGAGGCAGACGTAAGGGATATGGCAGATTATCTTGCGAAAAATGTGCATGCATGGTAAACTGATTAGAAAGCTGTAAAGCGTGGAGGAGCCATGAATTCATATTTAAATTACGTGAAAATTTTTATGAAGTTTCTCGATAAAATGAAGAGAGACCGGGTAGATGCATTTGCGGCACAGTCGGCACTCTTTTTTATCATGAGTTTTATTCCGTTTTTCATGCTGCTTTTAACATTGGTACAGTACACGCCCCTTACTGCGGATATGGTGATGAATGCAATGCTGGAGATGCTTCCGGCGGGATTTTATGATGTGATTGAGAGTATTGTAAAGGATCTGTTTACAAGCTCAACAGCATTGTTATCCGGTACGGTTGTAGCAGCTATCTGGGCGGCAGGAAGAAGTATTCTGGCCATCAGTAACGGATTAAATTCTGTGAGAGGTGTGAAAGAAAGCCGTAATTATTTTTATATGAGGCTGCGTTCGGGAGTCTTTATCATCTTTTTACTGTTCTCAATTGTGATGGCTTTCGGCCTTCTGGTAGTCGGAAACCGTATTCAGGACACTGTCTTGCAGTTTGCACCCATGCTGCAGCGCTTTACCGGAGTTATTATCAGTTTTCGAACCATACTTTCCATTCTGATTTTATCACTGGTTTTCCTGAGCATGTATTGTATACTTCCGAATTGTAAGGTAAATATTATTCGTCAGATACCGGGAGCGGTTTTTACAGCGGCAGCCTGGTCGATCTATTCTTATGGATTCTCCATATACTTTGATCGGGCCGGAAGACTTTCCAGTATTTACGGAAGCCTGACAACAGTAGTCATGATGATGCTGTGGCTGTATTTTTGTATGTGGCTGCTTTTTGCGGGAGCGGAGGTTAATTGTTATCTGGAATATCCCGATTCTTTTGATTCAGAAGAAATTTTGTAGACTCTTAAAACGAAAAGTTTGTTATTTTTTTGTTGATTTTATTTGTCAAATATGTATAATATGATTTAGAGAAGTAGAAAATGCTACTTCAGCAATCCATAACTCCTGCATTTGCAGCGGTTAATATTTATTATTTTAAAGAAACGAGGTAAATGTAAAATGGCAGAAATCAATTTGAGTAAGTATGGTATTACCGGAACTACAGAAATTGTACATAATCCTTCTTATGAAGTTTTGTTTGAAGAAGAAACAAAAGCTGATCTGGAAGGCTTTGACAAAGGACAGGTCAGTGAGCTGGGTGCTGTAAATGTTATGACCGGTGTATATACTGGTCGTTCCCCGAAAGACAAATACATTGTTATGGATGAAAATTCCAAAGACACTGTATGGTGGACCTCAGACGAGTACAAAAACGATAACCATCCGATGACAGAAGAAACATGGAACGTTGTAAAAGAGATCGCCAAGAAAGAGCTTTGCAACAAGAGACTGTTTGTAGTAGATGCATTCTGCGGAGCTAATAAAGATACACGTATGGCCATCCGTTTCATCGTAGAAGTTGCATGGCAGGCACATTTCATCAAGAACATGTTTATCATTCCGACAGAAGAAGAACTGGCTTCTTTCGAGCCGGATTTCGTTGTATACAATGCGTCTAAAGCTAAAGTAGAAAATTACAAAGAATTGGGACTGAATTCCGAGACTTGTGTAGCATTCAACATTACAAGCCGCGAGCAGGTTATCATTAACACATGGTACGGCGGAGAAATGAAGAAGGGTATGTTCTCCATGATGAACTACTATCTGCCGCTGAAGGG
>JAUNSC010000006.1 GCA_030539395.1 Eubacteriales bacterium
TGCTCTATGGTGTGGATGCCGGTGTTGTAATTCTGCTGATGTTACTGGAAATTCTCTTGTTGCGAAGTTATAAAAGAAAAAAAGACACTTTGAAGGTTAAAGTGGAATAAACTGAATTTTAAAAACGGGGCTTCTGCGAAGCTCCGTTTTTTGAAAGAAGATTTTAAATATTGCCCGAAAGGCATAGGTGTATTATTATATAATAAAATAGCTATGGATATTTGAAAGGAGCTTTCAAATGGAAATCAGAGTTCTTCGTTATTTTTTGACCGTTGTGAGGGAAGAAAGCATTACAAAGGCATCAGAGGTTTTGCATATTACCCAACCCACTTTGAGTCGGCAACTATCTCAGATGGAGGAAGACGTCGGCGTCAAATTATTTGAACGAGGCCCTCGAAAAATCACGCTGACCAATGAGGGGATTCTTTTGCGGCGGCGAGCAGAAGAAATTTTGCAGCTTGTTGATAAAACGGAAAAAGAACTTGTAGAGCAGGAAGAACAGGTGGAAGGTAAAATTTCTATTGGCTGCGGTGAAATTGCCTCTGTACAATTATTACCGGAACTGTTTCAAACATTTCGGGAAAAATATCCTCGCGTTAGCTTCGACATCTTCACCGCTACAGCGGATTTGGTAAAAGAGCAAATGGATAAAGGATTACTTGATATTGGCCTGCTGCTTGAGCCGGTTGATATTGAAAAATACGATTTTATCCGTTTGGATATGAAAGAAAACTGGGTTGTTCTGATGCGCCCGGATGATCCTTTATCTCAAAAGGAATGTGTTACAGCAAAAGACTTGTCTACTCTTCCATTGATCCTTCCACGCCGGATGAGCGTGCAAAGCGAGTTGGCGAGTTGGTTCGGAGACTATTATGAAGGGCTTAACGTAGTCTTTACCAGTAATTTAAGTACCAATGGCGCAATTATGGTAAGTAATGGGTTGGCCTGCTCACTGGTGATCGAGGGAGCAGTACCATTTTGGGATCAATCAAAGATTGTATATAGACCACTGTCGCCGGTACTGACAACAACAAGCGTGCTGGCATGGAAACGTAGACAGCCGTTTGGTTTGGCAGCCACAAAATTTATTGAATACGCAAAATGCTTTTTGGGCATGAGTCGCCCATAAAAACCAAGTATTTGATATATCGGACTTTCTGTTTTATCATGTAAGTGCAGTTGGAAGAAACCCTTTTCTGACAGCACTTACTTTTTTGTTTTAGAACGGAGAGTATCAATGACACTGAAAGAGGCAAGTGAGCGGTTCCGTATCAGTATAGAGAAACTAAACTACTATAAGGAAAATGGACTGATCGTGTATGAAACACTTGTGAATGATGTGCCTGACTATACAGAGGATGAACTTCGTAAGGTGGGTGTCATTCATGCTTTATTGACGGCAGGGATGGACGTCAATATGCTGCGAAAATATTTACAGTTGCTCCGCAAAAAAGTTGGAAGCAAAGACGAACAAATCAGGATTCTCCGAAAGCAGCGTTGTGAACTGCTGGACGAGATTCACCGAAAGCAGCAGTCTTTAGATGAACTCGATTACATGATTGATGAGATCAAGAAAACAGGAGGCTTGTAAATTATGAAACACTTTGCGGCCCTATTGCTTCCTCTGCTGCCGATATGCGCTTTGACTGCTTGTGGCAATCAGGAGCGGGAAGCACCGGTATTTACCACAGATACCCTCGTGCCTTTGGAAAGCACAAAATCTTCCAAAACGGAAAGCGCTCAAGAACCTGCGGAGGATCCGACAAACAGCAATATTCTGATTGCCTATTTTTCACGCTATGGAAATACAGAATAGCCCGATGATGTGGATGCCACCACATCTGCCAGTATTGTATCAGATGAAAATGGGCGGTATGGAACAACGGAATATGTTGCAAATCTGATTCAACAGGCAGTCGGAGGTGATGTCCTTTCTGGAGCAGTATGACATTGTGTTTATCGGCTATCCGATCTGGTGGTATAGCTGTCCAATGGCAATTCATTCGTTTCTTGATACGCATGATCTCAGTGGAAAACAGGTTTATCTGTTCACATGAAACCGAAGGGCTTGGAGGATTAAAGGAGGACACGATATGAAACAAATGCAATATCGAAGGCTGCCCCACGGAGGGGATAACATCAGTATTATAGGACTTGGCACCAGTTCCATTCAGGCAGCCAGTGAACGGGAAATTGAAGAGACCGTTCGTTATGCCCTGGAGCGGGGCATCAACTATTTTGATATGGCTTCTGCCGAGGCAAAACCCTTTGCAGCCTATGGCCGCGCATTGGCAGGAAATCGGAAAAAAGCATATTTCCAGATTCATTTTGGAGCAAATTATGCCACAGGTACATACGGCTGGACAACGAACTTGGATACGATCAAACGCTCTGTTGATTGGCAGCTTCACGCACTGCAGACGGATTATATCGATTTTGGATTTATCCACTGCATCGATGAGATCGCAGACCTGCGAAAAGTGGAAAAGGCGGGTGTGATCCGCTATATTCAGGAGTTGCAAAGCCAGGGAGTGGTTCGTCACATCGGCCTGTCCTCCCATACGCCAGAGCTTGCCAATCGTGTGCTGGATATGGGAATTCTGGATATGCTGATGTTCAGCATTAATCCCGGTTACGATTACCGCAAAGGTGCATATGGAATTGGCAATGTGGAGGAACGAATGGCGCTGTACCGCCGATGCGAAAAGGAAGGTGTCGGCATTTCTGTTATGAAAGCCTTCAGCGGAGGGCAGCTTTTGGAGGCTCGAACATCCCCATTTGGTCAGGCGCTTACAGAATATCAGTGCCTGCAATATGCCCTGGATAAACCGGGAGTATTGACGGTTCTTCCCGGTATTCGTGGGAAAGAGGATTTGGACGGCATCCTCGGTTTCCTGGAAGCGAAGCCGGAAGAAACGGACTATTCTGTCATCGGCAATTTTGCGCCCCAGGATGCAAATGGTAAGTGCGTTTACTGCAATCACTGCAAACCTTGTCCGGAAGGATTGGACATCGGTCTGATAAATAAGTATTATGATTTGTCCAGGGCGGGAGACAGTCTTGCTCATAGTCACTATGAGAAGCTGGAAAAGAAAGCGTCTGATTGTGTGAAATGCGGGCACTGCAATACGCGCTGTCCGTTCCATGTGGATCAGGTTTCAAGAATGGAGACTATTGCAGCATATTTTGATAAATAATTGAAAAGGAGACTTAAATTATGAGAGCAGATGAATTTCAACAGATTTTTCCTTTAGGAGATAAAAATGATGCTTATGCCAAATTTTTTGTAGGGCAAAGCTATCTCAAAATGCTGACTACCGAGCGTATTGGTATTGCCAATGTAACATTTGAACCGGGATGCCGCAATAACTGGCATATCCACCACAAAGGCGGCCAGATTTTACTTTGCACTGCCGGACGGGGATATTATCAGGAATGGGGCAAGCCTGCACAGGAACTAAAGCCGGGAGATGTTGTCAACATTCCGCCGGAAGTGAAACACTGGCACGGAGCAGCACCGGATAGTTGGTTTTCCCACCTGGCTGTTGAGGTTCCGGCAGAAGGTGCGTCCAATGAATGGCTGGAAGCGGTGGATGCGCAGGAATACGGAAAGTTAATATAAAGGAGGTTGCCGTCAATGAGCAAAGTAACTGCAGGACACGACGCTTTGGGGGATTTTGCACCCAAATTTGCAGAAATGAACGACGATGTGCTGTTTGGGGAGATTTGGTCACGGGAGGAACAGTTATCTCCCCGTGATCGGAGCATGATCACCGTATCAGCCCTGATGGCCAGCGGTATTCTGGATAGTTCTCTGGAACATCATATCCGAACCGCGAAAGCCAATGGAATCACAAAAGAGGAAATGGCCGAGATGCTGACACAGCTTGCTTTTTATGCCGGATGGCCCAAAGCGTGGGCGGCGTTTCGGATTGCAAAAGAAGTATACACAAATTAGGAGGAAGAAATATGAGTTTCACAATCTTTATGCCGACAAAATGGATTTTTGGCGCTGGAGCGCTGAACGAATTGGGCAAACAGTCCCTTCCGGGTAATAAGGCTATGCTTGTTACCTCCAAGAAGGGTATATCATGACTCATGCGGCTATTGTGTATTTTAATTATTATATTTGTCATTATATCTGCTATACAGCAACGGTTCAGTAAACAAATAGTAACAGTAGTTGGTGCATGTTTCTATATTCAATAAAAAAACCAGGAAAATCAACAGAGTTTGATGGACCTGGTTTTTGAATAAAAGTATGCAGTTGTATGACGAATCTTCATCAAGGATTCCTCAAACCAGCCTCTTATAAAAGTTGCCCCTCAAAAAACGAAAGGATCAAATTTATTCAGTTGCGTCTTTCAGGGCTTTGCAGGCAATAATATACATTGCATGTGACCAGAGTAAAGGCGCCGGAGATTCATGCCACCATTTTGTTTCCCATTCGTCTTTTATGTCCGGGTAGTTAAGATGATCAAATATCTGCTCCGGGAAAAGACCATCACTTTCAGTATGCTCTTCACACCATTTTAAAAGTTCTTCGGCCCTGGCATATTCCCCGATTGCGGTATAGTACCAGGAAAGCCAACAGGTCAGTACAATCCATTCACCTCCCCCATAATAGACATCTTTTCTATAACGTTTTACCCCGCCAAATAAAAGTTGTTCTTCCACCTGTTTGACAGTTGCCAGTGTGAGCGGGTCATTAAAGTCGAAAACTCCATAAGGAATAAAGAGCCACAGAGAGTTTCCGTCAATATCTGTGCTGCCTACATATTTTGGCAGGAAATTGCAGGAAGATGCAGCATCTCTTAAAATTGAACGAATTTTTTCAATCCAGTTAGTGATGTCGGGATCGTTTTTGAATTCGTTAATAGCGATAAGACCTCCGGCAATACTTCCAAGTGTTCCGATAGCGCGTTCCTGACCGTATTCTTCCCAGGGATCGTAGCAGGGCATTTCCCAGGTTAATTTTAGATATTCGATGGTGAGACTAATGCTTTCACTGCATTCCTCCAAAATTTTGTAATCACCTGTAGTTTTAGCGTAGTGGCAAATTCCCCATAACCAGGCTCCATAGCAGTCGGTTTGGAAGTTTGGCCAGCTGTTTCCGTTATCGATACCATTTAATGAATAGATTTTTGGCCATTTTGTAAAATAGAACGGAACATCTCCGGAAACTGTCGGTTCTATATCCCCATCCATGGTAAAACGGGCGGGGAGAAAATCAGATTCGGTTAAAGTAATTCCGGAATCTAATTTGTTTTTTAAAGAATACACTATCTCTTTATGTTTTAGAAGTGTTTTGTCCATCCAAAGAAGAAAACGGCGGGTGGATTCAGCATGTCCGCTCGCTAATGCTCCGCAGGCCGTAAAGATACCATCACGCGGCCAGCAAAAACGAAATCTTGGAAAGGAAGGCGAAGCTGGAAAAGAACCGGATGCGTCTTGATTCTCTAAAATGATCTGGATGCTTTTTTTCAGTAACGTGTTTCTATCCATTGTTAATTACCTCCTGTATTTGGAAATGATTCCATATAAATATACGATAAAATTTGCAAAAAAGCAAGTTGTTTTGAAATTTTTTCGAAAAAATATTGACAGTATCAGGTTTTTTTGCTAGGATAAAGTTGTCCGGATATGGAAATGATTCCATGAAAATAAGATACAGGGAGGAAAGAAAATGAAAAAAAGAATGTCATTTGTAGTAGGAACTTTTTTAGCAACTTTTATGGCTCTTGGAAGTCAGGCAGTGCTTGCTGCTGGTGATGAAAGCGTAACGCTTCAGCTTCTTCAGTTTAAAGAAGATCAGGCAGCAATCGTGAAAGCTATGGTAGAAGATTTCAATGCGCAGAGTGAAGGAATTACTGTAGAAGCTACTATTCTGGGAGATGATTTTTCTGCAACCAGACAGGCAAGATTTGCAGGGGGAGAAGGACCGGATATCTTTTTTGTAGAAGGGTATAGTGATGCACAGACCTGGCTGGAATATCTTACCGATTTATCGGATGAAGAATGGACAGCAGATCTGGCTGCAAACACGGTGGACGGTGTAACATTTGACGGAAAAATTTATGGTTTTCCGATTGGCCTGGAAGGTTATGGCTTTGTTTATAACAAGGATCTTTTTGAAAAAGCCGGAATTACTGAGCTCCCTCAGACAATCACAGAATTGAAAGCGGTAGATGAAAAGCTGAAAGAAAGTGGTATTCAGGCAAGCTGCGATGCTATGGCAGAATGGTGGTTTACCGGTCAGCATCTTATGAGCATCCCGTTTGGAACCATTGAAGATCCGCAGGGATTTGCAGCGGCTGTTACAGCCGGTGAAAAAACAATTGCAGATAATCCTTATATGCAGGGATTCTTTGATATCCTGGATATCATGGTTGAATATGGAGAAGGTAATGATTCTATTGGTATGGATTATAATGCTTCTATCGCAAAATTTGCAGCAGGAGAAACTGCTATGATGATGACCGGAAACTGGGCGGAAGTTTCAATTACTACAGCAAATCCGGATATTAATATCGGCATCTTTGCGGTTCCCATGTCCGATGATGCGCAAGATGCAAGAATAGCAACCAATGTTTCTGCATATTACGCAATTAATAATCAGTCGAAATATGTAGAAGAAGCAAAAGAATTCTTGAACTGGATGCATGATCATTATCAGGAGTATTTTGTAGATCAGCTTAACCTGATTCCTGCATTTACTGAAGGTATTACAACAGATAATCTGGGAATGATTGCAGGTGAAATCAGTGAATATGTAAGCGAAGGAAAAACAAGTCCGTTTGCATTCTTCTTTTGGCCCACAGGAGCAAACCAGGAATTCCATGCACCGCTTCAGCAATATGCGGCAGGCGTACTTGATCGTGATGGAGCATTGACTGAAATGCAGTCTATCTGGGATAAATACGCAAGTAACTGATCATTTATCTATCACATGCTGTACGCAGTAAAAACGTGCAGCATGTATGATTAGTGGGGCATGAAACATAGAAAATATCAGGGGTGGTGTTAAGGAGGATGAAAAGAAAAAAACGTTCGGTTGTAGAGTATGTTTTGTTTCTGCTTCCGATGTGTACGCTTTTTATAATTATCAGTCTGGTACCATTTTTGGAAGGTATCCGGTTATCTTTTCGTGATTGGAATGGTGTCAGTTCAACAAGTAATTTTGTAGGACTGCAAAATTATATTACTATTTTTAAAGACAAAGATTTTGGACGGGCATGTCTTTTTTCATTGAAATTCGTAATCTGCAGTGTAATTTTAGTTAATGTAATTGGTCTGGCATTGGCGCTTGCTGTAAACAGTAAATTAAAGACGAAAAATGTGCTGCGTACGGTATTTTTTCTTCCGCAATTGATTGGCGGCCTGGTAGTTGGATACATTTGGAAATTTATTTTTTCCAATGTTTTTCCGAAAATGGCGGAGTCTTTGCATTTGAGTTTTCTGGATGTGGGATGGTTTACTTCACCTGCATACGCTTTTATTGCTCTTTTGATTGTATTTGTGTGGCAGTATAGTGGATACTTGATGATTATTTATGTTGCAGCATTACAGAATGTTCCGAAAGAATTGATAGAAAGTTCGAAGATTGATGGAACAGATAATTTTCAGAGACTGCGGATGATTATTTTACCATTAATACGGAATTCCGTTACGATATGTATCTTTCTGTCTATTTCAACAGCATTCAAAATGTATGACCTGAATGTTTCATTAACGGGTGGCGCTCCATTTAACAGTACAGTTTCTGCTACGTTTTATATTTATAGAGAAGCATTCAAGGGGAATCGTTTCAGTTATGCAGCTGCAGAAGGTATTTTATTTGCACTGGCACTTGGTGTTGTGACATTGCTTCAGATGAAACTGACCAGTCAGAAGGAGGAATAGATATGAAGACGAAGACAAGAATCAGCTTCGGGATTTTTACCTGGATAATTGCGATTATCTATATTTCCCCATTGTATTTTGTTATCTCAAATGCATTAAAAGGCTATGAACAGGTGACAATAGATCCGGTGTCTTTTCCCAATCCAATTATCTGGAAAAATTTTATTGAAGCATGGAATGGAATGGGGTATATTCGGGCATTTGTGAATACCTTAATTATTACTGCGGGAAGTATAGTGGGGATTATTCTGGTATGTTCTCTTGGATCGTATATGCTGGTTCGCAGATATCATCCAATCAGTAATATGATTTATATGCTGATCATTTCCATGATGTTTGTACCTTTTCAGGCAATGATGATTCCGCTGGTTAAGGTATCCAGCGCATTGCATCTGAATAATAATTTGCCGGGAGAAATCATCATATATATTGGCTGTGGAATTCCTATGGCAATGTTCTTATTTTATGGTTTTATAAAAAATATTCCGTATGAGCTGGAAGAAGCGGCTATGATAGATGGTGCTGGGACATGGAGAATATTTACTCAAATTGTTTTTCCTTTGCTGAAGTCTATTACTGTCACAGTGGCTATTCTGGATATGCTTTGGATCTGGAATGACTTTTTGCTTCCGGTTATCACAATCAGTAAAGAAAGTATGCGGACCCTTACACTTTCGTACTATTTTTACTTCGGTGAATACGTAAATCAGTGGCATCTTGCTCTTTCTGCTGTTATACTGTCTATTGTACCCGCAATTGTTTTTTATTTCTTTGGACAGAAGTATATAATTGAAGGAATTGTTGCGGGAGCAGTAAAAGGTTGATTAGAGAGAGGTAGAAAAATGGGAGAAAATAAAACAATTACAATTAAGGATGTTGCGAAAGAGGCCGGTGTAGGCGTTGGAACGGTATCTCGGGTTTTAAACAATGATTCTCATGTGAGCCCTAAGACACGCGAAATTGTGGAACAGGCTATGGAGCGTCTGGATTATAAGCCGAATTTGTTTGCCAGAGGTTTAAAATCCAATAATTCACGCAGTATAGGGGTAATTGTGGCAGATATTACAAATCCTGTTTTTTCTAAGGTGATTCGTGGTATAGAAGAAAATCTGCATAAGAAAGGCTTTGGTATGTTTCTTTTTGATACTGAAATGCAGGAAGAAAAAGTATATCAGAGTATCAATATTATGGAGGAAAAAAAAGTAGAAGGGATTTTTATCCTTGGTGAGCATTTTGATAAGGAAAAATTGAAAAAACTAATTTCGCTGAATATTCCGGTTGTTACAGTGACAACTCAAATTCCGATTTATGGAAGAGGCATACCCGGGAACTTTGCTAGTATTACCATTAATAATGAAAGGGCTGCTTATAGTGCAACAGATTTTTTGTGCAAAAAAGGGATGAAAAAAATCGCGTTATTGATGTCTGCGGAAGATGATGAAAATGTAGGAAAAGATAGATATCAGGGCTTTTATAATGCGCTGAAGGATAATGGAATAGAATTTAATCCGGAATTAGTCTGTTTCAACGAGCGTTTATCAATGGAAAGCGGATATCGGGGAATTTTTAAGCTTCATGAGAAAAAAATTAAGTTTGATTCTGTGTTTGCGATATCTGATTTATCTGCTTTGGGAGCAATAAGAGCACTGTTTGAACTGGGATATCGTGTCCCGGAGGATATAGCGGTAGTTGGTTTTGACGGTATTGAACAGGGAATTTATAGTATTCCTTCTCTTACGACTATTGACCAGCCCAGATTTTTAATGGGACAGACGGCAGCAAATATAATGTTGGATATGGTCAATAAGAAAAAAGTAATAAGCAGGGAAGCAATTTTGGATTTTGAATTTATAGAAAGGGAGTCGACTGGACAGTGAAATATGAATTTTACCTTGGCAGTTATGCGGCAGCCGGGGAAGATAGTATTTATAAGTATGAGCTGGATACTGAAACGGGTATTTTACAAAGGAAGAACGCGATAAAAGGTATACATAATCCGTCTTATGTATTGCTTCATCCAAATGAAAAGGTGCTGTACTCTGTAGAAGAATTAACTCCGGAAGGCCGGGTAGCAGTATTTTCCAGGGACAGGATGTTAGAGAAAGTTTTTTCTGTGTCATCGGAAGGAGCAGATCCCTGTCATCTGGCTTTGGATGAAAACGGAGAGTTTTTGTTCGTGTCAAATTACACAAGCGGAAGCTTGTCTGTATTCCGGTTAGATCCGGATGGAAGAGAGATCGTTCTTGTTGACCATAAACAGCATAAGGGATGTGGTAAAAATACAGAACGTCAAGAAGGACCACATGTACATTTTTCGGGGATTGTTGATGGAATATTATATGTGTGTGATTTAGGTTTGGACTGTCTTGTCAGTTATAAACTGGATCGAGAAACAGGAAAATTATCAGATGTAAAAAAAAGTGTGCGTTTACCGGATGGCTTTGGCCCGAGACATTTTGCAGTGAATAGCACTCATCCTGGATTTATTTATGTAGTTGGAGAACTGACCGGTGAAGTCGCTGTATTAAAAAAGAATGAAGGAGTGTATGAGATAGTACAGAAAATCAGCTCTTTGCCAGCGTTCTTTGAGGGAGATAATACAGCAGCTGCAATTAAATTCAGTGAGGATGGAAAAGTACTGTTTATTTCAAATCGAGGAAGTGACAGTATTACAAGTTTTATCGTGCTGGAAAATGGAATGTTGGAGACAGGGGATATCTGTTCCAG
This sequence comes from Eubacteriales bacterium, assembly GCA_030539395.1. Lineage (GTDB taxonomy): Bacteria > Bacillota > Clostridia > Lachnospirales > Lachnospiraceae > Marvinbryantia. Next base: position 10,630 of record JAUNSC010000006.1, read on the forward strand.
CGGAGGAAAGGGACCAAGAGATTTTGAGATTTTTGATAAAATGATCGTAGCTGCCAATCAGTATACAGATAATTTGGCGGTGATAAAATATTCAGAAGATACTGGAAAAATGCAATTGGTATCAAAGAATGAAGAGGTGCCAAAACCAGTGATGATACAAGTATTAAAAAGAAAGAATTAATAAAATAGTTGGACAACATAGCCTCGAAGAATTTAATGCAATTTTTTCGAGGCTATTTTTAAGAGAAATTGAGGAGAAAGATATGCGAACACTTAAAATGGTTGTGATTGGAGCTGGACAGATTGTAAAAATGAATCATCTGCCCAATTATTTGAGTATGAATTGTGTAAAGATAGTGGGGATTAGTGATACCAATATATTGGCTGCAAAAAGTGTGGCGGAAAAATTTAGTATTCCGACATATTTCGGAAACCATAAACAAATGTTAGAAGAATTAAAGCCAGATGCGGCGACAATCTGTGTTCCGAACCGATGCATTTTACAGCTCTGCGGAGACAGGTGAAGCAAAAATTTTTTAAGAATGGATTTGTTTTCTGAATTGCTGTATGCAAAAAAATTGGAGTTGTGTTACAATAAGCATGCAAACGGATTTGAGATTTGATTTCGTATTTTTAGAAAATATCTATAGGAAAAACGAAACGGAAGGTATTTAGGGATGAAGTTCGATCTGAAAGAGGATGGAAAAAGGATACTTGCAGTATGTGTGGCTGCAGTGATTATGGCACTGAATATTAAATCATTTGTGCGAACCGGAGGGTTATATCCGGGCGGGGCAACAGGTTTGGCACTTTTGATTCAACGGGGTGCGGAAATGGCATATCACGTAGAACTGCCATATACGTTGATCAATTTGATGCTGAACGCAATACCGGTCTTTATCGGTTTTCGTTTTATTGGAAAAAAATTTACCCTGTATTCCTGCCTGATGATCATATTGACAAGTGTATTGACCGATGTGATTCCGGGAACTGTCATTACTTATGATACGTTGCTGATCAGTGTTTTCGGCGGTATTATTAATGGGTTTGTCATTAGTCTCTGCCTGGCGATGAATGCGACCACCGGAGGGACGGATTTTATCGCCATATTTCTTTCGGAACGCAAAGGCATCGACTCCTGGAATATCGTGCTGGGATTTAATGTCATCATACTGGCAGCTGCGGGTCTTTTGTTTGGATGGGATAAGGCATTATATTCTATTATTTTCCAGTTTACTTCTACGCAGGTACTACATATGTGCTACAAAAAATATCAGCAGCAGACATTGTTTATCGTAACGAATCATGCCGAGGATGTTTATGAGGCAATTACAAGAATCAGCCATCATGGTGCGACCATCATGAACGGTGAAGGACCATATGAGAAAAAGGAACGAAAATTTGTATATTCGGTGGTTTCCAGCGCCGAGAGCAAAAAGGTGATTCGCGAGATAAAAAAAGTTGATCCGTCTTCTTTTGTAAATGTTATGAAAACAGAGATGGTGGAGGGCAGATTTTACTATAAGCAGAATGAGTAAAAAAGAATGGACCCGCAGGTGTATGCCTGTGGGTTTTGTTATTCTGCAAGTTTGTTTATATTTTAGACAATAGTGTATATGGACAGTTTTATGGACGGGGTAATATAATGCCTGTAAATGATCAGATGTGATATGGGAACCTGTAGTAGCCGGCATAGAAGTTCATCACATGTTTCATATAGTGTATAAACTTTTTCATGTTGTATCCTCCTTTCTTTCGTTTACAGGCCCATAATACAGCACGGGCGTAAGAATTACGTGCCAAAAAATGATAGAATATGGTCAAAAATTGCAGGGGAGATGAGATTATGATTCCTTCATATGAAGACAGAAAAGAAAGTCTGTATATGGTACATAGAGTATCCAAACATGTATCACCGCATCTGCATAATTCGGCAGAGTTTGTATATGTTACGGAGGGAACATTGGAATTGGGGGTTGGACAGGAGCTGTATCATATGGAGAAAGGCGATCTCGGGATCGTTTTTCCTGATGTAATCCATCATTATCAGGTATTATCACCTCAAAGCAGCAAGGCATATTATCTGATGGCATCGCCGGCTCTGTGCGGTCAGTTTTCAGATGATATAAAAAAATACTGCCCGGAAAATCCTGTGATCAAAAAAGAGCAGGTGCATCCGGATATTTGCAGGGTATTGCGTTTGCTGATATCAGAATTGAACAGCAAAGAGCAAAATCCGGCTGTTGAGCAGGCATATATACAAATTATTATGGCAAGAAGCATGCCCTGTTTTAAAATGATTGAAAAATGCAGCATTGGCAGCAATGATATTATCTATCAGACCGTATCTTATGTGGCAAAACATTTTAGAGAGGAATTATCTCTGGAAATTGTGGCAAAAGATCTGGGGGTCAGCAAGTATGTCTTGTCCAGAGTATTTTCAGGAACTTTTCACAGTAATTTTAAACAGTATATAAATGAACAGAGGCTGAACTATGTAAGCACACTGCTGGAATGTACGGATCAGACAATAACGGAGATATGCATGGATGCCGGGTTTGAGAGCCAGAGAACATTTAACCGTGTATTTCAGGAGAAGTATAAAATGACCCCGAGAGAATACCGGAAATTGTGTAAGAACAGATATTTGATGCAGGAATAAAGGAAAGGAAAATGACGGAGTTCCTTTCCTTTATTTTTGCCTTTGAAAGATTTCAGATCATATCCTGTTTCAGCTGGCTTCTGAATTCGGAAGGTGACATGCCGCATTGTTTTTTAAAAATGCGGCTGAAATAGAGTGGATTTTCATATCCGATAATATCAGAAATTTCAGAGACGTTATATGAAGTAGTCTCCAGAAGAGTCCGTGCGTTTGTTATACGGAGTGACAGGATATATTGGGCCGGAGTGACAGTGGCATATTCTTTAAAGTTCCGGATAAACCAGCTGACACTCATATTGTGGGAAGCAGCATATTCTTCTATGCTGATTTTTTTGTTATAGTTTGCATGAAAATACTGGACGGCAGCGTTCATTTCATTGCTCAGGAAAAGGCTTTTGCTTTTGGGTTTGGCAAGAGTCACACGATGAATCATGATCAGCAGTTCATAAAGATAATTTATGAGGAGCTCTTCATAGTCTGTCTTACAGAGCTGCAGTTCCCGGATCATAGATGAGAAAATACGCTTATATTCCAGAGAAGTGCCTGTATGAATGACATGAACATCATCTGCAATTCCGTGGCTTCGGAGGATATTTTTTACATTACTGCCTGTAAAGTGAACCCAGTATACTTCTGTCTGGTCTTTACCGTAGTAATAGTAGCGTTGTTCTTCCTTTGGGCGGTAGATGACCATGTTTCCGGCGGAAATAATTTCTTCAACACCATTGAAATAAAAATGAGCTTTGCCGGAGGCAATATACAGTATCTGGTAGTCAAGACGGCCGCGGGGACGATGTGTGGGCAGTTTCGGGATGGTGAACAGGTGATATGTGCCGCAGCTGCCTACAAAAAGAGGATGCTTTTTATCCTTGAAATCAACTCTCGTATTATGCCAGTATGCAGAATCTATATACATGTACGATCACTCCCTTCGCAAAATTGTACAAAATTGACAAAATAAAATTGTGCATATTTTTTATCATGTCTGATTTATATACATTTTTCCATGTTAATTTATAAAATTATATCATTTTGTGCATATTTTGTCTAATGCAGTTTATGGGTTCCGGCAGCGGCAGATTATATAATCAGATTAACAAAAACAGGAGGGCGATAAAAATGATTATACCAAGATATTATGAGAACCTTCATGTCCTGCACGAAAATACATTGCCAAATCGAAGCTATTATATTCCTGCATCAAAAATTATGTATGCGCTGCCGGAGAACAGGGAAGGTTCAGACCGCTTTCAATTGTTGAACGGAACCTGGAAATTTCGCTACTATAACAGCATTTATGAATTACAGGATCATTTCTATGAGGAAGGGTATGATGTGAGTGAATTTGATTCTGTATGTGTGCCTGGTGTGTGGCAGAATGACGGATATGATACGCACCAGTACACAAATATCCGGTATCCGTTCCCTTTTGATCCGCCTTATGTGCCTCAGGATAATCCCTGCGGTGCGTATGTGTATGACTTTGATTATCAGAAATGCGAGAATACACCGAAAGCATATTTAAATTTCGAGGGGGTGGATTCCTGCTTTTACGTGTGGCTGAATGGCAGGTATGTGGGATATAGTCAGGTATCTCATTCCACCAGCGAATTTGATGTGACAGACTTCCTTTTAAGTGGCACCAACCGTCTGGCAGTACTGGTATTGAAGTGGTGTGACGGGAGTTATCTGGAAGATCAGGATAAGTTCAGAGTAAGTGGAATCTTCAGGGATGTTTATATTTTGAAACGGCCGGAAAAGGGAGTTTTTGATTATTTTATTAAAACGAAGCATACGGATGAGAAGGCCGATATTCAGGTGGATATTACCTATGTGGATCAGGCGGTTCCGACAAAAGTATCTTTATATGATGCAGCCGGAAAAAATATCGGGAACCGGATGATTGCTGCAGACAGTGAGAGCAAAATCATCATGCACATGGATATTGATAAACCAGTATTATGGAGCGCGGAAAATCCGTATCTGTACACAATTGTATTTGAAACGGAAAATGAAGTAATCACAGACCGCATCGGTGTCCGCGAGATCCATATAGAAAATAAAATCGTTTATTTCAATGGGAAGCCAATTGTTTTTCACGGAATAAACAGACATGACTTTGATCCGGAGACAGGAGCTGTCATCAGCATTGACCAGATCAGGAAAGATATGGCGCTTATGAAACAGCACAATTTTAATGCGATACGGTCCAGCCATTATCCAAATGCTCCGTATTTTTACCAGCTCTGTGACCAGTATGGATTTTACGTTGTGGATGAGGCGGACAACGAAAGCCATGGCCCGTGTGAAATATATTATGAGAATGATGATTTTGAAAATAAGAGCAGACGATGGAATGAAGCAATTTCAGATAATCCGGATTATATAGAATCTACACTGGATCGTGTCAGACGCTGTGTGGAAAGAGAGAAAAACCGTCCATGTATTGTGATATGGTCCATGGGAAATGAGTGTGCATATGGATGTACATTTGAGGAAGCACTTAGATGGACAAAGGAGTTTGATAACACAAGGCTGACACACTTTGAGAGTGCAAGGTATCACAGCAAAAAGCGGAAGTATGATTTTTCTGATCTTGACCTGTTCAGCAGAATGTATCCGCCTTTTGAGGAGATTGATGAATACCTTGAGAAAGCTCCGGACAAACCATTTATATTGATTGAATATTGCCATGCTATGGGGAATGGGCCGGGAGATTTGGAAGACTATTTTCAGATTTTTCATGAGCAGGAGATTATGTGCGGCGGATTTGTCTGGGAATGGTGTGATCATGCAATCGCTCACGGACAGGCAGAAGATGGAAGAACAATATACTATTACGGGGGTGATCATGGCGAAGATGTGCATGACAGTAATTTCTGTATGGATGGTCTGGTCTATCCGGACCGCAGACCGCACACAGGTCTTCTTGAATATAAAAATGTGTACCGGCCGGTGAGGGCAGAGCAGTTTGATGAGTCAAAGAAAGAAGTTACGTTCCACAGTTATCTTGATTTTACAAATACAGAGAATATGATTTCTGCGAAATACGAAGTTACCTGTGACGGGCACACAACAGAGCAGGGGGAAATGGAACATCTGGCAGTGGAGCCGGGGAAGTCGGCAACTGTGAAGCTTCCGATTTTCATTCCGAAAAAGGGCAGAGTATTTTTAAAAATATATTATTATTCAAAGAGAGATGCTCCGCTTGTTCCTGCCGGACATTGTATGGGTTTTGATGAACTTCTTCTTAAGAATGAAGATGGAAGAAATCAGCTGGCGGTACAGGCTCTGGCACATTACGGTGCAGGAAAGAAGGAAATTAAGGTGAGAGAAAATGATTCCTGCATTGTTTTAAAAGGAGAACGATTCCAGTATAGCATCGATAAGCGTACAGGTTTATTTGCATCAATGGAATATGAGGGGATGGAGCAGATAAAAAGGCCGATGGAACTTAATATCTGGCGGGCACCCACCGACAATGATATGTATATAAAATCAGAGTGGTACCGGGCACGGTATGACAAGACGTCTGTGAGAGCCTATGATTCGAATATTGAAAAGGGAGACGGTTATGTAAGAATTCATTGTCATATGTCCATGGCGGCGGATGCGGTCCAGAAAATCCTGTCCATGAATACGATCTGGACGATTTATGAAAATGGCGAAATTGATCTTAAAATGCAGGCAAAAAAACATCCGGAATTTCCTGTGCTCCCGAGATTTGGAATCCGCATGTTTCTTGATCAGGAGTTTGACAGCGTGAAATTTTACGGAATGGGGCCAATGGAAAGTTATTGTGATAAACACAGAGCTTCCAGCCATGGCATCTATACCATAAAGGTAGAAGACATGCACGAGGATTATGTCAGACCTCAGGAAAATGGCAGCCACTTTGACTGCTCTTATGCGGCTGTATCAGGGAAAGAGCAGGGACTTGCAGTATTTGGACAAAGAGAGTTTTCCTTTAATGCATCAATTTATACACAGGAAGAACTGGCATTGAAAAAGCATAATTTTGAACTGACACCCAGCGGATGCACTGTTTTCTGTCTGGATTATGCCCAGAGCGGTATCGGTTCAAACAGCTGCGGTCCGGAGTTATTAAAACAATATCGGTTTGATCAGAAGGAATTTGAGTTTGGCGTAAGATTCATTCCTTATAAAACAGCGAAAACAGAGAAAGGCACGTTGCAGTAATTGCGAATATGAATAGGAGAATTTCAGAATGGAAGAGAAAAAATATTTAAAATGGTATAACAAAGTAGGATATGGTTCCGGTGATATAGCGGGAAATGTAGTGTATGCATTCCTGTCATCCTTTGTTATGATTTATCTTACCAATACGGTGGGATTAAGTGCAGGTATTGTGGGAACTTTGATCGCAGTATCAAAATTGTTTGACGGTGTTACGGATGTATTTTTTGGCTCTATGATTGATAAGACAAAGAGCAGGATGGGAAAAGCAAGACCCTGGATGCTGTATGGATATATCGGATGTGCGGTAACACTGGCTGCTATTTTTGCAATCCCGGTGAACCTGGGAGAGACAGCGCAGTATGCATGGTTTTTCATTGCCTATACGCTGTTAAATGCAGTTTTTTATACGGCAAATAATATTGCGTATTCTGCACTGACTGCGCTGGTAACAAAAAACAGCAGGGAAAGAGTTGAAATGGGATCCTATCGCTTTATCTTTGCTTTTTCAACCAGCCTTCTGATTCAGTCTGTTACGATTAAATTTGTTTCTGTTCTTGGCGGCGGAGCTGCGGGCTGGAGAACAGCAGCTATTATTTATGCAGTCATCGGTCTGATTGTCAACACAATATCTGTTTTATCTGTAAAAGAGCTGCCGGAAGAAGAACTGAACGAATCTGCCGGTACAGTAGACGAGAAATACAGCCTTCTTGTAGCTGCAAAACTCCTGCTTTCTAATAAATTTTATATCATGATCTGCGTTACGTATATTCTTCAGCAGATTTATACAGCAATGCTGAATATGGGCATTTACTATATGACCTACGTTCTTTTAAATGAAAATCTGTATCCGCTTTTTTCATGGGCCATCAATATCCCGCTGATTATTGCACTGATCATCACTCCGGCTCTGGTGGAAAAATGGAAAGGAATCTATAAACTGAATGTTACCGGATATGCAGTCGGTACTCTGGGAAGAGCTCTGGTTGTTGTAGCGGCTTATTTGGGAAGTGTTCCTCTTATGCTGATATTTACCGGAATTGCGGCCTTTGGAATGGGACCATGGCAGGGGGATATGAACGCGGTAATTGCAAACTGTTCTGAATATACATGGCTTACAAAACATAAACGGGTGGATGGAACAATGTATTCCTGCACATCTCTGGGCATCAAACTTGGCGGCGGTCTCGGAATTGCGATCACAGGATGGCTGTTAGAATTCAGCGGTTTCAATGGATCAACAGCGGTTCAGTCTGCATCCTGCATGAATATGCTCCATATCATGTATCTGTGGATTCCGGTAACTATTTCATTGATTATGACATTTGTGATGTCAAAAATGAATGTAGAGAAAGCAAACGATGAATTGAGAAAAAAGAAAGAGTCTGAAGAGAATGAGGTTCTGACAGACAGATAATTGAAAAAAGAAAAGATTTTGTTTTATGTGCAGTGTTCATATCTGGATATTGTTTTGGGAAGGTGATATAATTCACATGGGCGATTGTCCGGTACAGTTGTCTGTTTGTACAGGCAACTGTATGATATCGGTGGGAATGAGCCCCCGGAACAGGTAAAAGGGACAGAAGACGGCATGATATACAAAAGAAAGAAGATAAAAGAAGATTATTACGAACGGCACAAAAGGAAACAAAAGAGAAGAGCTGCCTGGGTAAGGATGGAAAAGGGAATTCTCCTGGCGCTGCCTGTGCTGCTTGTGATATGGGGAATCTCCCGGCTGCTGCCGGAAAAAGATCCAGAATCAGAGATAAAACAGGAACTGACAGAAGAGTATACGGAAGCAGTGAAGGAAACAGAGACAGAAAATGAACGGCGGAATCATGTGCCGCAGCCGGATATAGATGTGCAGCTTTTGAGCATAAACGAGTTTTCAAGGCCGGGAGAGGAGACAGAGGAAATCCGGAAAATAGTAGTGCATTACATAGGTAATCCGGGAACATCCGCACAGCAAAACCGGGACTATTTTGAAAGTCTGAAAGATTTGCAGAATGCTTCTATGAGTTCCAACTTTATAATCGGTATGGAGGGCGAAATTATTGAGTGTGTTCCGCCGGGGGAAGTGGCATACGCTTCCAAATCAATGAATTATTATTCGATTTCGGTTGAAAATTGCCATCCGGATACATCCGGAAAATTTACGGATGCCACATACCGGTCATGTGTACATTTGGTCGCATATTTGCTTGAAGAATATGGGCTGGAAAGAGAGGATATCATCCGTCATTATGATGTGACCGGGAAAAAGTGTCCTTTATATTATGTGGAAAATGAAGACAGGTGGGAGAAATTCAAGGATGATGTAATGGCTTACATTGAAGAAGAGGTGTCCGATTGACACCTCTTCTGTATTTTAATCTAATATTTCTCCGTTTGTAGAAATTGTTATGACCTGCCATGGAATAAATTTTCCGCTTGCCTGAAGTGCGCACTTTGCAGCATGTTCGATGCCGCCGCAGCAGGGGACTTCCATACGGATAATGGTGACGCTTTTGATATTGTTGTGTTCAATGATCTTCGTCAGTTTCTCAGTATAGTCTCCCTCATCCAGTTTAGGGCAGCCGATCAGTGTTATGTGGTTCCGGATAAATTTGCTGTGAAAATTTCCATAGGCATAAGCGGTGCAGTCAGCTGCCACGAGGAGATTTGCATTTTCAAAATATGGTGCATTTACCGGTACGAGTTTGATCTGTACCGGCCACTGTGAAAGCTGGCTGGAGGTGGACATTACGGCAGATGTACTGTGACCGGAAGCTTCACGCCGTATGGATTTTGATTGTGTTCCGGGACAACCGCATGGCAGGGGAGAAGACGATTTTTTGTTCTTTGCGGAAAGAACCGCAGCTTCATTATAAGCAGGTGCTTCCCGTTCCTCAAAAGAGATGGCATCTGCAGGGCAGGCCGGCAGACAATCCCCCAGACCATCACAATAATCCTCCCGTGTGAGTTTTGCTTTACCGTTTATCATTTCAATGGCTCCCTCATGACATGCTGCAGCACATGCACCGCAGCCGTTACATTTGTCTTCATTAATTTTAATAATTTTTCGTATCATTTTTAACCTCCCGAATGTTATTGACTTTACGAATCTATCTTAGTATAATGGGCAAGGTATGTATGTTGAAATTTCAACGAGCGGAGATATTTATGAAAAAATATTTTGATTCTGAGATACTGCGGGAGTGTCCGTTGTTCTATGACATTGCAGATGAGGATCTGCTGGTGATGCTTGATTGTCTCGGAGCAAAAGTTGTGAGCTATAAAAAAAGAGAGACGATTATGTCAGAGGGAGAACCGGCAAGAAACATCGGCATTGTTCTTTCCGGGGCTGCTCAGATCATACGGGTGGATTACTTTGGAAACAGAAGTATCGTGGCAGACCTTCGTCCGGCTGAATTGTTCGGAGAATCTTTTGCGTGTGCAGGGGTAGAAGCTGTGCCCGTGGACGTGGTGGCAACTGAGGATACAGAAGCTTTGATGATTGACTGCCTGCGTATCACGCAATCCTGTACCAGTGCCTGTGAGTTCCACCGGAAGATTATTTACAATCTGCTGAAGGTTGTGGCCACAAAGAATCTGATGTTTCATCAGAAAATTGAGATTACCTCAAAGCGCTCCACCCGGGCAAAACTGATTGCGTATCTTTTGTTTCAGGCTCAGAAAAACAAAAGCGACAGCTTTGAAATTCCATATAACCGGCAGGAACTGGCGGATTATCTTGGGGTAGAACGAACAGGCTTGTCTGTGGAAATCAGCAAATTATGCAAAGAGGGCCTGGTTGAAACAGAAAAAAAGCGATTCAGGATTCTTAAAAATATAGAATGCTGAAAGTAAGAATTTTGTAGGAAGGATTAGACATTAATATGAGACAGTCACAAATGAGAAATTCGTTAATATTGCTTTTGACAGCAACAATTTGGGGTGTTGCTTTTGTTGCCCAGAGTGTGGGAATGGATTATGTGGGGCCGTTTACCTTCAACTGTGTGAGGTCTTTGATAGGCGGTCTGGTTCTTCTGCCATGTATGGCAGTATTGGATAAAATAAATCCGCCTCAAAAAAAGGCAGATGAAACAGAGGCCGAAAAAAGGGCACAGAGAAAAATACTGTTTACCGGCGGAATCTGCTGCGGACTGGCGCTCTGTGCAGCCAGCAGTTTTCAGCAGATTGGGATTATGTATACGACAGTTGGAAAAGCCGGATTTATCACTGCTTTTTATATTATCATAGTTCCGGTGCTGGGGCTGTTATTTGGCAGGAAGTGCGGGATAAATGTCTGGATCGGGGTTGTACTTGCTCTGGCGGGACTGTACTTTCTTTGTATAACAGAAAGCCTGTCTGTCGGAAAAGGTGATATACTTGTGTTTATATGTGCGATCATATTTTCCATACATATTATGGTAATTGATCATTTTTCACCTCTTGCAGACGGGGTAAAGCTCTCCTGCATCCAGTTTTTTGTAAGCGGTATTATCTGCGCAGTTCCGATGCTGCTGATAGAAAAACCGCAGATCGCTCAGCTGCTGCAGGCATGGCAGCCGATACTTTATGCCGGAGTAATGTCCTGCGGGGTGGCTTATACCTTGCAGATCGTCGGACAAAAAGGGATGAACCCTACGGTTGCATCCCTCATACTGAGTCTTGAATCGGTTATTTCTGTGATTGCGGGGGCAATTATCCTGCATCAGATACTTTCTGCAAGAGAACTGCTTGGCTGTGTACTTATGTTTGCTGCTATTCTGCTTGCTCAGCTTCCTCAGCCCCGTAAGAAATCAGGTGTTCAATAAAGCGGATAACGTTTTCCTGACGCTCTGTGTTTGCAACAACACCGATAATTACATTTTCAGCTGTACCGCCGAAGTCTTTATAAAGTGAATTGCCGCTTATATTGATTCCGTGCGGTGCGGCCGGATACGTTCCGGTAATATTTCCCTGCTGGTCTGTTTCAACTTCGCTGGACTCTATGATCCGGCTTTTTATTTTTTCATAAAGTTCTGCGGGAAGCAGCTCAGACAGATCTGCAAAATAGCCCATCTGAGAGTATTTCTCAAAATCATTCTCATCAACAAAAACAATATCGATAGCCTGGCCGGAAGTCAAAGTAGAGAATTTAATCTGTGAAGTATAGTCCGACAGGTTATAATTTGATATGTCAAGATACTCATTTTTGTCTGTAAGTTCATAAAAGTCCCGGAGATAATCATTCAGACCGGTTGTGTCGGCGGCATATGCTTCATTCAGAAAGGCAATTCCCAGAACAGATTCCTGATGCCTGAAAAGGATCGTATATATAACAGAACCGGCAAGGATCAGCACAACAGCCGCAATCAGAACCGTCTTGAGATAATAATCTTTGAAATATCCGGCTTTTTCTTTTTTGCTCATGGCAGAGGTGTCTTTTTTTCCAAAAGATTCATCGCGTTTCTGGTATAACAGAGAATCATCTCCCAGAGCGGTCTTTTTGTTTTCAATATCCATAAGTCGTCCTCACTGCGTAAAATTATTAACCATAGTTTAGCACATGGAAGAGAAAAAGTGTATTAAATCTTTGTAAAACAGAATTGTAACGACAGTGTTTTAATTGAATATCATTTTAAAATATGTTATACTGTTCCAAAATAAACAGAAGATTCAAGATGGAGAGTGTGATATGAAACGAGTATTGCTTAAACTGAGCGGCGAAGCGCTTGCAGGTGAGAAGAAAACGGGCTTTGATGAGCCGACGGTTGTGGGGGTCGCAAAGCAGGTAAAACAGCTTGTTGACAGTGGTATCGAAGTTGGAATTGTGATTGGCGGAGGAAATTTCTGGAGAGGACGTTCCAGCGAAAATATCGACCGCACGAAAGCAGACCAGATCGGTATGCTGGCAACCGTTATGAATTGTATTTATGTATCTGAGATATTCCGCTTTGCCGGAATGAAGACTCAGGTATTCACACCTTTTGTGTGCGGAGCGTTTACAGAGCTGTTTTCCAAAGATAAGGCAAACGAGTGTTTTGAAAAAGGAATGGTTGCTTTCTTTGCAGGAGGTACCGGACATCCTTATTTTTCAACAGATACGACCACGGTTTTGCGTGCAATTGAGATAGAAGCGGAAGTGATCCTTCTTGCAAAATCCATTGATGGTGTGTATGACTGTGATCCGAAATCTAATCCGGATGCAAAGAAATACGATGAGATCACGATCCAGGAAGTGATAGACAAGCGCCTTCAGGTTGTGGATCTGGCAGCTTCCATTTTGTGTATGGAAAACAAAATGCCAATGCTGGTATTTGGATTAAACGGAGATAACAGTATCGTTAATACAGCAGGCGGCAATTTCAGCGGTACAAAGGTTACCGTATAATATAAAAGCTTAAGACCAGGAGGAAAGAAAAATGGATGAAAGAATGAAAATTTATGATGAGAAGATGACGAAATCTTATAACAACCTGTTATCTGAATTCGGAGCAATCCGGGCGGGACGTGCAAATCCCCATGTGCTGGACAGAATCATGGTAGATTATTATGGGACACCGACTCCGATCCAGCAGGTTGGAAATGTAAATGTTCCGGAACCGCGTATGATCCAGATTCAGCCGTGGGATGGCAGTATGTTAAAAGCAATTGAAAAGGCAATCCAGAAGTCTGATCTGGGAATCAATCCGACAAATGACGGAAAAGTGATCCGTCTGGTGTTCCCGGAACTGACAGAGGAACGCAGAAAAGACCTTGTTAAGGAAGTAAAGAAAAAGGGTGAAGCGGCAAAAGTAGCTGTCCGCAATATCCGCCGTGATGCCAATGATGCATTTAAGAAACTGAAAGGAACAGAGGTTTCTGAAGATAAGATCAAAGAGCTTGAGAATGACGCACAGAAGCAGACTGATAAATATATCAGGGAAATTGATAAAGCAGTAGAAGAAAAATCAAAAGAAATCATGACTGTATAAAATACAATCTGCGTCCGCATGCCGGGCGCAGAAGTTCTTATAAAGAGGGTTGGAATGGATAGAAGTGAATTGAGAATACCGCGGCATGTGGCCATTATCCTGGACGGCAATGGACGCTGGGCGAAAAGCAAGGGAATGCCTCGCAATTACGGTCATTCCAGAGGTGCAAAAAATCTTGAAGTCATCTGTGAAGATGCCTGGAATATTGGAATAAAATATCTGACGGTATATTTATTTTCTACAGAAAACTGGAAGCGCTCAAAAGAGGAAGTAGACGGCCTGATGAGACTGTTTCGCAGTTATACGAAAACATGCATTAAAACTGCGCAGAAAAATAATATGAAAGTGCGGGTGTTGGGAGATCCTTCGGCACTTGATGCAGACTTGCAGAAAAGCCTGCGGGATCTGGTGGAAAGTTCAAAAGATAACACCGGATTGAATTTTCAGATTGCCATTAATTACGGGAGCAGGGATGAGATCGTCCGGGCAGTCCGGCACCTCGCCGCAGATTGTGTGTGCGGAAACGTGAAAACGGAAGAGATCACAGAAGAGATGTTTTCGTCTTATCTTGATACGCGTGAAGTACCCGATCCTGACCTTTTGATACGCACCAGCGGAGAACTGAGACTGTCCAATTATCTGATGTGGCAGCTGGCGTACAGTGAGTTTTATTTTACGGATATACCCTGGCCGGCATTTACGAAAGAAAATTTGTGGCAGGCAATTGAAAAATACAACGGAAGAGAAAGACGTTACGGAGGAAATTAGGATGTTTTGGGTGAGATTGCGAAGCAGCATATTGTTGATGGCAGTGGCTCTGCTGACGATTATTTCCGGAGGCTATGTGCTTTTCGGCACGCTTCTTGCGGTATCTGTCATCGGTCTTGGCGAATTGTACCGTGCAGCAGGAGTGCAGGAAGAAGGAAAGACAGGACTTGCGATTCTCGGATATATTGCAGCAGGAGGCTATTATGCACTGCTGCTGTTTCATCTGGAAGAATACAGTATGATCTATATCGTTATGGTGCTGATGGCAATGATGTTCTGCTATGTGTTTACTTTTCCGAAATTTCGGGCAGAACAGATTATGGCGGCTTTTTTTGGCATAGTATATGTATGTGTGATGCTTTCCTGCATCTATCTCACCAGAAATCTGTCAGATGGAGCATTTCTTGTATGGCTGATCTTTATCAGCTCATGGGGATGTGACACCTGCGCTTACTGTGTGGGAATGTTGATCGGAAAACATAAAATGTCTCCGATATTAAGTCCGAAAAAATCTGTGGAAGGTGCAGTCGGCGGAGTAGCGGGAGCTGCGCTTCTGGGAGCGCTTTACGCAGCTGTTGTGGGAAAATATCTCCAGGCGGAAGATCAGGTGGTGGTTTATGCGGTCATCTGTGCGGTGGGAGCATTGATCTCTATGGTTGGCGATCTGGCGGCTTCTGCAATAAAACGAAATCATGAGATTAAAGATTATGGCACCCTGATTCCGGGGCATGGCGGGATCATGGACCGTTTTGACAGTGTGATTTTTACGGCGCCCATGATTTATTTCCTTGCAACGGTACTGATTCGATAAGAGGAGGAAAAAAGTGAAAACAATTGCGGTGTTAGGTTCCACCGGTTCTATAGGAACACAGACTCTGGAAGTGGCCAGGGCTAACGGAGATTTGAAAATAGCTGCACTTGCAGCAGGACGAAATATAAAGATGCTGGAGAATCAGATCAGAGAATTTCACCCTTCAGCAGTCGCAGTATGGGAAGAAGAAGCTGCAGCACAGCTGCGGACGGCAGTGGCTGATCTGGATGTGAAGGTTGTTGCCGGAATGGATGGTCTGATTGAGATATCCACATTGCCGGAGGTGGAAATCCTTGTGACTGCAATCGTAGGTATGATAGGTATCCGTCCTACGATTGAGGCAATAAAAGCAGGAAAGGATATTGCGCTGGCAAATAAGGAAACATTGGTGACAGCAGGGCATATCATTATGCCGCTGGCAAAAGAATGTAACGTGCGCATCCTGCCGGTGGACAGTGAGCACAGCGCCATTTTCCAGTCACTGAACGGAGAAAACAGAGAAAGGGTCGCAAAGCTTTTAATTACAGCTTCCGGCGGCCCTTTCAGAGGGAGAACCAGAGAACAGTTAAAAAATGTAAAGGTAGAGGACGCGCTGAAACATCCAAACTGGAGTATGGGACAGAAGATTACGATTGATTCTGCAACCCTGGTAAATAAAGGCCTTGAAGTAATGGAGGCGAAATGGCTGTTCGGCATTGATCTGGACCGTATTCAGGTTGTCGTGCAGCCCCAGAGCGTGATCCATTCTATGGTAGAGTTTGTGGATGGGGCCATTATTGCGGAGCTGGGCACACCGGATATGAAGCTGCCGATCCAGTATGCACTTTACTATCCGGACAGACGGTTTCTTGCCGGCGAACGGCTTGACTTTGGTAAACTTGCCCGTATTACTTTTGAGGAGCCGGACACGGATGTTTTTTCTGGTCTTCCTCTGGCATATCGGGCGGCAGGAGAAGGCGGTTCTATGCCAACGGTGTTTAATGCCGCAAATGAAAAGGCGGTCAGCAAGTTTTTACACCGGCAAATAAACTTCCTTGATATTTATGAAATTATAACAGAGTGTATGGATGCACATAAGACGATACAGAATCCTGGTGTGGAGGAAATTCTGGACGCAGAAGCAGCGACCTATGAATTGATTGAAAGCAGGTGGTAACTTGAGTATTATTATTGCACTTTTTATTTTCAGCCTGATTATTCTTTTCCATGAACTGGGCCATTTTCTTCTGGCAAAGAAGAATGGAGTGACGGTTGTAGAATTTTCTCTGGGCATGGGCCCGCGACTTTTGAGTAAAGAATGGCATGGCACCATATATTCCTGGAAACTGCTGCCCTTTGGGGGTTCATGTATGATGCTGGGTGAGGACGAGGCGGCAGGTGAGCCGGGAACATTTGGGAGCAAGTCCGTATGGGCCCGCATTTCCGTGATCGCGGCAGGTCCGGTTTTTAATTTTATTCTGGCTTTTATTTTTTCTGTTATTGTAGTTTCATTGCGTGGATATGATCCGGCTGTCATTACGGATATATCAGAAGGATTCCCGGCACAGGAAGCCGGTCTTCAGGCTGGAGACGTAATTACAAAATTAAATAATAAGTCCATTCATATGGCAAGTGAGATTACAGATTATATCAGCTTTCATCCGGGGGAGAGCCTTCGGGTAGCGTACAGAAGAGACGGGGAAAAATATACGGCATATATTGAGCCGAAACAGGATGAAAATGGCAGATATGTCATGGGAATCAGTCTTGGTGCAGGGTATATCAGGGGAAACATATTTGATAATCTGAAATATGGTGTTTATGAAGTAAAATATTGGATAGACCTGACTTTTATGAGCATAAAAATGCTGGCCAGCGGGCAGGCAGGCGTAAAGGACATGTCAGGGCCTGTGGGCGTCGTAAGCGCTATAGGCGGAGTATATACACAAAGTGCAAAAAGAGGTGCCCTTGTAGTACTTATCAGTATGCTTAATATGGCGATTTTGCTTTCTGCAAATATCGGAGTTATGAATCTTCTGCCGATTCCGGCACTGGATGGGGGAAGACTGGTATTCCTTGTTATAGAAGCGATCAGGGGAAAACGGATTAATCCTGATAAAGAGGCAATGGTGCATTTTGTGGGATTAATGGCGTTGATGGCATTGATGGTTGTGGTAATGTATAATGATATCACAAATTTGTTTTAAGCAGGAAGGGATTGTGCATATACTGTCATGGAAAGAAGATTTTGAGGTAATGTGCACATGCGGAAAACAAATATAAGATCAATGCAGCAGGACACTTCACAGGGAAGACTCCGTATAAGCGTGGAGTCTTCCCTTCGTGATATACCCATTTCGGATGCCCGTATAGAGATATCATATTCCGGAGATCCTGACAGCACAGTGGAAGAACTTCGTACGGATGAAAACGGGCAGACAGAGATTATTGAACTTGAAGCGCCTCCGGTAGAATACAGCCTGACACCGGGAGAAGAGCAGCCCTATTCAGAATATACGTACAGGGTATCGGCAGAAGGATTTGAGACGATCACTGTGTCCGGTTCGGAGATTCTGGCAGGCCAGCTTGCCCTGCAGGATATACGGCTTCGTCCGCTGGAAGCGCAGAATGTGCCGGATGTGGTAGTTATTCCGGCGCATACCCTGTATGGAAATTATCCTCCGAAAATAGCAGAAGCGGAAGTAAAACCGGTGAGTCAGACAGGAGAAATCGTTTTATCCAGAGTCGTAATTCCGGAATTTGTGATTGTGCATGACGGTTCTCCCAGGGATACAACGGCATCAGATTACTATGTACGTTATCGTGATTATATAAAGAATGTGGCGTCCAGTGAAATCTATTCTACCTGGCCAAGGGCGGCGCTGGAGGCGAATATTCTGGCAATCATGTCGTTTACCCTGAATCGTGTGTACACAGAGTGGTACCGAAACAAGGGATTTAATTTTACAATCACATCATCAACAGCTTTTGATCATAAATGGATATATGGCAGAAATATATTTGAGAGCATATCGGAAGCGGTGGATGACCTGTTTGATAATTACCTGTCCAGGCCGAATGTGAGACAGCCGATCCTTACTCAGTATTGTGACGGGAACCGGGTGACCTGTCCAAGCTGGATGAGTCAGTGGGGATCGAAAAATCTGGCAGATCAGGGCTACTCTGCTGTGGAGATTCTCCGTTATTATTATGGAGATACGATGTATGTTAATACGGCGGAAGAAGTGGCAGGAGTTCCGGTTTCCTGGCCGGGGTATAGTCTGCGACGCGGTTCTTCCGGAGAGCCGGTGCGGCAGATGCAGGAGCAGCTTAATGCTATATCGAATAACTATCCGCTGATACCCAGGATTGCGGTGGACGGCGTTTTCGGACCGGCCACAGAGAATGCAGTCAGAGTATTTCAGCAGGTATTCAATTTAACCCAGGATGGCATTGTGGGCAGGCGGACCTGGAATAAAATCCAGGAAATCTATGTGGGGGTAACAAGGATTGCAGAATTGTATCCTTAGAGACCCTGGATAATTTGTAAATAAATGAGTAATATACCAGAGGATAAGAGTGGGAGAGAGCATATGAAAAGGACGTGGGAGCAGCGGCGCAGGCGTGTCTGTGAGATTATAGAAATAGGAAATGACAGTGATTTTATCAGCCGGGGCTATGATTTCCTGAACACGCTGTGTATTATTATCAACCTTATAGTCAGCGTTATGTATACTTTTGAGGGAATCAGGAGCCGGTACGGAAGTATACTTCTTACAATTGAAGGCATTACAGTACTTTCTTTTGCGGTGGATTATTTTCTGCGCATATGGACTGCAAAATATACCCGGCAGGATATGGGGGAGATAAAGGCGATTTTGAAATATATGTTTTCCTTTACCGGAGTTGTGGATATTTTATCGTTTCTGCCCTACTATCTTCCAGTGTTTTTTCCGTCGGGGGCGGTGGCTTTCCGTATGTTCAGGGTAATCCGTATTTTCCGTCTTTTCAGAATCAACGCCTACTATGACTCTCTGAATGTTATTACAGAAGTCATTGTAGGCAAAAGTCAGCAGCTGCTTTCTTCTGTTTTTATTATTCTTGTTCTTATGCTGGCATCCAGCCTGTGTATGTACAGTTTGGAGCACAGTGCCCAACCGGATGTGTTTACCAATGCTTTTTCCGGAATCTGGTGGTCGGTATCTACACTGCTGACAATAGGTTATGGTGATATTTATCCTATTACAACTATGGGGAAAGCCTTCAGCATCATTATCACATTCCTTGGAGTGGGTATGGTAGCGATTCCTACCGGTATTATTTCTGCGGGATTCGTAGATCAGTATACCAGGGTTAAGAGAATGAGCGATTATGGAAATGAAGAAGATATTCGGTTTATAAAAATACATATTACAAAATCTGATAAATGGGCAGATCAGATGATCAGGGATCTGGGACTGCCTTACGGGGTGATCGTTGCGGCGATCAGAAGAAATCATAAAATTATTATCCCCAAGGGAGATGTCGTTCTTCGACCGGATGATGTGATCGTATTGGGTGCGGAGTCGTTCCATGATAATGAACATATTAATCTGAAAGAGGTTGTTCTGAAAAAGCAGAACCCGTGGATTGGTCAGTATATCCGTGATCTTGACATTTCGAGATTAACAATTATTGTCATGGTAAAGCGCAAAGATACTGTTCTTATTCCCAAGGGTGATTTGTTGCTTTTGGAGGGGGATACTGTAATTCTCTATACGCAGAAGCATCTGGCACATGCCGATACAATTGCAATTTAAGAACCATGCAAAAAATTGTTCAGACTCATGCAAGAATTTAAAAAAACATACCTCTGTTTGGGGTTGTCAAATAAAGGGTTTTGTGTTATCATATGTGCAATTTGGGGCAAAATGGGAGAGGGGAAAAATCAATGGTGATTTATTCCCCTTTATTATGCCTGAGAAACAATTTTCACGCAGCGGCACAGAAAGGCAGGTTCATTTTATGAAAGCATTTCTTATATTGGAAGACGGCACCGTGTTTACCGGTAAAAGCATTGGCTCTGCCAGAGAAGTCATCAGCGAAGTGGTATTTAATACTTCTATGACAGGTTATCTGGAAGTTCTCACCGACCCTTCTTATGCGGGACAGGCAGTGGTGATGACTTATCCGTTAATCGGTAATTATGGTATTTGTTATGAGGACATGGAATCTGGAAGACCATGGCCGGATGCATATATTGTCAGAGAATTATCACGTATTCCCAGTAACTTCCGTTCGGAAGAGACGATTCAGAACTTCTTATTAAAATACGATATTCCCGGAATCTCCGGAGTTGATACCCGAGCACTCACTAAAATTCTTCGCGAAAAAGGCACTATGAATGGTATGGTGACTACAAATGAGAATTATGATCTGGAAGAGATTTTACCAAAACTGAAGGAATATACTACCGGAAAAGTAGTCGAAAAAGTAAGCTGCAAAGAAAAATATGTGTTGGAGGGGGACGGCCCGAAAGTGGCACTGCTTGACCTGGGAGCAAAGCGTAATATTGCCCGTTCCCTGAATCAGCGCGGCTGTGAAGTGACTGTTTATCCGGCCCTTACTCCCGCGCAGGAAATTATTGACAGCAGACCGGATGGAATCATGCTCTCTAACGGGCCGGGGGATCCTAAGGAATGTGCATCGATCATTGAAGAAATAAAGAAACTGTATGCAACAGAAATTCCGATTTTCGCGATCTGTCTGGGACATCAGCTGATGGCTCTGGCAAACGGTGCGGATACTTATAAAATGAAATACGGACACAGAGGCGGAAATCATCCGGTGAAGGATTTAAACACCGGACGGGTTTACATTTCCTCTCAGAATCACGGATATGTGGTGGACACAAAGAATCTGGATCCGGCTGTTGCGGTTCCGGCATTTATAAATGTAAACGATGGTACAAATGAGGGACTTTCCTATACCGGAAAGAATATTTTTACCGTACAGTTTCATCCGGAAGCATGTCCCGGACCGCTTGATTCAGGATATCTGTTTGACCGGTTTATAAAGATGATGGAGGTGAACAAATAATGCCAAAGAATCCTGATATTAAAAAAGTTCTGGTAATTGGTTCCGGCCCTATTGTGATCGGACAGGCAGCAGAGTTTGACTATGCGGGAACCCAGGCATGCCGTTCTCTGAAAGAAGAAGGAATTGAGGTTGTTCTTTTAAACTCCAATCCGGCAACGATCATGACGGATAAGGATATTGCGGACCGTGTATATATTGAGCCGCTGACAGTAGAAGTGGTGGAACAGCTGATTTTAAAGGAAAAGCCGGATAGTGTACTTCCCACACTGGGAGGCCAGGCAGGACTTAATCTTGCCATGGAACTGGAAGAACGGGGATTTTTAAAAGAAAATAATGTCCGTCTGATCGGAACTACTTCCATGACGATCAAAAAAGCAGAAGACCGTCTGGAATTTAAAAATACAATGGAAAAAATCGGTGAGCCCATTGCTGCTTCCCGTGTGGTGGAGACCGTGGAAGACGGCGTGGAATTTACCAATACCATCGGTTATCCCGTGGTACTGCGTCCGGCTTATACCCTTGGGGGCAGCGGCGGCGGCATTGCCCATAATTATGAGGAATTAGTTGAGATATTGCAGAACGGCCTCCGCCTTTCCCGTGTGGGACAGGTCCTTGTAGAACGGTGCATTGCAGGCTGGAAAGAAATAGAATACGAAGTAATGCGGGACAGCGCCGGGAACTGTATCACAGTATGTAATATGGAAAATATTGATCCGGTTGGTGTGCATACCGGTGACAGTATTGTTGTGGCTCCGTCCCAGACACTGGGAGATAAGGAGTACCAGATGCTGCGTTCCTCCGCGCTTAACATTATCACGGAACTTGGCATTACCGGCGGATGTAATGTTCAGTATGCCCTGCATCCGGAAAGTTTTGAATACTGTGTTATTGAGGTGAACCCCCGTGTCAGCCGTTCTTCAGCGCTGGCATCAAAGGCCACCGGTTATCCCATTGCGAAGGTTGCTGCAAAAATAGCCCTGGGATATACTCTGGATGAAATCAAAAATGCAATTACAGGAAAGACATACGCCAGCTTTGAGCCTATGCTGGACTATTGTGTTGTAAAGATTCCGAGACTTCCTTTTGATAAATTCATCAGTGCTAAGAGAACGCTGACAACTCAGATGAAAGCAACCGGTGAGGTTATGAGCATCTGCGATAACTTTGAGGGAGCGCTCATGAAAGCAATCCGTTCCCTGGAGCAGCATGTGGATTGTTTGATGTCTTATGATTTTACGGGACTTTCAGATGAACAGCTGCAAAAGCAGCTGGAAAAAGTGGATGATCGCCGTATCTGGGTGATTGCGGAGGCACTTCGCAGAGGGATGGATTATGATACCATACATGAAATTACAAAAATCGACATCTGGTTCATTGATAAACTGGCGATTCTTATAGAGATGGAAAAGGCGCTGCAGACACAGGAACTGACTGTGGATCTTTTAAAAGAGGCAAAGCGGATTGAGTTTCCCGACAATGTGATTGCAAGGCTTACCGGTAAAACGGAAAATGAGATTAAACAGATGCGCTATGAAAACGGTATCACGGCGGCATACAAAATGGTAGACACCTGTGCGGCTGAGTTTGAGGCCAGCACACCTTATTACTACTCCGTATTTGGCAGCGAAAACGAAGCGGAAGCGTCAAATGACCGTAAAAAGGTTCTGGTACTGGGATCCGGACCGATCCGTATCGGTCAGGGAATTGAGTTTGATTTCTGTTCGGTACATTGTACGTGGGCATTTTCAAAAGAGGGTTATGAGACGATTATTGTCAACAACAATCCGGAGACAGTCAGTACAGACTTTGATATTGCAGATAAACTGTATTTTGAGCCTCTCACGCCGGAGGATGTGGAGAATATTGTAAATCTGGAAAAACCCGATGGCGCAGTGGTACAGTTCGGCGGTCAGACAGCTATTAAGCTGACAGAGAGCCTGATGAAAATGGGCGTGCCTATTCTGGGAACTTCAGCAGAAAATGTAGATGCGGCGGAAGACAGAGAATTGTTTGATGAAATCCTGGAAAAATGCGGGATTCCCCGTCCTGCAGGGCACACAGTATTTACTGCAGAGGAAGCGAAAAAAGCAGCAAATGAGCTGGGGTATCCGGTGCTGGTGCGGCCTTCTTATGTGCTGGGAGGTCAGGGCATGAGAATCGCGATCAATGATGAGGATATAGATGAGTTTATCGGCATCATTAACCGTATTGCGCAGGAACATCCCATTCTTGTTGATAAATACCTGATGGGCAAGGAGATTGAGGTAGATGCGGTATGTGACGGCACGGACATAGTGATTCCGGGTATCATGGAGCATATTGAACGTGCGGGTATTCATTCCGGGGACAGTATTTCCGTATATCCGGCCCGCAGCATCAGCCAGAAAGTAAAAGATACGATTGAGGACTATACGAAGAAACTGGCACAGTCCCTGCATGTAATTGGTATGATTAATATTCAGTTTATTGCCTGTGGAGATGAAGTGTATGTTATCGAAGTGAATCCCCGTTCCAGCCGTACAGTGCCTTATATCAGCAAGGTAACGGGAATCCCCATTGTTCCCCTGGCAACAAAAGTGATTCTGGGACAGAAAATAAAAGATCTTGGCTACACACCGGGGCTTCAGCCTGAAGCAGATTATTTTGCCATCAAAATGCCGGTATTTTCCTTTGAGAAAATCCGCGGAGCCGATATCAGTCTGGGGCCGGAGATGAAATCTACCGGGGAATGTCTGGGTATCGCAAAGACTTTTAATGAAGCTCTTTATAAAGCATTCCTGGGCGCGGGAATCAATCTTCCAAAATATCACAATATGATTATGACAGTCAGAGATGAGGATAAGGAAGAGGCTGCGGAGATCGGAAAACGGTTTGAGGCATTAGGTTACAATATTTATGCTACAAAGGGAACTGCCAGAACTCTTATGGATGCTGATGTACAGGTGCGTATGACGCGAAAGGTGGAGCAGGAATCACCGAATATCCTCGACCTGATTCTGGGACACAAAATTGATCTCGTTATTGATATTCCGTCACAGGGCGTGGAACATGCAAAAGACGGATTCGTGATCCGAAGAAATGCCATTGAGACAGGCGTTAATGTGCTGACAGCAATTGACACGGCCAAAGCCCTGGTAACAAGTCTTGAGAATACGAGCATAAAGAAACTGGAACTGATTGATATTGCACAGGTGTGAGAGCCTCATCTGCGCAGAGACAAATTATTCAGCGAATTGCAGCTGTAAGTGAATAAGAATCCCCGGAGGTGCGTTGAAACGAACATCCGGGGATTTCTGTTTTGAAGATGAGTATAAAAATAAATATCTGTATCAATCTTTTTCCATGGAAGGATCTACTGTATAAACCTGACGCTTTCTTGCCATTTCATCGCTTGCAAGATATTCGTCATAGGTGGTGATCTTGTCGATCATTGTACCGTTCGGCAGGATTTCCATGATACGGTTTGCCGTCGTCTGCACGATCTGGTGGTCGCGGGAAGTGAAGATCATTACTCCCGGGAACTTGATCATACCATTGTTCAATGCTGTGATGGACTCCATATCCAGGTGGTTGGTGGGCTCATCAAAAAGGAGCACATTTGCACCGGAGATCATCATTTTAGAAAGCAGGCAGCGGACTTTTTCACCGCCGGAAAGAACTTTTACTTTCTTAACGCCGTCATCGCCCGCAAAAAGCATACGTCCAAGGAAACCGCGGACATAGGTTGCATCTTTAATTTCGGAATACTGTGTCAGCCAGTCTACAATGATCAGGTCATTATCGAATTCCTTTGTGTAGTCCTTCGGGAAATAAGCCTGAGTAGTGGTGATGCCCCACTTGTAAGTTCCGGCATCCGGCTCCATCTCACCTGCCAGGATCTGGAGCAGCACAGTTTTTGCAAGCTCATTTCCGCCTACAAGAGCAATCTTGTCATCGTGGCCCACAGTGAAAGTTAAGTTGTCCAGCACTTTTACGCCGTCAATTGTCTTGGTAAGGCCTTCCACAGCCAGCACTTCGTTTCCGATCTCACGGTTCGGGCGGAAATCGATGTACGGATATTTCCGGCTGGAGGGCTTGATGGTATCCAGCTCGATTTTTTCAAGAGCACGTTTTCTGGAAGTTGCCTGTCTGGATTTAGATGCGTTTGCAGAGAAGCGGGAAATAAATTCCTGCAGTTCTTTGATTTTTTCTTCTTTCTTTTTGTTGGCTTCCTTCATCTGCCGGATCATCAACTGGCTGGATTCATACCAGAAATCATAGTTTCCGGCATAGAGCTGAATTTTGCCGTAGTCGATATCTGCTGTGAAAGTACATACTTTATTCAGGAAATAGCGGTCATGGGAAACCACAATAACAGTATTCGGAAAATCAATCAGGAATTCTTCGAGCCATTCAATGGCTGCCAGATCCAGGTGGTTGGTCGGCTCGTCCAGAAGCAGGATATCAGGATTCCCGAACAGGGCACGTGCCAGAAGAACTTTTACTTTCTCTGCACCGCCAAGATCTTTCATCATCATATAGTGAAGGTCAGTGTCGATTCCCAGACCATTTAATAACTGGGCTGCATCGGATTCTGCTTCCCAGCCGTTCATCTCGGCAAATTCGCCCTCAAGCTCGCTGGCCCGGATTCCGTCCTCTTCTGAAAAGTCTTCTTTGGCATAGATTGCTTCTTTTTCTTTCATAATGTCGTAAAGACGCTGGTTACCCATGATTACAGTATCCAGCACCGGAAATTCGTCATATTTGAAGTGATCCTGTTCCAACACAGAAAGGCGCTGACCGGGTGTAATAACGATTTCGCCGTTGGTGGTATCCAGGTCACCGGAAAGAATTTTCAGAAAGGTAGATTTTCCGGCACCGTTGGCACCGATCAGACCATAACAGTTTCCTTCGGTGAATTTGATATTTACATCTTCAAATAATGCCTTTTTTCCGATTCTGAGAGTGACATTGTTTGCACTGATCATATTTTGTCCTCATTTCTCCTTATTCCATAATTTGCATTTGTCCAATAAATCCGTCGTCACAGTCCGCTGCCTGTTTTCAGGCATGCATAAAGTCTGTATCGGCGGACTCATCCATGCAAAATTATATAACAATTCGCAGAAAATGCAAGTGTTTATTGAGATTTTGAAATTTTTGTGTTATTCTATGCACGAAAGCAGAATGCAGTGAAAATAAAAGAAAAGAACCATTGCAAATGCTGAGGGAGGGAATAAAAAAACAGGAGGTCATTATGGCAAGATATGAAAGAAGAAGGAAGCGCCGCGTTCTGCGTTTTGTCCTGGAAGTAATTTTACTTCTGGTTCTGGCAGTGGCGCTTCTGGTCGGATCAAAAATCGCAAAGATCAACAAAGGAAATATTCAGGTATCAAATCTGGTAAAGAACGACAGTATTGACGCAGCGGAGAGAGACCAGATGGACGGTTTTACAGATATCGCTCTGTTCGGTGTGGATTCGCGTGAAGGGGATCTGGAATCCGGTACAAACAGTGATACGATCATGATATGCAGCATTAATAAAAAGACAGGTGAGATAAAACTGGTATCCGTATACCGCGATACTTATCTGGATATGACAGACGGGCGATACAGCAAATGCAACTCTGCGTACGCCACAGGCGGAGCCCAGCAGGCGATCAGCATGTTAAATAAAAACCTGGATCTGAATATCTCAGACTATGTGACAGTAAACTTCCAGGCGGTAGTGGACATCATTGACATGGTCGGCGGTGTGGACATCACGCTCACCGAAGGAGAAGTGGAATATTTGAACGGCTATCTGGTAGAGGGGCGCCAGATGCTTGGACGGGACTGCGAAGACGTACCGGGACCGGGACTTCAGCACCTGAACGGCATGCAGGCACTCGCATACAGCCGTATCCGTTATATCGGACTGGATTTTGAGAGAACCGAGCGTCAGCGCACAGTGCTGGAACAGGTCTTTGGCAAAGTGAAAAGCAGCGATCTTCTGGAAATGAATAAAATGATCGATACGATTCTGCCGGAAGTATCCACCAGTCTGTCCATGACAGAGCTTCTTGGGCTGGCAGCCAAAGCAGGAAGCTACAGTATGGGGGAGAACCAGGGATTTCCGTTTGACCTGACCATGATGGATATCTCGGCGGGAGACTGTGTTGTCCCGGTAAATCTGGCAGCAAATGTCAGTCAGCTCCACAGCTTTTTATATGGAACGGAAAATTATCAGCCGTCGGCAGTGGTGCAGGAGATCAGCGACAATATCGCCAATGAGACGGGTGCATATTAGGGGAGCGGCATGGCTTTGAAAAACAGAAATGACAGGACACTGGCTGAAAAAGCGGCGCTGTACGGCGTGCTGACAGCACTGGCCATGATTTTAAGTTATATAGAAATGTTAATACCGATCAGTATAGGGGTCCCGGGAGTAAAACCGGGACTTGCCAATCTTGTGGTATTTACCGCACTTTATATGATGAAACCGATAGATGCTTTTGTGATTTCAATTGTGCGGGTTATTTTGGTTGGATTTACTTTTGGGAATCTTTCGGCAATGCTTTACAGCCTTGCCGGAGCAGTTTTAAGTTTTTTTATGATGTGGCTTTGCAGGAAAAAAAACTGGCTTTCCAGGACCGGCGTCAGTGTCGTGGGAGGAGTCAGTCACAATACAGGTCAGCTTCTGGTGGCATCAGTGGTGCTGGAAAATGCGGCTGTATTTGTGTATCTGCCAGCGCTTCTTCTGGCGGGAATGATAATGGGAGCGCTTCTCGGCATACTGGGCTCACTGATTATGGAAAGACTTCCAAAATAGATTGGTAAAAAATTAACAAAAAACTCTCTGAAAAACAGAGAGTTTTTGTGTTTTTTGTGCAATACATATGAAATTTCAGTTGAAATGTGAGCTTAAACGGATTAATATAATAATAGCTATATTTATGCAACAAGAGAGAAGGAGAAAAAATATGAGATTAGCGACATTTAAGGGTGGCGTTCATCCGGATGACGGGAAACGGTTTACAAAAGATAAACCGGTTCAGACGTATCTGCCCAAGGGAGAGCTGGTTTTTCCGCTGTCACAGCATATTGGCGCTCCGGCAAAAGCAATTGTCCAGAAAAAGGATCAGGTTTTGATGGGGCAGACGATTGCGCAGGCAGGCGGATTTGTATCGGCTGACATTGTAAGTTCAGTGTCCGGAACCGTCAAGGCAATTGAACCGAGACTTACGCTTTCTGGTGCGAAGATTGATTCTATCGTGATTGAGAATGATGGGAATTATACACCTGTAGAGGGACTTGGCAGGTATCGTGATTACACGAAGATGACAAAACAGGAGATTCTGGATGCGGTTAAAGCGGCAGGAATTGTCGGACTTGGCGGTGCAGGCTTTCCCACACATGTAAAACTGATGCCGAAAGAGCCGGACAAGATTGATTATATCATTGTTAACGGTGCAGAGTGTGAACCGTATCTTACAAGTGATTATCGCATGATGATGGAATGTCCGGAACAGATCGTCAGTGGTTTAAAAGTAATGCTCCGGCTTTTTGATAATGCCCAGGGGGTGATTGCTGTAGAAGCAAATAAGCCGATGGGAATTAAAAACCTGGAGGAACTTGTAAAGAACGAGGAACGTATTAAGGTTGTGCCACTGAAAACAAAATACCCGCAGGGAGCGGAGCGCAACCTGATTTATGCAGTTACAGGGCGTAAAATAAATTCTACAAAGCTTCCGGCAGATGCAGGCTGTATCGTGGATAACGTGGATACGGTCATTGCAATACATATGGCTGTATGTGAAAGCACACCGCTGATGCGCAGGATTTTTACAGTTACAGGTGACGGAATCAATAATCCGAGCAACTTCCAGGTAAAGATCGGTACTTCTTATGCAGAACTTGCAGAAGCGGCAGGCGGGCTCAGGGAAGGTGTAAAGAAAGTAATTTCAGGTGGTCCCATGATGGGAATGTCAATTCCGACACTGGATGTCCCGGTAGTAAAGACTTCTTCCGCTCTTACCTGTTTCATGAAAGATGATGTGGAACGTTTTGAAGAGACGGCATGTATCCGCTGCGGAAAATGTGTCTCTGTCTGTCCTTCCAATATTGTTCCGCAGATGATGATGGATGCGGCAATGAAATATGATACTCAGAAATTTGTGGCTTTAAACGGCATGGAATGCTGCGAATGCGGAAGCTGTACTTTTGCATGCCCGGCACGCAGGCCGCTCACACAGGCTTTCCGCCAGATGCGTCAGGCGGTAATAGCTGAGAGAAGAAAGAAAGGATAGGAGGGGGCTTTATGAACAACTTTTTGAATGTGTCATCATCCCCTCACGTAAGGGGAAGTGAGTCCACAAAGAGCATTATGTATGATGTGGCGCTTGCACTGCTTCCGGCAACAGCGTTTGGTGTATACCGGTTCGGATTGTATTCTTTACTTGTTATTGTAGTTGGTATTGCATTTGCACTTCTTTCAGAGTATATGTTCCAGACTCTCACGGGACAAAAAGTCACAGTGACAGATGGAAGCGCTTTGGTGACGGGACTTTTGCTGGCTCTGAATCTGCCGCCGACAGTTCCGCTCTGGATTCCGGCGCTGGGCAGCATATTTGCCATTGTTTTTGTTAAACAGTTCTTTGGCGGAATCGGACAGAACTTTATGAACCCGGCATTGGGTGCAAGATGTTTTCTGCTGATTTCATTTACCAGCACGATGAGTACATACGTGGCAGACGGAGTTTCAGGTGCGACGCCGCTTGCTCTTCTGGCGGAGGGACAGAAGGTTTCTCTCGGCAATATGTTCCTTGGTTTTACAGCAGGGACAATTGGTGAGGTCTCCGCACTGGCTCTGCTGATCGGCGGTATTTATCTTCTGGTGAAGAAGATCATTACCTGGGAGATTCCGGTAATTTATATTGTTTCTTTTGTAATATTTGAACTGATTTTTGGCGCACAGCCAGGCAGTCTTTCTTTTGCAGCGGCACAGGTGTGCGGCGGTGGCCTGATGCTGGGAGCGTTCTTCATGGCAACAGATTATGTGACCAGCCCGATTACGAAAAAGGGAAAAATCCTGTATGGTGTACTGCTCGGTATACTTACTGGCATCCTTCGTACATACGGAGCATCGGCAGAAGGAGTATCTTATGCGATCATCATCAGCAATCTTCTCGTTCCGCTGATTGAGAAAATAACCATGCCGACAGCATTTGGTTATGAAGCCGGAGCACTTGAGGGCAAAAAGGGATTTTCTGTTGAAACCTATAAAGCTGCTATCACTCTCTGTGGTATTACACTGGTAGCGGGACTTGCTCTTGGCGGAGCATATCAGCTTACAAAGGCTCCGATCGAGAGGGCAGAGGAAGAAGCTGCAAAAGCAGCATATGTTTCTGTATGCCCGGATGCAGATTCATTTGAAGATTCGGAAAATCTGCTGGCAGCTATTGAGCAGCTGACCGCGGATGACGGAACTGTAGCCGGTGGCGAATACGGCAATGTGGTTTATGAAAGTGTTTACGATGCACTGGATGCCGGCGGTAATGTGGTCGGCTATGTGGTGAATGTGACCAGTAAAGATGGATTTGGCGGAGAGGTGACTGTGAGCGTTGGTATCCGCGCTGACAGATCAGTATCAGGCATTGAGTTCCTGACTATCAATGAGACGGCAGGACTTGGTATGAAAGCAACTGAAGACGCGTTCAAAGGCCAGTATGTGGGCGATGAACCGATTGATAAATTTGAACTGGTAAAAGAAGCTGCGGCAAGTGAAAATCAGATTGAAGCAATCAGTGGTGCAACGATTACTTCGACAGCGGTGACCAATGCCGTTAACGCAGCACTGCAGCTTGTCGGCAGTGCAGCAGAATAGGAGGTGTGCGGGATGAACGAATATAAAGAGCGAATCTTAAATGGTATCATCAAAGAAAACCCGACTTTTATTCTGGTATTGGGTATGTGTCCGACTCTGGCGGTTACTACATCGGTAAACAATGCTATTGGTATGGGGCTTTCAACAACAGCGGTGCTGATTTTATCAAACCTGATCATTTCATGCATGAGGAACGTTATTCCTGACAAAGTAAGGATCCCGGGATACATTGTGGTCATTGCATCACTGGTAACAGTAGTGGAGCTTGTATTGAAGGCATATATTCCATCTCTGTATTCAGCATTGGGATTATATATACCGCTTATTGTAGTAAACTGTATTATTCTTGGACGTGCAGAAGCATATGCATCAAAAGCGACACCGCTTTTTGCAGCAGCTGACGGTGTGGGCATGGGACTTGGATTTACGATCGCATTGTCTCTGATCGGCCTGTTCCGTGAACTTATCGGTGCAGGAACGATTATGGGGCTGCATGTGATGCCGTCGGGCTATCAGCCGATTGCGATTTTTGTATCTGCACCGGGGGCTTTTATCGTTCTTGGGGCTCTGATTGCAATCTTGAATGGATTGAATATACAGAATAACGGTAACAAGAAAGTAGAAGGCTGTTCCGGTGACTGCTGCAGCTGCGGTGCAGGTGCCTGTGCAGATCGAAAAGAAGAGCAGAAAATAGAAGGACAGGAGGGATGAACATGTCGGAAATGGTATTAGTTTTAGTTGGTGCGGCTTTGGTAAACAACGTTGTGCTCAGCCAGTTCTATGGTCTGTGTCCGTTCCTCGGTGTTTCCAGGCAGGTGAAGACAGCAGCCAGCATGGGTGTTGCGGTTATCTTTGTAATTACGATCGCATCTGCGGTGGCAAGCCTGATTTATGATCTGGTTCTGACTCCGCTGGATATTCAGTTTCTGCAGACAATTGTGTTTATTCTTGTAATTGCGGGATTGGTACAGTTTGTAGAAATGTTCCTGAAAAAATCAAGTCCGGCTCTGTATCAGTCGCTGGGCGTATATCTGCCGCTTATTACAACAAACTGTGCGGTGCTTGGAGTGGCATTGACAAACGTGCAGAAAGAGTATTCTTTTGCAACAAGTGTGGTAAACGGTATTGGAACATCGGTTGGATTTACGATCGCTATTGTTATTCTGGCGGGTATTCGTGAGAAAATGGAAAATAATAATATCGTTGAGCCGTTGAAAGGAATGCCCATCGTATTGTTTACGGCAGCATTGATGGCAATTGCGTTTAACGGATTTTCCGGATTGATCTAAGGAGGAGAGAAGATGAGTGTACTGACATCAATTATCCTGACAGCGCTTGTTGTCGGGGTGGTAGGTTTAATCGTGGGATTCCTCCTGGTGACAGCCGGTGAGAAATTCAAAGTGGAAGTTAATGAAAAAGAAGTTGCAATCAGAGCTGAACTTCCTGGAAATAACTGCGGCGGATGTGGTTATCCGGGATGTGATGGTCTGGCAGCAGCTATTGCTAATGGGGAAGCACCTGCAAATGCATGTCCTGTGGGTGGATCCAGGGTTGGAGCAAAAATCAGTGAAATCCTTGGTGTGGAGGCTGCCGATTCCAGGAAAATGGTTGCATTTGTCCGCTGCTCAGGTGATTGCGATACGGCGCTTGATAAATGTAACTATCTCGGAATTAAAGACTGCCGTGCAGCAGCAGTTGTTCCGGGACGCGGCGCGAAGCATTGTGTAAAAGGCTGTAAAGGATTTGGTTCCTGCGTCAGTGTCTGTAAATTTGATGCGATTCATGTGGTGAATGGTATTGCCGTAGTGGATCGGAATAAATGTGTGGGATGCGGAAAATGTGCTGCAACCTGTCCTAACGGGTTGATCGTATTGATTCCGGAAGACGCAAAATATGTGGTACAGTGTAATTCTCAGGATAAAGGGAAAGCTGTTAAAGAGGCTTGTTCAGCCGGATGTCTTGGTTGTACGGCATGTACAAAGCAATGTGAATTTGGTGCGATTACCATGAATGGAAATGTTGCTGTTATCGACCAGGAAAAATGCCAGAAATGCGGAAAATGTGCAGAGAAGTGTCCGGTAAAAATTATCAGAGAGAGGTAGAACATGAAAAGCAGGCAAAAAGGAATAGTTTCTCTTGTGCTTATGGTTGTTTTGGCACTGGTTTTAGTATTTAGTTCAGACAGTATTTATGATGCACTGAAGCAGCAGTCCCAGACAACGGCAGGAAGTACGGAAGGAACTGCAATTGAAACAAGTGCAGCCGGATTTGGCGGTGATGTGGTGGTATCTACTGTCATCGGCGATGATGGAAGCATCGCCGGTGTCTCTATAGTAGATTGCAGTACAGAAACAGATACGATCGGCCAGGTGGCTGCTCCCGAAATTGCAAAAGCAATTGTAGAAGCACAGAGTCTGGATGTAGACGGCGTAGCAGGAGCTACTGTGACAAGTGATGCAGTGAAATCAGCAGTAGAGGCTGCTCTGACTGAAGCCGGGGTGGATGCTGCAGCATTTAGATCGAAATCAGATGATGAAGCACCCGAAGAAGCTGCGGAAGAAATCAGTGAGACAGCAGAGGAAGCTTCAGAGACAGCCGGTGAGACAGCAGAGGAAGCTGCGGAAGAAATCAGTGAGACAGCAGAGGAAACTGCAGAAGAAGTCAGCGAGACAGATATGGAGTCCGGGGAAGCATCTGAGACAACAACAGATGATATAGCGGTGCCGGCAGGTGAATACGAAGCAAGCGCACCAGGCTATGGCGGGGATGTTAAGATCAGTGTGATCATGAATGAAGACGGTTCTGTGGGTGCGGTAAAGATTCTTGATATGAGTTCAGAAACACCGGACATAGGACAGGAAGCAGCGCCTGAGGTGGCAAAGCAGATTGTTCTGGCCCAGAGCGCTGATGTAGACGGCGTCAGCGGTGCAACTGTGACATCAAATGCGGTGATAGAAGCTGCGGCTCTTGTATTTACAGGCAGCGGCAGTCCGGCAGAAAGCGCAGATGAAGCTTTATCAGAAGAAACAACGGAAGAAACTGCGGATGCGGCGGAGGAAACGACAGAAGTGACTGATGGAGCAGACGAGAATGAAGGCGCGGATGCTTCAGCAGTTATTGTGGTACCGGCAGGGGAGTATGAAGCATCAGCTCCCGGAAGCAACGGAGATGTGAAAGTCGGCGTGGTTATTACAGCAGACGGATCCATTGCAGCAGTAAAAATTCTTGATATGGCCGGCGAGACATCAGATGAGGAGCAGGCAGCTGCTCTGGAAATGGCAAAAACGATCGTGACAGATCAGACGGCAGAAGCTGTGAGCAGTTCAAATCCGACCGGCGATGCAGTAGCAGCGGCAGTTGCAATGGTGCTTGCAGGTGAAGGAACTCCTGTTCAGTAAACAGTATGGAAAGTGCATACCCATTTGGGTATTCTCAGATTTAAATGCTTTGTATGGGCACTTGTGCGATAAGGTATAAGAAATGGCATCGGATTCCGGTGCCATTTTTTAAAATAGAAAATTCCTGTTTTATAAAAGTATTCATTGCATTGAGACCCGGATAAAAGCTCTTAAAAAGTTTACCATGCGGTAGAATCTACGGAATCCGTTCCGCCCTCTTCTATGGTAATAATAAGATTATGGGGCAGGCATGCGATAACCTCTCCTGTATGGGAAATTGTACCGGTGCGCACACAGGTAAGATCCGGGCAGTTAGCTTGTGTCACAGACACGGCCCCGTCTTTTACTACAATGGTGTTTGTTCCACCGATAGTATCGTCTACGGATAATTCCGTATTTTGGAAGAGCTTTAGCTCTGCAATTATCTTTCCGCGCTGGGTGACGATGGCAGTGGCGCCTTCTTTACCCAAAATAAGTTTACTTATCAGAAAACCGGCAAAAATCAGTATGGTAATAAATATAAATAGTATGGCAGTATTTCTTTTTTGCTTCATTTTAAAGATTCCTTTTATGAAAAAGTTTTGTGGATCTCATAGTTTTGGAGGATAAAAATAGCTTCTACATCTTTAAGCGAATCGATTAGTTTTCGTGCCTTTTCATATCCCAGAGTCAGACATGTAGTACTTAACGCGTCACCGGTGAGAGAAGAGTCACAGATAATGGAAACTTCCCAGATGTCATTTTCGACAGGATAACCCGTATCGGGGGACAGAATGTGATGGTAAACAGTGCCATCTTTTTCAAAGTATCTTTCATAGATGCCTGAAGATACAACCGTCTTATCTGAGACTTCCACAATTTCTGCCAGTGTACCGCGGTCATCAAAGGGTTTTTGGATACCGATCCGCCAGTTTGATCCGTCCGGTTTAGTACCGATGGTCAGTACATTTCCGCCAAGATTTAAGTTGCCGGAGGTTACTCCGTTTTCTGTGAGGTATTTTTTCATATTATCTGCAGCGTAACCTTTTACCAGGGCTCCCAGATCAATCATTGTGTTGTCGTCCTCGAAGGTGAGAATATTTCCCTCTAAAGAAATCCTGGAGGCATCTACAGAAGTAAGCGCTGTCTGAATATCTGCTTCTAAAGGCAGTACCGGATTTTCACTTTTGAAATCCCATAAATCTGATAAAGGCGCAACTGTAATGTCAAACATACCTTCAGATATCTGGTAGTATTCTAATCCGACAGATATCAAATCGGCGATTTCGTCAGAAACAGCAATACTTTTTCCTGCACGGTGGTTAATCTTGTAA
This sequence comes from Eubacteriales bacterium, assembly GCA_030539395.1. Classification (GTDB taxonomy): domain Bacteria; phylum Bacillota; class Clostridia; order Lachnospirales; family Lachnospiraceae; genus Marvinbryantia. The sequence continues at coordinate 46,621 of JAUNSC010000006.1, forward strand.
AGTTCACTGCTGTTGTCTGTCCTGCTGAAAATGTGTTCATAGTTCTGGCACATCCGGACGCAGTGGTCCATCAGCTCATCACCATTTTCTCCGGCGTAGAACTGAAGACTGATAACCGTATCAAAATATATGAGATTTTTTTCGTAGAGTTCTTCTTTTGGGGCTGAAACACATCCGGTACAGGCAAAAAGAATACCAGTCAGGCCCAACAGAGGCAATATTTTTTTGGAGGTCATGTTATACACCGTCTTTATTAAGAATATAATCTCAGATATTATAACACCGGACCTTTATTTTTTCTACATAAATTGCAATCTTTTACCGGAATAGTACATGAACCTTCTTAAAAGGAATTGACTGGAAAGGAGCATTGGCAGTATAATAAATTAATATAAAAACAACAAAGTAATAGTAAAGGGAGGTTTTTTGGGTGATGGAGAAGAACCATTTACGCCGGGTTACCGCGCTGGTAATGAGCGGTGCCATGGCAGTGTCCATGACAGGCGGTGCAGTTCTGGCTGAGGGCGATTATACTGCCGGCGCTTATGCTGGTCAGGCAGACGGATTTGGCGGAAAAGTTTCCGTTGTGATCACGACAGACGGAAATACCATTTCAGATGTTACGGTTATTGGTGATGATGAGACACCTAACATAGGAGGGGCTCATCTTGAAGAACTGGGACAGATGATCAAAGATGCACAGGGTGCAGAAATAGATGGAGTTGCCGGTGCAACGATTACATCTGATGCTGTTAAAGAAGCTGCACAGGCAGCTATTGATATGGCACAGGGAAAAGGAGGAAGTGCAGACGGTGAAGAGCTGACCTTCACGGCAGGCACATATACGGGTACGGCAGAAGGCTATAACGGGCCGGTTTCTCTGGACGTTACCTTTGATGAGAAGGGAATTACGGATATCCAGGTAAGCGAACATGCTGAAACAAATTATGTGGGAACTCCCGCATTTGATATTATGATTCCGGATGCAATTGAAGCAAATGGTTCAGGCATTGATACAGTATCCGGTGCAACTTTCACCAGCCGTGCTGTGAAAGAGGCATTAAATGATGCGGCTGAACAGGCTGCCGCTTCAAATATGAGTGCGTTTAAGAGCAATACTGTAGTACATGAGGCACAGGCAGATATGGATCTGACTGCTGATGTGGTAATTGTAGGCGCCGGCGGTGCCGGCATGGGAGCTGCAGCACAGGCGGCACAGAATGGAGATACTGTTCTCGTTCTGGAAGAGAATGCGGAAATCGGTGGAAATACTCTGGTTTCCGGAGGTGCTTTTCAGTCTGTAATGCCTTATCTGGTATGGGATGCAGAAGATCCTGATGCAACAACAGCAGTTTGGGCTTATAATGGACAGACTTATGACAAAGTAATGTCTACACAGGGCTGTATTGATACTCTGAAGACAATTCTGGAATGGTCTGAGGAGCCGTTTGACGGTGATTATTTCAAGGATCATGAATATGTGGCCGGCGAGATTGATGAACTGAGCAAACATGGAGTACATGAGGAATATCTGCCGACACTGCAGGCGTTAAAAGCTGAGATCCAGGAATATCTTGACTGGGCACAGCCAAAACTGGATGCAGGTACGCCGGAAAATGAGATCACGCTGTTTTCTACAGTAAACTTACATATTTTCCAGACCTATTATGGCGGTCTGCGTCAGAATTCTGACAAGACAGAGTGGATTTACGGTGATTATGAACTGGTAAGTCAATTTATCGAAGATGGCCAGGGACTGAAGGAATGGCTGGAAGATCAGGGAGCAATGTTTGATGACGCAAGTCAGCCGACTTTGATCGGAGCGTTGTGGTACAGAGAAAATCAGTTTGTGGGCGGTGATCTTGACGGAGATGGCGAAGCAGAAGTTCCGGCTCAGTGGGGAACTTATTTTGCAACCACAAAGAACACTGTATTAAATACTTCTGAAACTGCATCAGATAATAAGATCATGACCCGCACTGGGGCAGAAAGCCTTATTGTGGAAGATGGCAAAGTAACAGGAGTACAGGCTGTTATGTATGACGGCACAAAGGTGACTGCTCATGCAAATAAAGGTGTAATTCTGGCAACAGGTGGTTATGCTGCAAATATCGGCATGGTAATGGAGACGAATGAATACTGGGATCCGGCATTTATCACTGATGCAACTAAGACTACAAACCGTTCTTCTATGACCGGTGACGGTATTACAATGGGTGAAGAAGCCGGTGCAGCTTCTACCGGTGAAGGATGGGCACAGATGATGCCTATTTCCTGGATTGACAATGGCAACCTCGCATTTGGTGCAGGAACGTATGCTGTATATATTAACCCGACAACAGGTGCGCGTTTTGTAAACGAATCTGCAGAACGTGATGTACTTTCTCTGGGTGAGTTTAATAATGGTGTTGAAGTAAACGGTGCACAGGGTGTATTCCTTGAGATTTCCAATGCCGATGAGATGGTTGGACGCCCATATCCGTACGATGACTATGAGAACAATGTATCCGGCAAAGAACAGGTAGATGGACGGGTATACTTCGTGACAGGTGCAGATGAACTCCAGGCAGTTCTGGATGAGTATGGAATGGAAGCGGACCCGGCTGCAATTTATGAGACGATCGAAGCATATGACAGAGCGATCATGGCTGGCGAACAGCCGGAAGACGTTGCAAAGAGTCAGGCAAGCCGGCTTATCGGTAATGCAGAGCTGGATGAGAAAGATAACTACAATGCAGATACTTATGAATTGGATGGTGTACTGCTTCGTGTAAGAATCATGGCTCCGTCTACACATCATACCATGGGTGGTCTGTCTACTGATGCACAGCGCCATGTACTGGATGAAGAAGGCAATATTATTGAAGGACTGTATGCAGCTGGTGAAGTTACCGGCGGTATCCATGGCGGTAATCGTCTGGGTGGTAACGCGATCGTGGAAATTTTCGTTTCCGGCCGTACAGCAGCAAATGCGATTCAGGAAGACAATAAATAGGAAGTATTTCCGGACAAAAATAAAGAGCCGAATAACGGCTCTTTATTTTTGCAGTTTTTTCATGATTCAGAAGCTTTTGGAAGATACATATGTATCTTATCGATTCTGTTTTTATCTACGGAATCGACCACCAGCTTAATTTCACCGGCAGCAGTGACTGTTTCACCGGCAACAGGAAGATGATCAAGATATTCTATCATAAGACCGCCAAGGGAATCATAATCTTCCGAGTGGAGAGATAATCCCAGGGCATCATTGATATCATCCAGTTTCATAGAAGCTTCTATCACATACTCTTCATCGGAAATTTTCTTTATCAGCTCTTCTTCATCCTTGTCGTATTCATCACGGATTTCACCGACAATTTCTTCAAGAAGATCCTCCAGAGTAATCAGTCCGGCAGTTGCACCGTATTCGTCCAGAACGATCGTAAAATTAATAGAAGCCTGACGCATTTCTTCCAGAAGCTCAGAGGTGTTTTTGTATTCATAGGTAAAATATGGTTCACGCATCAGACTGCGGATATTAAAGGAACCTGCATCACAGAAAAGAAGATCTTTAATGTTAAGGACACCAATCACATTATCTGTGCTTTCTTCATAGACCGGAAGCCGTGTGAATTTTTCTTCCCGGAATACATTCATTACGTTATCGTAGGAAGCATTTACATCAACAGAAACCATGTCTACACGGGGAACCATAATATCCCTGGCCTGTGTATCCCCAAAATCAAACACATTATAGATCATCTGCTTTTCTTCCTGCTCAATAACACCATCTTCATGACTGACATCCACATAGGTGCGCAGTTCTGTTTCTGTCATAGTACTGCCGCTGTTTTTCGTATCAATATGCAGCAGGCTCAGAAAGAGGTGAGAAAGCTGGTTGGTGATAAAAATAAGCGGGGTCAGGATTTTCATTAATATCCATATTATCCGGGCATAGGCGAGGGCAAGTTTTTCGGCGTAAAAAGTAGCAAAGGTCTTAGGCGATATCTCACCGAAAATTAATACTAACAGAGTCAGGACGCCGGTACCGATACTGATTCCCAGATTTCCAAACAGATTCATCATCAGGGAAGTGGTAAGGGAAGACGCTGTCAGATTAACAATGTTGTTCCCTATTAAAATAGCACCAAGCATTTTACCGGGATCTTCTGTTACCTTCAGCAGCGTAGCAGCGCGGCGGTCTCCATCAGATGCCAATCCTTTGATCCTTATTTTGTTTACAGTAGTAAGTGCTGTTTCCGCAGAGGAAAAAAATGCGGATAATATCAGCAAGATTAGTATAACGCCAAGTTGTATGGTGTCATCTGAACCCAAAACATCATCTCCTTTTTTGTACAAAAGTTCAGATTGTATTTATCAATACATAATACCTTATATCAGTAAAAAATTCAATAAAACGCTTTAAATTTTATAGTTTTATAATATTTTCAGGTTGTCATATACAGGAGATATTACGCATATATTGAAACAAAGGTAAAAATAAGCGGATATGAGGGAGGAAGATGATGAGAAGCAGTGCAAATATCAGGACAGTGCTGAAGGCCTTGATTTTTTCTTATATTATAACAGGAGCCATGTTACTGTTGACGGCTGTATTGCTGTATAAAATGGAACCTGAACAGAGTTTTGTGTCAGCGGGAATACTGGTGATATATGTGCTCAGCAGTTTTCTTGGAGGACTGGCAGCAGGAAAGAGCATTGGCAGCAGAAAATTTATATGGGGACTGATTACCGGTGCGGCTTATTTTTTCTTTCTTCTGGCGGCTTCATGGATGTTCGGAGGAGGGACACATTCCGGTGCAAGCCAGATTATTACGACCATGCTGCTCTGTCTTGGGGGCGGTACGCTGGGAGGTATGCTGGCGTGACAAAAAGAAAAATGTTGCTTTTTACTGTATTATGTGATATAGTGTGAATGTTTAAAGAGTATATTCTATTCATATCGTTTCAGGTCATATCAGACAAAGGTCCCGTATATACAAATAGAAAATTGTTGACGTAATGTGGAGTGGATAAATACAAAAGCGGGAAAGAAAGGATTTAATTTATGACAAGAGAGCAGTACGAGTCACTTTCAGCAGTGCAGTTAAAGGATATTGCAAAGGCGAGAGGTATAAAGGTTTCTGCCGGAATGCGTAAAGCAGAAGTGGTAGAATTGATGCTTGAAGAAGATTTAAAAAGGGAGCAGCAGGATCTTGCCGAAGGAAAAGAAAAGGCTGCGGCACCGGTCAGGGTTGAGACGGAAAAGCAGTTGAATTCAGATAAAGCGGAGACGGCTGCACAGAAAAATACTGCCGAAGGAACAAATTCGGACAAGCCGCCTATGGATATTGCACAGCTTGACAGCGGTGTGACTGCCAGGGGAATATTGGAAGTGCTGCCGGATGGGTATGGATTTATCCGCAGCAATAATTATCTTCCCGGAGAGAATGACGTTTATGTATCGCCTTCTCAGATTCGCCGTTTTGGTCTCAAAACAGGAGATATCCTTGCGGGAAATACAAGGATCAAGACGATGCAGGAGAAATTCAGCGCTTTGCTTTATCTGACATCCATAAATGGAAAAACACCTTCTGAAGCAGCCAGAAGATATAATTTTGAGGATATGACGCCAATTTTCCCAAATGAGAGACTTAGGCTTGAGCGCAGCAGCAAAGAAGTTTCAATGCGCATCGTGGATTTGATTTCACCTGTCGGGAAGGGACAGCGAGGAATGATCGTATCTCAGCCCAAGGCAGGAAAAACAACACTTTTAAAAGATGTGGCTAAATCAATTTTGAGGAATAATCCGGAAATTCATCTGATGATCCTTCTGATCGACGAGCGTCCGGAGGAAGTAACAGATATAAAAGAAGCAATCGTAGGAAAGAATGTGGAAGTCATATATTCTACTTTTGATGAGCTGCCGGAGCATCATAAAAGAGTTTCTGAGATGGTGATTGAGCGTGCAAAGCGTCTGGTGGAACATAAGCAGGATGTTGTCATTCTTCTGGATAGTATTACACGTCTTGCCAGAGCTTATAATCTGGTAGTTCCCCCAAGCGGACGTACTCTGTCAGGAGGTCTTGATCCTGCGGCATTGCATATGCCGAAAAGATTTTTTGGTGCGGCCAGAAATATGCGTGAGGGAGGAAGCCTGACGGTACTTGCGACTGCATTGGTGGATACCGGAAGCAAGATGGACGATGTCGTGTACGAGGAATTTAAAGGAACCGGTAATATGGAACTGGTACTTGACAGGAAGCTTTCTGAAAAACGGATATTTCCTGCTATTGATATTCAGAAATCCAGTACGCGCCGTGAAGATCTGCTGCTTGACAGAGATGAGCAGGAGGCTGTGGATATAATGCGGAGAGCGTTAAATGGAATGAAATCTGATGAGGCGGTGGAAAATATTCTGAATCTGTTTGTCCGTACACGTGATAACAAAGAATTTGTACAGACTGTCAAAAAGCAGAAATATATTTAGTACTTGCAAAACCAGAGAGAATATGCTATACTTCCTGTGTTGTTTAACTGTATGGACTTACAGGGCTAGCCCGGGATATCTTGTCGTGGAAACATGAGGAGCGGCATTGGCCGGGAATCGACCGGACGGATCTGTTCGGTAAGCAGTTCACAAAAATGAGAATAAGAGGTGAAAAAAATGAGAGAAGGAATCCATCCTGATTACCATCAGGCAACCGTAACATGCAACTGCGGCAATACATTTACAACAGGTTCTACAAAGAAAGATATCCATGTTGAAATCTGTTCTAAATGCCATTCATTCTACACAGGACAGCAGAAATCAGCAGCAGCTCGCGGTCGTATTGATAAATTCAATAAGAAATACGGTATTAAGGCATAATAGAGATTGGAATGATAAGGTTGGGGTTGAAAAATCTCAACCTTTTTTACACTGTGGGAAGCATATTTGGAGGCGAAATATGAATATGAAAGGTTCCGGAATCGGAGGCCAGGCGGTCATGGAAGGTGTTATGATGAAAAATGGTGACCGGTATGCGGTGGCGGTACGTAAACCGGATAAAGAAATTATTGTAAAGACATCAGAGTCACCGGCATTCATCAAAGGCAGGAAGGTGTTGTCACTTCCCTTTATAAGAGGAGTGTTCAGCTTTGTGGACTCTCTTGTGCTGGGAATGAAGACACTGACTTATTCTGCCGGATTCTTTGATGACGAAGAAGAGGAAGCTGAAAAAGAACCGTCTAAACTGGAGAAGAAGATAGACAGTTTTCTTAATACAAAAAAGGGTATGGATATCCTGCTTGGGATTACGGTGGCAATATCTATGGTCCTTGCAGTAGGAATATTTATGATACTGCCCTATATGGCATCTACATTGCTGAAGAATATCGGAGCATCTCAGAATGTGATCGTTGTGGCAGAGGGTATTTTGAAAATAGTAATTTTTCTTCTGTATATTAAACTGATTTCTACGATGAAAGATATTCAGAGAGTATTTATGTATCACGGCGCCGAACATAAGTGCATCAACTGTATTGAACATGGGCTGGAGCTGAATGTGGAAAATGTTATGAAAAGTTCCAGAGAACATAAGCGCTGCGGTACAAGTTTTCTTCTGATCGTAATGATTGTCAGTGTGATTGCCCATATGTTTATCCGGGTGGATTCAAAGATTCTTGGTCTTGTGATCCGTGTCCTGCTTCTTCCTGTAATTGCGGGCATTTCTTATGAGTTTATCCGCCTGGCAGGCTGTTCGGAAAATAAACTGGTAAATCTTTTGAGCAAACCGGGAATGATGCTTCAGCGTCAGACAACAAGGGAACCTTCACCGGATATGGTAGAGGTGGCCATCGCCTCGGTGGAAGCGGTATTTGACTGGAAAAAATTTCTGAATGAAAATTTCGGAACAGATTATGAGATTGTGGAAAAAGAATATGTCTGCGGTGAAACGATCGTTCCGGGAACAGAGAAAGAACATATGACCACAAATAAGGCAGATGCGGAAAATATTTCCGGCGGTGCGGCAGATGGTGCCGTTTCATGAATTGTCGGGAACTTTTACAAAATGGCAGGAATTATCTGGAATCCTGTAATGTACCGGATTCGGACGTTGACGCATGGTTGTTATTTGAGTTCGTCACAGGAATAGACCGGACACATTATTTTTTAAGACAGACGGAAGAATGCGATACTAAATGGCAGGAAAAATATGAGGAACTGATTGAAAAGCGTGGACAACACATACCGCTTCAGCATTTGACGGGACAGCAGGAATTTATGGGATTTCCTTTCAGGGTGAATGAACATGTGCTGATACCAAGACAGGACACAGAGCTTCTGGTAACAGAGGCTTTGAAAAGGATAAAAGCAGGAAACAGCGTACTTGATATGTGTACCGGTTCCGGCTGCATTATTATCAGTCTGCAAAAATTATGCGGCAGTCCAAAGGGCAGGTATGTGGCAGTGGATATATCAGAAGAGGCGCTTTTGACGGCTGAGGAGAATGCAGCCGGTCTTGGAGCGGACGTGGAATTTGTCCGCAGTGATCTGTTTGAAAAAGTTGATGGAAGATATGATTGCATTGTATCAAATCCGCCTTATATAAAAAGCGGTGAAATAGGGAAACTGATGCCGGAGGTAAAAGATCATGAGCCGGTCCTTGCACTGGATGGCCTGGAGGATGGGCTGTACTTTTACAGAAGGATAATAAAAGATGCAGCCAGGTATCTGAAAAGCGGCGGATGGCTGTTGTTCGAAATTGGATTTGATCAGGGAAAAGCTGTGTCAGAGTTGATGGAAGAGCAGGGATACACTGAGCTGGAAATAAAGAAAGATTTGGCCGGGCTTGACCGGGTTGTGATTGGAAAAAGCCGATAGGAGGAAGAGAAATGTTTGATAAACTGGAGGATTTGCTGGTTCGATTTGAAGAACTTCTCAATGAATTGAATGAGCCTGGGGTGGCAGCTGATGCCGCTCGTTTTCAGAAACTCATGAAGGAGCAGAGCAGCCTGCAGCCCATTGTAGATGCATATAAGGAGTATAAAGATTGTAAGCAGACGGTGGAAGACAGCCTTTCCATGCTGGAGAGTGAGTCGGATGAAGAAATGCGGGAACTTTTAAAGGATGAGCTGAATACAGCAAAGGCCCGTATTACAGAGCTGGAGACAGAATTGAAAATTCTTCTTCTTCCGAAGGACCCGAATGATGACAAAAACGTTATTGTGGAAATCCGCGCCGGAGCAGGCGGAGATGAAGCTGCGCTTTTTGCAGCGGAAATGTATCGTCTGTATGTAAAATATGCGGAAAAACGCCGATGGAAAGTGGAAATGATGAATGCTGATGAAATTGGCATCGGAGGCATGAAGGAAGTCAATTTCATGATAAGCGGAGTTGGTGCATATTCCAGATTAAAATATGAGAGCGGTGTTCACCGTGTACAGCGTGTTCCGGAAACAGAATCCGGCGGAAGAATTCATACATCGACGATCACGGTGGCAGTGATGCCGGAAGTAGAAGATGTGGATGTCGTAATTGACGAGAAAGATATCCGCATAGACGTTATGCGTGCCTCCGGAAACGGCGGCCAGTGTGTCAATACGACAGACTCCGCAGTCAGACTGACCCACTATCCCACAGGAATCGTGGTGTACAGCCAGACAGAAAAATCTCAGCTGCAGAATAAGGCGAAGGCATTTGCCCTGCTGCGTGCAAAACTTTATGATATTGAGCAACAGAAAGCTCATGATGCTGAGGCGGAACTCCGGAGAAGCCAGATTGGTACCGGTGACCGTTCAGAAAAGATCCGTACTTACAACTTCCCCCAGGGCCGCGTGACAGATCATAGAATCAAACTTACCTTGTATAAGCTGGATTCTGTCATGAACGGAGATATCGATGAGCTGCTGGACAGCCTGATCGCGGCAGACCAGGCGGCGAAGCTTGTTAAAATGAATGAGGAATAAAGGATCGGGTTCAATAATTCATAATGATGTAAGAGCCTTCTGTGAAAGTACAAATCACGGGAGGCTATTTTATTATGGATATTATGGAAAGAGAGAAAATTATCACTCAATTATGGCTGCGGGCAGACATTAAGTTTTGAAGATAACAGGACAATGTTGTTCAGTGCACGTCAAAATTTTTTCGAGAAACACTTGCGTTTATGTGATTTATATGATACAATTAGTGACACAAAACTTCTTGATTCAAATCTGTGCGATCGCACAAAATTTCCAAAAGTTTTATAAAATGAAGAGAAAGGGTGAATGTCTATTTGAAGTATGAAGAGTTTATGGTATCTGTAAAGGCGGCAACGGAGGAAAGACTGGGAGAGGATGTGCAGGTACAGTTGCACAGAATCACAAAAAACAATTCGGTTGTTCTCGACGGGATGTCTATACGCAGAGAAGGAAATGGGATAGCTCCTACAATTTATCTGAATGACTTCTACCGGGATTATCAGGACGGGGCGGATATGTCGGAAATATTGGATGCGGTAGAAAAAATTTATGAGAAAAGTCTTGAAAATGCTTCCTTTGATGGGGACTTTTATATGGATTTTGAAAATGTCAGGAAACATCTTGCCTGCCGGATCATCAACAGAGAAAGAAACAGTGAGCTTTTGAAAAAGATACCGCACAGGGATTTCCTGGATCTTGCAGCAGTGGTTTATTATTACTTTGAGAATGATCAAATGGGGACAGGCACAATCCTGGTACATGACAGCCATTTGAAGAACTGGCAGGTAGATGCGCAGGAACTGCTGGAAATTGCAAGGGAAAATACCAGAAAATTATTACCGGAGGAATTTGTGAGCATGCGGCAGCTTCTGGAGAAATATCATGTATTATCGGAAGAAGACACGCAGGAGAACAGTATGTATGTTTTAACAAATAAGGGGAACTGGTTCGGGGCCGTATATATGATGTATGACTGCATTCTTGAGAAGATAGGAGAAAAGCTGGAGACAGATTTCTGGATACTTCCCAGCAGTATTCATGAATGCATTATTGTTCCTGTCAAAATCAGTATGACGAAACAGGGATTGGAGGAGATGGTCAGGGAAATCAACCGCAGTGAGGTGGATGAAGAAGAATTCCTTTCAGACCGGGTATACTTGTATCAGAGGGATGTTCACCGGCTTCGGATGTAAAAAGACTTCAGGGCACAAAAGTCAGGGAGCCATTCCTTGACTTTTTGTGCAATTTGTAGTATTGTATTAAAGACGATGTACAGGATAGAGTATGCACCTGTAGCTCAGGGGATAGAGCAGTGGTTTCCGGTACCACGTGTCGGGGGTTCGAATCCCTCCAGGTGTGCTGATGTGACAAATGAGAAAATAAGAACGGAGGAAAAGTAATGGACAATATCAGAGAATGGATTTCCGATAATCTGCGTTACATTTTGCTGGGTCTGGCACTTGTCCTTGTGCTGGCAGTTGCCATTCTTGGTATCAGGGCAATTACAAATATTGCAGGCGGCGGAATATCTTCTCAGCCCAAACAGACAGAAGCAGAGACGGAAACAGATGCTGCCGATGATACGATTGTAGAAACGAACAGTCAGAGTGACACGGCAGGAAGTTCACTTGTACAGAATGACGGCAAAGTACTTACGACTATGACATCCTACTATTCTGCAAGGACAAACGGCGATACGGAAACTTTAAAAAAGATTGACCCGTCCATGGATGAGCAGGAGCAGACAAATCTTACCAACAGTTATGTGGAAAGTTACAGCAATATTAAGACCTACTCCAAAGAAGGACCGACATCCGGAAACTATGTGGTTTATGTATGTTATGACGGTAAGGTAAAAGACATTGATACGCTGGTTCCGAGCCTGACACAGTTTTATCTGAAAACGAACGAAGAAGGCAGTCTGTATATTGCGGATGTCTCGGGAGACGCACAGGCGGAACAGTTTGTGGAGGATACCAGAAAGAGCAGTGAAGTGCAGAATCTGATTGATGAGGTGGCTCAGAAATGTGAAGCGGCTGAGAATTCAGATCCGGCTTTAAAGGAATTTATGCAGCAGTACGGCAATTCTCAGAGCAGTTCTGATGAAACGCAGGAAAGTCAGAATACGGAAATGGTTGCTACTGATGAATGTAATGTCCGTGCAGAGGCAAATACAGACTGTGAAGTATATGACACATTGACAATCGGTCAGACAGTTACGGTAATCGCTCAGAGAGATGACGGTTGGACAGAGATTGATTATAATGGTCAAAGTGCGTATGTAAGCAGCGAGTTCCTTGCAACACCTGAGGCAGCCCAGTCTGAGGCGGAAGCAGAGTATTTTGCTCCGGCAGCCAGTGATGACGGTTCCGGGACAGATGATGGTTCCTATGATGACGGAAGTTACAGCGATCAGGGAACATATGATGATGGAACAGCTTATTAATTATTAAAAAAATGAATCAGTACTATCTATATTATTCGCTTGTCACTGAAAAAGAGTCAGTATATAATATGGATTGGACAAAGGTGTCAAAGTTAAAGCGGTTGGACTTGTCCAACCGCTTTTTAAACGGACAAATGGTTTAAGGAGGAGAATGAAAATGTCATACGTTGATGAGGTAATCGAGCAGGTTGTTAAGAAAAATCCGTCAGAACCGGAATTCCATCAGGCTGTGAAAGAAGTACTGGAGTCCTTAAGAGTTGTTGTTGAGGCTAATGAAGAGAGATTTAGAAAGGAAGCCCTTCTGGAACGTCTGGTTGAGCCGGAAAGACAGTTGAAATTCCGTGTTCCGTGGGTAGATGATAAAGGACAGGTTCAGGTTAACACAGGTTACCGTGTACAGTTTAACAGTGCAATTGGACCGTACAAAGGAGGAATCCGCCTTCATCCGTCTGTAAATATTGGTATTATCAAATTTCTGGGATTTGAGCAGATCTTTAAAAATTCCCTGACAGGACTGCCGATAGGCGGCGGTAAGGGTGGTTCTGATTTTGATCCTAAAGGCAAGTCAGACAGAGAAGTTATGGCATTTTGCCAGAGCTTTATGACAGAGCTTTGCAAATATATCGGCGCAGATACCGATGTACCGGCTGGTGATATCGGAACAGGTGCAAGAGAGATTGGTTACATGTTTGGACAGTATAAGAGAATCAGAGGCCTGTATGAAGGCGTTCTCACAGGAAAAGGTCTTTCTTATGGCGGTTCTCTTGCAAGAACAGAAGCAACAGGATATGGTCTTCTGTATCTGACACAGGAGCTTCTGAAACTGAACGGCAAAGATATTAATGGTATGACAGCAGCGGTTTCCGGTTCCGGTAATGTGGCTATCTATGCTATCCAGAAAGCACAGCAGCTTGGAGTAAAGGTTGTTACCTGTTCAGATTCTACAGGCTGGGTATATGATCCGGATGGAATTGATGTTGCTGCCCTTAAAGAAATCAAAGAAGTAAAACGTGCACGTTTGACAGAATATAAGAACTATCGTCCGAATTCTGAATATCATGAGGGACGCGGCGTATGGAGTATCAAAGTTGACCTGGCTCTTCCGTGTGCTACACAGAACGAACTTCTTATCGAAGATGCAAAACAGCTTGTCGCAAACGGTGTAACAGCAGTTTGTGAAGGTGCAAATATGCCTACGACTCTGGAAGCTACAGAGTATCTGCAGGAGAATGGTGTTATCTTTGCACCGGGCAAGGCGGCTAATGCAGGCGGTGTTGCTACATCCGCTTTGGAAATGTCCCAGAACAGCGAGAGACTGAGCTGGACATTTGAGGAGGTAGATGCAAAACTTCAGCAGATCATGGTTAATATCACACATAATATGGCAGAGGCAGCTGAGCGTTACGGTATGCCGGGCAATTATGTAGCTGGTGCAAATATTGCAGGTTTCGAAAAAGTAGTAGATGCTATGATGGCACAGGGCATCGTTTAAGATATCGCCTGAATAAGAGTGCAGCAGATGTATAACCCCTGTGGATAGAAATCCATGGGGGTTGGTTTTTTTAGAAAGTTTTCTGTTTTTTTCTTTGAAACAGGATATGTGAAACAGGGCGAAGCAACGATATTTTTTCTTGACAACAGGAACGAAAAGGACAATAATTATCAGTAAGGTTAAACAGGAGGATGAAAAAATGTTAGATATCAAAATCACAAAAACAACGAACCCCAAACCGCTTCCGACAGAGGACAATCCCCTGGTATTTGGAACTATCTTTACAGATCATATGTATGTAATGGAATACACAAAAGGTCAGGGATGGCATGATCCGGAAATTATGCCGTATCAGCCGATTGTGCTTGATCCGTCTGCAATGGTATTCCACTATGGTCAGGAGATGTTCGAAGGACTGAAAGCATATAAGACAGAAGATGGCAGAATTTTGCTGTTCCGTCCGGACAAAAACATTGAACGTGCAAATAATTCTAATAAACGTCTGATGATTCCGGAGATTCCGGAAGACGATTTTCTGAACGGTGTAAAAACTCTGGTAAAACTGGACCAGGCATGGATTCCTACAAAGCCGGGTACTTCTCTTTATATCAGACCGTTTGTTATTGCTACAGACCCGTTCCTGGGTGTACGTCCGTCTGATACTTATAAATTTATCATTATCCTTTCCCCGGTTGGCGCATATTATCCGGAAGGACTTGATCCGGTAAAAATCTGGATAGAGGATGAATATGTACGTGCGGTAAGAGGCGGTATCGGAGAAGCAAAGACAGGCGGAAATTATGTAGCATCCCTTGCAGCTCAGATTAAAGCTCATGAAGAGGGATATTCACAGGTTCTGTGGCTGGACGGCGTTGAAAGAAAATATATCGAAGAAGTCGGTGCCATGAATATCTTCTTTAAAATTAATGGTACTGTAGTTACCCCGAAGCTGAACGGAAGTATTCTTCCGGGTGTTACAAGGAATACCTGTGTGGCACTTTGCAAAGAATGGGGACTCCCCACAGAAGAACGCAGAATTTCTGTGGATGAGCTGGTGGAAGCTGCGAAGAACGGCACACTGGAAGAAGTATGGGGCAGCGGTACAGCGGCAGTTATTTCTCCGGTTGGTCATCTCCGTTATGAAAATGATGTATTCCAGATTAAAGATGGAGGAATCGGACCGGTAAGCCAGAAGCTTTATGATACGGTAACAGGCATTCAGTTGGGTAAGATCGAAGATACCCACGGATGGACAGTTGAAGTAAAATAAAAAGAAAAGTATTGAAACAGTCCTGTTTCTGATCCAGATACAGGGCTGTTTTTCATAAGGAGTGTTATGTACAGAGAACATACAAAGACAGTGAAAATTGGTGACAGGGTGATCGGCGGCGGAAATCCGATTTTAATCCAGTCTATGACAAACACAAAAACAGAGGATGTGGCTGCAACGGTAGCGCAGATCCGGAAACTGACTGCGGCGGGATGTGAGATTATAAGATGCACGGTTCCAACTGAAGAAGCAGCAAAAGCAATTGCTGAAATTAAAAAACAGATTTCTATTCCATTGGTGGCTGACATTCATTTTGATTATAAAATGGCAATTGCAGCCATGGAAAATGGAGCCGATAAAATCCGCATCAATCCGGGTAACATTGGAAGTAAAGACAGGGTAAAAGCAGTTGTGGACGCTGCAAGAGAGCGTAATATTCCTATCCGTGTGGGGGTAAACAGCGGATCTCTGGAAAAAGAACTGGTAAAAAAGTATAATGGTGTAACAGCAGAGGGAATTGTGGAAAGCGCACTGGACAAAGTTCATATTATAGAAGATTTGGGATATGACAATCTGGTCATCAGTATAAAATCCTCTGATGTAATGATGTGTGTAAGAGCACATGAATTAATAGCGGAAAAGACAGCTTACCCCCTTCATGTGGGAATTACAGAAGCGGGAACACTGATGTCCGGCAATATAAAATCAGCCGTCGGTCTGGGGCTTATCCTGTCTCAGGGAATTGGCGATACAATCCGTGTATCTCTTACGGGTGATCCTGTGGAGGAAATCAAATCAGCAAAGCTGATCCTTCGTACGCTCGGACTTAGAAAAGGCGGAATAGAAGTGGTATCCTGCCCAACCTGCGGGCGTACCAGTATAGATCTTATCGGTCTTGCCAATAAGGTGGAAAATATGGTGGCAGATATTCCTCTGGATATCAAAGTGGCAGTTATGGGATGTGTAGTAAACGGACCGGGAGAGGCAAAAGAGGCAGATATTGGCATTGCCGGAGGAAAGGGCGAAGGGCTTTTGATTAAAAAGGGCGAGGTTGTAAAGAAACTTCCTGAAGATCAGCTTCTGGCAGCCCTGAGGGAAGAATTGCTGAACTGGGAAAAATAAAAGATGAGGTATGTATGAGCAGACAATTTACAGACGTATTTCCACAATTAAAAGTCGATGAGGAAGCAGAGAAGCTGCTGGCAAGAGTAACGGTTGAAAGAGTGACGATTACTTCTGCCAGAGATTATCTGCGCCTTTTTATTGCCTGTGATACCTGGATTGAAAAACGTATTATTTACAATATAGAAAATGCCATCAAAGAGCAATATTTTCCGGAAGAGCCCATTCAGATAAAAATTATTGAGAAATTTCATTTGTCAGATCAGTATACGCCGGAAAACCTTTTTCCCCTTTATCGGGAAAGCATTCTTCTGGAACTGAAGAATTACAGCATTTTTGAATATAATCTGCTGAGAAAGGCCAGGTGCAGCTTCCCGGCATCGGATACAATGGTGATGGAAATAGAGAAATCTGTGATTTCCAGAGGAAAGGCAGAGGAGGTTATCCGCATACTCGAGAAAGTTTTTTGTGAAAGATGCGGAATGTCCCTGAAGATAAATCTTCAGGAAAAACCGGCCCAGGTCAGCAGGGCCAGAAAAAACAGTGATATTAGAATTGAGCAGGAAGTAGCGGAAATCGTGCGCCGGGTGGAAGAAAATAAGAACCAGGATGACTCTTCGCGTGATGATACGCTTATGATAGATGAGGATGGCGCTGCCCGGGCAAATGGCGGTCAAAACGGAAAAACAGGGAAAAAAGTATCTGTGGAAGATGCCGGAAACAAGAAAAATATTATTCAGGCCGGTGATAATGGAAGACAGAAAGGCGGTAATGGAGATGGCTTCCGAAAAGGCGGAGAATACCGGCGGCCGCTCAAACGCTCTGATAATCCGGATGTCCTTTATGGAAGAGACTTTGAGGAAGAGTGTATTGAAATAAGCAGTATACAGAATGAAATGGGCGAGGTGGCAGTGCGCGGTCAGGTGCGCAGCCTTGATGTGAGGGAACTGCGCAATGAAAAACGTCTGTTTATCATGGAGATCACAGATTTCACAGATACGATTACTGTAAAACTCTTTCTGCAGGCAGATCAGGCAGAAAAACTTGGAGAAGATATAAAAAAAGGCACTTTTTTGAAAATAAAGGGTGTTACGAATATCGACCGTTTTGACAGTCAGTTAGGTATCGGCTCTGTATCCGGTATTAAAAAAGCTGCCGATTTCCGGACAGGCCGTAAAGACACATATGCACAGAAGCGGGTAGAACTTCACTGCCACACAAAGATGAGTGATATGGACGGAGTCTCTGAGGTAAAGGACATTGTAAAACAGGCTTACAAATGGGGGCATCCGGCTATTGCCATCACAGATCATGGCGCTGTTCAGGCTTTTCCGGATGCCAATCATGTGATTGAGGACATTGATCGTGCATACAGGGATGCATATAAGGCGGATCATCCGGATGTGTCCAAAGAAGAATTGAGTCGGATATCACATCCGTTTAAGGTGATTTATGGAGTGGAAGGTTATCTGGTAGACGATGAACGGCAGATCGTCACTAACTCGGAAAATCAGTCCACTAAAACCACATGTGTGGTATTTGACCTGGAGACAACAGGCTTTAGTCCTATTAATAACAGAATCATAGAGATCGGTGCAGTTAAAGTGGAAAACGGAATTGTCGTAGATAGATTCTCCACATTCGTAAATCCCCAGGTACCGATACCGTTTCGAATAGAAGAACTGACGGGGATTAATGACAATATGGTTATGGATGCACCCACAATTGAAATGATTCTCCCCCGGTTTATGGAATTTGTGGGTGATGCAGTCCTTGCAGCGCACAATGCTTCTTTTGATGTGAGTTTTATTGAAGAAAATTTGAAACGCCTTGGAATGGACCGCAGGTTTACATATCTGGACACAGTTGGCCTTGCCCGTGTTCTTCTGCCGCAGCTGAACAGGTTTAAGCTGGATACGGTGGCAAAAGCATTGCATGTGCCGCTGCAGACACATCACAGAGCGGTGGATGACGCAGAGTGTACAGCCGGTATCTATCTGAAGCTGATGGATATGCTGGCTGAGATGGATATTACTGATTTTGACGGCATTAACCGTCTTGGAAATTCTTCTATGGAACAGATAAGGAAAATGCCGACTTATCATGTGATCATCCTTGCCAAAAATGAGGTGGGCAGAATCAATTTGTACAGACTTGTTTCCTATGCGCATTTGAAATATTTTGCCAGACGCCCCAGAATACCGAAAAGTGTGCTTAATCAGTACAGGGAGGGGCTGATCATTGGCTCGGCCTGCGAAGCAGGAGAATTGTTTCAGGCTGTGCTGGAAGGAAAGTCCCAGCAGGAGATATCCAGAATTGCCGGTTTTTATGATTATCTGGAAATACAGCCGATCGGAAATAATGAATTCCTTATGAGGGAAGGAAAAGACGGGATCAACAGTATGAAAGACCTGCAGGACCTGAACAGAAAGATCGTAAAACTGGGAGAACAGTTCCATAAGCCTGTTGTGGCTACCTGTGACGTACATTTCCTGAATCCGGAGGATGAAATATACCGCCGCATTATTATGGCAGGACAGAAATTCAAGGATGCGGATAATCAGGCACCGCTGTTTTTGCGGACCACGGAGGAGATGCTGAAGGAATTTGAGTATCTGGGTCATGAGAAGGCGGAAGAAGTAGTTATCACGAATACAAACATGATTGCAGATATGTGTGAGAAAATATCTCCGGTGCGCCCGGATAAATGTCCGCCTGTTATCAAAGATTCAGATAAAGTACTTCGTGAAATCTGCTATGATCGTGCACATGAGATATATGGAGAAGAGCTTCCGCCGGTGGTTGAGGAGCGGCTGGAAAGGGAACTGAATTCCATTATTTCAAACGGTTTTGCGGTTATGTATATTATTGCTCAGAAACTGGTTTGGAAATCAAATGATGATGGATATCTGGTGGGATCGCGTGGTTCGGTAGGGTCTTCCTTTGTTGCTACAATGGCGGGGATTACGGAGGTAAATCCCTTAAGTCCGCATTATTACTGTGAGGACTGTCATTATTATGAATTTGACTCCGAAGATGTAAAAGCCTATGCCGGACGGGCGGGATGTGATATGCCGGATAAAATATGCCCGGTCTGCGGGGCGCCTCTTCGGAAAGAAGGATTTGATATACCTTTTGAAACTTTCCTTGGATTTAAAGGAAATAAGGAACCTGATATTGACCTTAACTTTTCCGGTGACTATCAGGGAAATGCCCACCGTTACACAGAGGTACTTTTTGGAAAAGGCCATACCTTCAAGGCGGGAACCATAGGTACTCTGGCGGATAAGACAGCTTTCGGATATGTAAAAAACTACTATGAAGAGCGGGGACAGCGAAAGCGAATCTGTGAGATCAACCGGATCGTGGAAGGATGCGTGGGGGTGCGCAGAACAACAGGACAGCATCCGGGAGGCATTGTTGTTCTGCCCCATGGTGAAGAGATTTATTCCTTTACACCGGTGCAGCATCCGGCCAATGATATGGAGACAGATATTATCACGACCCATTTTGACTATCACTCTATTGACCATAATCTTCTGAAACTGGACATTCTGGGCCATGATGACCCTACGATGATCCGAATGCTGGAAGATCTTACCGGGCTGAATGCAAGGGACATTCCTTTGGATGACAAGGCAGTCATGTCCCTGTTTAAAGGGACGGATATCCTGGGCGTGACACCGGAAGATTTGATGAATTGTCCACTGGGTTCCCTTGGAATACCGGAATTTGGTACGGAATTTGCCATGCAGATGCTTGTGGACACTCAGCCTAAGAGTTTTTCGGATCTTGTGCGTATTGCGGGGCTGGCTCACGGAACGGATGTGTGGTTGGGAAATGCCCAGACACTGATCCAGGAGGGAAAAGCAACGATTTCTACGGCAATCTGCACCCGTGATGATATTATGACGTATCTGATCGGTATGGGAATGGACAGCGAGTTGTCTTTTACCATTATGGAGAGTGTGCGAAAAGGAAAGGGGCTGAAAGATGGATGGCCGGAGCAGATGACAAGTCACGGAGTACCGGACTGGTATATATGGTCCTGCCGGAAGATTAAATATATGTTCCCTAAAGCACATGCAGCGGCTTATGTCATGATGGCCTGGAGAATAGCGTATTGTAAAGTATATTATCCACTGGCTTATTATGCGGCTTATTTCAGCATCCGCGCAGATGATTTTAATTATGAGCTGATGTGTCAGGGAAAAGAGCGGCTTATGAATTATATGAAAGATTATAAAAGGCGTTTTGATACGCTCTCTAAGAAAGAACAGGATACATATAAAGATATGAAGAGTGTTCAGGAGTTTTATGCCAGGGGGTTTGAATTTGTGCCGATTGATCTGACGGTGGCACAGGCAAAAAAATTTCAGATCATTGACGGGAAACTGATGGCATCATTTTCCACCATTGACGGAATGGGTGAGAAAGCGGCGGAAGCAGTGGTGGAGGCTGTAAAAGACGGGCCGTTTCTTTCGAAAGATGATTTCTGGCAGAGAACGAAAGTATCTAAGAGTGTTATTGATACTATGGCGGATCTGGGACTTCTGGGCGACCTGCCGGAGACGAATCAGCTTTCTCTGTTTGATTTTTCATAAGTAAAGTGATATACTATACCTCATCGCGTAAGCGCCCATGCGGAGCATGTGAGTTACGGGATGCCCGGATGGGTATACCTCATCGCGTAAGCGCCCATGCGGAGCATGTAAGTTGTGGGATGCCCGGATGGGTATGTAAAATAAAGGGAGGGTGGAAATTATGAGAGAATTTTCAAAGTCAACAAAGCTTGACCATGTTTGCTATGATATAAGAGGACCTGTTTTGGATGAAGCCAACCGTCTGGAAGAAAATGGAGAAACAATTCTGAAGCTGAACATTGGAAATCCTGCGCCTTTTGGATTTCGTGCACCGGATGAAGTAGTAAAGGACATGATGGCAAATCTGGCTCATACTCAGGGATATTCAGATTCAAGAGGTCTGTTTTCTGCAAGAAAAGCGATCATGCAGTATTGTCAGCTTAAACACATTCCAAATGTGGGAATGAATGACATTTATCTTGGAAACGGTGTCAGCGAGATGATCAGCATGTCTATGAATGCGCTGTTGGATGATGGGGATGAAATTCTTGTTCCGGCACCGGATTACCCCCTCTGGACGGGTGCAGTCACATTGTCAGGCGGAAAAGCTGTCCACTATATCTGCGATGAGCAGTCGGACTGGAATCCGGATATAGAGGATATGCGCAGTAAGATCACGGACAGGACAAAGGGGATTGTAGTCATTAATCCGAACAATCCTACAGGCGCTGTGTATCCCAAAGAAGTCCTGGAAGAGATTGTGGAGCTTGCAAGAGAACATGAACTCATCATTTTTGCTGATGAGATATACGACCGTCTGGTAATGGATGATGTGGAGCATGTTTCCATTGCGTCTCTGTGTCCGGATTTATTCTGTGTGACCATGAACGGACTTTCTAAATCTCATCGTATTGCAGGATATCGTGTGGGCTGGATGTGCATGAGCGGCGATAAAAGTCATGTGAAGGGATATATGGAAGGCATAAATATGTTGTCAAATATGCGCCTTTGTTCCAATGTCCCGGCGCAGTCTATTGTGCAGACGGCACTTGGAGGATATCAAAGCTCACAGGAACTTCTTGTTCCGGGAGGACGGGTATATGAGCAGAGAGAGTTTATTTATAAGGCGTTGAACGATATACCGGGAGTTTCAGCAGTAAAACCAAAAGCTGCATTTTACATTTTTCCGAAGCTGGATGTGGAGCGCTTTAATATTACAAATGATGAACAATTCGCGCTGGATTTTCTGAGACAGCAGAAAGTGCTGATCAATCATGGAACGGCATTTAACTATCCGACACCGGATCACTTCCGTGTGGTTTATCTGCCCCGCAGGGAAGTGTTGGAAGAAACTATGAATAAACTGGAACTGTTCCTGAGAAAATACCGGCAGAAATAGTAAACAGGGCAAAGGCTGTAATACAGGAGAAGTGCATGCTGGAGAAGTTTTATCCGGATGAATATCTGGACTCGACCTATATGATAGATTTTGAAGAGTGGTACAAAAAAGGGTACCGGGCAGTGTTGTTTGATATTGATAATACTCTGGTGCCCCATGGGGCACCGGCGGATGACCGGGCGAGGGAGCTTTTTTCCCGGCTGAGAAGAATGGGCATGAAATATTGTCTCATTTCCAATAATCAGACACCCCGCGTCAAACCTTTTGCAGATGAAGTACAGGCATATTTTATTGAAGATGCTCATAAACCTTCCAGAAAAGGCTATCAAAAAGCCATGAAGAAGATGGGAACAGATACCGCCAATACTTTGTTTGTAGGTGATCAGCTTTTTACGGATGTGTATGGAGCAAAGCGCACAGGAATAAAAAGCATTCTTGTAAAGCCTGTTCATCCAAAAGAAGAGATTCAGATTGTATTGAAGCGTTATCTGGAAAGAATCGTGCTTTATTTTTACAAAAAGAAGAGAGGAAAGGTCCAGGTGTGACGTTTATGGATAATATTATTCTGATAGGTTTTATGGGGGCCGGTAAAAGCACGATCGGCAGAAAACTGGCCCGGGATGGAAGGTTTGTCTTTGTAGATACTGATGATAAAATAGAAGAGGAACAGCAGGAAAAGATCAGCCATATATTTGAGACAAAAGGAGAAGCATATTTTCGGGATCTGGAAACACAGGCACTGAAAGATCTGCTCAGTTGTAAAATGCGCATGGTGATAGCCGTGGGCGGCGGTCTGCCCATGAGAGAGGAAAATCGCAGGCTTTTGAAAGAACTGGGGACGGTAATCTATCTTAAAGCCGAAATCGATACACTGGTTAGCCGTCTTACAGGAGACACCAGCCGTCCAAAACTTCGGGGCGGCAGTCTGAGAGAGAAGATAGAGACTCTTATGCAGCAAAGGGAGGCTATTTATCTTGAGACGGCGGATGAGGAGATTTTTACAGATGAAAAGGAGCCGGAAAAGATTGCAAAAGAAATAAAAGAGAGGTTTTTTCCAGATTTATGAAAAACCATGTAAGAAAGCCTTGAAAAGGGAACAGTTTTATTATACAATATGAATAATTATGGGAAGAAAAAGATTCCCCACTGATAGTCGAAGGAGGAAAATTTGAATGATATCAGCAGGAGATTTTAGAAACGGCATTACATTGGAAATTGAAGGAAATGTATATCAGATTATTGAGTTCCAGCATGTAAAACCGGGTAAAGGAGCTGCGTTTGTCAGAACAAAATTAAAAAATATCATTAATGGTGGTGTAGTAGAAAAAACATTCCGCCCGACAGAAAAATTCCCGGCAGCACGTATTGAGCGTGTAGATATGCAGTATCTGTACAGCGATGGTGATCTGTATAACTTCATGGATGTAAACACATATGATCAGATTGCCCTCAGCGAGAGCGATATCGGTGATGCACTGAAATTTGTAAAAGAAAATGAAATGGTAAAAGTATGTTCATACAACGGAAAGGTGTTTGCGGTAGAGCCGCCTCTGTTTGTTGAATTGGAAATTACTGATACAGAGCCGGGCTTTAAGGGTGATACAGCACAGGGTGCTACAAAACCCGCGGTTGTTGAGACAGGTGCAACAGTTTACGTACCGCTGTTTGTAAATCAGGGAGATAAGATTAAAATTGATACCCGTACAGGAGAGTACCTGTCACGTGTATAAATTGTAACGAGTGAGCTGCCGTGGGGGAAGGGTTAGAGGACCGTATTCTCATGGCAGTTTTTTATTTCACAGGAAAATGCGTCCTGTGAAATAAAAAACTGCGGGCAAACGATGCGCAGCTGCGCGCCCGGAACAAAAGCTGCGCTGTCAGGATTTTGGAACGCGAGAGTATGCGAAGCGCACTTTCGTTCCGGGGCAGGAATCGCAGACGGGAATCTTTTTGAGGAATAAGAAGATGAAAAGGAGTTTATTATGGGAAAATATTTCGGAACAGATGGTTTTCGGGGAGAAGCAAATGTAAATCTTACTGTGGAACATGCGTATAAAGTCGGACGTTTTCTGGGATGGTATTTTGGAAGAGAACATAAAGCTAATATTGTAATCGGAAAGGATACGAGAAGAAGCAGTTATATGTTTGAGTATTCCCTGGTAGCAGGACTTACTGCATCGGGAGCGGATGCTTTTCTCCTTCATGTGACGACAACACCGAGCGTGTCTTATGTGGTGCGCACAGAAGAATTTGATTGCGGTATCATGATATCTGCAAGCCATAATCCGTTTTATGATAACGGAATTAAGATCATAAATCGCAGCGGACACAAAATGGAAGCCGGTGTGGAGGAACTGATTGAGAAATATATAGATGGGGAGCTGGAAGAAATTCCGCTGGCCACAAAGGAAAATATAGGACGCACGGTGGATTATGTGGCGGGACGTAACCGTTATATTGGTTATCTGATCTCCCTTGCAACAAGATCCTTTAAGAAATATCGTATCGGACTTGACTGTGCAAATGGAAGTGCTTCTTCTATCGCCAAAAGTGTATTTGATGCACTGGGTGCAAAAACATATGTTATCCACAATGAGCCGGATGGAACAAATATCAATACTGGCTGCGGTTCCACTCATATTGAAGCATTGCAGGCGCTTGTCCGTGAAAAGAAGCTTGACGTGGGCTTCGCTTATGACGGAGATGCGGACCGGTGCATCGCAGTGGATGAAAACGGCAATGTAGTGGATGGAGATTTGATCTTATATATCTGTGGAAAATATCTGCAGGAAAATGGCAGATTGAAAAATGATACAGTGGTTACAACAGTTATGTCAAATCTTGGATTGTACAAAGCATTTGACCGTGCAGGAATTTCGTATGAAAAGACGGCTGTTGGAGATAAATATGTATATGAGAATATGATGAAAAACGGACATTGCCTTGGAGGAGAACAGTCTGGTCATATTATTTTCAGCAAACATGCAACGACAGGGGACGGTATACTGACATCTTTAATGGTAATGGAAGTATTGACGGAAAAGAAAATGTCTCTTGGTGCTCTTGCATCAGATGTTAAAATTTATCCCCAGTTATTAAAGAATGTGCGTGTTGCTGATAAACAGGAAGCAAGAGAAAATGCTGCTGTTGTGAAAATAATCAATGCAATAGAGGATAGCCTGGGAGATGAAGGAAGGATTCTCGTTCGTGAAAGCGGCACGGAGCCGGTGATCCGTGTAATGGTGGAAGCTTCGGAACAGGAGCTTTGTGAAAAGTATGTTGATCAGGTGATCGATGTACTTACAAGACAGGGACTTGTAGTAGAGTAGAGTACAATTCCAGGGGGCTGGCACAGAACTGCCATCCCCCTGCTTACTTAAAGAGAGGATATAATGAATATTAATTTTCGCAAAATTACATTGGAAGATCAGGACATGATAAAGAGCTATCTCGGGCTTCAGAAAACAAGAAGTTGTGAAATGACTTTTGCAAATATATATCTGTGGTCCAGATTTTATCGGCTGGATTATGCAATTGTAGAAGACACACTTGTTTTTCGGGGAAACGGTGAGAAAACGTTTTTTGATTTTCCGGTGGGAAAACCGGAAAATGTAAAAAGAGCTGTGGAAGTTTTGATGACATATTGTGATGAAATTGGACAGGATTTAACTCTGGCGGCAGTCACAAAGGAAAAATATGCGGCTCTGGAAGAAATGTACCCCGGAAAATTTGAGGTAGAATATGACCGCGATTATGCGGATTATGTATATGAAACAGAAAAGCTTGCAAATCTTTCCGGGAAAAAGTATCATGGAAAGAAAAATCATATTAATAAGTTTAAAAAGTTATATCCGGATTGGTCATATGAACCAATCACGGATGATAATGTGGAGGAGTGCTTCCAGATGGCTCTGAGCTGGCGGCGGTTAAATGGGTGTGAAGAAGATGAAGAGAAAAATGCAGAAATGTGTGTGACCTTGAATTCTTTAAGGCTTTTTAAGGAATTGCATTTGCGGGGAGGCCTTTTGAGAGCGGCGGGAGAAGTGGTGGCATTTTCTATCGGAGAGCCGGTGTGCGAAGACACAATGGTAGTGCATATAGAAAAGGCATTTTCTGCTGTGGATGGGGCATATCCTATGATAAACCAGCAATTTATATTGCATGAAGCAAAAGAGTATACTTATGTAAATCGGGAAGAGGATCTGGGTGAAGAAGGGCTGCGCAGGGCAAAGCTTTCTTATCATCCGGTATTTATGGTAGACAAAGGAAGAGCAGTATTGAGGAAAGGATAAGGACAGATGATATCAGAGAAAATGATCAACCTGACAATGAACAGTTCAGCCATTCGCGCGATGTTCGAGGAAGGAAAAAATATGGCACAGAAGTATGGGGCAGAAAATGTATATGATTTCAGCCTGGGAAATCCCAACGTGCCTGCACCGGAGGAAGTGAAAAAAGCAATCGAAGAAATCATAAATACGGAAGACTCTGTTATGGTGCATGGCTATATGAGTAACGCAGGTTACGAAGATGTGCGCGGAGCGATTGCAGATTCACTGAATAAACGTTTTGGAACTTCATTTGGTGAAAAAAATATTCTGATGACAGTAGGCGCGGCAGGCGGTCTGAATGTCATACTGAAGACACTCCTTAATCCGGGAGATGAAGTACTGACATTTGCACCATACTTCGGTGAGTACCGTTCCTATGTGGCAAATTATGACGGCATATTAAATGCAGTGCCGGCAAATACAGAGACCTTCCAGCCGAATCTGGAGGAACTGGAGAACATGCTGTCTCCCAAAACAAAAGCTGTGATCGTAAATACACCGAATAATCCGACCGGCGTGGTATATTCCGAGGAAACGATCATCCGCATGGCAGAGATCTTGCGCGCAAAACAGAAAGAGTTTGACACAAGTATCTATCTTATTTCCGATGAGCCGTATCGCGAACTGGCTTATGATGGAGTAGAAGTTCCTTATCTGACAAAATATTATGAAAATACAATCGTAGGCTATTCCTACAGTAAATCTCTTTCCCTCCCGGGAGAGCGTATCGGATATCTGGTGATACCGGATGAAGCAGATGAGAGCGGGCTGATCATTAATGCAGCCAATGTGGCAAACCGCATCCTTGGGTATGTAAATGCACCGTCCATGTTCCAGAGGGTGATTGCAAAGTGTCTGGATGCAAAAGTGAATGTGGAATATTATAACCGGAATCGGGAGACTCTTTATAACGGGCTTCTGGAAGCAGGATTTTCCTGTATCAAACCGGAAGGAGCTTTTTATTTGTTTGTGAAATCTCCGGTGGAAGATGAAAAGGCGTTCTGTGACGCGGCAAAGAAATATCATCTGCTGATCGTTCCGGGGTCCTCTTTCGCCTGCCCCGGATATGTAAGGCTGGCATATTGTGTTGCATATGAAACAATTGTAAATGCACTGCCGAAGTTTAAAGAACTTGCAAAGGAATATGACCTGTAAGCAGGAGGAGCGGTTATGAAGAAATGGGAAGAAAATGTTCGCAGAGTTGTTCCCTATACACCGGGGGAACAGCCGGATTTTGCAGATATGATCAAACTGAATACAAATGAAAATCCATATCCGCCCGCACCGGGAGTTGAAAGAGCTATGAGAGCCATGCAGTCAGAACCTTTAAGGCTGTATCCGGCACCCGGGGCCGACAGCCTGGTGGAAGGACTGGCAAACTATTATAATCTGAAAAAGGATCAGGTCTTTGTGGGGGTCGGCTCGGATGATGTGCTGGCTATGGCATTTCTGACGTTTTTTAATTCGGATAGACCAATACTTTTTCCGGATATTACATATTCATTTTATGATGTCTGGGCGGATCTGTTCAGGATACCGTATGAATGTCAGCCGTTAAATGAGAGGTTTGAGATCACAAAAGAAGACTATTTTAAAGAAAACGGCGGTATCGTGTTCCCCAATCCCAATGCTCCGACCGGAGAAGAATTGTCCCTTTCGGCGGTGGAAGAGATCATTGCACATAATCAGGATGTGGTGGTGATCGTAGATGAAGCTTATGTGGACTTTGGCGCTCAGACGGCAGTGGGACTGATCGAAAAATATGATAATCTTCTTGTGGTGCAGACCTTTTCAAAATCAAGATCCCTTGCGGGTCTTCGCATAGGGTATGCTTTTGGCAGCAGCAGGCTGATCAAATATTTGAATGATGCAAAATATTCCTTTAATTCTTATACAATGAACCGCCCAAGCCTGTCTATGGGAGCGGCGGCTCTTGAGGATGAAGCATATTTCAGAGAGACGGTGGATAAAATTGTTGCTACAAGAGAGCGTACAAAAAAAGAACTGGCTCAGATGGGATTTTTGTTCGGAGATTCCAAAGCAAATTTTTTGTTTGCCACACATCCGGACTATCCTGCAAAAAAATTATTTGAGGCTCTCAGAGAAAAACATATTTTTGTAAGATATTTTGCAAAACCGAGGATTGATAATTATCTTCGGATCACAATTGGAACGGATGCGCAGATGGATGCGCTGATCGAATTTTTAAAAGAGTATACTGGAAAATAAGGAGAGTCATATGAACGGTTTGTCAACTTGGATCATCAATACATTCGGAGGGGTACTTACAAAGGAGGCGCTTGTATTTGTAATCTCCATGACACCGATCCTGGAGCTGAGAGGAGGACTTCTTGCGGCATCCTGGCTGAATGTGGAAATGTGGAAGGCTATAGGCATTTGTGTTGTCGGGAATCTGATACCGGTGCCATTTATTCTGCTTCTTATTACACCGGTCTTTAACTGGCTCAAGAAGACAAAAATATTCCGGCCTATGGTGGAAAAGCTGGAAAATAAAGCCATGAGCAAGAAGGACCAGATTGAAAAATATGAATTCTGGGGACTTGTATTGTTTGTAGGGATTCCGCTTCCGGGAACAGGAGCCTGGACGGGATCATTGATTGCGTCTATGCTTGGTATTGATTTTAAAAAGGCATTTCCGGCAGTCTGCGTGGGAGTTGCCATGGCAACGGTAATCGTAACGGTGATATCCTATGCGATCCTGGGACAGGTATGGTAGGAGATATCGTGATTACGGGCAGGAGGAAATGATGGGAGAGGCATATACAGGTTTTGCGGATGTCTATGATCTTTTCATGGATGAAATTCCATATGGCGAATGGGCTGCGTATGTGACAGGTCTTTTAGAAAAATATGACGTATCAGATGGCCTTGTTCTGGAACTGGGATGCGGAACGGGAACATTTACAGAGCTTCTGGCACAGGCAGGATATGATATGATCGGGGTAGATAATTCGGTAGAGATGCTGGAAGCGGCAGCATCTAAAAAAGAAGTGTCCGGGGCAGATATTTTGTATCTTGGCCAGGATATGAGAGAATTTGAACTTTATGGAACCGTGCGTGCTGTAGTCAGTGTGTGTGATTCGATGAATTATATTACGGAGGAACAGGATCTGAAGCAGGTGTTTTCTCTGGTCAATAATTATCTGGACCCCGGCGGGGTGTTTATTTTTGATATGAAGACGCCATACTATTTTAAAGAGATAATGGGAGACTGTGTCCTGGCGGAAAACCGTGATGAGGCAAGTTATATCTGGGAAAATACTTATTATGAAGAAGAAATGATGAATGAGTACGATCTGACACTTTTTATACGGCAGAAGGACGGATACTTTGAACGTTATCAGGAGACTCATCTCCAGAGAGCGTATGAACCGGAGACGGTTAAAAGAATTCTGGAAGAAGTGGGACTTCAGGTGGAAGCGATATACGGGGAACTTACGGGAAAAGTTCCGGCACAGGACAGTCAGCGTATTTATTTTATTGCAAGAGAGTGTATGAAAGATGCCATGGAAAAAGAAGCAGTGGATATAAGTACATGATGCTGGAAAGGAACAGACAGATGAAAGATTATATTGTGAGAGCAACAGCGGCAGACAGTCAGATCAGAGCGTTTGCAGCGACAACGAAAGAAATGGTGGAGACCGCAAGGGCTGCACATAATACCAGCCCGGTGGCTACGGCTGCTTTGGGAAGACTTCTTACAGCGGGTGCGATGATGGGAAGTATGATGAAGGGAGACAGGGATATGCTGACTCTTCAGATTAAATCCGGAGGGCCAATTGCCGGAATTACGGTCACAGCCGATTCTCACGGTAATGTAAAAGGATATGTGGGAAATCCTGATGTAGTGATACCGGCCAACAGCAAAGGAAAACTTGACGTTGCCGGTGCGGTAGGACCGGGATTTTTAAATGTAATTAAGGATATGGGACTCAAAGAACCATATAGTGGACAGACAATGCTGCAGACCTGCGAGATTGCGGAGGATCTGACCTATTATTTTGCTGTTTCCGAGCAGGTTCCATCTGCCGTTGGTCTGGGAGTATTGATGAACAGAGAAAATACGGTGCGCCAGGCAGGAGGGTTTATTATTCAGCTGATGCCATTTGCCAGGGAAGAGGTTATTGCCGGTCTGGAAAAGAAACTGGCAGATGTTACATCAGTAACTGCGATGCTGGAACAGGGTAATACGCCGGAGCAGATACTGGAAATACTGTTGGGAGATTTTGGGCTGGAAATTACGGATACTATGGGGACTCAGTTTGCATGTAACTGTTCTAAGGAGCGGGTAGCAAAAGCTGTGGTCAGTATTGGAAAGAAAGATTTGAAGGAAATGATAGCAGACGGAGAGCCTGTCGAGGTAAACTGCCATTTCTGCAACAGACACTATAAGTTTTCTGTGGAAGAATTAAAAGAGTTTCTTAAAGCGGCGACAAGATAAAAGAACAGGAAAAAGGAGGAGATTCATGAGACACGGATTTGTGAAGGTGGCAGCGGTTACACCGGATTTGAAAGTGGCGGATTGTATTTTTAATGCAGCGCAGACCTGCGTAAAAATGAAAGAGGCAGCAGATGCAGGTGCAAAGATTATTGTATTTCCGGAACTTGGACTTACAGGATATACTTGCAGTGATCTGTTCTGGCAGGAACACCTTCTGACATCGGCAAAACATGAACTTCATCAGATTATTTTTGCCTCGAAGGATGTAGATGCTCTTGTTTTTGTAGGATTGCCGTGGGAGAAAGAAGGAAAACTGTACAATGTGGCTGCAGCTATAAGCCGCGGAAGACTTTTGGGGTTGATTCCGAAACATTTTCTTCCTAATTATGCAGAATTCTATGAAGCACGCCATTTTACACCGGGAGAGCGCACAGTTACCTGGGTGGAATTCGAGGGTACTCCTGTTCCTTTCGGCATGAACCAGTTGTTTTGCTGTAAAGAAATGGAGGGATTGGCTGTTGCAGCGGAAGTATGTGAAGATTTGTGGGTGCCTGATCCGCCAAGCACAGAACATGCTCTTGCCGGTGCTACAGTAATTGTTAATTTATCGGCCAGCGATGAAAATACGGGAAAGAGCCGTTATCGGGAAGCCCTGGTGGCAAATCAGTCAGCAAGACTGGTCAGCGGTTATATCTATGCCAGTGCGGGGGACGGGGAGTCTACGACAGATCTTGTGTTCGGAGGCCATAATCTGATTGCGGAAAATGGCAGCATTCTGAATCAGTCTCCGCGTTTTCAGAAAGGGATCACATACAGCGAACTGGATATTCATAAACTCCGCAGTGAGCGCAGGAGGATGACGACCTTCCATGCCGGCGGTACGGAAGTTTACGAAAAAATCGCATTTCATCTGGAGAAAGAGGAAACACAGTTAACACGCCATATGGCCCCGATGCCTTTTGTTCCGTCAGGAAAGACTGACAGAGACCGCAGATGCGAGGAAATTCTCACCATTCAGGCGCTGGGACTGAAAAAGAGGATTGAGCATACAGGCTGCAAGTCTTTTGTTGTAGGAATTTCAGGCGGATTGGATTCTACGCTGGCACTGCTGGTTATCTCAAAAGCAGTAGATATGCTTGGCATGGACCGGAAAAATATTCTTTCTGTTACAATGCCGTGTTTCGGAACGACGGACAGAACATACCGGAATGCCTGTGAACTTACAGAAAAACTGGGCGCCTGTCTTTGTGAAATCAATATAAAAGAGGCGGTAAATGTTCATTTTAAGGACATTGGTCATGATCCGGAAAATCATGATGTCACATATGAAAATTCTCAGGCGAGAGAGCGGACACAGATTCTGATGGATCTGGCTAACCAGAGCGGCGGTATGGTAATCGGAACAGGCGACTTGTCTGAACTTGCTCTTGGATGGGCCACATATAATGGGGACCATATGTCTATGTATGCGGTAAACGCATCAATTCCCAAGACTCTGGTACGCCATCTTGTAAAATATTATGCAGATACCTGCGGAGATGAAAAATTATGTCAGGTGCTGCTGGATGTTCTGGATACACCGGTAAGCCCCGAGCTTCTGCCGCCCGAGGATGGCGTGATATCGCAGAAGACCGAGGATTTGGTGGGACCATATGAACTTCATGATTTCTTCCTGTATCATATGATGCGTTATGGAGAAGAACCGTCAAAGGTTTACCGTCTTGCAAAATATGCATTTGGTGACGCATATACACCGGAAACCATTTTGAAATGGCTGAAAACATTTTACCGGAGATTTTTTTCGCAGCAGTTTAAACGGTCCTGTCTTCCGGACGGACCGAAAGTGGGAAGCGTTGCCGTATCGCCCAGAGGAGATCTGCGCATGCCAAGTGATGCATGCGTGCGAATATGGAGCATGGAACTGGAACAATTATCATAGGCAATATCAGGATGCTTTGGAAGCGGCTGTTTCCAAAGCATCATTTATTGCTTCAAGAAGCATCTGAGAGGTGTACTGGGAAGATGCTTCATAGTAGATGTCATCTGTGGACTGGGACTGACAGATTTGTGCTTCCAGATTATCCAGCGTAGGCTGCATCAGCGGAAACATGGCAGAAGCAGATTCACTTAAGTACACCAGATCAATACTGTTGATGTGAGATTCATCTACCCGGACTTCCAGATTCATCGCATTGTTATTAAGAGTGATCTGGGTCGTGTATACACCGGGTGTGTACAGATTTTTTCGGGATCCGGAGACCTTTTCTGCTGACGGCCGGAACATCATGAACAGCAGGATGATGAAGATGATGGCAAATGCAGCGAAAATGCCGGTATAGATGACGTCTTTTTTCTTCATGACCAGGATTTTTGTTTTTGAACTCATGGTAAACTCCTTTAGATATGTATTTGTACATTCTATGCCGGATGGATGTTTAAGTGAACCGGAAAAGAAAATAAATTGGCATTAAAAGTGCATGGAATAAGATAAACTCCTTTGGGGACACTAAATGTGAAGAATCCTCAAAGGAGTTTTTTATGGAAGAAAAAATTGGAACAAATCTTTATGAGAATATGGAATATTTTCATAGTGTACTGCAGGTGCAGAAAAACTTTGATATTATTTACCGCATGCTGAGTGTGGGAGATAAAAATGCCTGTATTTATTTTATTGATGGGTTTATCAAAGACGATATTATGGAAAAACTCCTGGAGTTTTTCTATTCACTTACACCGGAAGATCTCCCGGAGACCAGCCATGATCTGACACACAACTATATTCCATATGTGGAAGTGGATATGCTGGAAGACAGGCAGGATATCATCACCAATATTTTATCGGGAGTAGTATGCCTTCTCATTGATGGTTACGAGAAATGTTTTGCCATTGACTGCAGGACCTATCCGATGCGCAGTGTGGAGGAACCGGAAAAAGATAAATCTCTGCGGGGATCGAGAGATGGGTTTGTGGAGACGGTAGTATTTAATACAGCACTGATCAGAAGAAGGATCAGAAGTCCCAAACTTACGATGGAAATGCTTAATGCCGGGACAAGTTCCAAAAGCGATATTGTCCTGTGTTATATGAGCGATCGTGTTGATGAGGAACTGTTGTCCAATCTGCGCTCTAAAATCGAGTCACTGCAGATAGAGGCTCTGCCCATGAATCAGGAGAGTCTGGCAGAGGCCATCTACAGAAGAAAGTGGTACAATCCTTTTCCTAAATTTAAGTATACCGAAAGACCGGATTCGACAGCAGCAAGTGTTCTTGACGGGAAAATAGCGATGCTTGTAGATAATGCTCCCACTGCGATTTTATTGCCGGTAACTTTATTTGACATTATGGATGAGGCGGATGATTACTATTTTCCGCCCATAACGGGAAGTTATCTGCGCCTGACCAGACTGGTAATTGCAATTTTATCCCTGATACTGACACCGCTCTGGCTGCTGCTTGTACAAAATCCACAATGGATTCCTGACTGGCTTGACTTCATCAAGGTGGCAGATGAGGTGCATGTGCCTGTTCTTCTTCAACTGTTGATTCTGGAATTTTCCATAGACGGTCTGAAACTTGCAGCAGTAAATTCTCCTCAGACATTATCTACACCCTTAAGTGTGATAGCCGGTATTGTAGTAGGAGAGTTCGCGGTAAAATCCGGCTGGTTTAACAGTGAGGCCATGCTTTACATGGCGTTTGTTGCCATTGCAAACTATACCCAGTCAAATTTTGAACTGGGATATGCACTTAAATTCATGAGAATTATTCTTTTGATACTGACCGGAATCTGGAATGGATGGGGATTTGCGGCAGGATTATTTCTTTCTTTCTGCCTGATCTGTTTTAACCGTACCATTTCAGGAGACAGTTATCTCTATCCTTTGATACCGCTTAAACCGCGGGTGTTATTAAATCGAATTTTTAGAAAAAGAACTGAATAATATATGAAAAACAAGAGATATTATTATCGAGGATAATCTTATATTCCAGCATAATGAAAAAGGAGGCTTTATTTTATGAGGCGCTTAAAAAAAGAAATAGCAGTTCTTACGGTTTTGATCTGCCTTGGGGCAGGTCTGACAGGATGTGGTGACAACAATGATAATACGTCAGCAACCGAGACCGGCACTATGACGGAAACAACGACAGGCACGAATGGAAATGGTACAAATGATAACAATGACAGGAACAACAATTCAGATGATAAAGACAATAATGGCAGCGATGAGAATGGAGTTAATAACGGCGGTATCGTAAATGATGCCACCGACAATACAGGAAACAATGCAAACAATACGGATAACAACAACGTAAATGATAATAATAACGAGGGCGGTCTGAGTGAAGTCGGCGAAGGAATCGGTGAAGTCGGAGACGGTATCATCGACGGAGCAGAAGATATTGTAGATGATGTGACAGGAGACGGACCGGCGGAAAACAGGAATGTAAATACGAATGACGGAAATACGGATAATCCGTAAATTTCAGGAAGTGAGCGCTGGGTGCCAGCGCTCATATTTTATTTCACAGGAAAATGCGTCCTGTGAAATAAAGACCTATGGCAAACGATGCGAAGCGGATTGATCCACAATCGTGCTTGCGCTGGCATATGCAACGGGGTATACTGTGTATATGAGAAAGAAAAGGAGTGACGGTATGCAGTTCAGACCGTGTATTGATATACATAATGGAAAGGTAAAACAGATTGTAGGAGGATCTTTAAGGGATGCCGGAGATCAGGCTTTTGAAAATTTTGTTTCAGAGCAGGACGGAGCCTTCTATGCCGGGTTCTATAAAAAAGATCATATAAGGGGAGGGCATATCATATTGCTTAATCCCGAGACTTCGGAATATTATGAGGAAACGAAAAAACAGGCTCTTGCCGCACTTTCTGCTTATCCGGGAGGCCTTCAGGTGGGAGGCGGTATCAGAGATGATAACGCAAAAGAGTGGATAGATCAGGGTGCATCCCATGTGATCGTTACCAGTTTTGTGTTCCGGGACGGGCAGTTAAATTATAATAATCTTGACAGGATGGTCCGGGCGGTTGGAAAAGACCATCTGGTACTGGACTTAAGCTGTCGCAAAAAAGATGGACAATATTATATAGTGACGGATCGCTGGCAGAAATTTACGGATGTGGTGCTGACACCGGAGATATTGGATAAACTTTCAGCATACTGTGATGAGTTCCTGATCCATGCAGTGGATGTAGAGGGAAAAGCTTCAGGTATTGAGACAGACCTGGTCAGGATGCTGGGAGAGTGGAATGGCATTTCGGTGACATATGCAGGCGGTGTGGGAAATTTTGATGACCTGGAGAAGCTTAAAAAATATGGCAGGGGAAAGGTAAATGTTACGATCGGAAGTGCCCTGGATCTGTTTGGCGGCAAAATGTCATATGAAAAAGTGTTGGAAATGTGTGGGGAGATAACGTCTGAATGCTGATTGCAGACGGAAAATGGCAGTTGTTCCAAATTTTGCGTTGAGAATCAAAGAAATAAATGATATGATTAGAAAAAATTTTGTGAGATAAAGAAAAAGGGGAGGGGGATAAACGTGATATTTGACAGCAGAAACGGGACAGAAAAAGATGATTTAAGCAGGGTCTCTACAGATCAGATCATCAATCAGATAAAAGAGGCACCGGTTCAGTTCTCACAGGAAAAGCTTGATATGATTCAAAGCAAACGCTTTGAAGATTATCTGAGAGAGTTGATGGAAAAATATCATTGCACACCCGGACAGATGATCATCCGCACATGCTTAAGTAAGCCATTTGTTTACCAGATCCTCAAAGGGGAAAGAGTTCCGGGAAGAGATGTGATCCTGCGCATCTGTTTTGCACTGAAGGCAGATTTGGACGAGACGCAGCGTCTTCTGACACTGGCGGAAAAGGGCGTGCTTTACCCAAAGGTAAAACGTGATGCGGCAATTCTGTGTTGTATAGAGTCTGGAAAATCACTGGAATATACAAATATGTTTCTGGAGGAGCACGGAGAAAAGAAATTATTGTAGGGAATACATATGGGCAGAGAGAAAAAGAAACATGCTGCAATGAAATACAAAGAGGAAGAACAGCGCTTCCGGGAGCTTTATGCGCAGGGCACAGAACTTCCGAAGGGAATGAAAGACAGACTCCGTATTGCATCCTGTCTCTCATATCAGGAGGAACAACAGGTCTATCTGGCAGAAGATGAAAATGGTCATTATTCTGTGCTGAAAAGAGCAACAGGCAGCCGGCTGGCACTTCTCAAAAAAGAGGCGGAAAATTTACAGAATGTTCGTTTTTCTTTTTTTCCGCGATTTCAGGATTGGGCTGAAGAAAATGGTGAAGGCTGGCTTCAGAGAGAATATATATCAGGTGATACGCTGTGGGAGCAGGTAGAAAAAAACGGGCCATTTACTCCGCAAAAAGCAGATGAACTGGCAACACGTATATGCGTGATGGCACAGAGCCTTCATTTTTGTACTCCGCCGGTGATACACCGGGACATCAAGCCTCAGAACATAGTAATGACACCGGAAGGAAATCTGTTCTTTATCGATGTGGGCACTGCCCGCCAGTACAGGGAGGATGCGGGACGTGATACGGTGCTTGTGGGAACACGGCTGACAGCGGCGCCGGAGCAGTATGGATACCGTCAGACAGATTGCCGGACGGATATCTATGCCCTGGGCGTGCTGTACCTGTATCTGCTTACAGGGTATCTGGATATACAAAAAGCCGGAGCATTGAATCTGATTTCACCGGCTCGCCGCCAGGTGATTGAAAAATGCACGAGATTAGATCCTGGGGAACGTTATCAGAATTGTGGGGAACTGATGGAGGCGCTGAAAGCAGCCGACAATAATACTGCTCCAGGTACAGTCAGGAAGAAGCTTTTTGCAAAGGCCATGATACTGGCAGCGGCGTTTTTCAGTTTGATTGCAGGGATCAGTGTCTGGCGTATCGGGCAGGCGGATAACTCGCCTTACCAGTTCCGGTCAGAGATTATCGGGCAGGCGGTGCGGGAACAGCTTGGAAAAGAAGAAGGAGACGTCACCAGGAAAGAACTGCTGCAGATAGATACTTTGCGGATATGCGGAAACCATATCTTAAAGGATGGGGAAATACATTCGCAGTATGGTACGAATCATACTGTGGCAGATGGAAGCGGGTACAGCTGTGATATAAGTGATGAAACCGGCTCAATTGAAAATATCAGTGACTGTGCCTATATGAAAAACCTTCGTAAGCTGGTTTTAGATAACCAGCAGATCATAGACATTTCGCCATTAAAGGAACTGCCTCTTGAAAGTGTCAGTCTTTGCGGAAACCCGATTTTAGATCTGGCACCGCTTAAAGGGAAAGAAACGCTGGAAGAACTGAGGATAGAAGATACAAATGTTAAAAGTCTGACGGAGGTTTCCGGGTGCAAAAGCCTCAGGAAACTTGGGATTGCGTGCACAGTGATAGAAGATTTAAATCCGATCACCCATCTTCAGCTGGAAGAAGTTACGATGCTGGTCCCCGGGGAGGGAGCTATGGAAATCCTGGCGGAGCTTCCTTTAAAAAAATTGATCATACATTCATGGGACGGGGAAATTGATGAGGCGGCAGGGCAGATCACTTCGCTGGAATCACTGACAATATATAGTTACTGGCACAGTACGCTGGAACCGCTTTTAGGGCTGACAAACCTGAAAGAACTGAATCTGTATGGCAGCGGACTGTCAAGCCTGGAGGGAATAGGGAATTTTAAAGAACTGGATTCATTGGGAGTGGGCAATACAAGGATAAGCGATCTGACACCGCTGGAAGAAGCGGAAAAGATCAGCAATCTGTATGTAGAAAACACAGCGGTCATGGATTTTTCTGTTCTGAAAGATCTGCAGGAACTGCACAGAATAAAATGTGATGACATTCAATTGGAAGAAATCAGGAAAATTATATCGGACCCATGGTTTGTGATAGACAGCCAACCCAGGACGGCAGAGGATCAGGAGGTTTCGGAGGCGAAATCGCTTCCGGAACTATTTGCGTAAAGGTCTGCTGCCAGTATACTAAAATCTGGAAGAGCAGCTATTTTCTTTTAACAGGAAATCTGAGTATACAGGAGCCGGGGGATATGGAGAGAGTCCCTCAGCCGGTGCAGCAGATAAATTCAGTTGGGAAAAATGTTTTGCGGTATGCGTTAGACATACCAGAAAAGATACGCAGAAAGAGTGAGACCGGATTTAAAGGACTGATTGAAAAAAGGACATGGTTATGATATAATATCTGCATGGGAAGGATTCTCATAAATCCATCGAAAAGGAGTGATAGCATGAAGTTTATCATCAGCGGAAAAAACATTGAGATAACGGATGGCCTTCGTACGGCAGTTATCGACAAACTCAGCAAATTGGAAAGATATTTTACTCCTGACACAGAAATCATTGTAACTATGAGTGTGGAAAAAGAAAGACAGAAAATAGAGGTGACGATTCCGGTAAAAGGAAATGTTATCCGTTCCGAGCAGGTCAGCAGCGATATGTATGTATCTCTTGATCTGGTGGAAGAAGTCATTGAGCGTCAGTTAAGGAAGTACAAGACAAAACTGATTGCAAGACATCAGGAAGGGACAAACTTCCGCAGGGAATTCATTGAGAAAGAAGATACATCCGAACCGGAAGAAGTACAGATCGTGCGGACAAAACATTTTGGAATAAAGCCGATGTACCCGGAAGATGCATGTGTGCAGATGGAGCTTTTGGGGCATAACTTCTTTGTATTCTGCAACGCAGAGACGGAAGAGGTGAATGTAGTATACAAACGAAAAGGAAACACATACGGATTGATAGAACCTGAGTTTTAGAAAACAGAATAATTGCTGCCGGTTTTCGGACCGGCAGCTTTTTTTACAAAGTTTTTATTGTGTTACAGGCTCAAAGGTGGTAAAATCATTGATAGTATGTGTAATTATGCAATTTCGAAGGAGTAATAATAATGAGTCTTTTTTCTAAAGTATTTGGAACACACAGTGAGCGTGAATTAAAAAGAATCATGCCGCTGGTTGATAAAGTTGAAGCATTAAGACCGGATATGCAGGCACTGTCAGATGAACAGCTCCGCGGCAAGACAGATGAATTTAAAAAACGTCTGGCAGGCGGTGAAACTCTGGACGATCTTCTTCCGGAGGCATTTGCAGCAGTGAGAGAGGCAGCAAAACGTGCTATTGGTCTGGAACACTACCGGGTGCAGATCATCGGTGGTATTATCCTTCATCAGGGACGTATTTCCGAGATGCGTACCGGTGAAGGTAAGACATTGGTTTCCACGCTTCCGGCATATTTAAATGCGCTGGAAGGAAAGGGCGTTCATATAGTAACGGTCAATGACTATCTGGCACACCGTGATGCTGAGTGGATGGGAAAAGTACATGAGTTTCTGGGCCTTAAGGTCGGATGTGTCTTAAATGACATGGATAACGATGTGCGCCGTGAGATGTACAATTGCGACATCACTTACGTTACCAATAATGAACTTGGTTTTGATTATCTTCGTGATAATATGGTCATCTATAAAGAGCAGCTTGTGCAGCGCGATCTGCATTATGCGATCATCGATGAGGTGGACTCGGTTCTGATTGATGAAGCCCGTACACCGCTGATCATTTCCGGACAAAGCGGCAAATCCACAAAACTGTATGAAGTAGCGGATATCATTGCACGTCAGCTTCAGCGCGGTGAAGCCAGCGGTGAAGTTACCAAAATGACAGCCATTATGGGAGAAGAGATTACCGAGACAGGCGATTTTATTGTCAATGAAAAGGACAAGATTGTTACGCTTACGCAGGAAGGTGTCGCAAAAGTAGAAAAATTCTTCCAGATTGAGAATCTGGCAGATGCGGAAAATCTTGAAATCCAGCACAATGTGGACCTGGCGCTGAGAGCAAATTATCTGATGTTCCGTGACCAGGATTATGTTGTAAAAGATGATCAGGTTATGATCGTAGATGAGTTTACAGGACGTATCATGCCGGGAAGACGTTATTCTGACGGCCTCCATCAGGCGATTGAGGCAAAAGAACATGTGAAGGTAAAACGTGAGAGCAAGACCCTTGCAACGATTACTTTCCAGAACTTCTTTAACAAGTATAAAAAGAAAGCAGGCATGACAGGTACTGCACTTACAGAAGAAAAAGAATTCCGTGATATTTACGGCATGGATGTTATTGAGATTCCTACTAACCGCCCGATTGCGCGTAAGGATCTGGATGATGCTGTATATATGACGAAAAAAGAAAAATACCATGCGGTTGTGGAAGAAATTGAAAAAGCCCATGCTAAAGGACAGCCGGTACTGGTAGGTACCATAACGATTGATATTTCCGAACTGCTTTCCGGTATGCTGAAAAAGAGAGGGATTCCGCATAAAGTTCTGAATGCGAAATTCCACGAACTGGAAGCAGAAATCGTTGCAGATGCAGGACAGCACGGTGCAGTCACAATCGCCACCAACATGGCCGGCCGTGGTACCGATATTAAGCTGGACGATATTTCAAAAGAGCTGGGCGGACTGAAGATCATCGGCACAGAGCGCCATGAGTCAAGACGTATCGACAATCAGCTCCGCGGACGTTCCGGACGACAGGGCGATCCGGGAGAATCCAGATTTTATATTTCTCTTGAGGATGATCTGATGCGACTGTTTGGATCAGAGCGTCTTATGGGAATGTTCCGTTCTCTCGGTGTTGAGGAAAATGAGCAGATTGAGCACAAGATGCTCTCATCTGCGATTGAGAAAGCCCAGGAGAAGATTGAAGGAAATAACTACGGAATCCGTAAGAACCTGTTGGAATACGATCAGGTGAACAATGAACAGCGTGAGATTATTTATGCGGAAAGACGCCGTGTTCTGGATGGAGAGAATATGGAAAATGCCATTCAGAAAATGATCAGAGAAGTGGTGGAACGCAATGTAAATATGTGCATCGGCGAAGGAAACGATACAGGCGAATGGGATTTAAATGAATTGAATTCTCTGCTGCTGCCGGTTATTCCGCTGAAACCGATTACTCATGAAAGTATTGCTGATGTCAGGAACAAGAATGACTTGACGGAAGAACTTATCAGACGGGCTCAGGAGCTTTATAAGGAAAAAGAAAAACAGTTCCCGACACCGGAAGAGATGCGTGAACTGGAGCGTGTCATTATTCTGAAAGTAATTGACCGCAAATGGATGGATCATATTGATGATATGGACCAGCTTCGTCAGGGCATTGGCCTGCAGGCATATGGACAGCGTGATCCGCTGGTTGAATATAAGACGATTGGTTTTGAAATGTTTGGCGAAATGACAGAAAACATTCAGGCTGATACATTGCGTCTGCTTTATCATGTTCGCGTAGAAGAAAAAGTAGAGCGTGAGGAAGTGGCAAAAGTAACGGGAACAAATAAAGATGAAAGTCTGGCGAAAGCACCTAAAAAGCGTGCTGCAGAAAAGGTTTATCCGAATGACCCGTGTCCGTGCGGAAGCGGTAAGAAATATAAGCAGTGCTGCGGGCGGAAGAAATAGAGATAATATAAAAAGATAAGAAAAGGTCCGGTGGACCTTTTCTAAGTTAAAGAATAAGAATATGTCAGTTGACAGGAAAGAAGGTGACAGTGTGGTCGAATTAGATCAGTTCCGATATACCATCGGATCCTACGAAAAACCATTGCTGGAAGTGAGGGATTCACTTTGACCTGGCTAATAAGGAAAAACGGATCCAGGAATTAGAGCGGAAAATGGAAGAACCGGATTTTTGGGACAAACCGGAAAGTTCCCAGGAATCAATGAAAACATTAAGTGCACTGAAAGATGATGTGGCTGTGTACCGCACTCTTAAGGAGCAGTATGAGGAAATAGAAACTTTGATAGAAATGGCGGATGAGGAGAACGACGCTTCTCTGATCCCGGAGATACAGGAAACTCTTGATTCTTTTATCAGCACATTTGAAAATATCCGTATTAAGACACTTTTGTCTGGTGAATATGACCGTTCAGACGCTATCCTGGCACTTCATGCGGGAGCCGGCGGAACCGAGTCCTGTGACTGGGCTTCCATGCTTTACCGTATGTATACGAGATGGGCGGATAAAAAGGGATTTCAGGTTGAAGTGCTGGATTATCTGGATGGAGACGAGGCTGGTATCAAATCTGTTACTTTTGAAGTGCGGGGAGAAAATGCCTACGGTTATCTGAAAGCGGAAAAGGGTGTTCATCGTCTGGTACGTATTTCTCCGTTTAATGCGGCAGGAAAACGTCAGACTTCCTTTGTACAGTGTGATGTCATGCCGGATATTGAGGAAGATGTAGATGTGGAAATCCGTGATGAGGATCTTCGGATTGATACCTACCGTTCCAGCGGAGCCGGCGGTCAGCATATTAATAAGACATCTTCGGCAATCCGTATCACCCATCTGCCGACAGGAATTGTGGTTCAGTGCCAGAATGAGCGCTCACAATTCCAGAATAAAGACAAAGCCATGCAGATGCTGAAAGCAAAACTGTATCTGTTAAAACAGCAGGAAAATGCAGAAAAAGCTTCGGGGATCCGCGGTGAGAAGAAAGAGATGGGCTGGGGAAATCAGATACGTTCTTATGTGATGCAGCCATATACCATGGTTAAAGATCATCGTACTAATGCGGAAACCGGAAATGTTGACAGCGTGATGGATGGAAACATTGATCTTTTTATTAACTCATATTTGAAATGGGTTGCACTGGGGGCTTCCGAACAGGAA
This sequence comes from Eubacteriales bacterium, assembly GCA_030539395.1. Lineage (GTDB taxonomy): Bacteria > Bacillota > Clostridia > Lachnospirales > Lachnospiraceae > Marvinbryantia. Next base: position 90,410 of record JAUNSC010000006.1, read on the forward strand.
GAATAGAATAATTCGAATATCAGATGAAAAGGAGAAGAGATTATGGGAATCATAAAAACAGCAATTGATACGGTGATGGGCACAGTAAATTCAGCTTTGAATGATCAGTTTCTGGAAGTGATAGAACCGGGAGAGATGGGCGAAGGAACTGTTTTTGTGAAAGGTGTGAAGGCCGGAAAAGGCTCCAATAAAAGAGGCACATCGGATACGATTTCAGATGGTTCCACGATACATGTATATGATAATCAGTTTATGATTCTGACAGATGGCGGAAAAATAATCGACTATACGGCAGAACCGGGATATTATACTGTGAAAAACTCTTCTTTGCCGTCTATGTTTAACGGCCAGTTTGACGATGCTCTGGAGGAGTCTTATGCGAGATTGAAATATGGCGGAATGACACCGGTGCAGCAGAAAGTATATTATATTAATTTACAGGAGATCAAGGGAATAAAATTCGGCACACGAAATCCTGTTAATTATTTTGATAATTTTTATAATGCAGAACTTTTCCTGCGGGCACATGGAACGTATTCTATCAAGATTACGGACCCGCTGAAATTTTATGCGGAAGTTGTGCCGGGAAATGCAGAGAGGGTTCAGATAGAAGATATTAATGGGCAGTATTTGTCAGAGTTTTTGGAAGCTCTCCAGACAGCGATCAATAAAATGTCTGCAGATGGATTAAGGATATCTTATGTTTCTTCCAGGGCATCGGAACTTGGAAAGTATATGGCAGATGTTTTGGATGAAGAATGGACTAAAACAAGAGGAATACAGATCCAGTCCGTGGGTATCGCAAGTATTTCTTATGATGAGGAATCCCAGAAACTGATCAACATGCGCAATCAGGGAGCAATGATGGGGGATCCGAATATCAGAGAAGGATATGTGCAGTCTGCAATTGCTCAGGGATTTCAAAATGCGGGTTCCAACCCGGGCGGTGCTATGGCAGGTTTTATGGGCATGGGAATGGGAATGAATGCGGCCGGCGGATTTATGGGCCAGGCATCCCGGACGAATATGCAGCAGATGAATCAGCAGACACAGATGCAAGGCCATGCACAGGCTGCGCCGGGACAGTGGACGTGTGGATGCGGTGCGGTAAACAGCGGAAAGTTTTGCTCCAACTGCGGAAAACCGGCGCCGTCAGGACAGTGGACATGCGGATGCGGTGCAGTGAACAATGGAAATTTCTGTTCTAACTGCGGTAAACCGAGAGCATAATATAGGAAGTATATGAAAGGAATCGGGTGGACGGATGGCGGCTGTTACATTTAAATGCCCAAATTGCGGCGGAGATATAAAATTTGATCCTGCATCCCAGAAATATAAATGTGAATATTGTACTTCTTTGTTCACACAGGAAGAACTGGAAGCTTCCAATCCCCAAACCCGAAAAAAGGAAGAGGACACCAGCGGAAGCGAACCGGGTGTTTCGGGAGAGCGGGACGCGCACGGCACCGCAGTAGTATACTCCTGTCCTGACTGTGGTGCAGAAATTGTGACAGATGAAACAACAGCAGCGACGTTTTGTTACTATTGTCATAATCCGGTTGTGCTTCAGGGAAAACTTTCCGGAGAGTATAAGCCGGATCTGGTGATACCATTTGCGGTGGATAAAAAAGAGGCCGTGGACAGTTTTCTTAAATATGTCAGAAGTAAAAAATTCGTGCCCGCAGATTTTTTCTGTAAAGAGCAGATTGAAAAGATAAGTGGAATATATTTCCCGTTTTGGATGTATTCCTGCCAGGCTGACGGAACATGGAAGGGAACCGGAAATCAAATCCGGGTTTACAGAATGGGAGATATTGAATATACTGAGACAAAAGTATTTGATATACAGAGAAGTGCTGATCTGACTTTTAAAAATCTGATGCGGGATGCTCTGGATAAAGAAAACCGTCAGCTTGTTGAAGCTGTACAGCCTTTCAGGGTTGAGGGGGCAAAAAATTTTTCCATGGGCTATTTATCAGGTTTTCAGGCGGAAAAACGTAATATCGAAAAGCAGGATCTGATAGCAGGATTAAAGCAGGAAATACAGGAACATGCAGCTCAGATGATGAAAGCAAGCGTTAATGGATACGCGTCTGCCAGCACACTTTCACAGGATGTGTGGATGCATGAGGAGGATTGGAAATATCTTCTTCTTCCGGTATGGGTCCTGACATATAAAGGAATGGATGGCAGGATGTACTACTATGCCATGAATGGACAGACAAAAAAGATATGCGGAGTTCTGCCGGTAGATAAAAAGCGGGTGGTGACATTGTTTTTCGGCATTTTTGTACCGGTGCTTGTATTGCTGCTTTTGGGAGGATACTTTTTATGGTAGGCCGGCGTAAATCTACATACAAGATAAAATTGATGTTTGTTTTTTGGACGGCGGCTCTGTGGATGTTCGTAATGCCGCTGGCTGCCGGGGCAGAGAGCATTGTTTTTGATGAAGCGGAATTATTTTCTTCCGAAGAGAAAACAGAGCTGGAAGAATTGGGACAGAAGCTTGAAAAAGAGTATAAGATGAATTTTCTGATGCTTACGATCGATGATGCACACGGAATGTCATCTGCACAGTTTGCAGAAGAGTTTTACGAAAAAGAAGGATATGATACGAACGGAAGGAGCGGGGGAATTGTGCTGATCATTGATATGGATAACCGGCAGATGAACCTGATAACCACCGGGAGTATGATATATTACATCACTGATGCCCGGGAAGAACGTATTTATGATGCCGGAGAAGATTATGTCCGGGAGAAGGAATACGCAGATGCAATGTATGCCATGTTGAGACAGGTACAAACATACATGGAAAAGGGGATTCCGGATAATCAATATACGTATGATACAGAAACAGGAAAGATCGTATATCACAGGAGCCTTACATCCATGGATGTGCTGATGGCATTTGCAGCAGCTTTTCTATGTGCAGGCGGGGCATGTTTTGTTCTGTACCGGAAGTACAGTGTCGTAAAAGAATATGAGTATCAGATTAATCAGAATGCGGAAATAAATCTGACCGGAAGAGAGGACAGGCTTGTCCGACAGTTTGTGACACAGAGGAAAATTCCGAGAAATCCGCCTCCGGACAGCGGAGGAATTGGTGGAGGAGGAAGAACCTCTACACACACATCATCCGGTGGAAGAACTTACGGTGGAGGACATGGACGCGGATTTTAATCCGGTGTGCAGGACGAAGGAGAAGAGATGAAGGCAAAAACACAATATTATGTGGTAAAAGAGAAAGCGGTTCCGGAGGTGCTTCTGAAAGTGGTAGAAGCAAAACGGCTGATTGAGTCAGAACGGGTATCTACCGTGCAGGATGCCGCAGAAGCAGTTGGGATCAGCCGCAGTTCTTTTTACAAATATAAGGATGACATTTTTCCCTTTCATGAAAATACAAAGGGAAAAAATATTACGTTTATCATGCAAATGGATGATGAGCCGGGACTTTTATCGGAAGTTCTTCGCGTGATCGCAGAATATCAGGCAAATATTCTCACAATACATCAGACAATGCCTATAAACGGGATAGCATCCCTGACACTTAGCGTGGATATTCTTCCCTCTACGGGAGATACCATGACCATGTTGTCGGATCTTGAAAATTTGAAGGGAATTCATTATCTGAAGATATTAGGACGCGAATAGAAGCAGGAGGAAAAGATTATGATTAATATTGCAGTTCTGGGGTATGGAACGGTTGGTTCCGGTGTGGTTGAGGTAATTAACACCAATCACAAAAGTATTAATAAGAAAGCCGGAGATGAGATTAATATCAAATATGTGCTGGATCTCAGAGATTTTCCGGATGACCCGGTACAGGAGAAGATTGTTCATGACTTTAACATTATTTTGAATGATCCGGAGATTAAAATTATTGCGGAAGTAATGGGTGGGGTAGAACCGGCGTATACCTTTACGAAAAATGCACTTCTTGCAGGAAAGAGTGTCTGCACTTCTAACAAAGAACTGGTGGCTAAGCATGGCGCTGAACTGCTGCAGATTGCAAGAGATAAAAATGTGAATTATCTTTTTGAAGCAAGCTGCGGAGGCGGAATTCCGATCATCCGTCCGTTGAATTCTTCTTTGACAGCTGATGAAATTGATGAGATTGCCGGTATACTCAATGGGACAACAAATTATATGCTGACCAAGATGGCAGAAGAAGGAAGTGAATACAGCGATGTGCTGAAAGAGGCTCAGGAGAAGGGATATGCGGAGCGCAATCCGGAAGCAGATGTGGAGGGGCATGATGCCTGCCGCAAAATAGCGATTCTGTCCTCCCTGGCTTTTGGACGCCATGTGGATTTTGAAGATATTTACACAGAGGGAATTACAAAGATTTCCGCAGCAGATTTTAAATATGCAAAAGTGATGAACCGTGCGATTAAATTGCTTGGCTTCAGTAAGAAAGTGGGGACAAGTTTCTATGCCATGGTGGCACCTATGATGGTAAGTCCTTCTGATCCGCTGTACAGTGTAAATGATGTATTCAATGCAATTTTTGTGCACGGCAACGTGCTGGGAGATGCCATGTTTTATGGACGCGGCGCAGGAAAACTTCCTACAGCCAGTGCAGTCGTAGCTGATATTGTGGATGAAGCAAAACATTTGAACAGAAATATTATGTCCTTCTGGAGCAGCAAAAAGCTTGAACTGGCAGATGTGGGAGAATCACACCGCCGATTCTTTGTGCGCGTCAAAGGAAACATTGAGGAAGAAAAGGCTCATGTAGAAGATGTGTTTGGCGGCGTAAAATATGTGCAGGTTCCCGGACTTGACGGAGAATTCGGTTTTATAACGGGAATCATAACAGAAGGGGAATATAAAGAAAAAGCAGATAAACTGGGGTCTGTGATCAGCATGATCCGTATGAGAAATCTGTAAAAGCGACTGAAAATGAGGAGATAATTATGAAATATATAGTGGTATTAGGTGATGGAATGGCAGATGAGCCGATCGCATCTCTGGGAGGAAAGACGCCTCTGGAATATGCTAAGACACCAGTTATGGACAGGTTGTCAAAGCTTTCGGAAATCGGTCTGTTACATACCATTCCGAAGGGAATGAAACCCGGAAGTGATACGGCGAATCTTTCTGTGCTTGGTTATGATCCGGCAGTATATTATTCCGGCAGATCACCCCTTGAAGCGCTCAGTATAGGAGTACCTGTGAAAGATTCAGATGTGGCTTTGCGCTGTAATCTTGTGACATTGTCAGAAGATGAGCCGTATGAGAAAAAAATCATGATCGATCACAGTTCCGGAGAAATATCTACCGGGGATGCAGCTGTTCTTCTGGAAGCAGTAAAAACAGGACTTCAAAAAGAAGGTTATCACTTTTATGCAGGCACAAGCTACCGCCATTGTCTGATCTGGGAAAATGGCCGTGTAGTGCCGCTTTCCCAGCCCCATGATATACTGACGCAGTGCATTGAAAAATATTTGCCGGAAGATGAAGTTTTGAGAGAAATGCAAAAGCGCAGTTATGAAATTCTGGCAGATCATCCGATTAATATAGAGCGAAAGAAAAACGGACTGAATCCTGCAAACAGCTGCTGGTTCTGGGGTGCAGGCACGAAACCGGCCCTCTCCTCATTTGAGGAGAAGAATCACAAAAAGGGTGTGATGATTTCTGCTGTAGATCTTTTGAAAGGAATTGCAGTAGGGGCGGGAATGAAGAATATTCATGTGGATGACGCCAACGGAGGTTTACATACAAATTATGAGGGAAAAGCCCAGGCTGCTGTAGATGCCCTTTTAAAAGATGGTTATGACTTTGCATATATTCATGTGGAGGCTCCGGATGAGATGGGTCATCAGGGAAGCGTGGAAAGGAAAGTACAGTCAATCGAATACCTTGATGAAAGAGTGATCAGGATTGTTGCAGATCAGATGGATGCTTCGGGTGAAGAGTATCGTTTGCTGGTTCTTCCGGATCACCCCACACCGATCCGCGTCCGGACTCATACAGCAGATCCGGTGCCGTATCTGCTGTATGACAGTACAGACGTGAAACAAAGGGACTGGAGATATTGCGAGCGGGATGCGAAGATGAGCGGAAATTATATTGCCGAAGGGCATAAAATGATGGATTATTTGTTTCAAAAGCAGTAATACGGGAGAGGTTATTTTAGATGGATATTATAAAGAGACTGGCATCAGAACTTGGTGTGGCCGTATGGCAGGTAGAAGCTGCGGTTAAATTGATTGATGAGGGAAATACGATCCCGTTTATTGCCAGATACCGTAAAGAGGTCACAGGTTCTCTGAATGATGAACAGCTTAGAAATCTTTTTGAGAGATTGACTTATCTCAGAAATCTGGAGGAAAAGAAGCAGCAGGTTTTGTCCGGCATTGAAGAACAGGGAAAACTTACGGAAGAACTGAAAAAGCAGATTCTTGCGGCCCAAACACTGGTAGTAGTGGATGATCTGTACCGTCCATATCGTCCAAAGCGGCGTACAAGAGCTACTATTGCGAAGGAAAAGGGGCTGGAAGGCCTTGCTGACATTATTTTGCTTCAGCGCACAAATAGAACTCTTGAACAGGAGGCAGGTGCGTTTATTGATCCGGAAAAAGGGGTATCATCAGCAGAAGAGGCTATTCAGGGAGCAATGGATATCATTGCCGAGAATATTTCTGATGAGGCTGACTATCGTATCCGCATTCGTGAGATGACGGAAAAAGAAGGCATGGTGGTTTCTGCAGCAAAAGATGAAAAGACGGAATCTGTCTATGAGATGTATTATCAGTTCGCAGAGCCGGTATCTAAAATTGCGGGACACCGGATTCTTGCGGTCAACCGCGGTGAAAAAGAGAAGATTCTGACTGTTAAAATTGAAGCACCGGAAGAAAAAATCCTCCGATATCTGGAGAAAAAAGTAGTCACCAGAGAAAATCCGGCAACAACACCGGTGCTGCGGGCGGCTGTAGCAGACAGTTATCAGAGACTGATCGCACCGGCAATTGAGCGTGAAGTGAGAAGCGCATTGACGGAAAAAGCAGAAGATGGCGCAATCCGTGTGTTTGGAAAAAATCTGGAACAGCTTTTAATGCAGCCGCCTGTCGCAGGACGTGTAGTTCTGGGATGGGATCCGGCATTTCGAACAGGCTGTAAACTTGCGGTGGTAGACGCGACGGGAAAAGTATTGGATACTACAGTAATTTATCCCACTGCACCTACGAATGAACAGAAGATCCGTGCCGCAAAAGATACACTGAAACGTTTGATAAGCAAATATCAGATTTCTTTGATTTCCCTGGGAAATGGTACGGCATCCAGAGAATCGGAACAGATTATTGTAGATTTATTAAAAGAGATACCTGTACCGGTGCAGTATGTGATTACAAACGAAGCGGGAGCATCTGTATATTCGGCCAGCAAACTGGCTACAGAAGAATTTCCCGGATTTGATGTGGGACAGAGAAGTGCAGCATCCATTGCAAGACGTGTCCAGGATCCTCTGGCAGAGCTGGTAAAGATTGATCCTAAATCCATCGGTGTAGGGCAATATCAGCATGATATGAATCAGAAAAAGCTGGGTGAGACTCTGGGAGGCGTGGTAGAAGACTGTGTAAATAAAGTTGGTGTTGATTTAAATACCGCTTCAGCTTCTCTTCTTGAGTATATATCCGGTATCAGTAAGGCGATTTCGAAAAATATTGTCTCTTATCGCGAGGAAAATGGCCGTTTCACAGACCGCAGACAGCTTTTAAAAGTGGCAAAGCTTGGACCGAAGGCATATGAGCAGTGCGCAGGATTTATGAGAATTTCAGGCGGTAAAAATCCGCTGGATGCCACCAGCGTGCACCCGGAAAGCTACGATGCAGCAGAGAAACTTCTGAAAAAGCTGGGGTTTGTTCCTGAAGATATTGCGGCCGGCAGACTTCAGGGCGTTTCAAAGAAAATAAAGGATTACAAGGCGCTTTCCCGGGAACTTGAAGTAGGAGAGCCTACTCTTAGAGATATTGTAAAGGAATTGGAAAAGCCCGGACGTGACCCCAGGGATGAGATGCCCAAACCCATCCTCCGTACAGACGTACTTGACATGAAAGACTTAAAACCTGGTATGATTTTAAAGGGAACAGTCCGGAATGTTATTGATTTCGGCGCGTTTGTGGATATCGGCGTTCATCAGGACGGACTTGTGCATATTTCACAGATAACCGACAAAAAGTTTATTAAGCATCCTTTGGAAGCGGTAAGTGTCGGTGACATTGTGGAAGTGAAAGTTATGAGTGTTGATCCGGCGAAAAAGAGAATCCAGCTGACAATGAAAATATAAAGATGCATCTTCACATACTGCTGCTGCGGTATGCAAAGGGGATGCTTTGTAAAGATACTCCTGTCACCGGGAGTATTTTTATTTGAGCCTGCATTTTTCAGGCAGATTTCAGCTTCCCGTGTTATAATCATAAAAACTGTAGATCAGGCAGAAGAAGGAGTAAGGTTTATGCGTGTATTAATCGCAGAGGATGAAGTGGAAATTGCAAAAGCACTGAAAATTTTGCTGGAGAAAAATAAGTTTTCTGTGGATATTGTTCATAGTGGAAATGATGCATGGGATTATATTCAGCAGATAGAGTATAATGTGATCGTGCTGGATATCATGATGCCTGGACTGGATGGTCTGGAAGTACTTCGGAGAATAAGAGCGCAAAAAATGGCCGTTCCGGTTCTGCTGCTTACTGCAAAGGCCGAAATTGAAGACAGGGTAACAGGTTTGAATGCCGGCGCAGATGATTATCTGCCGAAACCATTCGCATCCAGCGAGCTGATTGCCAGAGTAAAGGCATTGTCCAGACGCAGTATGAATTATTCCGGCAATGTACTGACAGTTGGAAATGTCAGTCTGGACTGTAATTGTTATGAATTATCGGCTGGAAATCGGACAGTCCGGCTTAATAACAAAGAATACCAGGTAATGGAACTGTTTATGAATCATCCAAGACATGTATTTTCAACAGAGCATCTGATGGAAAAGATATGGGGAGCAAATAGTGATGCGGGTATGGATGTAGTCTGGACTTATATCGGTTTCCTGAGAAAAAAATTGAGGGAACTTGATGCAGATGTGGAAATACGGACAGTGAGAGGAGCCGGGTATTCGTTGGAGGAAAATGTATGTTAAGGAAAATGCAGTGGCGTTTTATCTGGGCGGCAATGACTGCTTTTTTTACCGTAATGATGGTTTTGGCTGTTATTATCAATATTGGAAATTTTCATGTAACAACAAGGCGTCAGGATCAGATCATAGAAGGGATTTTCCGGTATGAGCAAAGCGAAGAAAAGGCAGTGCCGGATGAACCGCAGTTCCCGGATTTTGAGTACCCGGGAATGCAGCAGCCGGAATTTGAATATACCACGCGATTTTTTATTGTCCGGTGTGATCTGAACGGAAATGTAAAAGATGTCTCAAAAGATTTTATTGCATCCATTACGGAGGAAAAGGCCGGAGAATATGCGGAAACACTCCTTGGAGAAGGCAGAATATCCGGATATTACAATCATTACAGATATCATGCTTATGAAACGGATACAGAAAAAATCGTGATATTTCTGAATTCGGATGCCGAATATCAGTTCATGAGGACTTTGCTGATTATTTCCGGAATGGTAGCAGCAAGCAGTCTTATGATTGTATTCTTTCTGATTTTTCTATTATCAAGAAAAGCAATTTCTCCCTACGCCAGGAATATTGAAAGACAAAAACGATTTATTACAGATGCCGGACATGAAATAAAGACACCGCTTACCTCTATTGCCACCAGCGCTGATGTTTTGGCGATGATCCATGGGGAGGATGAGTGGACAGAAAATATCCGGAAGCAGACGGGGCGGCTTACAAAACTGGTGGGAGACCTGATTACACTGTCGAGACTGGATGAGGAAATGCCCTTTCCGGAAAAAGAGGAATTTTCTCTCAGTGATGCGGCATGGGAGAGCGCGCAGCCTTTTGCTGCACTTGCAGATGTTCAGGGAAAACAGTATATCCAGAATATTGCGGAAGGATTAAAACTGTATGGTGACCGGCCATCTGTACAGCAGATGATCTCCATTCTTCTGGATAATGCCGTGAAATATTCAGATGAAAAAGGTGAAATCCGATTTGATGTTTATGAGAAGCATGGGAAACGATATATCGAAGTGTTTAATACATGCCAAATAGAGGATGTATCAGATATCAGTCATTTATTTGACCGTTTTTACCGTCCTGATTCTTCCAGATCAAGAAATACAGGAGGAACAGGGATCGGGCTTTCTATTGCGCAGGCAGTTGCAGAGGCCCATGGAGGAAGGATTTATGCAGAGAGCGCTGATGGAAGATGGATCCGGTTTAAGGCAATGCTGTAAATTATAAAGAAGTAACACCCTGGATTAGATTTTATCCGGGGTGTTTTTGTGCAGCAGGGAATTCTTTGAATTTCCATTGCATAAAAAGTTCTCCATCGGCCATCAACATCTGCATATGGCGAATTCGCAAAACGTTCACATTATTTTTTAGGTACATTTCAGGATATGATCATACAATATACAGGCACATTCATCGAAAATGAATCACTGATTGGAGGAACTGTATGATTGAGGTAAAAAATCTGACGAAAAAATATGGCTCAAATACAGCCGTAAGCGATTTGTCTTTTACGGTGGAAAAGGGACAGATTTATGGTTTTTTGGGTCCGAATGGGGCTGGAAAATCTACAACAATGAATATTATGACAGGATATATTGCTCCCACATCCGGACAGGTATTGATTAATGGTCATGATATTGTAGAGGATGGACAGGCGGCGAGGAAATGTATCGGGTATCTGCCGGAGATTCCACCGGTCTATCCGGAAATGACAGTGGAAGAGTATTTAACATTTGCGGCAGGACTAAAGAAAATTCAGGAGAAAGAGATGGACCGGATGATTGCAGAAGCCATGGATATGACCGGAATCCTGGAAGTGAAGAAACGTCTTATCCGCAATCTTTCAAAGGGCTTCCGTCAAAGGGTGGGACTTGCACAGGCGATTTTGGGCTATCCGGACATTATTATTCTTGACGAACCTATGGTGGGGCTTGATCCCAAGCAGATTATTGAAATCCGTGAGCTGATCAAAGAATTAAGCAAACGGCATACGGTGATTTTGAGTTCCCACATTCTTTCAGAAGTCAGTGCCATCTGCGATCATATTATGATTATTGCCCATGGAAAGCTGGTGGCCAGCGATACGCCGGAGAATCTGACTGGCCTGATGAAAGGATCATCTTCTTTGGAATTGACGCTAGAAGGCCATAAGGAAGAAATCCGCCTTGCCATGAGAGAAATAAGCCGGATCAGTGAATATATGATAAAAGAGTCTGTAGATGAGAATGCAGTGGATATAGAGCTCAGAACAAAGGATGGGGAAGATATCCGCAGAGAGATTTTCTTTTTGTGTGCCCAAAGACGTATTCCGATTCTTCGCATGCAGCGCACCCATGTGTCTTTGGAAGATATTTTCCTGGAATTGACAGAAGAGGATGAGGCAGAAAAATCGGATCAGGAAGATAAGAAAAAACATTTGAATTTATTCCGAAAGAAAGAAAAAAATGCAGCAGTCCTGGCAGATAGGGTGAAGGAGGGCAAAAATAATGACAGCAGTTTATAAAAAAGAAGTAAAAGGTTTTCTCACCTCCATGACAGGGTATGTATTTATTGCATTTTTACTGGCACTTACAGGCATTTACTTTACCGCATATCATCTGCAGGCCATGTATCCTAAATTTGCATATACATTGCAGGCAGTGTTATTTATATTTTTGATTTTGGTTCCTGTTCTAACCATGCGTATTCTGGCAGAAGAACGCAGACAGAAAACGGACCAGCTTTTGCTCACTTCTCCGGTATCTGTGACTGGGATTGTGGCAGGAAAGTTTCTGGCGCTGGTCAGTGTGTTTGCCATACCGGTATTGATTCTGGCTGTGTATCCGCTGATCTTGTCACAGTTTGGAAGCATTGCTTATCTGGAAAGTTACAGCGCGCTGTTTGGATTTTTTCTGCTTGGAGTATCTTATTTGGCAATTGGTCTGTTTCTTTCATCTGTGACAGAGAGTCAGGTCATTGCGGCGGTACTTACTTTTTTTACTTTATTTGTCAGCTACATGATGGAAGGAATTTCCTCTCTTTTTCCGGATACGGCCTCCGGTTCCTTCTTTACGATGGCCGCTTTGGCAGCTGCATTGGCATTTGTAATACATCATATGCTTGGGAAAACGGTGATCACCGCCGCAGCTGCCGCTGTTATGGAGGGCATTCTGGCAGCAGTTTATATTATAAAGCCGGCAGTTTATGAGGGACTGATTCAGAATATACTGGAAATCTTTAATGTAACGGCCCATTTCGAAGAATTTGCAGGAGGCATGTTTGATATTGCAGGAGTTATTTATTATTTGTCTGTCACTGCATTATTTCTGTTCCTGACAGTGGAATCCATCCAGAAAAGACGATGGGGAGCGGGAGTTGGCCGGTTAAAGAACGGTTCTTATAGTATGGCAATGACAGCTATTGTTATAGCGGCATCGGTCGCTGTGAATCTGATAGCATCAGAATTGCCGTCCGGTTATATGCAGATCGATGTGACAGATCAGAAATTGTCGGTTCTGACGGATCAGACAAAAGAAATGGCAGCAAAGCTTACGGAAGATGTGACTCTTTATTATATTGTACAGGACAGCAACAGGGACACAAATGTATCACGTCTGCTTGAGCGTTACAATGATTTGTCTTCTCATATTAAAGTAGAAGAGAAGGATCCGGTCAGATATCCGAATTTTACTTCTCAGTATACATCAGAGGGACTGACTGAAAACAGTGTTATTGTTACCTGCGGTGAACTGAGCAGAGTTGTGGATTATAATGATATGTATGAGTATGAAATGGATTATACGTATTATTCGTACACAACTTCCGGTTTTGATGCAGAAGGACAGATTACCAGTGCCATAGCAGCGGTAAGTTCTGATAATCTTCCCAAAATATATACTTTGACGGGACATGGCGAACAGACACTGGATACAAATATGACATCAGCAATTGAAAAAGAAAATATTACCACGGAAGAGTTAAATCTGATCAGTGCAGAGCGGGTGCCTGAGGATGCGGATGGCCTGTTAATTCTTTCTCCGGCTTCTGACTTGACCCAGGCCGAGAGTAATAAAATCAGGGCTTATCTGATGACGGGAGGCAGCGCTGTTATTATTCTGGACTATACCAATGTGGAAATGCCCAATCTGGAGTCCATTCTGGAGTATTATGGAATGAACACAGCAGAGGGTGTTGTAATGGAAGGTGATCCGCAGAATTATGTACAGATCCCGTACTATCTTGTGCCGGTCATAAATAATACAGAGGTTTCTGCGGATATGGCAGATGGAAATGGCTATGTAATTATGGCAGGAGCCCGGGGACTGACCGTTTCTGACGATATCAGAGAGGAAACAGCAGTGTCGGAAGTATTGTCTACATCCTCCAGTGCTTACTCAAAAACGGATGTGGAGAATATGACTGCCTATGAAAAAGAATCAGGTGATATTGATGGCCCATTTGCTCTTGGTATGCTTGCATCGGAAGAGATAGAATTGACGGAAGAAGTGAAACAGGAGGCAGAGGCGCTTCTGGAAGAAAATGATGTTTCAGCCCGGGGACTTGCGCAGACATTGGAACTGGCAGAGGAAGAAACGGAAGCAGAATCTGAGATACAGGAGAAAGAAACGGAGACAGAACCTGAGACAGCAGAGGAGCTGGCAGCGGATGAGACGGAAAATGAAAGTACAGACACAGTTACAACAAAGCTGGCGGTTTATACATCGTCTGCAATTGTGGATTCTTCCATGAGCCAGATGGTATCCGGCGGTAATCAGAAGCTGTTTACGAATACCTTAAGCTGGATGTGTGGACAGGAAACAAGTGTTTCTGTTCCGGTTAAGAGCATGTCAACCGAGTACCTTACGCTCACAGCTGCCAGCAGTAACTTCTGGAGTGTTATTGTGGTTGGAATTATTCCGGGAGCATTTCTCCTGTATGGATTTTGTATCTGGCTGAGGCGGAGGAAACAGTAGACCTGGAGGTGATATTAAAATGGCGAACAAATTTGCTGCTTTGGGTGCAGGCACAGTCACAATATGCCTGTTGTTCGGAGCCTGGTATATGATAAAAACAAACAATGAAAAAGCGCAGCTTCGTGCATCAGAAGAAAGTGCAGGGGATACGATTGTTGATATCAGTCAGACGGATGTCTCTTCACTCACATTTAATATCGGAGAGGATGCAGTGACTTTTGTTACAGAAGAGGATGGCTGGTATATGGAGAGTGATGAAGACTTTCCGGTAAACAGTACGGAAATCAGTTCACTGTTATCTTATTTTGGACCGCTTAAAGCAGTGCGGACTCTGGAAGATGTGAATGAAATCTCAGAATTTGGTCTTGATGCTCCTGCAAACGTCTTTTTGCTGAAAAATTCTGAAGGAAATGAAACTACGATTACAATCGGCGATAACAACGAAGGAACCGGTGATGATTATGTTATGAAAGATGATGAGACAGATGTTATATACACCATATCATCTTCTTTAAGAAATGCTGTCGGTGATGATATTTATGATTATGCAGTGAGCGAAGAGATACCATCCTTTTCTTCAGATAATATTGTGGGAGTTATTGTAAAGCGTGATGGAGATACTTACGAACTGCAAAAAGGAAATGAAGAGTGGACGGTTCTGGGCAATGATACAGAACTGGACCAGGATGATATGGAAATGGCAGTTTCCAATCTGGGATATTTAAGTTACACAGGTTATGCAGATTATCATTGTACAGATGAAAAGACTTATGGATTTGACTCTGGAAAAGAGATTACCATCATCTATGAGGTGATTGTTGCAAACTCCGCTGCAGACGGAGAAGATGGAACTGAGGATTTATCCAGTGTGGAACAACATACTCTGACGTTCAGGATTGGGGATACAGATCCGGAAGGAAATTATTATGTACAGCAGGAAGATTCAGAAGAAGTGCATACATTGTCTGACTCTGTGCTGGACAATTTCCTGAACCTTAAGCTCGGGGAATAAGTATATAATTCGAAAAATCTTCACAATTTTTTTCAGGTACGTTTTAAGTGTGTCTTCTATACTTTCTATCACAATATAAGTTACAGGAAGTTCATTTGCCTGCAAGGCTGGACTTCTTAACCTGGCGGGCAGCCGGGCTGCGAGTAATAAAAAATGTGGGAACAGGAAAGGAGTTCACGAAAACATGGAAAAAGTAAAAGCACAAAATCTGGACGGATGGATGGTACTTAGAAGAGCAGGGCTGATAACGGCGTTGTCGGCTTCCGTGCTTTTAGCTGGCAAAACAAGAGTATTTGCGTCAGAAACAGCATTTGAGATGAGTACGGATTATCCGGGAATTACGGCAAAGGCAGGAGAAAGCGTAAGTTTTTCTCTGGACTTTTCAGGAGCCACAGGAGAAAGCTGTGATGCGGCATTGAGTGTCACAGAGATACCGGATGGCTGGGAAGGCACTTTTAAAGGAAGCACAAATAATCAGATCAGCAGAGTACATATTAATACGGCAAATGATATGGTGGCAGAAGATATGGCGACTTTCAGCCTGAATATTCCGGAAGAAACACAAGACGGCGCTTACACGGTGGAACTTCAGGCAAAAGCAGACAACGGAGATTATGATACACTGGAATTGGAGATCAATGTAAGTGAGCTGGAAACCGGAAGCAGCAGTTTTACTTCAGAATATCCTTCCCAGCAAGCAGCGGCAGGCACCAGCTTCAGTTTCGATATGACACTGATCAATAACCGGGCATCTGCTCAGTCTTACAGCTTGTCAGCGGAAGCACCTGCAGGATGGCAGGTATCTTTTGTACCGTCAGGGGAAAGCAGTCAGGTGGCCAGCATTAATGTGGAAGCTGGAGCGAGTCAGGGGATGACAGCGACCATCGTTCCTCCGGAAGGCCTGAAAGAAGGAGAGTATACGATTCCATGTACAGCTATTTCGACGGATGAAACACTTTCCACAGAACTGTCGATCACAATCACCGGATCTTATGAAGTTGCATTGTCTACGCCCGGCGGTATGCTCAGTTTTGATGCATATGCAAATGATGAAAAGGCAGTAACATTAAGCGTAACAAATAATGGAAACGTAGATCTTAAGAATCTGAATCTGACATCTTCCGCACCATCCGGATGGGAAGTAAGCTTTGATGAATCTACGATTGAACTGCTGGAGGCAGGAAGTACAAAAGAAATTACGGCACGTGTAACACCGGGCGAAGATGCAATGACCGGGGATTATGTGACAACCATTACAGTGAGTACAGACGAAACGACAGACAGCGCAGAATTCAGGGTATCGGTCAAGACAAGAACGACCTGGGGGATTATGGCAGTTGGTATTATTATACTTTTGCTGGCTTTTCTTGCCGGTATTTTTAAGAAGTACGGAAGAAGGTAGTTTATGGGACAGAATAATGACATAGTAATACGAACGAAGAATCTGTCAAAGATTTATGGGACAAAGGCGGCTGTAAATCATCTGGATCTGGAAATCAGAAAAGGTGAGGTGTTTGGCCTGCTAGGACCGAATGGTGCAGGTAAGACAACCACAATAATGATGCTGCTCGGACTGACAGAACCAACAGTCGGCCAGGCATCTATTTATGGCATAGACTGTACCAGAAATGCTATTGATATCAAACGTGTGGCAGGTTATCTGCCGGATAATCCGGGATTTTATCCTGATATGACAGGCAGACAGAACCTGCGCTTTACTGCCTGTATGAACGGGCTGCAGGGAGAAGAGACAGAAAAGCGGATCACACAGCTTCTGGAAAGAACAGGTATGACAGAGGCAGCAGACAAAAAGACGGGTACCTATTCCAAAGGTATGAAACAGCGGCTTGGCATTGCAGATGTGCTGATCAAGGATCCGCAGATTATCATTATGGATGAGCCGACACTGGGACTCGATCCGGAGGGGATGAGAGAACTGCTGGAGTTAATAAGACAGCTTTCCAAAGAAGACGGAAGGACTCTGATGATATCGTCTCACCAGCTCTATCAGGTCCAGCAGATTTGTGACAGGGTAGGGATATTTGTAGAAGGCCAGTTGGTTGCCTGCGGAAAAATTGAAGAACTGGGAAATCAGGTTCAGCAGGAAAACCACTATTCCATGGAACTTCAGGTAGAACCATGTGATGACCGGCTGCTTGGTGCGATTGCAGGACAGGACGGCGTACAGTCTATTGAAAAAGAAGGGAATATGTTTATCGTTCAGTCAACCAAAGATATGAGAAAATCGTTATCTGCTTTTCTGGGGAAGGGAAATTATACGATTCTTCATATGCACCAGCGAGGCGGTGATCTGGACGAAATCTATCGATTATATTTTGAAAAGGCAGGGCAGAAGGATGAGAGCAACAGTAAGAAGCAAAACCACAGAGAATACCGTCATCTTTGAGGTAAGGACCAGAACCGGACTTAGTGCATTGTACCGCAAGGAACTGGCGGACCACCTTCGCAGCAGGCGTTTCCTGATTATTCTGATTTTGATTTATGCCACCAGTTTTGCCGGTTTATACGGCGCTTTGTCCGGAATCAGTTCTGCGGCGGAAAGTGACAGCACATTTCTTTTTCTGAAATTATATACAACCAGCGGGAATTCAATTCCGTCTTTTATGAGTTTCATTGCGCTTCTGGGACCTTTTGTTGGGCTGACGCTGGGATTTGATGCAATAAACAGTGAACGCAGCAGCGGAACATTAAACCGTCTGGTGGCGCAGCCGATCTACAGAGATTCTGTTATTATTGGGAAATTTCTGGCCGGAGCAGCTATCATAGCAATTATGGTATTTTCCATGGGAATTGCCATAGGCAGTATCGGGGTTTTAGTTACCGGACTGGTGCCTGGAGCGGAGGAGGTATGCCGCATTATCGTATTTTTAATATTCACCTGCATTTACATTGCTTTCTGGCTGGGATTATCCATACTTTTTTCAGTAATATGCAAGCATTCAGCGACGTCCGCCATGGCAGTAATCGCCCTGTGGATTTTCTTCACAATCTTTATGAGCCTGCTGGCCAATATCATAGCGAATGTAATTTATCCTGTAGATACACAATGGAATGCTATGATGAATTCTTATGACAATTATTCATTGGAATTGAATCTGAACCGGATTTCACCGTATTATCTGTACAGCGAAGCAGTATCAACCATCATGAATCCGTCTGTAAGATCCGTAAATGTGGTGACGATGCAGCAATTGGAAGGCGCGATCACAGGATATTTGTCTTTTGGACAAAGCCTGCTTCTTGTCTGGCCGCATCTGGTAGGACTGATGGCTTTAATGCTGATAGCGTTTGCGGGATCTTATGTTGGATTTATGAGGCAGGAAATACGATCATAATGGAAAGGTATGCAAAGGATTATGACAGATACAGAATATTATAATCTTATTCAACCCTACAGGGATGCAATGAAATTGTTGCTGACCCGGTTGGAAGTCTTGAATCATACAATATATGAGACGGCAGAGAGTAAGTCTATCCATATGGTCCAGAACCGCATCAAAAAGAAAACAAGCATAGAGAACAAATTAATAACCCGGGGTGAAAAACCTACAAAAGATAATGCAAAAAATATGCTGATGGACATAGCCGGGATCCGGGTGGTATGTTATTTTATTGAAGACATAGACCAGTTGATTCATATGCTGAAAAATCAGTCCGATCTGATACTGATCCGTGAAAGTGATTATATTTCCAACCCGAAACCAAACGGGTACAGGAGCCATCATTTAATTGTAGGAGTAAACGTATTCTGCCTGGATGCAAGTGAGTATTATCCGGTTGAGATTCAGTTCCGGACAATATCTATGGACTTTTGGGCAGCGCTGGAGCACAGGATATCTTATAAGAAACAGTATGACAACAAAGAGCAGCGAGTGGCTGAGCTTCTGCGGTACTCCAACATTCTGAGAGATATGGAGAAGGAATTTGAAAAATATAAGGACTGACAGCTTTGGGCCAGAATCCTGTAAGATTGCGGGATTATGGCTCAATTGTTTTATCGGAGATCAGAATTAAACCTTGACATGATGCAAAATGTGCAATAAGTTATAAATAGCGCGGAGATTCCTCCGGAATAAGAGCGCAGAAAGCGGGAAACGAAATGTTTTTGTCCCGGTATTATCATGAACAGAGGAAAAGAAATATGAGCGAAAAACTGGCAGGAGAATTGTTTGCCTTTATAAAAAACAGTCCAAGCAGTTTTCATGCGGCAGAAACGATGAGAAAAGAGCTTGAAAGCTGTGGCTATGAACAGCTTTTGGAGAGCAGGGACTGGAACCTGAAAGCAGGCGGAAAATATTATGTGATCCGAAATGCTTCTGCATTGATCGCATTTCGGATTCCCAATAAAAACTTTGCGGGATTTCAGATTATGGCCAGCCACAGTGATTCTCCTACTTTTAAAATAAAAGAGAATCCTGAGATAGAAGCAGAGGGCCATTATGTAAAATTGAATGTGGAAAAATATGGCGGTATGTTGTGCGCACCATGGTTTGACCGCCCGCTGTCGGTGGCGGGGCGGTTGATGGTAAAAGAAGGAAACCACATTGTGTCTAAACTGGTGAATATTGACAGAGACCTTCTGATGATTCCCAATCTGGCGATCCACATGAACCGGGAGGCCAATGACGGAATAAAATATCATGCACAGAAGGATATGCTTCCACTGTATGGGGATGAGACGGCAAAGGGCAGTTTTATGGAGCAGATAGCGGAAGCGGCTGGTGTAGATCGGCAGAATATCATAGGAAAGGATCTGTTTTTGTACAATCGGATGCCGGGAAGTATCTGGGGTGCCAATAATGAATATATGTCTGTCGGAAAACTGGATGATCTGCAGTGCGCCTTTGCTTCTCTGAAAGGCTTCCTTCAGGCAGAGGAAGGCGAAAGCATTCCGGTTCACTGTGTGTTGGATAACGAAGAAGTGGGCAGCGGTACAAGGCAGGGAGCAGCTTCTACTTTTTTGTATGATACGTTAGCCGGCATTTGCGAGTGTATGGGAAAAACTCAGCAGCAGTACCGCAGATTGATCGCTTCAAGTCTCATGCTTTCTGCAGATAACGGGCATGGGGTACATCCAAATTACAGTGAAAAAGCCTGCCCGACCAACCGGCCTTATTTAAACGGCGGTATTATGATAAAATACAGTGCCAACCAGAAATATACGACAGATGGTCTGGCTGCGGCAATGTTTAAGGAAATTTGCAGCCAGGCGGAAGTACCATATCAAATCTATCTGAATCATTCAGATGTTTTAGGAGGCTCGACTCTTGGCAACATTTCGGGAACGCAGGTGGCACTTAATACGGTTGATATCGGTACGGCGCTTCTTGCCATGCATTCACCTTATGAAACAGGCGGTGTGAAGGATACAGAGTATCTTGTGCGTGCGGCACGCAAATTTTTTGAAGTATCAGTTACAGAAGAGAGTTATGGTGTTTATACCGTTAAATAGAAGGAGGAATATCAAATGAAATTTAAAATGATTCATGAAAATTATAATGTAGCAAACCTGGAAGTATCGGAGGCTTTTTACCAAAAGGCTCTGGGGCTTACAGAAAAAAGACGCATAAATGGGGAAGGATTTGTGATTGCATATCTGGCAAATGATGAATCCGATTTTGAACTGGAACTTACCTGTCTGGAGGAACATCCGCAGCCGTATAATCTGGGAGAATGCGAGTTTCATCTTGCGTTCCGGGCAGATGATTATGAGGCAGCCTATAAATTGCATAAAGAAATGGGCTGCATCTGCTACGAAAATCCGGCTATGGGTATTTACTTTATTGCAGATCCCGATGGTTATTGGATTGAAATTGTTCCTGTAAGAAAATAAAAGGTGACAATACATGAAATGTGAGATATTAAGAAAACATATATTTGATACAGTAAAAGAGTGGCAGATGAAAATTGGATATATGGATGAAGATATGAGACTGTATTATCCGCAGACTTCATTGAACACTATGCTGGGACTGAAGAAAAATGCTCCGAAGGAAATTCTTGATACAAAACTGGCAGAGTTTGCATCAGAGATGGCTGCACAGCTTGGAGAAATACGTATTTCAGAGAAAGACGGGCGATATTGTCTGGATATTTCTCCACAGGGGTGTGCATATATAAACAGAGAAATACCGGATCCGGAGTTTTTGAAGGGACTTTTGAATGTGATAACTTTCGGTGATGGAACTCTGGAGAAGGCGCGTGAGTGCTTTGCTGCTTATGCAAAGCAGAGCGGCTGCGGATTTACTGAAAAAAATGAATCTGAAGACGGCATGGGGCATGTGTTTTACTTTGAAGATCCGTCAGTGGATGAGTATGTATATTGTGTAGAGGAAAATGAATTCGGATTGACGTATCACCGTTTTAGCAGGGACGAATATGAAAATTCGCTAATTTAATCTGCAGGCGGTCTGTTTCACCCCAGAGACACAAAAGTAAATAAAATTTCAGGCAGAGCCTGTTCCGGGTATTTGAAAATCAAATACATTGGGATCGGCTCTGTTTTTTTGCAACAGGAAATTCCTTGAGTCTCTTTGGGTATACTAAAGGATAATAAGATAATATCTGAAACAATTTTTGGAAGATTATGGAGGAAGGAAAACAGGATGGGACATTTACTGGACAAAACAATGCTGAAGACATTTCGGGAAGGACTGGAGGAAGAAGAAAAGGCGAAGACAACGATTGAAAAGTATATGCATGATGTTGAAATGTTTTTCCGCTATGCAGAAAGAACAGAAGAGATCAATAAATATACGGTGATTGCTTATAAAGGGTTTTTAACAGATAATTATGCAGCATCCAGTGTGAATTCCATGCTGGCTGCCGTGAATGTTTTCCTGAAGAAAATGGGCTGGTATGACTGTGTGGTAAAATCTTTGAAGATACAAAAAGAAGCGTTTCGGACACGGGAAAAAGATCTGACGAAGGAGGAATATTATCGCCTTCTGGATGCTGCGAAGAAAAAGAACAATATCCGGCTATACTGGATCATGCAGGTGCTGTGCGCCACGGGAATAAGAGTCAGTGAATTGAAATATGTCACTGTGGAATCCCTGAACACAGGATGTGCAAAGGTAAGCTCGAAGGGGAAGAGGAGAACGGTGCTGCTGCCATCGGTACTCTGTAAAAAACTGCGGAAATATGTCAGAGAACAGCAGATCAGAAATGGGAGTATCTTTGTAACCAGAAGCGGAAAGCCGGTGGACCGGAGCAATATCTGCCATGATATGAAAAAACTCTGTGCAGAAACAGGGATCTTCCGGGGAAAGGTATTCCCTCATAATCTGCGTCATCTTTTTGCGCTGACATATTATAAGGCCAAAAAAGACCTGTCTCATCTGGCAGACCTGCTGGGACACTCTAACGTGAACACAACACGGATATATACACTGGTCAGCAGTGAAGAACAGGAAAGACAGATTGGAGTACTCGGCCTTGTGGTCTGAAGCATTGCAATAGAGAGGGGGGAGGGATATAAAAAGTTTCAACAGCAGATGAAGGCATAAAAATACCACATAATGTTTATTATG
>JAUNSC010000033.1 GCA_030539395.1 Eubacteriales bacterium
AAGAACGCAGGCGCAGCAGCAGAAGATCCGTACAAGAACGCAGGCGCAGCGGCAGAAGATACCGCTGAGGCAGAAACTGAGGCTGCAGCAGAGGTTGCTGCTGAGGGACCATATGTTCCTGTTCCGGGCGATGGTGCAAAATATACAGTAACTGTTACAGATGACAACTGGATTTTGGTTGAGAACGAGGATGGCGAGACTCTGGGACTTTCCTCCAACTCTGGGGTTAAGATAATCGAGGATGACGGTTATGCGTTCAAAGACCTGGATCAGGACGGCGAGTTGGATGTATATGAAGACTGGAGAAAATCCAATGAAGAGCGTGCAGAAGATCTGGTTAATCAGATGCAGGGCTCTGAGATGGCTGCAATCCTGGCTCATGGCGGCTGGGGTGATTTCACTACAGAACCTTTGGCAGAAGATGACGGTTCTGCTACATATTTGAGAGCCGGCGGACGCGGCGGTGTAACCCGTAACATATCCCAGGGCGGCGGAAATCATGCAAAATGGGCTAACGCTATCCAGGAAGTTGCTGAAAGCTGTTTCTATGGTATCCCGGCCATGATCTCCATCGATCCTGCTAATATCTCAGGCCTGATTGAGAGTGTTTCACTGGCATCTACTATGGATTCTGAACTGGCTGCTTCCATTGGTAATGAGACTGCTAAGCAGTACCGTGCTGCTGGTGTTACCGCTTTGTTGGGACCGCAGGTGGATATCGCTTCTCCTGTTATGGACCGCGCAGGCGGGACATATGGCGAAGATCCGCAGCTGACGCTGGATATTGCTACTGCTTATGTTAACGCTATGCAGTCTACTTATGATGAAAACGGTGAAGACCTGGGATGGGGCGATGAGTCCGTTTACTGCTTCACGAAACACTACGGCGGTGCAGGTTCTACTGAGGGCGGACGTAATGATCATGGTAATTCCGGACGTTATGCTACTTTCCCTGGAAACAATCTGGAAGCACACCTGATTACTTATTTTGACGGTGTATTCAAACTGCCGGGCAAAACTGGCGCCTCTGGTATCATGACAGAATATGCTATTAACGTAGATGCTGACGGAAATCCTTACGGCGGTGAGTGGTCTGGCGCGTACAATCCATATATGTATGGACTTCTGGAAGAATACGGCTATGACAGTCTGAAAATCACTGATTGGGGTGTATATCAGTTTGCAGGTGTCTGGGGTGCTGAAGGCCTTGAAGAACCGGTACGTATCGCTACAAGCTGGGAAAATGGTGCAAACCTTCTGGGCGGCTATGGCACAATGGAGACTGTTGCAGCAGCTTATGATGCTCTGGTAGAGCGCAATGGTCAGGAAAAAGCGGATGAAATTATCCGTCATGCTGCTTACAATTATGTTATTGTTATGATGAATCTTGAGATGTTTGATCAGCCGTACAGCGATTCTGCTTATGCTGATTCTATCGTCTACAGTGAATCTGCAAATGAATATGGAATGGAGACTCAGAGACAGTCTGTTGTTATGATCAAGAACGATGGAGTTATCAGTGCTGATGGTGCTGCTTCTGAAAAACCGACCGTATATGTTCCTTATGTTTACAACAATGGTTTCAGCGTAAGCTGGACAAGCGGCATCAGCCAGGGTGCTCCTTCATGGAATCCGGGTATGGATCTGGATGTTCTGGGCCAGTACTTCAATGTTGTTACTGATACGCTGGGCGAACCGACTGGTGAAGCTGATGCTGACGGCAATGCTACTTATACTAAGGATGATATCACTCGTGCTTCTGCAGAGGAAATCGCTGCCTGCGATTACGTTCTGGTAGGCATGAGCGGTGCTTACAGTACTTCTTACAATGCTCTTCTGACAGGTGCATTTGGCGGTGCAGCTGCTCCTGAAGGAGTGGAAGATGAATGGTATCCGGCTTCCCTGCAGTACGCTGAATACACTGCAGACACTGCACGTGAAGTTTCAATTTCCGGTAAAGTTCTTGAAGATGGAACAAAGGAAAACCGTTCTTACAAAGGCAAGACAGCAGCAGCAGCTTCTAACTACGGTGATCTGGAAGCTCTGGAATATGCAGCAGAAGCAGCTGGTGACATTCCTGTGATCGTATCCATGAAGATGGATCGTGGCATGGTTTGGAGCGAGGTTGAACCGCTGGCTGATGCTATTCTGGTAAGCTATAACAAACAGTACAATGATGTTGTTGCTGAGATCATCCTGGGCCAGACAGAGCCGAACGGACTGCTCGTATTCCAGCAGCCTGCTAACATGGAAACTGTTGAAGCTCAGATGGAAGACGTACCGCGTGATATGGAATGCTACGTGGACGCAGCCGGCAATACATATGATTTCGCTTTTGGTATGAACTGGTCTGGCGTTATCGATGATGAGCGTACAGCTAAATACACAGCTGAACCATTGACAAAGATTGAAAGCTTTGACTATGCTGCATATGCAGAGGCAAATAAATAATTATAATTTTTGATAGTGTCAGGGCTGGATGAGCTCAGCCCTGATAGCTGCTTTTTTCATAGTCCGGCAGAAGCTTTGCTTTTGCCGGGTTCCTTTTTCGGACAACAAAAGTGGATTCATATCAGGATGCACAAAAACAAAAACGCAAAATTGTATACTTTGCATAAAATGTATTGTTTGCGAGGAAATATATACAACAATTTATGCGAAAAAGGTGACAATTTATGAAAATATCATACCTCGAATCTGGTTTTATGGTATAATTTTTCATCATAATCACGAAAATACCGTTGTGTGTGCGGTATCGTGAAAATCCAAAGGAGGAGAAAAAATGGTTGATTTATTGGCAAAACTCTTAGGCCCGATTTTTGGCAGCCTTGGAGTCAGTGAGGCAGACTTGCTTGCTTACCTCACACAGCTGCAGGGTTACGTGTATTTTATCCTTGCTGCGCTGGTTGTACTGATCGTTATCCTGATCCTTGCATCCAAAGCGAAAAAAGGTTTTAAGCACGTTATCCGCTGGGAAGCAGTTATGGCATTTTTTGCTGCGCTGCTGATTGCGGTCAATGCAATTTGTTATGGACCGATGTATTCAAATGTTTCCGGTTTCCTGAATGCGTCTAAAGCAGATATTCAGGAGGAAACAGTCGCACAGAGTAAGGACATGATCAAGAGGATCGGCGAAGAAGGAACTGTTCTTGTAAAGAATAATGGACTGCTTCCGCTGTCTTCGGATGTTACGAGCCTGAATGTCTTCGGATGGGATTCCACAAATCCGCTGTTCGGCGGTACAGGATCCGGTTCTTCTGATGCATCTACAGCAGTTGGCATTTTGCAGTCTCTGCAGGATGCAGGATATGCAACCAACGAAACACTTACAAAGCTGTACACAGATTACCGTGCAGACCGTCCTCTTATTGCAATGTCATCTCAGGACTGGACACTTCCGGAGCCGACGGTAGACGCTTATACAGATGACCTGATGGCTGAAGCAAAAGATTTTTCTGATACAGCAGTTATCGTAATCGGACGTTCCGGCGGTGAGGGCGCAGACCTTCCGATGGATATGAACGCTATCATTAACGGTACTTATAATCCGGGACTGGAGGTTTCTGTTGCTCCGGCAAACTGGATGTACATGAATGCATACTATACCAATAATGGTGCATATGACGATTTCGAACCGGGTGAATCTTATCTTGAACTTTCTGTTACAGAGGAACAGATGGTTGAAAAAGTTTGCTCTGAATTCGACAACGTTATTGTAATTATCAACGCAAACAATACGATGGAGCTCGGATGGGTAGATGAATATGAGCAGATCGGTGCAGTGCTTCTTGCCCCGGGTGCAGGAAATACCGGATTTGCAGCTCTTGGTGAAATCATCAATGGTTCTGTAAACCCGTCCGGTAAGACGGCAGATACTTTTGTTAAGGATCTGATGACAACTCCGTATATCAACAACATTGGAAATATGTCATTTACCAACGTGGAAGATCTGAAACAGCAGATTGCTGCAGCGGACGGCGCTTACGAAGGAAATATGGCATTTGCAAATTATGTAGAAGGTATCTATGTCGGATATAAATTCTATGAAACAGCTGCAGAAGAGGGCTTTCTGAAATATGAAGATTATGTGCAGTATCCGTTTGGTTATGGTCTGAGTTATACAACTTTTGAAAAGAAGATGGAAAACTTCGCAGACAATGGCGACAGCATCAGCTTTGATGTTGTAGTGACAAATACAGGTGATGTGGCAGGCAAGGACGTGGCAGAAATCTACTTTACACCGCCCTACACCAACGGCGGTATTGAAAAGGCTTCTGTAAATCTTATTCAGTATGAAAAGACAGGCGTGATTGAACCGGGCGCTTCCGAGACACTTTCCTTTGAGATTCCGAAGGAAGATCTTGCATCCTATGATTCTGAGGGAATCAAGATTCAGGGCGGCGGATACATTCTGGAAGCCGGCGATTATACAATCTCTGTACGTTCTGATTCTCATACGGTTGATGCAGAAGAAACCTTTAAGGTCGACGCAGATATCGATTATAGTACAGAAGGACGTTCCAGTGATGCTGTAGCAGCTACTAATCAGTTCGAAGATTATTCACGCGGTGACTTTGTACAGCTCTCCCGTGCAGACAAGTTTGCAAACTATGATGAGGCATGCGGCGAATTGAAAGAAGAGCAGTTTGTAATGTCTGATGAGACACGTGCAGCAGTAGAAGAAAATGCCTTTGGTATTTATGACGGCACAAAATATGATAATGCGGATGATGTAATGCCGACTTTAGGTGCAGACAATGGATTGACACTGTTTGATCTGAAGGGCGCTGCATATGATGATGCAAAATGGGATCAGCTTCTGGATCAGCTTACTTTTGAAGATATGGCTACCATGATTAATGTAGGCGGATGGCAGACCGTAGCAATTGATTCTGTTGGCAAAGTGGGAACATCCGACTGTGACGGCCCGGCAGGCCTTAGCAACTTTATTACAGGCGCTTACGGTACGGCTTATCCTTCCGAGGTTCTGCTCGCACAGACATGGAATAAACAGCTTGCTTATGAAGTAGGTCTGGCTATGGGTCAGGAATATGCTGATGCAAACAATTACGGATGGTATGGCCCGGCTATGAATACACACCGCTCTGCATTTGCAGGACGTAACTTTGAGTATTACTCTGAGGACGGTGTACTTGCCGGATACCTTGCAATGAATCAGGTAAATGGTGCGGCTGAAAAGGGTGTATACGCTTATATCAAGCATTTTGCAGTAAACGATCAGGAAACAAACCGCTGTTCATTCCTGCTTACCTATGCATCTGAGCAGGCAATCCGTGAGATTTACCTGAAACCGTTTGAAATCTGCGTAAAAGGCTTTAATGGTGCAACACAGGCTTGTATGTCTTCCTTTAACTGGATCGGTACGATTCCGAGCTGTGGCAATGAATATCTGTTGAAGAATGTCCTTCGCGGTGAGTGGGGCTTCCAGGGTATGGTAATTACCGATTATGATGGATCTTATGGTTATATGATTTCTGATCACTGTGTACGTTCAGGAAATGACCTGATGCTTGGCTTTGCAAGTGCAGCATCTAATCAGTTTACAGATCAGAGCGCAACTGCAACACTTGCAATGCGTCAGGCCTGCAAGAATATTATGTATACGATCGTGAACAGTGGTTACTATGCAGGTGATACAAATCCGGTTGGTGGTATGACCAATATGGATAAGCTCTTCCTGAAAGTAAATGTGATCGGTGGCGTTGTGATCGGTGGTATCGCACTGATCGTGCTGATTCGTTATCTCCTGAAGAGAAAGAAAAAAGCATCTGTTGAGTAATTTTGCAATTTGAATCGAAAATGCGGCCATAGTGAATGTGGCCGGGAAACATTGGTTAAAATGAGGGAAGGGATTGTGGCGGGGAAAGCCCAGTCCCTTCCCTGGCATAAAAGGAGGGTAAAAGCTTGGATATCAAAAAACTTGTAAAAGATATGACTCTGGAAGAAAAATGCTATATGCTCTCCGGCAAAGATTTCTGGCAGACCAGAAGTGTAAACAGAGTCGGAGTACCTTCAATATTTCTGTCTGACGGACCTCACGGTGTGCGTAAGCAGGCTGGTGCAGCAGATCAGCTTGGCTTAAATGCCAGCGTTCCGGCGACCTGTTATCCTACAGCGGCTACTATGGCTAACAGCTGGGATGTAGACCTGGCAGAAGAAATGGCGGAGGCCCTGGGAGAAGAAGCTGTTTCTCAGGAAGTAAATGTTCTTCTTGGCCCGGGTCTTAATATTAAGAGAAGTCCTCTTTGCGGACGTAATTTTGAGTATTTTTCGGAGGATCCGTATCTTGCAGGCAAGATGGCGGGTGCTTATGTAAAAGGAATCCAGAGTAAGGGGGCATCTGCATGCCCAAAACATTTTGCAGCAAACAGTCAGGAGCTTCGCCGTATGGCAAGTGATTCTGTAGTGGATGAGAGAACACTTCGCGAGATTTATCTGACCGGATTTGAAATTGCTGTCAGGGAAGCGCATCCCAGGGCAATCATGTCATCCTATAACCGTGTTAACGGGGAATATGCAAACGAAAATAAACATCTTCTGCGGGATATTCTTGTGGATGAATGGGGATTTGACGGATTTGTAGTTTCTGACTGGGGTGGTTCCAATGATCATGTGGCTGGCGTGGCAAACGGTTCTCATCTGGAGATGCCGACCACTGGAGGAGACAGTGATGAAGAACTGATCGCTGCAGTAAAAAGCGGAAAAATTTCCGAGGCTGCTGTAGATGAGCGCGTAGAAGAACTTTTGAATGTGATCATGCAGCTTGCTCCGGTAACGCAGGCGGCGAAAGGAAAAGAATTTGATGTGGAAGCGCATCATGCTATGGCAGGAAGGGCAGCAGAGGGAAGTATTGTACTTTTAAAAAATGACCATCGCACGCTGCCGTTAAAAAAGGGTACAAAGGTGGCTGTCATCGGTGACTTCGCTCAGAAACCCCGCTATCAGGGGGCCGGTTCTTCCGTAGTGAATCCGACGAAGCTGGACAGCACACTGGATATTATTGAAAACTTTGATCTGAAAATGGCAGGATTTTCTGCCGGCTATGTACGTACCGGAGAGCCGAATGATGTCTTAAAACAGGAAGCGGTAAATCTGGCGAAGGAAGCACAGGTTGTGCTGCTGTATATCGGTTTGGATGAAATCAGCGAATCAGAGGGGCTTGACCGTGCACATATGAAGCTTCCGAAAAATCAGGAAGCGCTTCTGAAAGCTCTTTTGAAAGTAAATAAAAATATTGTGGTAGTTTTAAGTGCGGGATCTCCTATAGAGATGCCCTGGGCAGATGAGGTTCCGGCAATTATTCACGGATATCTGTCAGGACAGGCAGGGGCTGCAGCAATGTTAAAGGCAATCACGGGACAGATCAATCCCAGTGGAAAACTGGCTGAGACTTATCCGTTTAAATACGAAGATACACCGGCATATCATTATTTTCCAAGCAGGGAGAGAAGCGCTGAGTATCGTGAGGGTCTTTTTGTAGGATACCGCTATTATGCTACGGCAGATGTGCCGGTGCGTTATCCATTTGGATATGGCTTATCCTATACAGCTTTTGACTATTCGGATTTGAAGGCAACAGAAAAGGAAGTACAGTTTACCTTGAAAAATGCGGGAGCTGTGGATGGCGCTGAGGTGGCACAGATTTATGTGTCTGCAAAGGGAAGCGAAATTTTCCGGCCGGCACTGGAGCTTAAAGGATTCAAAAAAGTATTCTTAAAAGCAGGTGAGAGCAAAACTGTAAAAGTTTTGCTGGATGACAAGGCGTTCCGCTATTTTAATGTGAAGACGAATAAATGGGAAACGGAAGGCGGAGAATATGAAATTCTGGTGGGTGCATCCTGTACGGATATCCGCTTAAAGGGAAGTGTAAGTGTTGCCGGAACCGGCGCACCGAATCCGTATAAAAAGAATGAGATGGCCGACTATTACAGCGGTAAGATAACGGCTGTGTCAGATAGTGAATTCGAAGCACTTCTGGGTCATGCCATCCCGGACGGATCCTGGAGTAAAGACGGCCTTTTGGATGCAAATGATGCTATCTGCCAGATGTATTATGCAAAGAGCGGTCCGGCCCGTCTGGTATGGAAAATCCTTACGAATATGAAGAATAAGAGTGAGGCAAAAGGAAAACCGGATCTGAATATCCTGTTTATCTATAACATGCCTTTCCGCGGCATCGGTAAGATGGCAGGCGGTATGTGCAGCCAGGAAATGGTAGACGGTATTATGAAAATTGTAAACGGACATTTCTTTGGCGGACTTGGAAAGGTTATTGGCGGTTTCTTCCGTCAGCGTAAAGTGATGAAGAAAGCGAATGACATGAAATAAAATAGACGGCTGCGGGGATGATTCCCGGCGGCCGTGTTGGAAAAAGAGAGGGTAAGACAGTATGAATGCAGCAAAAAAATGGTGGGATAATTTTGCTGATAAGCATCCGGTTGCTGCAAAGTGGGTGCGTGAAGGCGGATTATTTCTGATTTTCAGTAACCTTGTTACTGTTATACAGTATATTATCTATGCATTCCTCCCCAATTTGTTGGGTTTGGGACTTGCAGGCACTGAGTGGAGCTGGCCGGCAATACCGGTAAAGCTGTTCGGTATTGCTTTTACATGGAATGCATTGGGATATGATGTACTGTATAACGAAGCAGGTCAGGTAATTATCGGCGGCGGATTGGGATACTTTATTGCAATGCTTGCAGGTTCTTTTTTGGCACAATGTATCAATTTCCCGCTGCAGAGAAACATTACATTCCGCAGCCATGGCAACATTCCGTGGCAGATTATGTGGTATGTAATCGCATGGTGTGCTATTACGGTAGTGGTAAATTCCATCAACTGTGTATGGGTAGCAGTTGCAAGCCAATTGCTCCCAGGCTGGCTGTACAACATCGGCACCACGGTTCTGATGGGCGGTATTTCCATGGTAATATTCTTCTTTGTATTTAAGATTATTTTTCCGGAAGGAGAGAAAAAGTAAGCTGATTATACTTTTACATCAAAATCTTTTCGGCATTTGGGGCACGTTGTAGTATGTGTCCCTTTTATTTTGGGAAGACGTACGGTTGTCCGGCAATGAGGACATGTGCGGTAGACATGGGTCTTGCGGTCTGTCCATCTGCGTTTCTGTATGCGGAAAAACCGGAGGAATTTATTTTTAAACTCCATATATTTCCGGTTTTCTTCCTGACGTTTTGTAAGGTTTTTGGACAGACAGCGGTACAGAAAAAGGAATACAATAATCAGCTCCACATAATAAAAAACAGCGTTTCGGGTCAGAAGATTAAGAACAAACAGGACCATATACACGATGAATGTGAATTGTCCCAGATCATCCATTCCGTGCCTTCCATAAAAGAATCTTTGCATAGCATCTCTCAGTTTATTTAGCATTTGGGTTTCCTCCGTTATAATGATTGCCGGGTGTGCTGTAATAATAAGTTCCCGGATAATAATTTCCGTAATAGCTGCGGCCGCAGCATCCACCGCCGCCGCAAAGCATACATAAAAGATTTATCCATATATAATAAAAACAGATACTGTGCCGCCCGCCAAAGGGATTTCCGTAAGAACGGCTGGTTTCGGTATACACGAATCCGCCGGACTGCATCTGGGACAGAAGCTGCTGATACTGAAGATTACCGGGGTCCATCTGGACAGCTGTTTTTATATGAGAAAGGGCAATTACACGATTGCCAAGGTTATAATTGGCGATCGCGCTGTAATAATACCATTCGCCATTTTTGTAGGAAATGGTACTTAAAACATGAAGGGCTTCTTCATAACAATGATTGCGGATATAATGTTTTACAGGATCGTATACAGATTTTTCCTGCTGTCCGGCCTGCTGCCGGTGGTAAGAACCATAACCGCTGCTGCTCTGCTGCCAGGAACCATAGCTGCTGCCCTGCCGGCTGTATGATCCGTATCCTTCTGACGCTTTTCCGTTTTTGATCTGATCATAGGCGGTATTGATTTCACTCATTTTTTTTGCGGCATTTTCATCCCCGGGATTTAAATCGGGATGATACTTTTTGGCAAGCCGGCGATATGCTTTTGTCACTTCCTCATCAGAAGCATCCCCTGGTACGCCCAGTACATCATAGGGATCTTGTGTCATTTTTTCTTTTCACTCCTTTTTTTAAAGAGTTCGTATTTCATCAAAACACCGGAAAACAGAATATTTTCGATGATGGCACGATCTTTTTTAATATTCAGCTGCTGGTAGGCGTCTACTACGTCTGCCATCAGCATATGGAGAATATCATCGAATTCTCCCTTATGATACATAATCATAGGATTATAGTTTTTCTTTTGCAAGTCTTTTTTTAAATCAATACACGCATCCAGGATATAAATATATTTTCCCAGCGCACAGCCAAAAGCCCGCAGTTTTTCATCCAGTGAGTCATCGAAGGGCACAAAGATTTCTCCCATCAGATCTCCGAAACAGGCTGCAGGGATGTCGGGCACAAGAATATTATTTTTTTCGATGGCAGTCAGCTCTTCCAGTTTACTGCGGATAATGCGGCACTGACGGGGATATTTCTGCTCCATTTTTCTGCACTGCTTCTCCAGCAGTCTGGCTTCGCAAAGAGAGAGGGCGCTTTTTTCATCATTCCAGTTATCGATCAGATTATAGTAGGCTAATACGACATTCATATCAGAAGCATAATCCAGAATTTCACTCTTTACATACTCCTGCTTTTTAAAAGGATGAAGCCTGCATTTATTCATAGAGAGAGATTCTGGTGCATCGTAGACGGCCGTTAAAAAAAGAGCGAGAAATGTCATATCATAATTCAATGTCAGCTGGCTTATGCGGCTGTGCCTGTTTTTTAAAGAACGGCAAAGTCCGCAATAGCAGGCCTGATAACGGTAGCGGTCTTCCGGTTCCAGTTTTTCCATGTTCGCTAAAATATATCCAAACATTGTGACTCCTTAATGCAAATCGCCATCCACGAAATCATCATCGTGGTTCTGGTTTTTTTCTTTTCTCCGCCGTTCCTTTGACTGGGCTTCTTCACGCCGTTTTTTATCCTGTTCTTCGTACATTCTGGCCTCATACACAGCGCGGTCAATTTCAGACTGACTCAGGTTGGAGGATGCGGTTATAGTAATATCCTGACTTTTTCCGGTTCCAAGATCCTGTGCAGTTACATGAACAATACCGTTTGTATCGATTTCAAAAGTAACTTCAATTTGCGGTACACCCCGCATGGCACGCCTAATGCCCTTTAGATGGAATTCCCCAAGAAGTCTGTTATCGCGGGTCATCTGTCTCTCACCCTGAAAAACCTTTACATCAACAGTGGTCTGGAAACTGGTGGCTGTTGTGTATATTTCGCTTTTTTTGACAGGGAGTGTAGTGTTGCGGTTTATAATTTTGGAAAAGACACCGCCTACAGTTTCAATTCCCAGAGACAGAGGAGTTACATCTAAAAGAAGAAGACCTGTAACCTGCCCGGATAGAACGCCTCCCTGCAGAGAGGCGCCCATGGCTACGCATTCATCGGGATTAATTCCTTTAAAGGGTTCTTTTCCCATAAAATTACGCACAGCTTCCTGTACAGCCGGAATACGGCTGGAGCCGCCAACCATCAGAACTTTTGAGATGGAAGCCGGGCTCAGACCGGCATCAGACAAAGCCTGCCTGACCGGGTCCATAGTCTGGCGGACCAGATGAGAAGTTAATTCTTCGAATTTGGCCCGGGTAATTGTGATTTCATAATTTATCGGCCCGTCTTTTGACTGAGCAAGAAAAGGAAGGTTTATGGTGGCTGCAGTAAGAGAACTCAGTTCTATCTTGGCATTTTCCGCCGCTTCTTTCAGCCGGGATAGGACCGATATGTCTTTTCGGGCATTTATCTTATATTGTCGTTTAAGATCATCTATGATGTATTCCACCAGAGCGTCATCGAAATCATCTCCTCCAAGACGATTGTTTCCGGCAGTTGCCAGCACTTCGATGATACCGCTGTTGATATCAAGCACAGATACATCAAAAGTACCGCCCCCAAGATCGTAGACCATGATTTTTTGAGGCTCTTCTTTGTTAATACCATAGGCGAGGGCAGCGGCTGTGGGTTCATTGATAATTCGCTGTACGTTGAGACCGGCGATTGTACCGGCATCTTTTGTTGCCTGCCTCTGAGCATCTGTAAAATAAGCAGGAACAGTGATAACAGCATCTGTCACTTCTTCGCCGAGATAATCCGAAGCGTCTGATTTAAGCTTTTGCAGAATCATGGCAGAGATCTCCTGGGGAGTGTAGGCTTTGCCGTCGATGGTCACACGATAATCGGACCCCATCTTTCGTTTTATAGAGCTTATTGTTCGGTCAGGATTTACTACGGCCTGACGTTTTGCGGCCTGACCGATAAGCCGGTCACCATTTTTCGTAAAAGCGACAACGGAAGGGGTAGTCCTTCCGCCGCTCTCGTTTGGAATGATAACACTTTCGCCGCCTTCCATAACAGCTGCACATGAATTTGTTGTACCCAGATCAATTCCGATTAATTTTGACATAAAAATTCCTTCCTGAAGATGTCTGCAGTTTGAGCGGACCATGCATTTTGCAGTATGATATTTTAATTTCCTTATGTTATAGTAGCTCTGCGGCTGAGGAAAAGTCAATACTGTGAACATTAAAGGAGATTAAGAAACAAGAAAAAAAGTATAAAAATTTTATAAGAGTTGTTATAATCAGAAACGAATGAAATTTTACAAAAAATTGATGGAACCATATACTGTTGTTACAGAAATGTTAATAACAACATATTTGCATCACATTTCGTTACTATAATAACCATGATATCAGGAATTTTCGATTCCATGAAAAGAAAGTGGGAGAAGTTATGTCGTATACATCGTTCGTATATCTGGTACTGATTTTTTTCGCAGTACTGTTTTATTATGCCTTTCCCAAAAGAACAAGATGGGTAGTTCTGATGGCGGCAAATATGGTATTTTATATCTATTCTGGATGGGACAATTTCCTGTTCCTGCTGCTTTCTGTATTGATTTCTTATTTTACAGCCCGGGAGATGGCAAAACTTTTTGAAAAACTGGAGCAGGATATCAATCAGGAAGGACTGGACAAAAAGCAGATAAAAGCGCTGAAAGAAGAAAATAAAATACAGCGCAGAAGATACCTTATAGCAGGTCTTGCAGGTGTGCTTGCCATACTGTTTGCTGTAAAATACACGAATTTTGTATTGAAAAATATATGCGGTGTAATCCGCATATTTAATCCTTCCCAGGAAACACTGGTTCTGAAACTGATCGTTCCTGTGGGCGTATCATTTTATACTTTTCAGATGGTGTCTTATCTGGTGGATGTTTATAAGGGCAAGGTGAAAGCGCAGAGAAATATCTGCAAGTATGTGCTTTATGCATCTTTTTTCCCGAGTGTGGTTCAGGGGCCGATTCCAAGATATAAAGATCTGGGAGAGCAGCTGTACCGGGGAAATGCTTTTGAATTTGAAAATATCAGAAACGGTGCGCTTCTGATTTTATGGGGATTTTTTAAGAAACTTGTTCTGGCAGAACGTCTCAGTATTTTTGTGAACGATATCTATGGAAACTATGCAGCCTATGAGGGTGTGATACTGGCATTGGCAACGGTGGCATATTCCATCCAGACGTATGCTGATTTTGCAGGATGCATGGACATTGTTTCCGGTACGGCGAAATTGTTTGGAATAAAACTGGCACCGAATTTTCTGCGTCCCTATTTTTCCAAAACACTGCCAGAATTCTGGAGACGGTGGCACGTCACCATGGGAGCATGGTTTAAAGATTACATATTTTATCCGATTTCAATTTCAAAATTTTCTCTGAAATTGAATAAAAATGCCAGAAAGATTTTTGGAAATACAATGGGAAGGATCATTTCTTCCAGTTTTCCGATCCTGGTGGTCTGGTTTTTGACAGGTATCTGGCATGGAGCATCCTGGAATTATGTGGCATGGGGAATGTTCCATGGAGTTTTGATTATGCTCAGCCAGATTTTTACTCCGTATAATGAGAAACTGTCAGAAAAACTGCATATCCGGACAGAGAGTTTTGCATTTCGACTGTATCAGATGAGCAGGACTTTTCTGTTATGCTGTGTGGGACGTGTGTTCTTCAGAGCAAATGGACTGAAGGAAGCGCTCAGGATATTTATACGTATGTTTTCGGGAGTCGGCATGCAGTATATGGGTGCAGGGCAGCTGCTTGACCACGGGTTGAATAAAGCAAATATGATCGTTGTGCTGGTGGCTGTTTTTGTTTTGTGTACGGTGAGCATGATGCAGGAGAGGATGGATGTGACCGAGGCCCTGTTCAAAAAGAATATCGTTGTGCGCTGGGCATTGATTTATCTTCTGATTCTGGCAGTATTTATTCTGGGTAAGTATGGTCCAGGATATAATTCGGCAGGATTTATTTATGAGAAATTTTAAGGAGCAGATATGAAGACAATAAAGAGAGTAACAGGTACGATAGTTTTTTTGGGGATAGCCGCTGCTTTGTTGATTGCTTCTTCTTATCTGGTTCGGCCGGTAACAGAGGGATTTCTTCTCGGCAGGATGGCAGGTTTTTACAGCGAGGAAGAGAACAGCATAGACGTGACTTTTTATGGAAGCAGTGCATTGTATCGTTTTATAAATGTAACACAGTTGTGGGATGAGTATGGTTTTACTTCATACAATCTTTCCACACCGTCTCAGCCGATTTCAGCTGTGAAATATCTGATGGAAGAGGCGGACAGAGAACAATCGCCTCAGTTATACGTGGTGGAATGCCGCAGATTTCTGGGAAATGGTACAGGGCTGAAAGAAAAGAATGTGCGGTGGGTAACGGATAATATGCCATATTCAATAAACCGCTTTGAAGCTGTCAGCGAAATGACGGCGAATAAAGAAAAAAAACTGTCATATTATTTTGACCTTGTAAAGTATCATGATAACTGGGAAGACATAGGAGTCATGTCTTTGAACCGCCTTACAAACAATCTTACATGGGACCGTAAAGGATGGGCCGAACAGAATGATGTGGCAGAGGGACAGGAAGCACCCAATATCATAGGGGAAGATGAGACTGTTCCGATTACAGAATATGCGGAAGAGCAGCTTCGGGAATTGATTGAAGAGTGTAAAGAAGAGGGCAGAGAGGTGCTGTTTTTGGCTACACCTTTCAAGATTAAGAAAGAAAGCCAGGGAAATTATAATTATATTCGTGGGATAGTGGAAGAGAGCGGATATCAGTTCCTGGACTGCAACAGGTATATAGAAGAGATCGGCCTGGATTACAGCCGGGATTTTTATGATACGAGACACACGAATTCTCTGGGAGCGCAGAAAGTTACAAAGTTTGTAGGAAAATACATTATGGATCATTATTCCATAGATACAGAGTATAACGCGGAGGTAACCGCAGACTGGAATGCGGCGGCTCAAAAGGGCAGAGAAACTTTTGAAGAAGCAAAAGAAGAAATTTTAATAAAGGCAGGGGAAGAGTAATGCAATCTATAGTAGAAGCAGTTGCCGTACATGCGGCAGAAGAGCCGGGACGCTTATGTGTGGCGGACGGAAAGACGGAATTTACTTATCAGGAATTTTGGGAGCATATTGCAGGGTATGCGAGGCACCTGGCTGAAACAGGAGTAAAAGCGGGAGACCGGGTAGTTGTCAGAAATGCTCAGAATGTTTCTCAGCTGGTGGCCGGACTGGCAATTCAGCTTGCCGGTGCCATATTTGTTCCGATTGAAAAGAATGCGGCAGATAACAGAATTCAGGAAATCCTTGACATCACAGAAGCAAAATGTTATATTGCCGCAAAAGAGTTGCAAACTGAGTGCATATGTGAGAAAATGTCTTCAGTGCTTTCTTTTGAATGGAAGAATGCAAAAAGCGAAGAGTTTTCATTTCCGAAATCTGAGGATATGGCTGAGATTCTCTTTACGACAGGTACAACGGGAAAATCAAAGGGGATAGAGCTTACCCATGCCAGTGTGACAGCTGTAGCAGAAAATGTAATCTATGGACTTGAGATGAAGAAAAATAATGTGGAATTAATTCCTACCCCTTTGAGTCATTCTCATGGGCTTCGCAGATATTATGCAAATATTTTAAACGGAAGCAGCGTTCTGATACTGGACGGAGTTATTTTTACTAAAAAACTGTTCCAGATGATGGATGATTATCATGTTTCTGCAATAGATCTTGTTCCGGCAGCATTAGCAGCATTGTTTAAGCTTTGCGGAGACCGACTGGGAGAGTACAGCGAGCAGCTGGATTATGTGCAGCTTGGCTCGGCGCCCATTCCGCAGGAAGATAAGGAAAGGCTGCGCCGTCTGCTCCCCAATACAAGATTGTATAACTTTTATGGGACAACGGAGGCAGGATGCTCCTGTATTCTGGATTTTAATGCATATCCGGACAAGGTGAACTGTATCGGAAGACCAACCTGCCATTCAAAGTTTATATTTGCAGATGAAAACGGAAATGAAGTAAACGCCAGTGAAGAAAATCCCGGACTTTTAGCCTGTGCGGGAGAAATGAATATGAAAGGATATTACAAATCACCGGAACTGACAGCAGAGACACTGAGGGGCGGCTTTGTATATACGAATGATCTGTCTTACCAGGATGCGGAAGGTTTTATTTATGTCCTTGGACGCAGAGGGGATGTAATCGAAACAGGCGGAAATAAAGTAGCTCCGGATGAGATAGAGGAAACAGCAAGGAAGTGTCCGGGAGTGGAAGACTGTGCGTGTGTTCCGATGGAGGATCCTATACTGGGGAAAGCACCGAAGCTTTTTGTACAGCTTGCAGCGGGAACTGAGTTTGTGCCTGAAAATATCTATCAGTTTTTGAGAGAACAGCTGGAGGCATACAAAGTTCCGAAGGTCATTGAAAAAATTGACAAGGTTCCCAGAACATATAATGGGAAAATACAAAGAAAGCAATTAATGTAGAAGGAGGAAAGAAAATGGAAAGATTAATGGAGGTATTGGAGAGAGCACTGCCAAATGTAGACTGGAGCACCGGGCAGGATCTGGTAGATGATGGTATTATTGACTCCATTGATGTGGTTACACTGATTTCAGAGCTTACAGATGAATATGATATTGAAATTTCATCCGATGAGATGGAACCGGAAAACTTTAATTCTGCAGAAGCAATCCTGAATATGATTGAGCGCCTGATGGAAGAGTAAAATATCGGAGAAAAGGCATGAAAAAAATTCAGATACTGGTCGTGGAAGATGAAGAAAAACTGATGCGTATACTGGAAGACTTTCTGGGACATCAGGGATATCATGTATTGAAAGCGCCCAGCGGAGAAGAGGCACTTCGTTTGTTCAGGAAGAATAAATCCAGTATAGATCTTATTTTACTGGATATTATGCTTCCTGAGATGAACGGCCTGAGTGTACTTAAAGAGATCAGAAGAGGATCGGATGTACCGGTCATTATTGTATCGGCAAAATCTGCAGTAGAAGAGCAGATTATTGGCTTTGAACACGGAGCAGACGATTATATTACGAAGCCGTATACACTGAAATTGCTGAAATCCCATATGGAGGCTGTGTTAAAGCGGTCAGGAAAACTGAGAGAGCGGATGGAATATAAGGAACTCAGCATTGACCTCGTGGCACAGTGCGTATATTTGCGGGGAACCCCGATAGAAACGACAAGAAGAGAGTATGAGCTTCTGGTCTATTTTATAGAACATAAAAATATGGTCCTGAGCAGGAGCGTGATATTAGATGCAGTATGGGGATATGATTACGTTGGAGATATCAGGACGGTGGACACATTGGTAAAACAGCTGCGCAAAAAGCTGACACCGCAGTGTGACTATATCCGGTCAGTGTATGGAGTGGGGTATATATTGGGTGAGAAGAAGAGTGATTAAACTGAGAAATACAGAAAAATGGCTGCTGAGTATAGCAGTCGCTGCTGTGATACTATATTCTTTTCTGGCGTCTCCGTATTATACGTTTACAAGAATAAAAGCTGTTAACCGTGCGTACAAAGAGGTCATTCAGATGAACCTGATGAATCTGGATGATGAGGATGAAGACGTTCTTTTGGGTGATCAGACAAAAAGGATTGATGTCATTATTTCGGATGAAAATCTTCTTCCAATATATTCTAACCGAAGCAGAGACGGAGTGGAACAGGTAGATAAATATATTGTGGGGAAACTGGATCAGTTTGTGGAAGAACCCAAACCTGTGGTAAGAGATTACGAGGGAATGACGGTTGTACGGCTGAAAGCTTTGATTGAGCAAAACGGAAAGAAGTTTTATGTTGTTATCCGGACGGAAATCAGGGGAGTCAAAGAGATGGTGGTATATACTACATGGTTTATGGCACTGGTTGTCCTGATGGCGTATGCCGGATATTATGTTTTAAAAAGGAAAATAGATGAAAAAGAGCGGAGCAGAGATGAGGAAATCGAACTTCGGGCACAGGAACTGATGGAGGCTCAGAAAGAATTTGTGGCCAATATATCTCATGAGCTTAAAACACCGCTGGCTGTTATTTCCGGGCAGGTGGAAATGCTGGAATGCATGGGGGAAGAAATTGACCGGGAATATTACTACGAATCTATCCATGAAGAAATTTATAAAATGTCTGATATGGTGGGAACGCTGCTTGACCTCACAATTTTAGACCACCGCATGGAAGAAATGGAACTCTGTGAGGTAAATTTGACGGATTTAATGGAGTATATGGTTCTTAAATATGATGCCATATTTAAAAAGAATAAAATTAAGCTGCAGACACAGATAGAACAGGGCTGTATGGTAAACGGCAACCGGATGTATCTGGAAGAAGCAGTGAATAACTATATTATGAATGCTGTTCAACATACGCCGCAGGGTAAGAAAATCGGTATTTTTCTGGAAAGAAATAATGGTGAGGCAAGAATACGGATATTTAATGAATGTTCCCGGATTGCGGAAGAAAAAATGGAAGCGATCTGGTCCAGTTTTTATATGGACCCGGATGAAAAATACCGGGCAGATGAAAAATCAGGAAACGCAGGTCTTGGGCTGTATCTGGTAAAAAAGATCGCGGATCAACATGGGGGTTCATGCGGTGCTCAGAACAAAGAAAACGGGGTTGAGTTCTGGCTTGGGATACCGGAGTTGCCGCAGCAGTAACTTTCAGGCGAAGAATCCTGCTTGCAGGATTCTGCCTGGCGCACTATAATGTAAAGAAAAGTGTTTTGTATCAGGAAAAGGGGATAATCAGGGGCATGTCTAATAAGAAAAAAGGGAATATGGTATGGCTGCTGCTTGCAGTCTGCATTTTTGTAATGGGTGGAGCAACAGTTTCTGCGGATTCCGGGTATGATTTTTTTTCGGCTTACAATCCTAAACTTGCAAAGCCGGTGAAGAAGAATCCAAAGATCCTTATGGTTGGAAACAGCCACACATATTATAATAAAATGCCGTCAATGCTGAAAAAAATCTGCAAATCAGGCGGGATAAATGCTCATATCGAAGCGTATGCGATTGGGGGACATACCCTGTACCAGTGGGCTTGTCCGGCTGCTTCTGCTAAAAAGGATACAAAAGAATCGAAAAAACTTTTTCAGGCATTGAAAACGAAAAAATGGGATTATGTCATTTTGCAGGGAGCGACAACGGAGCCGGTCAACAGCGGCGCAAAGATGGAAAAGGCAATAAAAAAACTGATGCCCATGATAAAAAAGAGCAAAGCACAGGCAGTGTTTTATCAGGTATGGGCGCCTCAGAAGGGATATTCAGGCTATTTTTCCGATGAAAAGGCGGTTGGTCAATTTCAAAAGAAGATAGTGGACAAGTATAATGATCTTGCAAAAAAGTATAAGGCGGCAGTGGCGCCTGCAGGAATTGCTTTTCGCCGTGCAGAGAAGGTCCTGCCGGGGTTGAATCTGTATATGGATAAGAAACATGCAAGTAAAGAAGGAAGTTATCTGGCAGCCTGTGTTTTGTATTCGACCATGTTTAAACGTAAGGCACAGGGAACAATTTCTCTTTCGCAGGGGGCTAAGAATTCAAATGTTTTGAAAGAGCTGCAGCAGCTCGCGGCGGATGTGACGATTCGTGCGAAGATCACCAACAATGCTCAGATATCAATGAAAAAAACGGAATATGTGATGCATCCCGGGAGCAAAAAAAAGATTACGTATAAAGTAACGAAGAGGGCAAAAAATACCCGCATTTCTTCATGGAAATCAAATAATAAGAAAGTTGCTTCAGTTTCATCTGATGGGACAGTGACAGCCTGCAGGGCAGGAACTGCGCAGATTACGGCAATTTTAAACAACGGGCAAAAAGCCTGTTGTACGATAACGGTAAAATAGAGAAGGGATCCACATGGACAGAGACAATAAGTATATCGGGGTTAAAAAGATGACAAATAACCCCTTTCTTAATATGTATGACGTAACAGCCAGAAAACGCAACGGAGATATTTTTCATTACTATTTTGCGTCCAGGGGTGAGGGTGACGATCTGAAATGCTTCACAAGGGAAAATAATCCGGAAGGGATTATGATCTATGCCGTTTGTCGCGATAATCCGGAGAAAATTGTTCTTGTAAAGCAGTATCGGTATCCGATCAATGATTTTGTTTATGAAATGCCGGCAGGGCTGGTTGATGCAGGAGAAAGTATGGAGAAAACCGCCCGTCGTGAATTTCTCGAGGAGACAGGGATGACCCTGTCGCTTTATGAAGGAGGAGAAAAGGCCCTTCGCAATGCATTTTATACCACAGTTGGACTTACGGATGAGTCTGTCAGTATTTTGTATGGTTATGCACAGGGGGAACCCAGTGGAAAGTATCTGGAGACAACGGAAGATATGGAGGTTGTGATTGCGGATAAAGAAGAAGCAAAAAGAATTCTTCGGGAAGAGAAGGTTGCAATGAAATGCGCGCAGTCGCTGATTCATTTTATCCAGTCTTCACCGGAAGATCCATTTGCATTTTTGCGGTTTTAAATAATATGGAACTGTATTGACCTTTTTCGTCCGTTATGGCCCGGGTCCGGAAGGCTGAACTGCTTTTAAAATTTTCACAAGCTTCGGCCGTAATGGAAAAAATTTCTTGTAAAATAATTAGATATATTTTATAATTATATGGTTACAGGAAAAGTTTGAAAAAGGGAAGAAAAAATGGCGTCCAGAAGAATTAATATTTCGATGCAAATCCAGCAAACGATGCAGAAGCGGATTTTAAATAATGAGTATAAGATCAATGAATATCTTCCAAGTGAGGCAGCGCTCTGCGAAGAGTTTGGCGTAAGCCGGACCACCCTTCGGGATGCGGTCAGCGGACTGGTAGAAAAAGGGCTGGTAAAGAGACAGCAGGGAAAAGGAGTGCTGGTAATTGATAATACAGACTCGGTTTTTACTCATTCCCTGAGAAA
The DNA here is from genome assembly GCA_030539395.1 of Eubacteriales bacterium. Lineage (GTDB taxonomy): Bacteria > Bacillota > Clostridia > Lachnospirales > Lachnospiraceae > Marvinbryantia. The sequence goes on from JAUNSC010000033.1 coordinate 21,438, forward strand.
TATGATGCTGCTGGGAAATTATAATGTCAGAGAATTTTTTGAAACTAGGGAGATGATTGAGTGCCAGATGGCATATTTCGCATCTAAAAGAGCAACACAACAGCAGGTGGATGAATTGCTGACGTGTATCCGGAAAATGGAGTCAATCACAGATAATACGAATGAATATGTGGCTAATGATATGAAGTTTCATCAAATCATTGCCCGGGCATCGGCAAACAGACTGCTGATTGCTGTTTATGATGCGATGGGTCCCATGCTGGAAGAGGTTGTAAATTGGGTGGTAGTCAATGGCGGAAAAGTGGAGTCCACGATGCGCTGCCATATGAAAATATATGAGTGTATAAAGGATCATGATTCAGATGGTGCGAAACAGGCCACGAAAGAACATGATCAGATTAGTGCACAGATGTTTCAGGATGGCTTAATAAATGGAGTGAACATGGATGAATTTCAGTTCAGACAAATATGGGATAAGAAATAAAGACAGAAATGTCTTTATTTTTTTGTGCAAAATATATAAAAAAGTGCTGAAAAAACTGGGGAAAAAGTGAAAGTTGAAAAACAGCGTTGACAAAGATTTAATGATTATGCAGATACAACAGATAATATGGAAGAAACTGTTTTGCCGGAAGATATTGAAGGATATAAACGTGTTTGGGATAAGCTGGATATCGCCATTGCAGGCTTTAGCCTCAACTCCGTTAGAGCCGCATACGGCAAATCCGGTCATGTTCCAGAATGAACCGATGATTGAATATGACAGGAACTTCAATCCCTTAAGAGATGAGCTTTTAATCCATAATATTGGCATTGAAAACGGAAAAGTAAAAGTGCCGGATGGTCCGGGGCTTGGCGTGGATGTAGATATGGATGTTTTGAGGAAGTTTGTATAATAGGAGATTTCAGAATCCTTCGAATAATCAATATTTCAAAAAACCTCCGGAGGAATGCACACGATGCGCAGAGAAGGGCTGCCATGCAGCCGCGCATCGGTGCGGTTTCAGATTTTTTGACCCGGGCATCACCATATTATTAAATAAAATGCAACACAAATAAGAAATAAATCATTAAAAATATATGTTGACATTCGCGGAATGAGATGATAGAATGTTAACATCAAGTCAAAGAAATCCGGCGTTCGCCATAGATTCCAGATTAAAAACAATCATATAGAGATAGAGACTGATATTGTCATATATATACATTAACACCAGGGAGAGGAGAAGGATTTTATTGTATTTTTACCTGTTGACGATAGAAGCAGCAGCTGTCTGCTTTGACCTGTATAAGCGAAAAATACCGAATCCCCTGACAGCAGGTGGCCTCATTATGGGAGCTGCTTATCAGTGGAGCGCAAACGGGCCGCCCGGCCTGAAGGATTTTGCATCCGGAGCGCTGATCCCATTGGCACTTCTTGGGATACTTCACTATTTCCGGATGTTGGGAGCGGGAGATATCAAGCTGTTGATGACGGCAGGTGGATTTCTTGGCCCGGATAAAAGTCTGAAATGCATTTTTCTATCATTTCTTTGTGCAGCTGTGATTTCGGCAGCGGTACTTATCAAACACCGTAATCTGATGCGGCGTCTGAAGTATTTCTTTCAATACATTCAGGATTATCGGCAGAGTAAAAAATGGGTCCCTTATATAAAATGTGAGGAAGACCCGGCATACCTGCATTTTTCCATGGCGGTATGTGCTGCAACTATATTATTGTCAGGAGGGATTTTTTGAGAAAACAAAAATTTGCAATATTTGATCTGGAGGCGTCTTATGCGTGCAATCTGATGGAATACATGGCAGAGAGACAGAGTGTGCCATTTGAGACACTGGTATTTTCCAGTATGGAGAGCCTTGAGAAATATACAAAAGAAAACATTTTGGATCTGCTCATGGTTTCAGAGAGAATGATGAGTCCCGAGCTGCGCCAGATGAATATCAGAAGGATTATCATCTTATCAGAAGGGGCGGTTTCAGAAGAGTTTCAGGATTATCCTGCAGTCTACAAATACCAGTCATCAGAAAGCCTGGTAGCGGAAGTGATGAGTTATTATGCGAAACAGGAAGTACCGCAGCCGCGCCTGTTAAAAAAGAGGGCGGCACAGATTATTGGAGTATATTCTCCGATAGGGCGCTGCGGAAAAACGTGTTTTGCATTGACGCTGGGGCAGATTTTGGCACAGAAAAAGCCGGTTCTGTATCTGAACCTGGAGGATTATGCCGGATTTTCATTTTTGATGGAGAAAGAGGGTATGTCTGATATTTCAGATGTCATGTATTTTCTCCGGCAGCATAAAGGTAACGCCATATTTAAGGTGAATTCTGCACTGCAGAGACTGGGCAGTATGGATTATGTCTCCCCGGCGTTTTCTTCAGGAGATCTGCGGGAAATAAAAGCGGAAGAGTGGGTGAGGCTTCTGGACGAACTGATTTCCTGCAGTAATTATGAAACAATTATTCTGGATATCGGTCATACTGTGGATGAGGTATCAACACTGCTTATGCAGTGTACGCATATTTACACTCCAATCTGTACGGATGTTATTTCTATGGCGAAAATGAATCAGTATGAGCAGCTGCTCAGGGAAATGGAGTATGAAGAAATTCTTCAAAAAACCCATAAACTGGGACTTCCCTTCTGTGCGCCGGCCATGCAGGGAGAATATTTTATGGAACAGCTGGCAAATGGAGAAATGGGTGATTATGTGAGAAAGATGCTGCAGCAGGAGATAATGGAAGATGACAGGTAGTCATGCGGAATTTCAGGAACTTCACAGGTGGCTTATGGATGGGCTGGATACTACAAGGGAGATACAGGACGAGGAGATATATGAGCTGATAGATAATCTGCTCCTTGAAAAAACCAGCGGACGGTACAGGAGTCTGAGCCGCAGGGACGAACTGCGCACGGAATTGTTCAATGCAGTACGAAAGCTGGATATTTTGCAGGAACTGGTAGATAACGATGAAGTGACGGAGGTGATGGTAAATGGTCTGGACGGAATCTTTATTGAGCGTTCGGGACGTGTTATGAGATGGAATAAACGCTTCTATTCCAGAGAAAAAATAGAAGATCTCGTGCAGTCAATTGCGGGCAGGAGCAACCGTATTGTCAATGCAACGGTTCCTATTGTAGATGCCAGGCTGGAAAATGGTGCGCGGGTAAATATTGTACTTCCGCCGGTGGCGTTAAACGGGCCGATCATTACCATCAGACAGTTCCCGAAGAATCCAATCAGCATGAGACAGCTGGTTGCATGGGGAGCAGTGACTCAGGAGGCGGTAGATTTCCTGAGAAACCTGGTAATTGCGGGATACAATATTTTTATCAGCGGAGGTACAGGCTCCGGCAAAACAACATTTTTAAATGCTTTGTCCGATTTTATACCGAAGGATGAGCGGATCATAACGATTGAAGATAATGCGGAACTGCAGATTCAGGGAGTGGCGAATCTGGTACGTCTGGAAGCGCGAAAGGAGAATACTCAGGGGGAACACGCTATCAGTATCCGGGATCTGATCAGATCAAGTTTGCGGATGAGACCGGACAGGGTCATCGTGGGAGAAGTGAGGGGAGAAGAAACTATAGATATGATTCAGGCCATGAATAATGGGCATGATGGGAGCCTGTCGACGGGACATGGAAATAGTCCGAGAGATATGCTTGCAAGGCTGGAGACGATGGTGCTGATGGGGATAGAACTGCCGGTGTCAGCAGTGCGCCGGCAGATTGCATCGGGAATTGATATTCTGGTCCATCTTGGAAGAATGAGGGATAAGAGCAGAAAGGTTCTGGAAATTGTGGAAATTACCGGGTACAGATATGAGACAGAAGAGATTCTGACAAACACATTGTTTGAGTTTGAAGAAGGAAAAAGAGGGGGAGATAAACTGGATGGAAAACTTGTAAAAAAAGCGGAGCTTATGCAGACAAAGAAGCTGGAAAGGGCGGGGATTATTTAGATGGATTATCAGGTGTATCGTTTTTCTATAAAGGAACTGGCAGAAAACATCAGTCTGTTTTTACTTTTGGATACTGCGGTAAGCTGCCTGTTTTACAGATCATGGGCTGCATTTTTAACAGGGCTGCTCTTATGTCCGTTTTTCTTAAAATATAGGAGGGAAGTGTACAAAAAGAAACGGCAGCAGCAATTGTCAGAGCAGTTTCTGGAGGGAATGAAAGCCGTGGCAGTCTCTTTAGGAGCCGGGTATTCTATTGAGACAGCCTTTGAGGATGCGTTGGGGGAACTGAAGAATATTTATAATCAAGAGTTAATATGTAAAGGGTGGTTTCTCCACCCGAATACATATGACTGCGGCTCATTTGTGGTGAATTGAAAAGCAGTTGTAAGAAAGGAGCAGAAAAAGCCTTATAACCGCTGAAAATCAACACAAAAAGGAGTTGAAATGCTATGAAATCTCTATTTGAGGAAATGGGCGGTACATACCGTCAAGTGGGCGATTACTTCATCCCCAACCTTGTTTTGCCGGATGACGGCGAATATCAGATAGGCAAATACGGGCGTATGCGCCGCACCTATCTGAAAGAGCATCGAAAAATCCTCTACAATAACTATGTGTTGGAGGGAACGCTGTTCAAACACTTAGCCGAAATTGACCAAGCCTGCAACGAGCGTATGGAAATCATCGTATCCGCTATGTCGGAGCAGGAGGGCGTGACCGAAGCACTCAAAGCGGCTGACCAAATGGAATGGGTACGCCGTAAAAACAGCATCCGCAACCGTGCGGAGGAAATCGTCTTGACCGAACTTGTATATGCTTAATCGAATGCCCGTTATCGGCTATGTTGGCTGATAACGGGCAATATCTTTATGCTTTAGGTGATACGAATTTATACTTACCTTTTCCGAAACCGCTGACGGCTTCAATCAAATCTGCATTTTTCAGCTTGGTAATGAGATTACCGGCGGCGGTAACAGAATCGTTCGTAATAGCGGCTATGTCGGAACGACCAAAGACACCATCAATCCCCATATTTGCAAATACCGCTTTTGCCTTTGCAATCGTAGCTTGGCTTGCGTTCAGTTTATCAATCGCAACCTCAATCGCAAGATGAACGGGGGCAATCGCAACATTTTCGTCCTCAATCGCAGCCTTAGTTGCGTTTACCGCTGTTCCATAATTCAAGTTATACAGCGTGACTTGGAACGAACTGGCATCGGAATAGAACTTAGGCTCCAGTTCATCACGGTAGTTATGGGCTGCACGGTAAGATTCCGTGATCTTCTTAAATCCGCTGCCTTGACGCTCCATATAGCCCAATCTGCCGAAAATGTCAGCAAGGACGGGATTGCGGCGGGTGGAGGAAATGTTGGATATATCTCTTTCCTGTATCCGTGTGCCGTCTGCCATGCCACCGGGAGAAGTAATCGTAAGGCGGTCATCGTAAATGTCGATATGGACTTCGCTGCCCAAAATCAGATAGTCACGGTGGATCAGCGCATTAACAAGAGCTTCAAAAACGCTTCGTTCACAGTAATCTGGCATTTCAATACGGGAGTTGGCGGTTTTCTTCCAACGGGTTTTCATATTCCTCTTTACGAAGCCTACGCCCTCATTGAGCAGAATAATCAAGCTGCCGGAATACTCTGCGCTGTCGAGAGCATCCACCATACCGCCGCTTTTATCAAGACCGTTCCAACGGGTACAGAACAGGCGGGAGTGCTTGATGGGTGCATCATCCGCAAGCAAAGCGCCTGCGTTGGTCAGCTTACCGTGGTCATCCCGCATTTCAAAGGAATCAAACAGCTTTTCCTCCATGCTGCTGCCCGTCCATGCCTTGTAGCGTTCACGCAGCTTGGAAAAGGCATAGTCCTTGAAATCGTACTCGGAATCCAGCGCATCATAGGTGCGGTTCATACCTTTGAGAAGAAGCTGATTCAATACATACGACGGAGCAATCACGCTTTCGTTGCCGATACGGATATATGCTTCCGTAATGCCGTCTGCCTTGTAGTAATAAGGCGTGGAGCGTCCTGCGGAAACGGACAGCACAAGAATATCCTTGCCGTTCTCACGTTCGGGAGCGAGGATAAAGTTCGGATATGGCGTGATACGCTCCTTAATCAAGCGGCTGATCGTCTCCGCATCAGTCTGTGCGTCAGCCAAGCCGATTACGTTTCTGTCATTATCAATGCCGAAAAAGAGCGTGCCGCCGATACCGTTGGCAAAGGCACTGACACTTTTGAGCCAGCTTTTCGGCTTCTTTACTTCCAAAGCAACCTTGAAATCACATTCCGTTGCTTCTGCAATCCATCTGTCTATCATAAAATCGTTTCCTTTCCCATCATTCCTTCTTTTCCTTCGTTCTGCTCTTATAAACATTATACTTATTCTTGCACTGCGGACTGCAGAAGATCGCACTCGGTCTGCTTGCCACAAAGGTCTGCAAACAGTGTTTGCAAATGCGGATGGGCTTCTCTGTGTCGGTCAGCATGAAGCTGAACATCATCTGCACACCAAGCATAAGGGAATGGAAATCCCATACAATCGTCGGCTTGTCGAGCAGAGCGATACGGTATGTCGGCGCAATACCGCCAAAGGCTTCCATGCCCTGCTGCATCAAAAGCCGCTGTTCGGGAGTCATGGTGTCGTAATCCTCATAGAACAGCACGGAAGTCAGATAGGTGAAAGCAATATCAATGAACTGCTGCTTCATCCACTCATAGCGTTCGGCATATTCCCGTTGAAAGCTCATATTGACCGCCATCGGCTTGTCGCTCATGGTCATGGCAAGTGCCATCATTACACGGTCATTCTGTATGTTCCACATGGATTCAATGCCACGCTTGACCACATCCGGCTTGTCAAAGGGAAAGAACAGATTCAGATAGTCCATCGTGGACATGGATTCCTCACGGATAAAATGGTTCTTTGGCAGATATACCGCCTCGTAATCCATAAAGCTCGGTGTGGTGGGCAGCGCTGTCATAAGACCAAGCAGACCGTATTTCATGGCAAACTGCTGAATTGCCTTTTGTATCTCCTGCGGTGTTTTCTTCTGCGATTCCATCCGACCAATATCAATGGCATCCAGGATAAGCCGCTGGTATTCGCTCAGCGGGTCATATATGCTCGGCTGTGCCGTTTTGGTGGGCGTGAGGAACAGGGTTCCGTCCTCTGCCTCTCTCCATTCATATTCACTATATCGCACCCAGTTAGAACTGGTGCGTTGAAACAGGTTTTTCATCGTTAAAACCCTCCACTATATATTGTAACCCGTATAATTCACAATTATATTACTATTATACTACTTTTTCGTGGTTTTTTCAATATCCACGCCATTTTCGCTCAGAAATACTTTTTCAAGCAAGGTCAGGGGCTGCTGTGCCTGCACTTTTTCGGTAAGTGCGGCAAGCAGCTTTTTTCTTATCTTTTTGAGCATCGTGTTTCGCACCTTGCGGATATTACGGTCTGACTGCCCACGGATAGCGGCGATCTTGACAGAGCTGTACTGCCGCAGAGCTGACAGGAACAGGAGGAACTTGTGATCCTCGTTCAGCTCCCGCAATATGACAGACATATCCGCATCCGTCACAAGTTCGTGTATATCGTATGGGCAATAGAAAATGGAATCTATGAAATCGCCCTTGCGTTCCTGCCGTTTTAGCACATCGTTGAGCGTATCGGGGAAACACAGAGCATCCTCGGATGCACCGTAATCAAGAGGAACATCGTCACCGCTTCGGTACAGCTCATGGTATCGCTCCTTACGCTGACGGTTGGCATCGAGCCGGTCATACCACGAAACAAGGTTTTCGTAATCTTTCAGCGTTCGGGCAGAATCCTCCAAGCGTTTGAGAGCCTGCGCCCGAAGCTCACGCTTTAGCAGCTTTCGTTCGGGCTGCTCGCCCCCGGTATCATCCGCATCATCCTCTATGGGATTTTCTGCGGCATCGGCTTCTATTTCATCAATGATACGCTGTTCTTTTGCGATTCTGCGCCGTGTCTTTTCGTATTCCTCGGCTTCCGCATCCTCAGCATCGGTATCACTATCAGCAAAAATATCTTTCTTTTTTCGCTTCCTTCGCTTCTTTTCGGGAGGTTCATCGGCATCTTCTTCCGCATCATCCCAAAGGGCGTTTTCATCTTCGTCCTCGTCATCGACTATGTAATCGGAATCATCCGCTTCATATTCATCTTCATAATCGCCATCTTCATCATAAAGACCGTCATTTTCGTATCGTTTGGGATCGTCGTACACCGCAGAAACCTCCCTTCAAAAATATTTTTCAATTTTTCTTTGATTTCCCGAAAAAACAGTTCCGCTAAACACCCCGTATTTCTCCTATTGGTGAGGGAGTAATATATTTTGTCTGTGATTATATTACTGCCGCCAATAAAGAAAGGAGGAAACTGCCTATGACCAAAACCTATCGTGAGCTGACGGGAAAGGAGAAAAGACAGATCAAGAAGTTGGTTGTCTCCAAGTGCGCCAACTACGACAAGGAATACGGCTGCCTGCCGCTGGACTGTGAGTGCTATATGTTCGGGGTATGCTACTCATGCAGTGGGCTGTGCAGTTATTTTCGCAAGGCTGTACTGCCGGAAGATAAGGACCTGCAAGCCGTATTCGAGCCGATGCCCCTTGCCGTCTGCAAGGAGTGCGGCAAGCATTTTCAGAAGAATGGCAAACGTGCCTACTGTTCCGACAAGTGCGCCGCAGAAGCAAGACGCAAGCAAACGGTGGCAAGAGTGCGAAAGCACAGAGAAAAGCAGAAACAAGACATCATGTAACCATTTTGCCCTCGAAAAGCCTTGTGCCGCAAGGCTTTTTTGAGGGCATTTCTGCGTAGGTAAGGGGTTAATACCTTATACCTCGTTTTAACCGCACAAATGGTTACAGAAAATCGGAACTATTAACAGTATACACCAAAATTATGAATTTTTCAATCTATGGAGGAAATTTGCCTATGGTAAAAAACGAAAACAAGAACTTTGCTTATACCACCCACCGCATCGGCGGCACGATCTATAAGGTCAAAGTCGTGTTCAATGAAAGCGGCACAGAAACGATGGAAGATAAAATTTTACGAATTATTCGCAATGAAGTTCACACAAATTGCGAAAATTATGATATAATAAATGCACCACAAATGAGCCGACAGTCTGAAAGGAGCGCATCATGATGAGCGTGAAACAGACTGTGGGACAGGATCCCAATAAAATTACGGCATTGTACGAGAGACTTTCCCGTGACGATGACCAGGTTGGCGATAGCAACAGCATTGTCAATCAGAAAAAATACCTCGAAAGCTATGCCGAGCAGAGAGGCTACACGAATATTCAGCACTATACCGATGACGGTTGGAGCGGCGGCAATTTCAACCGTCCCGCATGGAAGCAGTTAGAGGCAGATATTGAAGCCGGTAAGGTTGCCCATGTGATCGTAAAGGACATGAGCCGAATCGGCAGAGATTATCTACAGACCGGTTTTTACACGGAAGTGTTCTTCCGTCAGCACGGCGTTCACTTTGTTGCGATTGCCAACAGCGTGGACAGCGATGACCAGAACAGCAACGAGTTTGCGCCGTTCCTCAATATTATGAACGAATGGTATCTTCGTGATTTGAGCCGCAAACAGCGCACCGCTATCCGTGTAAAAGGCGAATCGGGCAAGCCTACCACCAACTGCGCTATCTACGGCTACAAGAAGATGCCGGGTGACAAGTACAGTTGGTATATCGACGAGGAAGCCTCCGAGGTTGTCCGCAGGATATTCCGTCTGACCATCGAGGGCAAAGGCCCCTATGATATTGCCCGTATTCTCTATGACGATAAGGTGGAAACGCCCGCCGTTTACCTCGGTAAGCAGAAGAAAGGCGTTTGGAAAAGCAAAGAGGAATTTCCCAATCCGTATAACTGGAGTGGTTATATCGTTGGGAGCATCCTTTCCAAGCCCGAATATATGGGGCATACGGTCAACTTCCGTTCTCACAAGCAGTCTTACAAGGATAAGAACCCTGTGATGAATCCAAAAGAGGACTGGCTGATTTTTGAGAATACCCACGAAGCCATCGTGGATAAGGAAACGTGGGAGCTTGCACAGAAGCTGCGAAAGACACCGAGACGGCATGACACGATAGGTGAAGCAAATCCCTTGACGGGACTTCTGTTCTGTGCCGACTGCGGAGCAAAAATGTATAATCAGCGCACACGAGGGTCTGACAGCAAGCCTTACCCCTCCGATGCCTACGAGTGTTCCACCTATAAGTTGGCAGGACAGAAACGCTCTGCCGCCTGCCGCAATCATCATATTTCCACAAAAGCACTCCGAGAGCTTATTTTGAACACCATTCGCACCGTCAGCACCTATGCCATTTCCAATCAAGACGAGTTTATGGAAAAGGTGCGCTCTGCTTCTCAGATCAAGCAAAAGGAAGCGGCAAAGGAAACCAAACGGAAGCTAAACAAGGACAAGAAGCGTATTGCCGAGCTGGACAATATCATTAAAAAGCTATATGAATCCTTTGCCATCGGGCGCATTACCGATGAACGCTTTGATACCCTGCTTGCCGAATACGAAGCCGAGCAGAAATCCTTGCAGACATCCGTGGCAGAAGCCGAACAGCGGGTATCTTCTTTTGAGGAAGATACCGTCCGTGTGGAGCAGTTTATGGAGCTGGCGAGAAAATACACCGACTTTTCCGAGCTGACCACGATGATGATTAACGAGTTTATCGACAAGATCATTGTCCACGCTCCCGAAAGGATTGACGGAGATCGTGTGCAGGAAGTGGAGATTTATCTGAAATTCATCGGGCATTTTGAGCTTCCCGCACCGGAGCTGACCGAGGAAGAAATCCAGCGGCAGGAGTTCTTGAAGAAAGAACGTGCCCGCAGCCGTGAACGCTACCAAAAGCTAAAATCCGGCGAACGCACCGTAGGTGTTCCCATCACGCAGACCTGCAAATGCTGCGGCAAGACCTTTGAAGCAAGGTCAACGGCAAAACTGTTCTGCGATGTGAATTGCCGAGCAAGGTATTATCGGCAGGAAGCCGCCAAAGAGCGAAGCCGTGAGATCGCTTGCGAGAACTGCGGAAAGACCTTTACCACAATGAGGTCGGATGTCAAATACTGCTGTGATGATTGCCGCTATGAAGGGCATCTCAAAGGGCAGCGGATACGCAATGCGGCAAACCGAGCGAAGGAAAAAGAGTCGGTATTTCTTGATGCTCCACCTACCGAAGAAACCCAACAGGAACAGAAAACAGCATAACGATATTTGAAGCGGATTGATGTATGTCGATCCGCTTCTTCTGTTTTCAAGTGGACAAAATATCCACTTGATTTTTTATGCCTGTTTTGCAATCAATGTATCATTTTGAAACTTTGATTCTTGATGTTTTTCGAGGTGATTGGTAAGTTGCCAATCTGACAACTTAGCAAATCGTCCGTGGCAAAGTGCCAAGTTGGCACTTTACCAAAATCGCTACCTGTTTATTTGGCAAGTTCCCATTTTGGGAACTTGCCGTGATCCCCGTCCGACTGTGTGGTAAGTTCCCGTTTTGGGAACTTACCATATCTAATATGGCAAGTTCCCAATTTGACAACTTGCCTGCCCACCGTTGAGCCGGTATTTATCAAGTTCCCAATTTGGGGACTTGATATTTTCCCCACAACTGAAAGTTTCCAATCTGGGAACTTTCACTCATACCAATCAATATTTTTTTATCGCCGCAAAGCGGCAGAAAGGAAACTCTATGAATTTTATGAACAACTACAATAACACCAATCCCATCATCATCGGTATCGACCACGGCTACGGCAACATCAAGACCGCCCACTGCTGTTTCAAGACGGGCGTTGCCGCCTATGACAAAGAGCCGACCTTCAAAAGCAATCTGCTTGTCTATGAAAGCAGATATTATCTCATCGGTGAGGAACACAAGGAGTTTATCTCCGACAAAATGACAGACAGCGACTACTATATTCTCACTCTCGCAGCTGTTGCCCGTGAACTGAACATCCGAAAGCTGACCGCTGCCCGTGTCCACCTTGCTGCGGGACTTCCTCTGACTTGGGTGAGTGAACAGAAGGACAGCTTCAAGGCATATCTCCTGCAAAACGACAGCGCCGACTTTACGTTCAAGGGCGTTGACTACCACGTTGATTTTGCCGGTGCAGATATTTTCCCGCAGGGCTTTTCTGCGGTTGCAGACAAGCTCCGTGAGTTCAAGGGTATCAATATGCTCTGCGATATTGGCAACGGCACGATGAACGTCATGTATATCAACGAGTGCCGTCCTCTTGCGAAAAAGTGCTTCACCGAAAAGTACGGCACCAATCAGTGTATGCTTGCGGTGCGTGAAAATCTGATGAAGCAGTTTGGCGTATCGGTGGATGAAACTGTCCTTGAGCGTGTCATCCGTCACGGCACTGCAGACATCAGCCAGCGTTATCTGACAGCCATCCGTGATACCGCAACCGAGTATGCCGAGGGCATCTTCCGCAGACTGCGTGAGCATGAGTATGATCCCGAACTGATGCGTCTGTATGTGGTGGGCGGCGGGAGCTGTATTCTCAAAAACTTCGGCAGCTATGATAAAGACCGTGTTATCATCAACGACGATATTTGCGCTACCGCAAAGGGATATGAGGTGCTTGCCGAGCAGAAGCAGAACAGAAAAGGCGGCATCGTATGAAGCAGATCTACACGACAACCCTGCGCTTAAATCTTTCGGATGAGGATGACTGCCGAGCCTACGAGCATTTACAGCGGATGGATAAGAAGCAATATCGCTCCTACAGCAAGGCGATTGTTACCGCCATCAATGACCACTTTGAACGGCAGGCACGGCTTGCTTCCGATCCCTATCTGGAAACCCGTGAAAAAGAGGATGCTTTTCTTCGGCGTGTGACAGAAGCCATCGAGCAGGGCTTGCGATTTGCACCTGTCGGTATGCCGATGTTCACACCGCCTGCTGCCGTTGAAACTCCGTCTGTCGAGGATGACGAGAATATTTCGGCGGCATTGGACTTCGCTGACAGCTTCTGATACTACTATTGCCCTCGTTTGGTATTACTGCGATACCAAATGGGGGCATTTTTGCTACTACAACAATTTTTAGAAAAAGCATGATACCAAACGGACGGATATTTGGTATTACGCTGCTATCAAATAACCCTATTTTTACTACCACAGGAGGATTTTCTATGACCACAGATGAGAAGAAATTACTGCAAGCCAAGCACAGATTGGAGGAAGCCGAGATGCGTGACCGTAATAAGGAGCGAAAAGCGAGGACACGGCGGCTGATCCAGGAGGGAGCGATACTGGAGAAAGCATTACCTCATACAACACAGATGACTTTGGAGCAGTTGGAGGATTATTTATGCAGTTTGGCACGGAAGATTTGAGACGAGGGGCGTTCGGGCAACCGAGCGTCCCGTTTCTTTTATCCCGAAGGGCGCACTTACTCACCACCCCGAAGGGGCGGTGGTATTGCCTGCGGCAACCGTGCGCTCTGCGAGGCGGATGCGGCTCCTGCGGGAGCCTTATGGACAATGCCACAGCACTGTGGTGTTGCTGTCATTGTCCACGCAGTTATCGCAAACACACCCGCTTTTGCGTCTGTGAGTAGGGGTACAAATTGCACCCCACTTTGCGTCAACTGCCTGCGAAAACCTGCCACCGGCAGCTTTGTCGCAGTTATGGGTATCGCTTCTTCTGCGACACCCATTTTCTTTTTGCGAAAAAGAAACAAAAACAAGAACGAAAGGACGGTGAGAACGAATGGCGATCTACCACTTGGAAGC
>JAUNSC010000034.1 GCA_030539395.1 Eubacteriales bacterium
TAATTATGGCAGATTTGCAGAATAACTTAAATCCACCCCGAAACTATGCGCTTACGGATATACTGGATGATACCATTGTCTAGCCGCATTGACAAATACAGACGGATTATGGAGAAAAAAGAAAAAGCTGGGAAACCTTGCGACATTCTTCATATCGTCAAACTGGACGACAGCCGGGAGAGTGCATTTCTGATACAAGATATGTTTCCGATAACAGAGGAATACATAGAACGGGAGTATACAATCGCTGGTAATCATCTGATGTTGACGAGTGAGCATACCGCCAGAGAAATTGAGCAGAAAGCAAGAAAAGTCATGGGTATGTTAAAGCGCGGTATCAAGTTCACTCCAACACAGCCGGATGTTATGGCGATATTGGAGAAGCTGAGGGAACATAGATGATTTTCCTTGTTAGTGTAATAATTACATGGCGCTAGCGTCATGTAGATAGGGCAGACAAGGAGAAAATGATGGCTCCGGCTGGATCTATTTTGGCTCTAAAAATTTGGACTGGCACAAATACCAGAGTATTTTTTGAAGAATATGGATAATAAATTCTTTAAAAAGCAGAGAAAAACAGCCAGTTCATGTTATCCGCTGAGGAGTTTGAATAAAAAAATGGAGCGTAAAAATGGAGCTCGGAAACCCATTTATGCGGGTTTCCGGGCTCTTTTGCATTAGTCATTTGTAAATGGACTTTCGACTCCATTTTCAGAGAGAAATAAATTAACTTCTGTCACATTTTTACATTTCCGGTTGATACACACGATTATTCCAGCGTCAGCAGGGATTTTAGGATAAAGTTCAGAACATCCAGCTAAGGAGAGGGCTTTTTGAGTCTCTTTAAGGTTCATATGTGCTCCAATGCAGAAGGCGGCTAATTTGTATTTTGATGGATTCTTTTTGCCGCTGCAGATTGGATATACATAGTTTTTGCTTAGATTAGAGTCGCGTATAATGATAGAAGGGGTAATATCCGGATGCTCGAAGAAGTAGTTATCTATAAAATCTTTCAATGAAATAAATGTTTTTTCGCCTTTGTGCTCATTTAGAAAGGTCTGATATGATTTATGCCCTTGAGAAATGTCTTCCAGCTCCTGAAATAAAATGGTGGTAGGGGTTTTTTTTGACTTCATAGATGGCTCCTTATGCATGATGGATAATAGTGGAAATAAATGTTATAATCATGATAAATGATTATTACCTGAAAGACAAGAGGAGATCAACTATTATGACATTAGAAGAGCAGTGCAGATTGTCTTACTATAGAAAAATAGCAGACATCAGCACGCATAAAAATGTGTGTCTTGTTCAGCATGTGGAAAATAATCGGATTTTCGTAAAGAAGGAACAGGAAATCTATTGCAGGGAAGTATATGAATATTTGAGGGAGTGTAATAATCCTCATATTCCCAGGATTTTTGAATGCATAGAAGATGAAGGGAAACTGATTATTATAGAAGAGTACATACAGGGCGAATCTCTGGCAGTGCATCTTGAAGAGACGGGAGTTTATACGCAGGAGGAAGTTTGTCGTTTTATGATTACTATATGTGATGTGCTGGAGCAGCTTCATCAATTGCCGCGGCCTGTTATTCACAGGGATTTAAAACCGGAAAATATTTTGATTCAGGAAAATGGTTATCTGAAAATCATAGATTTTAATACGGCAAAACAATATGAACAGGGAAAAGGCTATGATACAGTAATTATTGGAACACGAAAATATGCGGCTCCGGAGCAGTTTGGCTACCGGCAATCAGATGCAAGGACGGATATTTATGCAATGGGGATCATGATGAATTATTTGCTCACAAAAAAATATCCGGATGAATATTTGTATAAGACTGAGAAACATGGAAGGATTTCCGTGCCAGACATTATTAATAAGTGTATTGAATTTTCTCCTGACAGCAGATATCAGACGGTAATGGATTTGAGACGGGATCTGCAGACAGTACTGGCCAGGATGATAAAAACGAATCGAACTGGTACAGATAATTTACAGGAAAAACTGCCAGAAAAAAGGAGTTTGTGGACAATTCCATTTCTTTTGCCTGGTTTCAGGACAGGGGTAGTCTGGAAAATGATACTTGGCGGGATTGGCTATTTGCTTATTTTTTGGTTAGGGCTTTCAACAGAATTTACAAAGCCAGATGGCAGTTCGATAACTGGTTTTTACTTATGGGCAAACAGGTTGACTTGTTTGATATGGTGTCTGTTAACAATTGCATTTTATGCAGATTATCTTGGTTTGCAAAAGTATTTGCCATTTATGCAAAGAAAATATTTACGTTGGGTGGGGTATCTTTTGTGGCCAATAATTTTTTTATTTGCGCTGATTTTGATTCTTGCAATTATTGGTGGATAGAATTGTGCTGTCAGCACACCAAAGCTGATGGTGTTTATGGTATGCTTTCTTCAATAACAGTAATGAAGGGAGGTGCTGTAAATGCCAAATTATATTATCAATAAAGAAAAGACCGATGGACGTTACAATGAAGTTCATACTTCCACATGTATTCGCAGGCCGTCTTACTGGAATCAGTACAATCTTGGATGGCATGCAGATGAAATTGATGCGGTAGCTTATGCAAAGAGAAATGGCTATCCAGATGCCGATGGATGCTATTATTGCTGTAAAAAAGCACATCGTGGATAGGGAAAAGGGAAAAATGGATGTTACGGGCAGCAGCTTTATGAGAGATTGCTGCCCTCGGCCTTTATGTTTGCAGTTCTTTAGAGAAAGTCAGGAGAAAAGATTGTATGATATATGAAATAAATGACAGAGATAGTGTGGTATTTATTTTTGGAGATTGGAAAGAGACAATTATCTGGTCATGCCTGCAAGGTGTGATGGGATACGTTTATGCTGATGATAAATATAATCCCACTTCTGCAATGGCAATATTGGGTGACTTTTGTTTTTTTGCCGGAACGCCTGACAGGGAATTGATTGCATTTAAACCGGAATGGTGTACACAGGAATTTATAATCGCTGTTCCGCAGAATCATCAATGGGCGGAGGAAATAGAAAAGTATTATGGCAGCAAGGCAAAAAAGGTTACGCGATATGCCATGAAGAAGGAACAAAATATTTTTGACAGGCGAAAGTTGGAGTCCATTGTTAAGAAGCTTCCGTCTGAATATATCGTCAGGCTGATAGATAAGCCAATTTTTGATTATTGTAAAAAGGAAGAGTGGTGCAGGGATCTGGTGTCACAGTTTTCTGATTATTCTTTTTATCAAAAATCAGGTCTAGGTGTTGTCATTACGAAAAATGGGATTCCTGTTTCCGGTGCATCTTCTTATTCTGCTTATCCTGGCGGGATTGAGATTGAAATTGATACAAAAATGGAATACCGCAGAAAAGGACTGGCTTCTATATGCGGTGCGAAATTGATTCTGGAATGTCTTGACAGAGGGCTATATCCAAGCTGGGATGCGCAGAATGTATGGTCGGCAGCTTTGGCAGAAAAGCTGGGATATCATTTGGATTATGAATATGATGCTTATGAAATTTGCGGGTATTAAGTAACAGAGTGCATTTTAAATATATCAGAAACATTGTTTAAATCAGAAATTTTTGTGCTTATAAACTGGAAACTTGACCATGGAGGTATGGTATATCCGGAAATAGTATTTATTCCGGTTTTGGAAAAAGTAAAAATCTTATTGACCTTCACGGAACGTCATAGATTAAAGTAGTTTTATCAGGAGCAGGGAGGCCGGAAGATATGATGACAGTAAAGGAAGTATCAGAACTGACGGGTATTAGCGCGCGTACACTTCACTATTATGATGAAATTGGATTGTTTTGTCCAACTGCTAAAAGTGAAGCGGGATACCGGCTTTATGACGATAAGGCCATGGAGACTTTACAGCAGATATTGTTTTTTCGTGAGTTTGATATTCCCTTGAAAGAGATTAAAGCAGTTATGGATAATCCTGCTTTTGACAGAAACAAGATTCTGCAAACGCAGAGAAAAATGCTGGTGGAAAAGAAAGAACGTATGGAGCGTCTGATTGCCAGTATTGATGATATTCTGAAAGGGGACAACAAAATGGATTTTACAATTTTCAGTAAAGCAGAAGTTGAAGAAATGTTTCAAACAATGATTGAACATATGCCGGAAGAATTGAGACAGCTTTCCATGGATGAGTTTGGAGGCGTGGATCAGTGGAGAAAACATTACATTGAGGTGGTATCGTCAGAAAAAATGCAGAAAAGTTATGCAAAGGTAGTCGAGTGGTATGGAGGAAAAGATGCTCTTCTGTCTGTTGTAAACAATCCTGTCAGCAGGAAAGTGGCCGATAGTTATAATAAAAGGATCAATCATATTCTGGAGAAACTGATTGCGAAGCGGGGAAAAGAAATAGATTCCTTTGAGGTGAAAGAAATTGTAGGCGAATATGGATTTGTAATGAAACAGTTTACTCAGGTTAAAGAAGAAAAAGGTGTGATGCTTGCTGTTGCCAACTCGTATCGTGATGGATTCTATAAAAAGAAATTGGATGAAGTGTACGGTGAGGGCGCAGCTGAGTTTTTTGCAGAGGCCATAGAAGCATTTTATAGCAAATAATTAAATTATAAACAAATGAGATTAAGAATGTTGACTCAGAGGTGATGAACTTGTAGTTTATTGCCTCTGTTGGTAAATTTCTGGCATAAATATTTATTTTTCTTTACAAATCAAAAAGACGTATGGTATTATAATTTCCAGGTTCAAGTGAATATAATATGTTTAAAGCCGGCTAATAATAGCGTGAAATCAAGGAGAAATGCTTATCTCCCTTGTTTTCACGCTTTTTTATGTGAGAGGAGGTATTTTATAATATGAAAGAAAATAAAATGGGTACTATGCCTATGCCCAGACTTGTCATTACAATGTCGCTGCCATTGATGCTTTCGCTATTGATACAGTCACTTTATAATATTGTGGACAGTATTTTTGTGGCAAAGCTAAGTGAGGATGCATTGACAGCTACTTCTCTGGTATTTCCTGTGCAGCTTTTAATGATTGCAGTGGGGGTTGGTACAGGGGTAGGTGTAAATGCAGTCCTGTCTAAAAATATAGGTGCCCAAAATACTGAGATGATTGAAAATACTGCTATGACAGGTTTAATACTTTCGATTTTCAGCACTGTGATTTTTATGATTTTAGGATTTACCTGCACCGGAATTTTTGTCCATACTTTTACAAAAAATGAAATCATTGCAGAGTATGGTATTCAATATCTTTCTATCTGTATGATTTTTTGTATCGGAAGCCTGGTCAGCACTATGTTTCAGCGATTTTTACAATCAGTTGGGGACACCTTTTACAGTATGATCTCACTGATTGCGGGGGCAGTTGTCAATATCATTTTAGATCCGATCTTGATTTTTGGATGGCTTGGACTTCCCTCCATGGGAGTGCGTGGTGCTGCAATTGCAACCGTGATCGGGCAGTGTGTCAGTGCTGTCGTTGCAATTTGGCTCAACGCTGTTAAGAATCCTACAGTGAAAATAAAATGGAAAGATTATAAAATGAACAAAGCTGTTGTGGCACAAATCTATAAAGTAGGGGTGCCAACCATAATCACACAGTCTATTGGAAGCGTTATGGTGGCAGTTATCAATGCAATTCTGATTCCTTTTTCATCCACAGCAGTTGCGTTCTTTGGTGTATATTACAAATTACAAAATTTTCTGTTTATGCCGATGAATGGATTAGGGCAGGCCGCTATTCCAATTGTAGGATTTTCCTATGGTTCTAAAAATTATAATCGTATTAAGGAAGCAATCCGAACAATTTTACCGATAGGAACAGGACTTTCTCTTGTTGCCACGGTAGTTTTTATGGCTTTACCATCTGTATTGCTGGGATTGTTTTCTCCAGGTAATGAGATGCTGAGCATCGGGGTTCCGGCTCTGCGGATTATTTCAGTTACTTTTGCGTTTGCTTCTGTCACAATGATTCTTGGATATTCTATGTCCGGATTGGGTAACGGAATGGTCAATATGTTGGGAACGGCGCTGCGTCAGTTAATCATATTTGTTCCGCTGGCATATTTGTTTGCATCGCGTTTCGGAATCGGAAGGGTATGGTATTCCATGTGGATTTCTGAATCAGTTGCAATGCTCTATGCTGTTTTTGCAGCCCGAAATGTGATGCGCAGGAGCAAAATTATAATGGAAGAAGAGCAAAGATTATGAATGGACAAAGTCAGCATATAAACTTGCAGCAGTCAGAGACTGGCTGTTTGAACAGAGTAAATAGTGACGGAAATGTAACAGATGAGCGGCGGGATTTTCCTGCTGCTTTTTATTTTACTTCTTGACACATAATACTATGTATCGTATAGTATTATACGAAAGGAGGTATTAAATGGATATTCAGTTAAAAAGAGGACTTTTAGATGTCTGTGTTCTTGCGGCGATTAAGAATGAAGATTCCTACGGATACCAGATTATCAAGGATATGAAGCCTTATGTGGAAATATCAGAATCGACACTTTATCCGATTCTTCGGCGGCTGGAATCAGCCCAATTGCTGACGGTGCGTTCTCTGGAGCATAATGGCAGGCTTCGGAAGTACTATCATATTACACCGCTGGGACTTGAGCGAATTGAAGCTTTTAAGGAAGAGTGGAATGAAATAATGTCGATTTACAGATTTGTAACCAGAGAGGAGAATGACAATGAATAAATTTGAATTTCTTGCCCTGCTTCGGGAGCGGCTGGAAGGGCTTCCCAAAGAAGATATTGAAAAGTCACTGGATTACTATAGTGAGATGATAGATGACAGTGTGGAAGACGGATTGACAGAAGCAGCAGCCGTCAGTGCAATAGGCCCGGTCGATGAGATAGTATCCCAGATTCTAATGGAGACATCTTTACCCAAACTGGTAAAAGCAAAAGTGAAACCGCAAAAGGCACTGAGAATATGGGAGATTGTTTTGCTGGTTCTGGGATCACCGGTATGGATTCCGCTTTTGCTGGCGGCTGGCTGCATTGTCCTGTCACTATATATTGTCCTGTGGTCAGGGATTATTGTGCTGTATGCGGGTGTTGTTTCCTGCGCTGCAGGTGCAGCAGGAGGTGTTTTTGGAGCGGCAGCACTTGCAGGCACAAGCCATTTTTTCCAGGCTGTATTGTTTTTGGGCGGAGGCCTGATATTTGTTGGTATCACAATCCTTTTTTCCCTGGGAGTCAATCAGATCGCTAAGGGAGCAGCAATTCTCAGCAAACAGATTCTGTTTGGCATTAAAGCGTGTTTTATCAGAAAGGAGACTGTATTATGAAAGAGATGAAAAAAAGGCTGATCACGGCATCGGCTGTGTGCATTGGTGCAGGAGTAATCATTTCATTTGGTGCGCTGGCTGCCGTTGGTTTTGATCTGTCAAAATTAAATACAGTGGAGATTGTAACCAATACTTATAGTGTAGAGAACAGTTTTAAAAAAATCAGTATTGAAGAACCTTTGTACGATGTTGTATTTGTTCCTTCACAGGACGGAAACAGCAGAGTTGTCTGTGCGGCAGAAGATAACATTTCCTATACAGTTGAAGTGGAAAACGATACACTGGTAATTGAATGTGAGGATAACAGTAAGTGGTATGACCATATAGGAATTTATACAGGTGAAATGGGAATGACCATATATCTTTCGGAAAAAGAATATGATTTCCTTTCTGTTAAAGGAAAAAGCAGTGATATTGAGATCCCGGCAGATTTCTGTTTTGCTGATATCGAAATCAAAAATACCAGCGGTGGAGTAGATTTACAGGCGGCTGTAAAGAATGACCTGAATATCACAGTTTCCAGCGGGGATATTAATCTGGAAGGAATTGAGTGTAAAAATATTACTGTCAATTGTACCAGCGGTGAGGTGGACCTTTTGGATGTGATTGCTTCTGAGAATATCGCTATAGAAAGCAGCAGCGGGGATGTGACCCTGCGGGGAAGTGATGCAGATTCTCTTCAGATTAGAACAACCAGCGGTGAGGTGTCCGGAACACTTCTTACAGACAAGGTATTTATTGTGGATACAGGAAGTGGAGAGATTGACATTCCGGAGTCTGCAGAAGGCGGCAAATGTGAAGTGAAGACTTCCAGCGGGGACATCAATATGTCTGTCAGACCGAATCAGTAAATTTAAGTATTGAGAATATGAGAAAAGACCCGGGCAGAGACTGAAGGGAGCATACCAAAATTGTCTCTGTCCGGGTTTTTCTTTTTTCTGCCAAAGTGTTACAGGTAGCAGCGCAAATCTCTGCACAGCTGTTCTTCTATGGAAACCAGACGATTGCAGATTTCCTTTGAGGTATGGTCGGCAGCCTGATACTGGTTCAGATATTTGTGAAGAGATTTGATTCCCATATTGCATCCGTCTGTCAGCAGGTCGGCAACGGTAGAATCATCTTCATTTATGGTAAGTTTCATGTTAGTTTTCATCCATGACATGCTTTTGGCTATTGTACCCGGCTCTTTTTCCTCGCTGTGGTGCTGTTCAAGCTGTGTATGGATTTCATTGCACAGCTTCTCATGATGGCTTTTGCTTTCTGCTAACAGTTTGCGCATATCTGAATTTTGCACCCGGTCAAGTACTTCATCAATGGATGATACGGCCATCTTTGTTCCGGCATCACATTCTTTTAATAAACAAATCGTATCTTTTTCCATAGTTGCCCTCCGTGAGATTTTTATTTTTAGTCTGCCCGGATTGCAGAAAAATATGTGGCTGCACATCTTGATTATCTGGATAAAATCGCGTATGATATGGTTATTATTACATAGGCGGAAGAAAATGATATGATTGGACTTGGAACAATAATAAATACAGTTTGTATTATAGCCGGAGGTTTTGCCGGCTGTTTTTTTGGCAGATACCTCAAAGACAGCAGTCAGGATACTTTGTGTAAGGCATGCGGGGTCAGTACTCTTTTTATTGGAAGCGCAGGTGCGATGGAAGGCATGCTGAAGATCGAGAATGGAGCGCTTGGAAGCGGCAGGTCGATGTTTGTCGTAATTTGTCTGGCTTTAGGGGCCTTTATCGGTGAGATTATTGATATAGAGGAAGGATTTGAGCGATTCGGAGAATGGCTCAAGATTAAGACCGGAAATGCAAAAGACAGGGATTTTGTTAATGGATTTGTTACAGCATCTCTTACTGTGTGCATCGGGGCAATGGCAATTGTGGGATCGATACAGGATGGTATCATGGGAGATTATTCGATTTTGGCAACGAAGGCTATTCTTGACCTGATCATTATTATGGTTATGACCTGCTCCATGGGAAAAGGCTGTGTATTTTCAGCAATTCCTGTTTTTTTGTTTGAAGGAGTGATGACACTGCTGGCAAGACTTATCAAACCTGTTATGACGGAAGCGGCGTTGATGAATCTGTCTTTGATTGGATCTGTTTTGATTTTCTGTGTAGGGATCAATCTTGTCTGGGGCAAAAAAATCCGTGTTGCGAATCTGCTGCCGTCTGTTGTTCTGGCGGTGATTGGTGCTTTTTTACCGATTGACATATAAGGCAGGCTGGTGAATTTCAAATGAATAATATAGAAAATTTTAAAAAGTAATCTGAGAGGATGATGTAAATGATGATCAGAAAAGCAGCAGAAAATGATTTGCAGCAGATAGAGGAGATTTATTCAGATATTCATACAGAAGAAGAACAGGGACGTGTTACGATTGGCTGGGACAGAAATGTTTATCCAATTCGGGAGACTGCACAGGCAGCTCTGCAAAGAGGAGATCTGTTTGCTGCGGAGGATGATGGCAGGCTTGTGGGAACAGCAATCATTAACCGGCAGCAGGTGGATGTCTATAAAGAGGGAAAGTGGCAGTATCCGGCATCCGATGATGAAGTAATGGTGCTGCATACGCTTGTTATCTCGCCAAAAGTTTCGGGAAAAGGATATGGAAAGAAATTTGTTCGATTCTATGAGCAGTATGCGTTGAAAAATGGCTGTTCCTGTCTGAGAATGGATACCAACGAGAGGAACCTCCGTGCCAGGGCAATGTACCGAAAACTCGGATATAATGAGATCGGCACTGTGCCCTGTGTTTTTAACGGCATAGAGGGTGTTGGGCTGGTGCTGCTGGAGAAGAAAATCTGCGGTGAATTTTCAAAATAGTATTGTGGACCCCGGGAATTAGTTTTTCTTAAATTTTATCTCAATACTGCAGATTTCACTCTTTGTTCCCACACGCATATTGGGGCCGAAGACGCCGACTCCGGATGTGACAATATTGTGCATATTACCTTTTTTCAGATAGCCGTAAGCGTTTTCCCAGAAGAAATTGATCGTAATATTTCCGGGGAAAATTTGTCCGTCGTGTGTGTGACCGCACAGATCCAGATCCACGCCGGCCTCTGATAATTCATCCAGCTCGTCAGGTTCATGGTCAATGACGATAAGGGGTTTATCCGGGGCGGCCTGAGCGGCAAGTTCTGCAGGTGTTTTGCGTTTTTCAATACCCCGTCCGGGACGTTCTTTGTCGGCTCTGCCATACAGATAAAAACTGTCGTCGATTAATACGCCTTTATCCCGCAGCAGGATAATTCCGGCATCTTCTACAAAAGCGTCCATTCTTGGATCGCTTTCTTTTTTCTCAGTTTGATCAAAAGTGAATCCCGCCAGGATCTTTTCCTGGATATCATGATTTCCATAGCAGGCGTATACACCGCATGTACTTTCAATATCACGAAGTGTGTCAGCAATTTTGTCGGGATCTTTTAAAGCGTCAAAGTCATTGTCAAAAAAATCTCCCGCAATGACTACAAGGTCAGGTTTTTGGGCATTGATTTTTTTTACCATCTGTTTCATCTGAGCATTTCCCATGTTATAACCCAGATGAAGATCGGCAGTCAGTACGACTTTCATGGAATCGTACCCGCCGCATTCTTTATTGATAAAAACGGTGTATGGCGTTACCTGGATGTGTCTCGCGTGGAAGTAGCCGTATATTGTCAGAGCGGCAATAATGATAATGCATATTGTTCCGTTTGCGATAAACAATCTGGGTGAAGACAGCTTTTCCGGATTTATTTTTATCACATGTTTCAGAAGAATGCGCACAAGGTCAGCGAAGGCAACTGTCAGAAGTATATAGGCTATCATTCCAAACCAGATATTGGAAACATGCTTCAGCCAGCGTATGGGGAACAGAAAGGCAAACAGGATGGACAGTGCAAAAAAGCTGTATATAATGAGTGTCACAGCTCCGAACTGCCATTTTTCAAAATAATGTGAGCAGGCACTCATATACCGCATAAACCATAAGAAAATGTATGCATTTAGTGCGATATATACAGGTGCCAGAAAAATGGCTATCATAATTGTTCCCTTCTGCAATATGCAATTGCTTCCTGTTTGATACGCTCCATCTTTTCAGCAGTTTTTTGATTGCTGTAAGGGATGCGGTCAATATTGCTTTCAATATAATTATGTTCCAGTACATAACGGCAGCTGGCAGGAAAATTGAAATCAAAAATAAATGCAATATAGGAGACCCACATATCCATTTTGGTGTGCCGGTCTTCCTTTTTTATCTGATGATGAGCAAGAAATTCTGCCAGAATATTATCACTTATCTCTTCACCCCCAAGTTCTTCAGCTGAAATGTCCAGCATTGCAGGAATGGGATCAACGGCTTTGACGCGGAAGTTGTCCAGTTTGTCAGCATCCCGGATAATCTGTGCGTGCAGAAGAGCGCGGCCGGAAAGGGAGGAATCAATGGCGTACAGACTGTGATTTTTAATAGCGTGGCAGATGATGTCGTCATACTTATCAGTGTCAATAAAATCCCGGATATGTCCGTCTGAAAATAAAACTTTAAGGCCGCATTCGGCATGGGACATCAGGTTATCGTCATAGCTGTTGAACAGTGTCAGCTGTTCAAAACGGCCGATATCATGCAGCAGGCCAATAAGCAGAGCAAGATTTTTTTCATTTTCATCCAGTTGAAGAGAATCAGCCAGATACCCGGAGGCTTTCATAACGGCATAAGTATGGCGGATTTTGAGCGCAATTTTGGGATCCCGGGTATCGTAGGACTTTAAATATTGGATAAATGCCTTTTTGGCATGATTTATTGAAATCATGGGTAAGAAATCCTTTCGCAGTTGTTTCTTAATCTTTTCTCATTATATAATTTGAGGATGGGGAGGTCAATTTAAAAATAATATACGGTTGTTATTGGGGGGAATTTGATTTATAATAAAAAATGTCAGGAATTTCAAATGATGAGAGGTTACACAGATGATTACAGTAAAAGAATACAGAGGACATATACGGAATTGGGAGGCACTCTGCGGGGAACTGGAAATAGATAAGAACTTATCCAGGGAAGCGCGGGAAGAGGCCATACTTATAAAGGCTTATGAAACATGGGGATATCAGATGGCGGACCATATGTATGGAATGTTTGCCTTTGCCCTGTGGGATGACAGTGAAAAGAAGCTGTTCTGCCTGCGTGATCAGTTCGGAACAAAGCCTTTTTATTATTATATTGCGGAAGACGGTGAGATTCTTTACGGAACAATGATCCGCCAGATCCTTGAGCAGCCGGGATTTGTAAAAGAGCTTAATGAAGAAATGCTTCAGTTATATCTGACACTGACTTATGTGGCTGGAGAGAACACTTTCTTCAAGGGCCTGAAGAAGCTGATGCCGGGGCATTACCTGATATGGCAAGATGGCAAGATGGAAATTACACGTTACTGGACTCCCCAATTTCATCCGGATGAGAGCAAATCGCTGGAGGACTGGGCTGATGAAATTCACAGCACGCTTCTTGATATTATGCCGGAAGTGAAGGCGAAGGATGAGACCGTTGAGTCTTTTCTGTCAGGCGGAGTGGATTCATCGTATGTCCTGGCAGTATCTGATGCCGGGGAAGCTGATTCCTGCGGTTATGATGAAGAGCGTTTTGATGAATCCAGAGTAGCGGCAGTGACAGCGGATCTTCTTGGGGTGAAACACAATGTGTGCCGTGTTACACCGGAAGATTTTTTCGGAGTCGTTCCCTATGTAATGTACAATATGGAGCAGCCTTTGGGTGATGCTTCTGCAATTGTATTTACCCTGGGGTGCAACGCAGCAGCGCAGCACACAAAAATCTGTTATTCAGGAGAGGGCGCGGATGAATTTTTCGGCGGTTATAATATGTACCGCAATGCAGAGCGCTACGGCGATAATCTGAAAACTTTCTATGTGGGCAACACCATGATCATGAAAGAAGATGAGAAGAAGAAGATTCTGAAAAATTATTATGAAGGAGTTCTTCCAATTGATCTCGCTAAAGGAATTTATGAGGAGACAGAGGGCCTTGATCCGCTGACCAAAATGTCTGATGTAGATATCCAGATTTGGCTGGAAGGCGACATTTATCTGAATGTAGATAAGATGAGTACGGCAGCAGGCCTTGAAATCCGTATGCCGCTTACGGACCGGAGAATTTTTGATATTGCATCCCGTATGCCGTCAAGGTATAAAGTGAACGATGAGCAGAACAAAGTGGCATTTCGTACTGCTGCGGCAAAAGTACTTCCGGAGGAAATCGCATTCCGTAAGAAGCTCGGTTTCATTGTGCCAATCCGTATCTGGATGGCAGACGAGCGTTATAATCAGGATGTGCGGGCGAAATTCCACAGTGAGATGGCGGCTAAGTTCTTTAATATGGAAGAAATCAATGCTATTTTTGATGACTACATCGGAGGGAATTCCGATAACTGGAGAAAGGTATGGACAATTTATACTTTCCTTGTATGGTATGAAGAATATTTTGTGAAGAGATGAAAGGAGTAAACAGAAAATGAAAGTAGCAGTAACTTATGAAAACGGACAGATTTTCCAGCATTTCGGACACACGGCACAGTTTAAGCTGTACGAGGTGGAAAACGGACAGATTGTGAAAGAACAGGTAGTAGATACTCTGGGAAGCGGACATGGAGCACTGGCTGGATTTCTGGTAAATTCAGGAGTTGATACACTTATCTGCGGCGGGATTGGCGGTGGTGCCCAGGCTGCTCTGGCTGAAGCCGGTATCAGGCTTTTCGGCGGCGTATCAGGTGATGCAGATGCAGCGGTTAAAGCGCTGGCAGAAGGAAATCTGGC
Source organism: Eubacteriales bacterium (assembly GCA_030539395.1). Taxonomy (GTDB): domain Bacteria; phylum Bacillota; class Clostridia; order Lachnospirales; family Lachnospiraceae; genus Marvinbryantia. Next base: position 14,116 of record JAUNSC010000034.1, read on the forward strand.
ATATAATCCGAATGTTCAGTGCAGCCATCATAATCATGAGGGACATGGACATTCCTGTGGAGAACATCACTGCGGTGAAGACAAACATGGATGTACAGGTCACTAAAGAGAAGAATGAAAATAAATTACTGTAAGATCGAAAAAGGAGGAAAAGTCAATGAAAAAGATGTACCGTCACTTAATAACAATTATAGCAATTTTTGCGATGGTAATGGGTGCTTCCTCCATTGCGGGCGCTGATCAAAAAGCGGCAACAGCATACAAAGTTAAGGTTGACAGCGGATATCTGGCGCTCAGATCCAAACCGGCCTATGATTCTTCAAATGAGATCGGTCAACTCTATACGGGGGATACTTTCTATGTGATGGATGATGGTGATTCGCAATACTGGTATGGATACACAGAAGATCAGAAAGCCGGTTACGTGAATAAAGATTATCTTGTGGCAGATACAGGTTCTGCCACCGGAATTGCTGCGGGAATCAAGGTGCGCAACACCTCAAGTGATTCCATATTGGAGACAGATGTCTTCGAACTGTATCTTCCTCTGGATATTAAATGGGAATGTGAGATTGTAAATGAAAATACGCTTAACTTTTTCTACAATCGGGCAAAAGATGCCGGATATGGCGGAAAGTTCCTGACATTGAAATCCTATGACTGGAGTGCAAATGATTATTCTGATTTCCCGGACTGGAAGATTGCCGGGTTAAGTAACGATAAGAAATATGTCGCTGTTTTTCCGACTGATTTGCAGTATGACGCGACAGATTCCGTGCAAAAAGATGAATACAGCCGTCTGCTTTCCATTGTAAAACGGATGGACACGGAATCTAGAAGCGGAGATAATCCGTTTCATGTAAAATGAGAAAAGGAAAATCCTGCAGTTCAAAGAATATTGGACTGCAGGATTTTCAGGTTTATATTTTTGAAAACATTCTGCCGGGGCAGATAGTTTCCGGTGGAAACCAGATTAAATTATTTATCTCTGCACATACGTTTCCACATTTTGTGGCAGGCATTTTTGCATCGGCATCCAATGCCCTGTTTCATTACCCGGAAGATTCCCCACATGCCAGATTCCACATCCCATTTCAGGCTGCCGGAGCGATAGAGATAGTCGCCGGGACAGGAAGCGCCATTCTTTAGTTCCATATCGAAGGTATTTCCGATACTGATGCCGCCCTGGAGCGGGATTACTCTGGAAAATGGATCTTCCGGCTGCTCCTTCCATTTATGACCATGAAGAGTGAATCCCACATTGCGTGGCTTATCTGCCGGCATCATGGTGCGGAAAATAACCCGCTCACCTGCATAGGCTCTAAACAGTGGAGTTGCCGGATCGCCATGGATACGGCTGTTAAAAACTCTGGAAATCCGGACGTCATGTTTCAGCCTGTTGGCAAAACGCTCCGAGCGGTAATTATAACCTTTTTCTCCTGTATCTTCTGTATCGACAGCTTCTCCGTCTTCTTCCTGTATTGTCTTTACAAGTTCTCCGTTGGAATCCAGCATGCGGATACCGTTCTGGATCATTACCACACATTCCCGAAAGCTTTCCACACCGGGAGCAGTGATGACGGCTTCTTCATCATACAGTGCTCTGGAAAATGAGAAATTGCGGTACCATTTGGCACCGGCCGGTTCTATGAGAATAGCGCCGAATAATCCATGATATCTGTGGTTGCGCATATCTCCAAAAGAGTGGATAATGCAGGGACCGTATTCTTTATCTGCATACCATAGATATTTTTTGCTCTCTCCTGGGCCGACTGTCTGCTCTCTGTTGTTGTAGCCCACATTGATCCCTGAATCACAAACAGGGTCATAGTTTAGAAATTGAGGATTCAGGGAAACCCGCATGGAAGGCTGATGCTTAAAATCCAGAGGCACTCTCGGATAATCAAAAAATTCTACAGGCTGCGCCGGATTGAAAAGATTATGAAGCGTGACTTCGATCCATTCTCCCGCGTTTGCACGAAGAATCAGGGGCCTGGGTTTATAATTTCCGCACAGTGCGCGGTCAGAATCCTCAATGGGGACAAACAGCAGTCCATCCGGGTCATGGTCACCATAGCGGTTATAGGAGATGTTCTGCTGCACGGCGGCAATTTCGTATTTGCGGATAACCGCATCCTTGTCAGGGCAGGGCGGAAGCGGTAAGATACGGTCTTTACCTTTGCACAGAGGTTTCAATCGTTTTACGGGATAGTCATATGCACGCAGGATACCCCAAAGTCCCAGCCATGTGTCATCAATTCCTCCAAAGTAGTAGAGATAATCCCCTGGTCCATATTTTTTTGTGATTCGAAGGTTAAAGGCTTCAGATATACCGATTGTCTGAGAGGCTGCAGTGGGAGAATGGGGATCTGCGATTTCCCGGTGCCAGGACATTCCGGTAAGGTTGAAGGCGTGCTGCTCTTCATGCGCTCCATCCAGAAGACGGATTATAATCTCATCTCCCGGGTAGGTTTCAAGGATTGGGGTGGCAGGGTCTCCGTGAACCAGGGAACTAAAAATATAAGCAGGATCCTCCTTTTTCTTCAGGCGCTCCCGCATAGGTTCACAGCGGTAGTTGATACCCATCACACCGGGATCATCATGGGAACCGGGAACTTCCGGAGGATTTAGAGCGTTTCCGTTTTTATCAAAGAGGAATGCAAAATCATGGACAAACAGGACAAATTCCCGGAAGGAAGTACCATCTCTGCGGCGAATGACCGCCTGGGAACCTCTCCGCAGTTCTTTACCGCTGCGGATGCTGTGGAATGTGGCTCCGGCTTCCTCAATGATCATTGCACCGAATACACCGTGCATCTGGTGGGAATTGGCAAACAGATGATCATGGAAAAAGACTGTGCGAAGCTCTGTGTCTGCAAAAAAACGTTCAATAAGAGTCTCATATTTTCTGGCTCCGGCAATATTGTTCCATCCGTTTGCAGCGCCATCTGATACGATAGTATCGAATTTTACCAGGTGTACATGAAAACCTGTAATATCTGTTAAAGTTTTTAATTGAAAAGGACTTTCCTCAAGATATTCCGGAAGCAGATTTGTAAAGCGGATCTCAATACAGTCTCCGGCATTGGCCCGTATGACAAGCGGCTCCACACGAATTTTCTGTTCTTCCACTTTGCGGATATAGCGGTCAAGGCCACCGTGATACTCCAGATCTTCTTTCAGGACAAAGAAACGTCCCTGGGGATCGTTCCAGCCATAGCGGTTATAGGTCACTTTAGCCTGGACGAGAGCAATTTCAAATATCTTCACGTTGGATTCATCCTGACTGCAGGAAGTATGCAGACAGCATTTTTTCTCCGGCAGGCAGGGGCAGGTTTCAGAATAAAGAGCGCCGGGGACATGGTTTTCTGTGAAATTAGCGCGTTCCAGATCAGTGGGTTCAATTTTATTGCTGCCGTCAGGATTTAAGATGCCCAGAGGAGGCTGCAGGGGACGTTCGCCAAAGGTTCCGTTGATAAAGCCTGGATAGCCTGGATGGGTGTCATCTTTTAGTGGCGGTGCGATTCTGTCTTTTAATGGAATCAGCGGTGGAATTACTGTGCCATCCGGAAGTTTTCCGGTGCCATCCTCCAGGCGGTCGTGGATTCGCCATAAGGTCCACATCCCTTCATGAAAGTGCGGATAAAGGTGGCAGTGAAAGATTACATCACCGATGGTTTCGGTCAGGCTTCCCGCACCATGAAGAATATCAAGGGTATAGCATTCCTGAGGACCAAGCGTAATGGAGTCTAAAATGGTGGAAACCGGGTTATCTGCCTCCAGGCGCCATTGATGATTGTGGAGGTGGAAAACATGGGTTTCCTTAATTCCTCCGTGGATCAGCCGGATTTTTGCAGGGTCACCTGCGTAAGCCCGCAAAATGGGCGGAGCCGGATCACCATAAACCCAGGAACTCATGGAAATATCTTCTCCGCTGTCCGTGTGTTCATTGGTCAAAGGCTCGCGGTTGCGCATGGGTTCAGACCGATAACTGATTCCTGTGGTGGAAGAAGGAAGACCGGTGTGGGGATCTACAGGCGGGTTGCCGTTTTTGTCCCGGATTTCCAGCTCATCGTGAAAGAATACGGCATATTCCCGGAAAGCCGGCTTGCCGGGGGAATAAATATCTGCGAAAAGGCCGCTTTCCAACTCATCGCCTGTCTGAGGGTCCAGCCATTTTGACTGTGGGGCTTCTACGATTATGGCACCAAAAAGCCCGTGTATATTGGTTCCCTCTTCACTGCTTCTGGTATCACCCATATCGTGAAACAGATACACACCTTCCCGGTCTGCATACCAGGTGTAGGTGATCTGATTTCGGGTGGTGGTATCCTTATTAAATCCCACATTTGCTCCGTCGGATGTCTGCACATCATATTCCATTCCCAGAACATGGATGGAAAGTGTGCGGTTTAGCGAATGGGAAAAAGAAATCACAACTTTTTCCCCGACATTTGCCCGTATGACCAGCGGCTTTACTTCATCATAGGGCTGGGGGATTTCACAGGAAAAATTGCGCAGGGCTCCTTCACGGACGCGTTCGGCATCTTTTTTCAGCACGTACAAAAGCCCGTTGGGGTCATGATCTCCGTATTTGTTATAAACAACAGGTATTTCAATGGCTTCAATTTCGTAATATCTTATCTGGTCGGGACAGGGATAATTGCAAAGTTCCATTTGAATACCTCCTATCGTGTTCGGCCGGTTTCCAGCACACGTATATAGTGGTTGGCTTCCCGGAGCACGTGATCTGCCAGCAGTGGAAGAATGATAGAGGAAATCCGGCAGTCAAGGATGCCTTTTGTGCCGGCTGCTTTAAAGTCGCGGTATTTTAGTGTCTCATCCAGGGCCTTTTCTGTCATGGCATTTGCACGGCAGTTCTGCTGGCAGGCCATATTGATCAGTTGTGCATAGTCCCTGGAAAACTGATCGGCTGTTTCAATGAGCTGTTCTTCGGACGGGTCTAAAAGTCCGCGGATGAACCACGCGTGCTCCATCATGATCTGATTCCAGAAGGCTTCGGTTTCATATAGATTCTGATAGGAAATGCTTCTGTTTGCCATAATCTGTTCCACTATGTCGCGGTACAATCTGGCTTCCCGGGTGATGTGTTCGATGAGAAGAGGATAATTGGTGGTGAAAAGTTGTCCGTTCACCATTTTGCACAGAATACATTCCTTAAAATGGATCAATTCATTTAAAAGCCCGAGGGCGCGTTCATTAATTCGCTGAACAGGCTGATACAGAGAACGGTTTTCGCTTTGTATACAATTACAGGGCAGCTGTCGGGTTATTCGGGAAATGTCACTGTCAATGGGAATACCGCTTAAGGTTTCCGTCTTTTTTTCAGCGAAAATTGTAAATTCTGTAATCAGTTCACCAGAATTTAAAACAGATTCATGGATGCTGCCTTCGGCAATTTTAAGGACGTCTCGTAAAAGTTCTTCAAATTTCCGGCGAAAACGGTCCGCTTCCTCGATATATTCTTTTTCACAGCAGGGGAATCCCGCTTCCAGAAAAAGAGAGTGTTCTTTCATAATTCTTGCAAAAAACAAATGGGTTTCTATTGAAAGGATAACATAATCTCTCATAAGCATTCATACCTTATTTATTTAGAGTTTAGTTTAGTATATGTAGAACGAAGAAAAGAGGAACAAAATTTCCCATAGGATTGTGGGAGCATATTGCGCGGAACAATTCATAAACCAGTTTTGGCACCCGAATCAATTTTTGTATGTTCACAAAATTCACAAATTTTTTATAGAATTATTAGCACTCACTATTGACGAGTGCTAAAATAGGTGTTATATTACGAATAGAACAAAAGATTCTATACCAAAATAAGGTTTTTCATAAAACCGTTAGGATTGGAGGAGTTGTTATGAATATCGATAAATTCACTCAGAAATCTTTGCAGGCGGTTAAAGATCTGGAAAAGGTTGCCTATGAATACGGCAATCAGGAAATTGAGCAGGAACATCTTCTGTATGCGCTGATGAACCAGGAAGACAGCCTTATTATGAAGCTGATTGAGAAGATGGAGATCCAGCCTCAGTATTTCGCCAATATGATTATACAGGCACTGGAAAAACGGCCTAAGGTATCAGGCGGCCAGGCATATATCGGCAATGACTTAAATAAAGTACTTGTGATGGCTCAGGACGAAGCTAAGGCTATGGGCGATGAATACGTGTCGGTAGAACATTTATTTCTGTGTATGATCAAGCACCCGAACAGAGCGGTAAATGAGATTTTCAGAAATCTTGGCATTACCCGGGAACGTTTTCTCCAGGCGCTTTCCACGGTGAGAGGAAATCAGAGAGTAACTTCGGATAATCCGGAGGCGACTTATGATACATTGGCTAAATATGGTCAGGAGCTGGTGGAGAAGGCACGTCAGCAGAAACTTGATCCGGTTATCGGTCGTGATGCGGAAATCCGGAATGTGATTCGTATTCTTTCCAGAAAGACTAAGAATAATCCGGTGCTCATCGGAGAACCCGGAGTAGGTAAGACCGCAGTAGTGGAAGGACTTGCTCAGCGTATTGTGCGGGGAGATGTGCCGGAAGGACTTAAGAATAAAAAAATCTTTTCCCTGGATATGGGTGCACTGGTGGCAGGAGCCAAATACCGGGGAGAGTTTGAGGAAAGGCTCAAAGCCGTACTGGAGGATGTCAGAAAGAGCGACGGTGAAATAATTCTGTTTGTGGATGAACTGCATCTGATTGTAGGTGCGGGCAAGACGGATGGCGCAATGGATGCCGGAAATATGCTGAAACCTATGCTGGCAAGAGGTGAGCTGCACTGTATCGGTGCCACTACACTGGATGAACACCGCCAGTATATCGAAAAGGACCCGGCTCTGGAACGCCGTTTCCAGCCTGTTATGGTAGATGAACCTACGGTAGAGGACACGATTTCGATTCTTCGGGGCCTGAAAGAGCGCTATGAAGTATTCCATGGCGTAAAGATTACTGACAGTGCGCTGGTAGCGGCAGCAACTTTGTCTGACCGCTATATTTCCGATCGATTCCTGCCGGATAAAGCAATTGACCTTGTGGATGAAGCCTGTGCTTTGATTAAGACAGAACTGGATTCTATGCCGACAGAGCTGGATGAACTCTCCCGCCGTATCATGCAGATGGAGATTGAGGAGGCGGCTCTGAAAAAAGAGACAGATAAGCTGAGCAGGGATCGTCTGGAAAATCTTCAAAAAGAACTGGCTGAGCTGAAAGACGAGTTCACAAATATGAAAGCCCAGTGGGATAATGAGAAGGCTTCTGTTGATAATCTTTCAAAGCTGCGTGAGCAGATGGAGGATTTGAGCAGGCAGATCGAAGTGGCAAAACGAAATTATGATCTGAATAAGGCAGCAGAACTTCAATACGGAGAGCTGCCAAGACTTCAGCAGCAGCTTGCGGTTGAAGAAGAAAAGGTAAAAAATAAAGACCTTTCTCTGGTGCATGAGAGCGTAACAGAGGAAGAGATCAGCCGGATTATCTCCCGGTGGACGGGTATTCCGGTTGCGAAACTGACAGAGAGCGAGAGAAGCAAGATTCTTCATTTGGGAGAAGAACTTCATAAGCGTGTTATCGGTCAGGATGATGGCGTGCAGAAAGTGACAGATGCTATTATCCGTTCAAAAGCGGGCATCAAAGATCCTACAAAGCCTATCGGTTCCTTCCTGTTTATGGGACCCACCGGTGTAGGAAAAACAGAGCTTGCAAAAGCCCTTGCTGCCAGCCTGTTTGATGATGAGCAGAACATGGTGCGTATTGATATGAGTGAATATATGGAGAAATATTCCGTATCCAGACTTATCGGAGCGCCTCCAGGATATGTGGGCTATGAAGAGGGCGGTCAGCTGACAGAGGCAGTTCGCAGAAAACCCTATTCAGTTGTATTGTTTGATGAGATTGAAAAAGCACATCCGGATGTATTTAATGTTCTTCTTCAGGTTTTGGATGATGGTCGTATTACTGATTCTCAGGGAAGAACGGTAGATTTTAAAAACACGATTCTGATCATGACTTCCAATATTGGCTCCCAGTATCTTCTGGAAGGGATTGATGAAAACGGTGAAATTAAAGCAGAAGCAGAACAGATGGTAACAGCAGAGCTGAGAGCGCATTTCAGACCTGAATTCCTGAATCGTCTGGATGAAATCATTATGTTTAAGCCGTTGACAAAAGATAATATCGGAAATATCATAGATTTAATGATGGCAGATCTGAACAGGAGACTTAAAGCTCAGGATGTGAAACTGGAACTTACACAGGCAGCCAGAGATTATGTAATCGAAGGTGGTTATGAGCCTATGTACGGGGCAAGACCGCTTAAAAGATTTCTTCAGAAAAATGTGGAGACTATGGCAGCGAGAGAAATCTTATCCGGCGAAGTCAGGGGCGGAGACACCATTGTGATAGATGCTTCAAATGGGGCACTTTCAACGTATATAAAATAAAATGCGGGGCTGTCATGTGCAGCCCCGGAAAAGTGAGGGTGAGTTATGGTTCCAAAAGATCCGATGATGTTACTAAGCTACATAAATACACAACTCCGGGATTTTTATTCGAGTCTTGATGCTCTGGCAGAAGGATTAAATACAGATAAGGAAGAAATCGTGGAGAAGCTGAGAAGCATCGATTATGAATACGATGCAGAATTAAATAAGTTTGTATAAAGAAAGAACAGCTCATTTGGGCTGTTTTTTCTTTGTGAAGATATAGTGATATGATTATATTTTGTAAAGAATCCTCTTGACAAATATATACAATGCGCATATACTTTGATAATCAAATAAATTTAAAATAAAAATATTTGAAATACAAAATGAAAAGGAAAAACTATGAAAACGGTTATTTGCGGAACAGGTTCAGCAATTCCGGAGTATCGAATGGATAATTGTGAACTGTCACAGCTGGTAGATACAAATGACGAATGGATCCGGGAACGCACTGGTATACAGGCAAGGCATATTGCAAAAAAAGAGACGACAGTATCTCTGGCAGCGGGAGCGGCAAAGGCAGCGCTGGAGAATTCCGGAATTTCTTCAGAAGAAGTTGACCTTATAATCGTATCTACAATTTCATCTGAGGTGATATTGCCATGCACCGCCTGCGAAGTTCAAAGAATGATCGGAGCATCAAATGCGGTCTGTTTTGACTTGAATGCGGCATGCAGTGGTTTCGTTCTGGCCTATAATACTGCAGCAGCCGGCATAACCGCAGGCATTTATAAAACAGCCCTGGTGATAGGCAGTGAATGCCTTTCTAAATTGACAAACTGGAAAGACAGAGGAACATGTATTCTTTTTGGGGATGGAGCAGGAGCTGTCGTACTAAAAGGGGAGGAAGGAGAGGGACGGATTCCCTTCGCATGTTCGGACGGAGAAAGTGGAAATGTGCTTACATGCAAAACGGGCCTGGGTCAGATATCAGAGGGAGAAGAATATATGCAGATGGACGGACAGGAAGTGTTTAAGTTTGCAGTCCGTAAGGTTCCGGAGGCAATCAGGGAAGTTCTGTCCAGAAACAATATCGGACCGGAAAAAGTGGACTGGTATATTCTCCATCAGGCAAATAAAAGAATTGTGGAAGCAGTTGCCAGACATTTAAAAGAACCGATAGAAAAATTTCCTGTAAATATGCAGGAATACGGAAATACCTCGTCAGCCAGCATTCCTGTTTTATTGGATGATATGAACCGCACAGGAGTGTTAAAAAGAGGGCAGACGGTGGTTATTGCCGGATTTGGCGCGGGCCTTACATGGTGTGCATCAATGCTTGAATGGTAAAGAAGTATTCCGGAAATAAAATGCCGGTTTACATATATAACAAAGAAAAACCATAAAAGGAGAAAACAATATGTTCGAAAAAATGAAAGAAATTATATCTGAAAATCTTGGGATTGATCTGGAAAAAATCACAGAAAGTGCATCTTTCAAGGAAGATCTCGGAATAGACTCACTGGATCTTTTTGAGCTGGTCATGGCGCTGGAAGAAGAGTTTGATATCAGCATTCCGACAGAAGAACTGGAAAAAATGAATACAGTCGGTGACGTGGCAAAATATATTGAAGAGCATCAGAAATAAGAAAAGTGGGGAACAGACATGAAAACGGAAATAACCAGATTACTGGGAATCCAATATCCGATTATTCAGGGCGGCATGGCCTGGGTGGCGGAATCTCACCTGGCGGCAGCAGTGTCGGAAGCCGGAGGCCTTGGTCTTATTGGAGCAGCCAGTGCTCCGGCTGAGTGGGTGCGCAGGCAGGTTCAAAAGGCAAAAGAACTGACTGATAAACCTTTTGGTGTTAACATCATGCTGATGAGCCCCTATGCGGATGAGGTTGCTAAGGTCATTGTGGAAGAAAATGTAAAAGTAGTTACGACAGGCGCCGGGAATCCTGAGAAATATCTGGATATGTGGAAAAAAAACGGTGTAAAAGTAATTCCGGTAGTGGCTTCTGTGGCAATGGCAAAGCGAATGGAACGCATGGGCGCAGATGCTGTAGTGGCAGAAGGATGTGAATCAGGCGGTCATGTGGGAGAAAGTACGACCATGACATTGGTTCCGCAGGTGGCAGATGCGGTTCAGATACCGGTTGTTGCAGCCGGAGGAATTGCAGACGGCAGAGGAATCGCGGCGGCGTTTATGCTGGGAGCAAAAGGTGTCCAGATGGGAACTCATTTTGTTGTCACGGATGAATGTCAGGTACACGAAAATTATAAAGAACGGATTTTGAAAGCAAAAGATATTGATACCAGAGTTACAGGAAGAAGCACCGGACATCCGGTAAGAGCACTTCGCAATGAGATGACCAGAAAATATCTGGAACTGGAAAGCCGGGGAGCATCTTTTGAAGAATTGGAGACATTGACACTTGGCGGCCTCAGAAAAGCGGTCATGGATGGTGATGTGAAAAACGGAAGCGTTATGGCCGGGCAGATTGCGGGGCTGGTAAAAGAGAAAATGTCATGTGAGGAATTGATAAAACGTCTGGTACAGGAAACAGACGCATTAATGAAAGGAACCGGAATCTATGAGTAAGCTTGCTTTTATCTATCCGGGTCAGGGCGTTCAGACAGCAGGAATGGGAAAAGATTTTTATGAAAACAGCAGCCTGGCAGCAAAAATTTTTGACCAGGCATCTGAAACACTTGGCCTTGATATGAAAAAATTGTGTTTTCAAGAAAATGATCTGCTGGATCTGACAGAATATACTCAGGCGGCTTTAGTGACGGTCTGTCTTGCCATGACCAAAGTGTTGGAACAGGAGGGGATAAAGCCGGATATAACTGCAGGTTTAAGTCTGGGGGAATATGCGGCAATCGCCGCAGCAGGTGCATTTGCAGATATGGATGCCATACATCTTGTGCGAAAGCGGGGAATACTGATGCAAAACACAGTGCCCGCAGGTGAGGGGGCTATGTGTGCGGTGCTTGCCATGTCGGCAGAAAAAATCGAAAAAGTTCTGGAATCCATACCGGATGTTTCTATTGCAAATTATAACTGTCCGGGTCAGATCGTTATCACAGGAAAGACAGGGATGGTGGAACTGGCAGCCGGGAGATTAAAAGAACAGGGAGCAAGACGCACAGTTATACTGAATGTAAGCGGACCCTTTCATTCTTTTATGCTGAGAGAGGCAGGCGATAAGCTCGCAGAAGAGCTGAAAGGCGTATCCATTTCTGAATTGGAGATACCATACATAACAAATGTAACGGCTCAGAAGATAGAAAATGCAGAGAATATCAGAGAATTGCTTGCAAGACAGGTATATTCTCCCGTTCGGTGGATGCAGAGTATGGAGACGATGCTGCAGGACGGTGTAAATACCTTTGTGGAGATCGGACCCGGAAAAACACTGGAAGGTTTTCTGAAAAAAATCGACCGAGAAGCAAAAGTATATCATTTATCTACATGGGATGATTTGAAGGAGATTGTATGTTTGAAGGAAAAGTTGCAGTAGTAACTGGGGCATCCAGAGGAATCGGAAAGGCAGTTGCCCAAAGACTGGCTGCACAAAAAGCAACGGTGATTATTAATTATCAGAGAAATGCAGAGCTTGCACAGGCCCTTGTCTGTGAGATCGAAGAACAGGGAGGCAAAGCAGAGGCTTATAAGTGTGATGTCTCAGATGAACAGCAGTGTCAGGACTTTCTTGCGGCTGTAGTAAAAAAATATGGCAGGATCGATATTCTGGTAAATAATGCAGGAGTGACGCGGGACGGTCTGTTAATGAGGATGCCGGAAGAAGATTTTGACAAAGTCATCAACATAAATTTGAAAGGGACTTTCCACACAATGCGTTTGGTATCCCGTCAGATGCTGAAACAGCGATACGGCAGGATTGTGAACATGGCATCAGTTGTGGGAGTCTGCGGAAATGCGGGACAGGCAAATTATGCTGCTTCTAAGGCGGGAGTGATCGGACTTACCAAGTCGGCAGCAAAGGAACTGGCATCCAGAGGAATAACTGTAAATGCAGTGGCCCCCGGTTTTATTGAGACGGATATGACAGATGTTTTGAGTGAAAAAGTGAAAGAAACGGCTGTTTCCCAGATTCCGTTGGGAGTGTTTGGGAAAACACAGCAGGTGGCGGCGGCTGCGATATTTCTTGCATCGGATGATGCGGCATATATCACAGGACAGGTATTGCACGTAGACGGCGGCATGGTGATGTGAGGCAGAAGGGGATAATTTATGAAAAGAAGAGTGGTTGTCACAGGACTTGGAGCAGTAACGCCCATTGGAAATACGGCAGGCGAGTTCTGGCAGGAAATTAAAAAGGGAACCGTGGGGATCGGGCCCATTACACGATTCGATACGGCAGATTATAAAGTAAAACTGGCTGCAGAAGTAAAGAATTTTGATCCGAAAACAAGAATGGATGCAAGAGCCGCAAGAAGAATGGAACTTTTTTCTCAGTATGCGGTGGCGGCCGCAAAAGAAGCCTTTGAAGATGCAGCACTTGATATGGGCCGGGAAGATGAATATCGTGTGGGAGTTATCATTGGTTCCGGTATCGGAAGCCTTCAGGTAATTGAAAAGGAATGTGAAAAGATTCTTACAAAAGGACCGGAAAAAGTCAGTCCCACAATGGTCCCCCGTATGATTTCCAACATGGCGGCAGGAAATGTTTCTATTGCACTGGGGCTGAAGGGAAAATGTACGAACGTGGTTACAGCATGTGCGTCAGGAAGTCACTGTATCGGTGATGCTTTTCGGGCTGTCCAGTATGGAGATGCGGAAGTAATGCTTGCGGGCGGAACAGAAGGATGCATCTGTCCTGCCGGTGTTGCAGGTTTTACAAATCTGACGGCTTTGTCTGAGAGTACAGATCCTATGCAGGCATCCATTCCTTTTGACAAAAGAAGAAGTGGATTTGTTCTGGGAGAAGGAGCAGGGGTAATTGTTCTGGAAGAACTGGAGCATGCAAAAAAAAGAGGAGCCAGGATTTATGCGGAACTGGCAGGTTATGGAGCTACCGGAGACGCTTATCATATCACTTCTCCGTCTGAGGACGGGAGCGGAGCGGCAAAGGCAATGATCTATGCAATGCAGGAAGCTGGTGTGCAGCCGGAGCAGATAGATTATATTAATGCCCATGGAACCGGCACTCACTATAATGATCTGTCTGAGACAAAAGCAATCAGGCTGGCATTTGGAAAAGCTGCTGAAAACATTAATATCAATTCCACCAAATCTATGATCGGTCATCTTCTGGGGGCAGCCGGAGCAGTGGAATTTGTTGTTTGCGTAAAGAGTATTCAGGAAAATTTTGTCCATCAGACGGTGGGTTCATCCCAGGCAGATGAAGAGTGTAATCTGAATTATACATTTGGCGTGCCGGTTCAGAGAAAAATTGAGTATGCAATGACAAACTCCCTTGGATTTGGCGGCCATAACGCATCCCTTCTTTTGAAGAAATATAACGATCAGGGAGGATGAGAACATGGAAATAGAAAACCTGATAAAATTGATTGAAAAAGTATCAGTGTCCGGGCTGAATACGTTTTGCTATAAAGAAGATGGCGTGAAGATTCGGATGACGAAAAAACAGGCAAAGAGGTCACATGCAGGATATCCTGAAATTGAGACGGAAATCATTGCGGATACAATTTCTGACATAGATGTGAAAACAGTCGTATCGCCTCTGGTAGGAATCTTTTACTGCGCACCGGCAGAAGATGCCGAACCTTACGTTACCGTAGGGGATACTGTGAGAAAAGGACAGGTTCTGGCCATTGTGGAAGCAATGAAACTGATGAATGAAATAGAGAGTGACTATGATGGAAAAATAACAGAGATTCTGGTGAAAAACGGTCAGACTGTGGAATACGGTCAGCCCCTGTTTCGGATACAATAAGGAGAAAAAGTGAAGAAATTAGATATTAAACAGATACAGGAAATCATTCCTCACAGACATCCGTTTCTGCTTCTTGATTATATAGAAGATTATGAACCCGGACAGTATGCGGTAGGATATAAATGTGTGACTTATCGGGAAGATTTTTTTGCAGGACATTTTCCGTCAGAACCAGTGATGCCCGGAGTTCTGACTGTGGAGGCACTGGCTCAGGCGGGGGCAGTGGCCATATTAAGTCTGGAAGAAAACCGTGGAAAAACGGCTTATTTTGGCGGGATACAGAAATGCAGATTCAGAGGAAAGGTCGTTCCGGGCGATAAAGTGCGGCTGGAGACGAGAATTATAAAGATAAAAGGGCCTGTGGGAGTAGGAGAAGCAATTGCATCAATCGACGGAAAAACAGTAGTCAGTGCAGAACTGACTTTTATGATCGGACAGGAGACGGAATGATTAAGAGATTACTGATTGCAAACCGCGGAGAAATTGCAGTCCGGATTATCCGGGCATGCCGCGAAATGGGCATAGAGACGGTGGCAGTTTATTCGAAAGCGGATAAGGATGCGCTTCATACAAAATTGGCAGACCAATCTGTATGTATCGGACCGGCACCATTGTCAGAGAGCTATCTTAGCATGGAACGGATTATCAGTGCAACGATTGTATCCGGGGCGGATGCTATTCATCCGGGATTTGGCTTTTTGTCAGAAAACAGTAAATTTGCGGAGCTATGTGAAAAGTGCAATATAATATTTGTAGGTCCTCCGGCAGAGGTGATAGCAAAGCTGGGAGATAAACAGGCGGCGAGAAATACTATGGCAGAAGCGAATATTCCGGTGATCCCGGGCACAACCCGAGCCGTCTATGATGTACAGTCCGGTAAAAAGGCTGCTCAGGAAATCGGATATCCGGTGATGATAAAAGCAGTTCTCGGAGGCGGAGGAAAAGGAATGCGAAGTGCTGAAACACCGGAAGAATTTGAACAGAATTTTATTACCGCCCAAAAGGAAGCGGCAAATGCATTTGGAGATAATGCCATGTATGTGGAGCACTTTGTAATGCATCCAAGACATATAGAATTTCAGATATTGGCAGATAAATATGGAAATGTGGTTCATCTTGGGGAGAGAGACTGTTCTATTCAGAGAAACCATCAAAAGCTGATTGAAGAATCACCATCATCTGCCCTGACGCCGGAACTTAGAAATAAAATGGGAAAAGCTGCGGTAAGAGCTGCAAAAGCAGCGGGATACATCAATGCAGGAACCATTGAATTTCTGTTGGATGAGAATCGTAATTTTTACTTTATGGAAATGAATACAAGAATCCAGGTAGAACATCCGGTGACTGAATGCGTAACAGGAATCGATCTGGTGAAAGCACAGATACAGATTGCATCGGGCGATGTTCTGGAATTTTCCCAGAAGGATATTCATTTGTCAGGTCATGCCATCGAATGCAGAATTAATGCAGAAAACCCTCAGGAGGATTTTCGTCCCTGCCCGGGCACAATACAGGATATGTATCTTCCGGGTGGAAAGGGTGTTCGTATTGATTCAGCGATCTATGCCGGTTATACCATACCGCCATATTACGATTCTATGATCGCAAAGCTGATCGTATGGGATGAGAACAGAGAAGAGGCCGTTCATAAAATGCAAAGTGCCCTCGGAGAAGTAGTAATAGAAGGAATTACCACAAATGTAGACTATCAGTATGAGATTCTGCATAATCGTAAGTTTTTAAACGGAGACGTCAATATTGATTTTATAGAGGAAAACGGAAAAGTAATATTACAGAATCTGGAATAAAAGGTGAAGCTTTATGAAGCTGGATAATATGTTTAAAAAAAACAGACTTCCGGAAAGCAGAAAAACTGTACGCAGAAAAGGAGCCAGCCGCCCTGAGGTGCCGGAAGGTCTGCTTAAGAAGTGCAATATGTGCGGGAGTGCGATTATTGCAGAGGAAGCGAAAAAAGGATATTATATCTGCCCTAAATGCGGCGGATATTTCCGGGTCCCGGCATATGTGCGGGTAGAAATGATTGCAGATAAGAATACATTTGAAGAATGGGATAAGGAGTATCCGATTCGAAATCCCATGGAATATAAAGGATATGAGGAAAAAATAAGAGACCTGCAGGAGAAAACCGGGTTGAATGAAGCTGTGATCACAGGAAAAATCCGGATAGATGGAATGGAGGCTGCAATCGGAGTGTGTGACGGACGCTTTCTGATGGCAAGCATGGGTGGAATAGTGGGAGAAAAAATTGCCCGTGCAGTAGAAAGAGCCACAAAGGAAGAATTGCCGGTGATTTTGTTTGCATGCTCTGGAGGAGCCAGAATGCAGGAAGGAATCACATCTTTGATGCAGATGGCAAAGACATCCGCAGCATTAAAACGTCACAGTGATGCGGGACTTCTCTATATCAGTGTGCTGACAGACCCTACAACAGGAGGAGTGACCGCAAGTTTTGCCATGCTGGGAGATATCATTCTTGCAGAACCGGGAGCATTGATCGGATTTGCAGGCCCCAGAGTGATCGAGCAGACCATTCGCCAGAAACTTCCGAAAGGGTTTCAGAGGGCGGAGTTTTTGCTTGAACATGGATTTTTGGATGATGTGGTTTCGCGGGAACAACTGAGGGAAAGACTGTCGGCAATTTTAAAATTACATGTGAAATGTCCGCAGGTGGAGGCTGCAGAGAAAGAAACAGAAAATGAGAGCCGGAAAAAAGAAATAATGGCTGTGAAAATACAGAAGGCAGATGCATGGGAACGCGTGCAGATATCAAGAAGGAAAGACCGCCCGGTCGGAAGTGATTACCTTCAAATGCTGTTTTCGGATTTTGTGGAATTACATGGAGACAGGCTGTTTGGGGACGACAGTGCTGTGAAGGGAGGAATTGCTTTCATAAACGGAAGAGCAGTGACGGTGATCACTCAGGAAAAGGGAAAAGACACCAGGGAAAATATCAGGTGCAATTTTGGAATGCCAAAGCCGGAAGGATACCGGAAAGCTCTGCGTCTTATGAAGCAGGCTGAAAAATTCAAAAGACCGGTAATCTGCATTATAGATACGCCAGGGGCGTTTTGTGGAATTGAAGCAGAAGAACGGGGACAGGGCGAAGCAATCGCACGAAATATATATGAGATGTCGGCTTTGAAGGTGCCGGTATTATCTATCGTTATTGGCGAAGGCGGAAGTGGAGGCGCGCTTGCCCTTGCAACAGCAGATGAAGTTTGGATGCTGGAAAATGCCGTGTATTCTATTCTTTCACCGGAAGGATTTGCAAGTATTTTATGGAAGGACAGTACCAGAGCGAAAGAAGCTGCCCGGGTCATGAAACTGACAGCACAGGATCTTCTGGAGAGAGGCGTAATAGAACGGATTTTTCCGGAACCGGAGAACTTCCGTGCAGAGACGATGGAAAACCTTACAAAGGACATGAAAACAGAAATTATCAAATTCATTGAAAAAAATTGCAAAAAGCTTCCAGAAGAACTGACAGAGCAGCGTTACCGGAGATTCCGCAGGTTATAGATAAATAGAAATTTTTACTGATTTAAAATGGTTGATTCCGGACGATAAAACGAATATAATATAAGTCACAGGGAGTTCACTTGCAGGCGTACATGAAGAGACAGAAAGGTAATCTGGCAGATGGAGAGCGCATACAAAAAGATAAATTATATATTAGTCAATCTGGTAAATGAAATCTGGGAACTGGAAGGAAAAGCCATTATCACAGAAGAATTTAAAGATTTGACCAATAATGACATGCACGTGATCGAAGCAGTGGGCCCTGGAGATGGAATTAATATGTCTTCTATAGCGAAAAAGCTGAATATTACGGTAGGATCGTTGACAACATCGATGAACCATCTTGTGAAAAAAAATTATGTCAGCAGGAGCAGAAGCGAGGAAGACAGAAGAGTTGTGCTGGTGAAGTTGACGGAAAAGGGGATTGCGGCATATCACCATCATGAAGATTACCACCGGCAGATGGCGGAAGCGGTTTTAAAGCGTCTGGATGAGACGGAACTTCCGGTATTATTAAAGACATTAGATGCATTGGATGAGTTTTTTAAGGGTTACAGCGGAGCATAAGCTCCGCTGTTTTCAGGTATGACGGGCATGCCGTCAATCTGTGGTGAAAGTCCACAAGAGGCGTAGTTGCCAACGAACCCCATAGCAACTCCCAGGGTTTGTATCGTGAGGTACAGGCGAGAAGAATGGATAGTTTGCGATAGTCTATAGAATGAAGAAGTGGTCACTGGTTATATATAGCTACAAGGTTTGAAATCAGAGTCAGTAATTCTAAAGATATAAATTGACAATAAAATGATTTTCGTGTATACTGGCAATCGACAGATAGTCGGTCTATAAACTTGATGGCGAAGTAAGGAAGATGAGATATGCGGGTAGTTAAGGAAGCAGAAGAAAGAAAACAAGAAATCCTGGATGCAGCAGAAATGTTGTTTGGTACGAAAGGCTTTGACAACACCAGCACAGGGGACATATTGGATGCAGTAGGAATTGCCAGAGGAACGCTTTATTACCATTTCAATTCTAAGGAAGAGATTCTGAATGGCGTGATTGAGCGAATGACAAACCGTCTGATGCAGGATGCGAAAGAGATTGCCCGGAATAAAGAACTGCCGGTGCTTGAACGCTTTACAAAAGCGATTATGGCTTTGAACGTGGAGTCAAAGATCGGATATGAAGTAATGGAACAGGTACACCGACCGCAAAACGCACTGATGCACCAGAAGATGCAGACGACATTATTAGCGGGAATCAATCCGATTCTTACGGAGTTGGTGGAGGAAGGCATAGAACAGGGAATCTGTCATACACAATATCCGGAATCAGTGGTGGAGATGACAATGCTCTATGCCAATACCGCTTTTGATGAATTGAATATAGCAGAGATCAGCATGGAGCAGAGGGAGAAGAAGATCGCCGGGTTTATCTACAATGTGGAGCGGCTCATGGGAATGAAGGAAGGCAGTCTGCAGGAAGCAATCATGGAAATTTTTCGTGGAAGCAGATTGGGAAGCGGTGAAAATTAAGGCAAAAGACGATATACAATAATAGAAAGCCTGTATATCATGCTTTCTATTATATTTTTACATATTTACCGATAGACAGTCGGTCTAAAAGAAAGGAGAATCGCAGTGAGTAGCAAGCAAAATTTTAATCAGTTTCTTTTATTATGGGCAGGAGAATTGGTGTCCTCCATCGGCGGAGGACTGACCAGCTTTGGTCTGGGCGTCTATGTGTTTGGGCAGACCGGGAGTGCAGCGAGTATGGCCCTGGTTACCCTTCTGGCTTTTTTGCCAACACTGCTTTTGAGTGTTCCGGCGGGCGTTCTGGCAGACCGCTATGACAGGAGGCTGCTCATGATGCTTGGGGATGGCTGTTCTGCGGTTGGTATTCTATATATCCTGTTTTGCATGTTAAGCGGTGGAGCCGGTCTTACGGAAATCTGTATCGGCGTGACGATCAGCTCGGTCTTTTCCTCCCTGCTGGAACCTTCTTATCGTGCGACAGTGACAGATCTTTTGGATGCGGAGGAATATTCCAGAGCCAGCGGAATGGTCAGCCTTGCAGGAAGCGCCAGATATCTTATTTCACCTGTTCTTGCCGGTGCGCTTTTGACGGTATCGGACATCCGGCTGCTTTTGATTCTAGATATCTGCACGTTTTTCCTGACAGTGATCTGTACCGGAGTAGTAAGAAAAGGTCTGGCAGCAAAAGCGGCAGAAGAAAAAGAGCCGCTTTTTGCAGCCCTGCAAATGGGATGGCAGGCTGTTACGAAAAAGAGAGGGGTTTTCCTTTTGATCCTGCTTTCCGCTGTTATGACCTGTTTTATGGGAGCCTTTCAGATTTTGGCGGAGCCGCTGATTTTGGATTTTGCGGACAGCACCATCCTGGGAATCGGGGAAACAGTCTGCGCCAGCGGGATGCTGGTTTCCGGTTTGTTTTTGGGAGCCAGGGGAATCAAAAAAGGCTATGTGAAGGTCTTATCCGTATC
>JAUNSC010000065.1 GCA_030539395.1 Eubacteriales bacterium
CCGCCGCGATGCAGGGAGGGGAGTGTATTTTTAGCAGACCCCCCTCTATCTCTTAGCAGTCCTACGAGTAAGAAGATTTCAATCAAAAATTATTCTTATCATATGTGATTAAAAGAAAGATATCGATATTCCTTCTTCATATGCTCTAAGAATCCTAACAAAAGTCATACACTTCATCGTCACTTTAAAATTAGACGGGTTACAATTTGGCCTCAACCACTATTAGGGAATTTTACAAATCATCCTTTTGAACATTTTACTTTTCTGTAAATGTCTCTAAAGTCGTACTTAATTATTTCATCAATTGCTCGTTCAATCTCAATCTCATTTTCTTCATCTGAAAGCTGATCAGAAGTTCGAGCAATTCTTCCTAAGTATGACGTTGAATGATAACCTTTCTCCTCATCAAACAGGAACCAAGAAGTAAACTGTTTAAATGGGTCAAAAGGATTATCAAATGTTGTTAATGCACATTGTATTGCCATTTAACTAATTCACCCCTTTCCATTCAAATACTTCGAGACAGTAGATGTCGATATACCAAGAGCTTCTGCTATCTCAGAAGTGCTGTATCCAGATGCTCGCATTGCCGAGATACGATTTACTTTGGCTGTACTTAAAGCAGTGGTTGCACGAGGTGTTGCTCTTTGCCTAAGGGTATCGATGTCTGTATTATTTAAAATCTGAGTAAGCTTATTCTCGCTGATTGCTCCCGCCTGGATTGCTTCCCATTCCCGATCTGTAATTTCGATCAGACTTCTCTTTGCCCCCACAGATGCACGCGCCGCCGACAATGCCTGCTGATTTGCTTTTTTAATCTCAGCTTTTGTCATATCAGGATTATCTTTTTTCTTTGCGGCAACGGTAGCGTTAGCAATTACCTGTGCCTGCCTTTCACGAGGGGCATTCATCAATGCCACGTTAAGCTTAGCCATTAACGACTTCACCTCCGGCTGGTATGCTTCTTTCGCAGAAGCGGAGTAGGCTATCTTTCCGCTGTTCACCATCTCCCGTCTGGCTTGATTAGCCAAAGATTTCATCTTATTAGCGTAATTGGCATATGCTTCCTCCTGAGGAGTCCCGGATGATAGAGTCCTGGCGTCTTTTGTTTCTGCCATTTTTGTACTCTTTTGAGTACGGACTTTGACTTTACCATCTTTATCCGTATACTCCTCCACGACTTCCTTATAGGAAAGCGAACCGTCCTCATTGATTATGGGACTCCCTTTCCGTTTAAGAACAGGTGTCTCGGATTTTGCACGGGAAATTAAAGTCGCCGCCCCTTCATGATAACGACCATCCGCGTCAACAGTTCCCTGGTATTTCTTTTTTAACGAAGAGATACCATTATCGATCTCGCTTTGCTTATAATCAAGCTTGTGCTTCTCGGCATCAATAACTACCATGCTATGACAAACAGCTCTCGCAAGTTCATCCTGTGTCGCTCCCTTAAGTGTCATATCGGTAATGAGATTTGATATCTTTCCCATTTCTGTCTGGGTATTCTTCATGACTTTAATCTTCTGTCCATTGGTATTATAATAGCTGTCTCCTCGTTTAATAGTTCCATAAGACATCTTTGGATCAAAGTCTTTAAGTCCATCTAAAGTATGTGTGGATGTGATCTTTACTTTGCTTCTGGAAGAATTACATGGAATAACCATAACAGTGTCACCATCAAAGTCGGCACCAGATAGGCGATCTGCAACCTTCTTGTTGATCCCGATTGCGTCTGCCGGAGTAGTTCCCAAAACCATTCGCCCTTCTGGCTGTTTATTATTGACTGTCAGAATAGGAATTTCGAATGTGCCTCCATGCGGATAGCGAATCAACGCGACTGTTTCTCCATCCTTATAATTCGGCGCATATACTTCGTTATCCTTTATAGAAGTAAGTGGGAGAATAACCTGATATTTCTGTCTCGGCAATGCCGCTGCCTGCAAATGAACCGCTGCTGCATCACAATCATCAGAAAATGATTTCAACAGTGCCTTCTTTACCGTTGGATTGGTCAGAGAACAAATTTCATCAAACTCTGCCTGTTTATCCGCAGCCGCCAAACCTAACTGTTTATTGATCAGTTGCATACTTTGCTTTGACAGAAACTGAGAAGGCAAATGATCGCTCCATTCTCCCCAATCGCCTTCTTCTGCCCGTTTATTGATAAGAGACAGTGATTGCTTTTTTCCAGTGATTAGATCGGTATACTTCCCTTTCGGATCATCATAATAACTTTGACCGCCATGTTCTTTAATCAAAGAGCCAAATGGATTATCTGGATCGTCTTTCACTTTTTTGAGAACATCGGTCATCGGAGTTCCGGATTTTTTATTTGTATTGAAAAGCACGTCCACTCCTTCAGGAAGATTATCAGAATAAACTGCCATTCCTTTCAAATAATGTGTTCCATCCACCATAATGCGGACCTGTGCATAATGAGAATTTCCCAGTGACAAATCAGCAACTCCCCGGCGAATTTCAATAACACCGTCTTTGTCGTCCCCGCCTTCATCCTTATACCGAATTTTTAATCGATCAGAACTCATACTTGCTGGATATTCAAATGATTTTCTAAACGACTCTCCTTCATCATACGAAATATAATCACGTAATGAGTGAATGTTTTCAAAGTCATAAATATCCCTGTGCTCAGTTCCAGGAGGACACACGACACTTAATGTTGTAAATTTCCCCGGATTTGTTGCCTGCGGAACACGCCCACCATAGACCGGATAACCTTCCATCTCCAAAATATAAAGAGCTTGATTCAATTTTTCTTTTGAAATTCCAAGTTCACGCTCTACGCCGGTTCCGACATCAATCATGCCTTTCTCGTCGATTTGCTTTTTCAAGAAATTAGCAGTTGCTTTCGCCTGATTCATACGAGCCTCAGAGTCTACATTCAAAAGCGACCTTACAGAAGAATCATTGTTAAAACCCATCTTTTCTGCAATTTCATTCAAGCTATAGCCCTTTTCTCTGAGTCCTTTTGCAGTCGCAACCTGAAGTGTCCGTCTTTCATCTTTTGCCAGGCTCATCTGAGTCCGAAGCTGGGTTGTCGTTAATCCCATTGTTTCAGCAATTTTTGTTTCGCTAAGTCCAGACTTCTTTAATTCCTGTACACGACTCAGAAAATCTCCGCTGTGCTGATAAGGGTTATCGCCAGAACCCCATGGATAACGTCCAGAACGCCTTGGCATTCCGTAATGCATTAAAATTTCCTCGGCAATGCGATTCATGGTTTATCCCTCCTGTTTAATTTTGTTGATGATTTTATCGAAGGTTATAATCTTGTCCATAATTGGAACAATATCTTCAGCGGTTGGATTATGGTAAACGATCTCATTATTTTGATAGAGCCGCAGTTCAATATCAATATCTGATGGTTTCACTGCATACTCTAAACAAAAAAGAGCAGCGTATATTTCAAGCTGCTCCATGTGAGCCGGAATCACTCCGGTCTTCAAATCGTGAATTCTCAACAACCGATTTCGGAATACTATTGAATCCGCTGTTCCAAAACAATTATCTGAATAATAAAGAATTTGTTCCGGCATCATTTTATAACCGATTGCATCGTTCACATACATATTCAATGTTTTCTGCGACTTAGGTAATTTCTGTCCCAACAGAATACACTGTGCTGCAAAAGCATGTAGAACTGTGCCTTTTTGAGTCGCCATGAATTTCGAATAGGATTCTGCGATTTTCTCTTCATCGTAGTTAATCCAATGGTACTTACTGGCTCCCAGAAAAGCGTGCTGCCCCTCAAGGCTCGAATGATTGTTGAAGTTCATTTAATACTTCCTCCTCGTTCTCTGGACAAATAAATCTTGAAAATGACATCTCGTTCATTCGTCCGACATAATATTCTTGATTGGGTTGCTTTTTTGCGCCAGCGCTTTTTTTACATTCCAAAGAGGCCCACTTGTCATTATGCAGAACTAGCAAATCAGGAATACCCTGAATATAAGTTGGATCGGTTTTCATAACCATACAACCAGGGAACATCTTTTTTAATCTTTTGATTAAATTTGCCTGAAATTTACTTTCTAACATTTATAAGTCTCCTTTATTCGCAAAACATAAAAAGAAAAGTGTTTCTCATTGTTGCGACACAATCTCGTTCCACCGCAAGGAATGCATGAGTAAAGAGAAAACACTTTTCCATCTCAAAAGAGGATGTCATTTCTAAAATGCCTATTTTACCTCTCTCTTCATAAAAGGGAATGTATTTTTCGCGCGCAAAAAAGAGCATAAAAAAAAACAGAGACACCAATTCAAGTATCTCTGCTAAATATAATTTTTTAATCTTATATCCTTAAGATGTTTTCAAATATACGTTCGCATCTTGATCAATATAATAATTCATTTCCCTATCCATCGAATGGAGCGTTGAACGAAATTGTTTTCGCATATCTGATTCTTTTCCTGTACCCAAGGAATCAATTACTTTATTGACTTTTTCTGCGAGTTCCTCTTTATTGATTTTTTTCAGAGGCGAATTTTTATAATCGTGAATACTTGCGCTCAACTTACTAAAGCAGCTAAGCATCCGGTTTTCACATTTTGCCAGATATTCCACCACATTATTCTCAATCCATTCCGCATAGTTCTTATCAAAATTCTGAGAATAATAAATTTCCAGCAAACTACTCATAACATGAAGCTGCATAGACAACTCAAGGCAACTTTTAATTTGAAACGCTTTTTCAACGCTTGTCGGTAAATCTGAAGTATCCATCGTCGTATCGTTTAAATCAGACATATAAAACTCAATATCTTTCATCGCAACTTTTCTCGCCGACTGTAAACTTCCTATAGTAGCCATTTTTTGTTCATCGCAAGACATGATAGAGTAGTAATTCTCATAGGCGTACTTCGTAAAACTGACTTCCGCGATAAGTTCTGCTTTCTTATCACTGTATAAAAATTCCAAAATCTTATCAATAGTCTTACTTAATTCTTTCAGCTCATGATTGATCTCAGATAAAAAATATTGACCAGATGCGATTGCCATAACATTAAAGCCTTGCATAATCGAAGCTTGCGTTTGTATTTTTTCTAAGGATGCATGTGCTACAATTTTTCCGTCAGTTCCTTGTACTGCCACTCCATAACCACCATTTTTATAGTGCATCAGACTACCGCTTATTCCTTCTGGAAAATGTAGAATATATGCATTATTCATGGTATTCGTCACCGCTAAGGCTGGCATTTGTTGCATGAGACCATTTATTTGAATTTTCTGATTCACTGAGAGATTGAGCTTTTTATATTCTCTCCTTTGAGAAATGTCAACAATCTTATCACAACCCTCTACCTCGAACATCTTCGCGAAGCTCCTTCCCGTATAACATATTATGCACAAAAAAGTGCGCCCCATCGAGAGACGCACCGAAAAAGGCATCTCTCACTTGTTGCCACACAATCTCGCTCCGTTTAAGGGTATAAGTAAAGAGAGAATACACTTTTTACCAAAATGATTCCCTTAAACGTAATGCGATTTTTCATTTGTGTGGCCCTTTTAGTATAGCATGGGTTAAAGTAAAATAAAAGAAAATTTTTCCAGTACACTAGCTCGTGGTCAAAAACCCACTTTTCATTGCTATATTTATATAAATATAAAAACTTTTTATCGCAATTAAATAAAGAAAAAAAGTGGGCATTTGACCAAAAATGGCTATTAAATGGATACACAATAATTAAAAACCCAGTATTTATGCAATGTCATTAACTTAAGAAAAAGAACAATACCGGATACCTCTATACTC
>JAUNSC010000035.1 GCA_030539395.1 Eubacteriales bacterium
GCATGTTCGGGACTTTCACCCGTTAGAGCGCGCCCATGGCGCGCAAACAAAAATAATCAGCCAATCCACTGGTTGTCTGATTTTAACAAACTCACAAAATCAATTATATGGTCTATTTCCTACTGCTCATCTTTCTTTGCGTATAATTCAGAGATGGGAGAAACTGAATATCATCTGCCTGATCTGAATTTTTACAGGAAAGAGTTACAACGCCTTTACTATGCAGGAAATTATAAAGCATGCCGTATGTTCATTCAGGAACGCATATCTCAAATGCAGGCACAGCAAAAACATCCAAAAGAAATTATTTATGCCGCCACTTCCGGTATACAAAACATTTTTTCAGAAGAATTATATATCAGCACACGGAATCAGCTTACTGAGGCCAAAACACCTTACGAGATCAACACTCTCCTGGACGCATACTTCTCTTCACAGCCACCTGAGCAGACGGGCAGCCAATATTCCCGTCTCATCCAGTCTGCCATACAGTATATCCAGCAGCATTATCAGGAACAGATCTCCCTCACTACAGCAGCTGAATCACTCTCCATTACCTCGCAGTACTTAAGTAAACTTTTTATGCAGGAAACATCACGCACCTTTATTGACTACCTTACCAATGTTCGGATTGATAAGGCGAAGGTCTATCTTACGGAAACAAATTTACAGATCAATGTTATAGGAGCACGAACAGGCTACACCGATCCCAAGTATTTTTGTACCGTTTTCAAAAAAATTGTCGGACTGACACCAAATCAATATCGCAAGGCAAATAATAATAAATAATATTTGGTAAGCATTTTGTCCAACACTGTTTTGCGCCTTCTGTTCCATTCCTGCCCGGTTAACCGTTTCGTTTCTTCTACACAGAAAGTGTAATCTCTCTTCCGGCTCTTTCATACTTTCTGTACACGACCCCTGAGGCACGCATCATCCGCTTTGATGCAATCACAGAAGGAGTATCTGCGTATTTATCACAGTCATACACTACCTGTTTGATTCCTGCCTGAATAATGGCTTTTGCACATTCATTGCACGGAAACAGGGATACATAGAGCGTTGCCCCTTCCAGGCTGCCGCCCCGGTAGTTCAAAATAGCATTTAACTCACTGTGCGTTGTATACAGATACTTTGTATTTAAGGGCTCGCCTTCTCTGTCCCATGGAAACTCATCATCCGAGCATCCTATCGGCAATCCGTTATATCCCATGGATAGAATTTTATTGTCCCTGCTCACGATACAGCAGCCAACCTGTGTATTGGGATCTTTAGAACGCATCCCCGACAATTTGGCTACTCCCATAAAATACTCATCCCAGGAAATATAATCCTCTCTCTTTGCCATATGTATCCTCCTGCTATAAAGGACTGCGTTTTCCGCAGCCCTCTGTCACTTATTTTGTCCCGAAAATACGGTCTCCCGCATCACCTAATCCCGGCACGATATAGCCATGATCATTCAGGTGATCATCTTTTGCACCAATATAAATATCTACATCCGGATGTGCCGCTTTCATGGCCTCAATCCCCTCCGGAGCAGCAATAATACACATAAAATGAATATTTTTTACGCCCTTATCTTTCAGCATCTGGATGGCAGCCACGGCCGATCCTCCTGTTGCCAGCATCGGATCAACTACAAAAACCTCCCGTTCCGCACAATCCCCCGGCAGCTTACAGTAATACTCTACCGGCTTTAATGTGTCCGGATCACGGTACAGACCGATATGCCCCACCTTTGCAGCCGGTATAACAGCCAGAACTCCATCTACCATTCCCAGTCCTGCACGCAGAATCGGAACAACTGCCAGCTTTTTCCCCTGCAGTTCTTTTACTGTTGTTTTACAAATTGGCGTAGTAATCTCTACCTCTCTCAGTTTCAGATCTCTGGTTGCCTCATACGTCATCAGCATGCCGATTTCGCTGATCATCTGACGAAAGTCTTTTGAACTGGTTTCTTCTCTTCTTATAATTCCTATTTTATGCTGAATAAGCGGATGATCCATTACAACAACTTTTGTCATCTTTTATCCCTTTCTGTCGTCTATTCTTCTTCAATCAGTGAAATTCTTCTTTTATGGCGCTCATCCTGTGAAAATGGAGTGTCCAGGAAAGTATCCACAATTTTAAGGGCCAGCCCGGGTCCAACAACTCTTCCGCCCAGAGCAAGAATATTTGCATCATTGTGCAGTCTTGTAGCTTCTGCAGTGAAGCAGTCTGTACAAAGAGCCGCACGGATACCCTTCACTTTATTTGCAGCAATAGAAATACCAATTCCAGTACCACAGATCAGGATACCGCTTTCACATTCTCCGGACAGAATCGCACCTGTCACCTTTCGTGCATAGACCGGATAGTCTACAGCTTCCTCGCTGTCACATCCAAAATCCTTATATTCAATTCCTCTTTTCTTCAGATGCTTCAAAATCTCCTGTTTTAAAGCATACCCGCCATGATCACACCCAACTGCTATCATCCTTTTCCTCCTCCTTTATCACTTCTGCAAGTTTATCTATCACTTCATTTAAAATCATAAAACACTTACCATACTCCGGAATATCTTTCCCTATCGGATTAAAAATATCTCCTTCTTTTCCACAGTATTCCATAACTGTATATACATTTTTTGCAAGGTCACCATATTCTTCCAGAATTTTTTCTTTTTCTCCCGCTTCCATAGTCAGCATCAGTGTTCTGTTATCAAAATCATCCTTTGTAAGGGGCGCTGCCTCGTGTCCCTCCATCGTCAGACCATGCTGTTTCAGTACCTCCTCTGCTTTCTGGTTTACCGGTTCCGGAAACAATACGATCATACCTCTTGAGTCAATAATAATATCCTCTAACAGCAGCTTGCCCTGCATCAATGCCTCTGCCATAGGTCCACGGCAGGTATCGCTGTGGCTGATAAATGTCAGTTTGTCATACTTTTTCATTCTCTTCCCTCTAAACGTTAATAATCTGATGTCCGGCAGCTTTCACCAGCCGGTTCATAATGGCCTGTCCCATAGCAGGCGTATTAAACGCTTCAGAATATATAGTATCTACTCCAAGCGAATCAAATTCCCTGAGAACGCTATACAGTTTCTTTGAAATACTCAGTTCATCTTTCCTGCTTCCCATAGAACGAATCACACCTTTAGAATAACACTCTGTTGTCTCATCTGATGCGATCACACCTATTTTGCGTCCTTCTGTCAATGCTTCCCCGATCTTCTCATTTATAAAGGAGATAACTTTGTTATCTGCTCCCTCGACAATTATCATATCCGCTTTTGGTGCATAGTGGCGGTATTTCATGCCCGGAGCTTTCGGCCTGACACCACTTTCCACTGAAAACAGCGCCGGATCCACCATCACTTCCCCAATGGCTTCTCTGAGCATTTTTTCATTTATGTAACCCGGGCGGAGTACCATTGGAATATCTTCACTCATATCTATGATCGTTGATTCCACTCCGATTCCCACTTCACCGCCATCAATGATCATCTCGATTTTTCCGTTCATGTCCTGAACAACATGTTCAGCTTTTGTCGGACTTGGCCTCCCGGAAGTATTAGCACTGGGAGCTGCCACAAAACCTCCTCCGGCTTCAATCAACGCCAACGCAATGTCATCTTTTGGCATTCGGACAGCAACTGTTCCAAGACCGCCTGTCGTTCCATCAGGAACACATTCTTTTTTTCTGAATATCATCGTCAACGGCCCCGGCCAGAATCTCTCTGCCAGAGTCCGCGCTTTTAAAGGCACGCTTTCAGCTATTTTATATAAATCTTCTATTTTTGCAATATGAACGATCAATGGATTATCGGATGGCCTTCCCTTCGCAGCATAAATCCTTTTTGCTGCCTGCTCATCCAGAGCATCAGCTCCCAGTCCATAAACCGTCTCTGTGGGGAATGCCACCAGGCCGCCGTCTTTCAGGATACTTCCTGCTGTTTTTATAGCATCCCGGTCAATCCCCTGCTTCATATCCGCAATTACGGTTTCCATAAATTATCCCAGTCTTTCTATTATACATATTCCGTAGTGCGCACTGCTTAACGCTTATGTGCATTATACCATTTGCAGAGTATAATCGCAAGATAAAAGTCTTATTCCTCCATTTCCTCAACGTATTTTACAATACCTTTGCAAATTGCCTGTGCCACTTTTTCCTGATACTCATCCGTCACCAAAAGCCCTGCTTCTGCTGTATTGCTCAAAAAACCGCACTCAATAATCACTGTGGGATTCTCAGTCTTTCTCAACAGATAATAACTGTCATTCGCCTTTATTTCTCTCGGCCGCTCTATCTTTAACTCCACATTCAACGATTCCTGAAGTAACTCTGCAATCCGCTGTCCCTGCTGAGAATTTTTATAATAAAATACCTGAGGTCCTTTCACAGATTCCTGAGTATAACTGTTCTGGTGAATGCTCACAGCCATTACAGCCTTCGACTCATCAATCATGGTACACCGTCTCTTCATATCCTGCTGTTTTTTGTTTGCTTCCCCCTCATCATACAGTCCGGCATCACTTTCTCTGGTCATTACAACATGCATTCCCCGGTTTTCAAGAAGTTCTTTTAATTTCTGAGCTATAGACAAGTTTATCTCCTTTTCCAATGCCCCATTAATTCCTACTTTGCCCGAATCCGCGCCCCCATGGCCGGCATCCACAACAATAGTCGTATCCGCAGTAACAACTGTCCCTTCCTCGTTATTTATCGCAGCCGTTTCCACAAATTCTGCTCCCATCCTTCCAATATTAAATGAGACTGCCAAAATCATAATGGTCATTGCAACTTCTAATATCTTTTTGCTTTTTTTCATAAAACAACCCCTGCTGCATATTCTTATTTCCAATATATGCAGCAGGGGTTGTCTTTTTTATTAACTTTTGGTTTAAGTGTCAAAAGTCCGAATTCACGCCATGCCTGCATGACAGTAAACCAGTTTTGACACCTGAAGCACTTGTATCTTTGAATACTTTCACAAATCAACTTACGTATTTAAGAATTACATCCCAAACCGAGTCATTCTCAAATCCAAGCTTCCAGGCCGCCACACCTGCCAGACCGTAATCTTTTACCAGTGTAACCTTCTCTTCAATTGACTTATCGTCTTCCATCCAAATTTGATAAAGTGACCCGTCATCTCCTTCAAATTCAGCATAATTCTGTGAGGTCTGCTCATCCCATGTTGCTTCTACATTATTGTTTTGCAAAATCTGCTCAGCTTCCCACATTCCCATAGCCTCACTTGTAACTGTCTTTGTTCCGTCAGCCTGCTCCTGGGTATTCCAAAGTCTCGTATAAAACGGGATACCACTGATGATCTTCTCAGCCGGAACCACTTCTTTTGTGTCCAGTATTCCTTGATTTTCAAATGAGAGACTTGCTACGGATCCGGCTTCTTCCGAGCCATAATAATGCTCATCGTAACCCATAATGATCACATAGTCGCAGACTGTACCCAGTTCTTTTCTGTTATAATGCTCTGTAAACGGCATCGGCACCGGCACATCAACTGAAAGTACCAACCCATTCTTTCTGCATTTCACAGACAGCTCTCTGATAAACTGTATGTAGCCGTCTGCGGCCTCTTCAGGAATATTCTCAAAATCAACATTGATTCCGTCAAATCCATATTGAATCGCTGCCGCAATCAGCTGATTTTCCATTTTCTCTCTTGAAGCAGTAGAGTTTAACACGGTTGTTGTATCAATCGATTCGCTGAAATTATCTACCAGTGGCCATACTTCCATATCATTTTTATGCGCAGTTTCCACATAGTCCGCCAATGCCAGTGAATCTAAGGTTCCGTCATTTGACGCAATTGTAAACCAGGTCGGTGATATCGTGTTGACTCCCTTTACATTTGCAATATCATAAATAATATTATAATTAGAATCCATATTGGCAATCTGATGCCATACAAGATTTATCTTATAATCTTTTGTCACACTGGTATATTCCGGTTCCTGGAAGTTTCGTTCAAAAGTTTCCGTCCGTTCATCCTCAAGTCTGTCGTTTCTGATATATCCAAAATATCCGTCCTGAGTGAGAATTCCGGTCCAGTCTTCCATAGGTTCCAAAACTGTGACAATTTCATTCTTTTCAACTTCACGCAAAATCGGGCTTTTAATCCCACCCTGATAACGCACTTTGCCTTTTTTTCTGATACTTGCTACCGTCTTTTCTCCCCAGTCGCTGGTGATCACAATACGGTTCGGGTCTTTGAACATTTCGTATTCCAGATTTGTATACTTCTGAACAAAATCCAGTGCCAGATACGTTTTCGTCCCATCCACCCTGACAATTTCATACGGTGCACTTTCCGTCTTACCGGTCATAGTGTATTCTTTACTGCCAGCCGAAATTTTAATAACGTCATCCGGTGTGGTATACAGCATCAGGTTTGCTTCAGAATCCCAGTAAAATCGGTCATTCAGTTCTTCTTTCACTGCTTCAAAATCTATATAACAGGTGTCTCCTGACACAAGCCCTTTATAGTTTGAAACCGCATCATGCAAGATCAGCGCAGCTTCATCTTCTTCCTTAAGCCCAAAGTACTCTTTGCTGTCCATCACTTCTGATGCAGGGGTATATTTTTTCACAAGATTTGTAACAAGTCCGATTATCACTACCACAATCACAAGCACAGCAATAGGAAAAATCGGTGCTGTCTTCTTCTTCATTTTGTACTCCTCTCTTTGCTCATCACACGCCCGCAGTGCCGCTCGAAACCTCCGGTTTTCCGCTCACGGATTCCGCCCTGTGAAAATCGAATTAGCATCCTACGGGCAGAGCCTCGCAAAACCTTCGGTTTTCCTCGGTCGCTTCGCTCGTCAGATGCCCGTAAAAGCAACAGCCTGACCCCCGCAGTGCCATTCAAAAACCTCCGGTTTTCCGCTCACGGATTCCGCCCTGTGAAAATCGAATTAGCATCCTACGGGCAGAGCCTCGCAAAACCTTCGGTTTCCCTCGGTCGCTTCGCTCGTCAGATGCCCGTAAAAGCAACAGCCTGAGCAAGCTCGCTGTTGCTTTCCGGGGCACCTGACTCTGCCCTTTTCGGACATTATAACATACTTTATGGCTTACTTCTAACATATTTCGACTTTTTCAGAAAATCTTCATAATTATTTAAGCTTTTTGCATAAGGGATTCCTGCTGTATTATAATTATCCTTTCTGATTCTGTCAAAACCTATTCCACATACGCGATTCCCCATGTCTACATAATAGTCACGCATATAGTCTGTCTTTTCACAGACACAGTCCGCTATGCGGAAAGAATTGCTGCGTTTCCCATTCAGCCAAAGCTCCACTCCGGCTTCCTGATACTTTGTCAGTTCTCTGTACAAAGCACTGTTTTTGACTGTCTTTATCCGTTCCGGGCTGCTCCGTCTGTAAAACTGCTCTTTTTTATTTTCGATAATCCTCCACTCACTTTCTGTACCTTTCGACAGACAATTCCTTATTATTTTTGTCCAGATTCGTGATATATTTTCGTCAAAGGCCTGTCCGTAAAAAGACTTTAGAATTTAGTTCCAGAGAAGATACCCGATATATACGTGTATAAATAGTAAACATGCTTAGAATTTGAGATTTATGCGAAGAAAATCGCATCTGAGAAAAATTGCAGAAGAACCTGCGATAGTTTAAAATTAATCCTCCCTCCCCCGTTATTAAGTTTTTGTATCTTCTCTTATTGATGATTATATATAATTTGTTTCAATTTTGCAAGTATTTTTTATACTTATGTTTATTTTTTTTTAAGAATGAACTCCATCCTTTTCCTTTGCATTTTCTGATGAAGTAGGGTATACTGTGTTTATAAAAGGATATGATATACAAGGAAGTGATTTCATGAGAATAGAAAAACTAAACGACAATCAGATTCGCTGTACCCTTACCCGGGAAGATCTCGCCAGCCGTGAGATTAATTTAATGGAACTTGCCTATGGCAGTGACAAAGCGAAATCGCTATTTCGTGAAATGATGCAGCAGGCCGCATATGAATGTGGATTTGAGGCCAACGATCTGCCTATCATGATAGAAGCAATTCCCATGTCCTCTGATTCCATCATTTTGATCATCACTAAGGTGGATGATCCGGAAGAATTGGATACACGCTTTGCCAAATTCACACCGGGAAATGATACTTCGGGTACCAGTTCCGCATTCTCCTCTCTTAAAATGGAAGGTGCGGATGATATTTTGAATCTGTTTAAAAAGATAAGGG
Organism: Eubacteriales bacterium; assembly: GCA_030539395.1. GTDB lineage: Bacteria > Bacillota > Clostridia > Lachnospirales > Lachnospiraceae > Marvinbryantia. The sequence continues at coordinate 8,231 of JAUNSC010000035.1, forward strand.
AAGCACACAAAAATATTACTCAAAAAGCAGAGGAACCTGCGAAGGATTCTCCCGACCAGGAAACTTCTGTACCGGATGTGACAAAGCTTTACTGCTTTTCTTCTCTGGATGATGTTATCCGTGCTGCAAAAATCCTTCATGGCAGTTATCAGGGAAATAACTCACTTTATAAACATCCTGTCAGCGGAGAATACCATTTGATTTTAAGCAGCTCCGGTCATACTCCGGAAGAGTTTAACCGCATTTGCAACACACTGTCAGAATATGCCGGTACCATGAAATATTCAGTCGGAACTGCAGCTTATCTTTCCGAACATGGTACAGCGATTGTACTCCATCAGGCTCTCCAGAGACTGGGAGAAATCGGCTGATACAACGGACAGGGTATAAAATCTTAACGTAAGCTGTAAACGCTATGCTCTCACAGTGCATAGCGTTTTTTATTTTCGCATAAAATTTCCTGCTGCCAGGTATTGGTATTTGATTTACAAATTAGGAATTTCTTAATAAACGGACATGCAGAATCTGATACAATATCAGCAGCGCAGATAAATTATCATGATTGAGGGAAGAATATGAAATGAACGATAAAATATTGATTGTAGACGATGAAAAAGAGATAGCCGACCTGGTTGCCCTGTATCTGGAAAACGAAAACTTCACAGTATTCAAATTTTACAATTCCACAGAAGCATTGCAATGCATCGATAGCGAAACACTTGATCTGGCAATTCTTGACATAATGCTGCCGGGGACAGACGGATATCAGCTATGCCGCCATATCCGCAGGAAACATTCCTATCCCGTTATCATGCTGACAGCAAAAGGGGAAGAGATGGATAAAATCACCGGATTAACTCTGGGTGCAGATGACTATGTAACCAAGCCCTTCCTTCCCCTGGAGCTGGTAGCCAGGGTGAAAGCACAGCTCAGAAGATATAAGCGGTACAACAACGACGCAGTCAAAGAAGGAGCTGTACTCACCTGCGGAGGGCTTATATTAAACATCGATACCCATGAGTGTATCTTAAATGAGCGCATACTTCCGCTGACGCCCACAGAATTCTCAATTCTTGCCATCTTATGCCGTCAAAAAGGAAAAGTTGTCAGTGCCGAAGCGCTGTTCCATGAAATCTGGCAGGATGAATACTACAGTAAAAACAATAACACTATAACAGTACACATTCGTCACTTACGTGAAAAAATGGGTGACTCCTTTGAGAATCCAAAATATATTAAGACAATATGGGGGCTGGGATACAAAATTGAAGCGTAAATATATAACAATATTAAAAATTATTGCCATTATCATATCAGGCTTTGCCATGTGCCATGCCCTGATATATTTTTTCGACTATTTTTTAAACGGAGCTCTTGTAGACTGGTTTACCATGAATTACACTTTCTCGTCACTGACATCAGACGGACAGTATGTTTATGATATTAACTGGAGTGCAATGAAAGAACTGTTTTTCCAGATGCTGGTCTGTGTGACAGGGTTATGCATTGTAACAGCAAAACTGTATGCCGCCCGAAAGGTACGCGCATCTATCGCTGATACCGGGAAAATGATTTATAACTATATGAACAGCGAGCAGGGTGCCGCAGACATTTTTCCACAGGAATATTCTGAAGTTTCCGCTCAGGTTGTGGAAATCAAAGCAAATATGCAGCATACTGCACAAATGCTGAAAGATGAGGCCGCACGAAAAAATGACCTGATCGTCTATCTGGCTCACGACTTAAAAACCCCCCTTACATCCATCATTGGATATTTAAGCCTTCTGGATGAAATTCCGGACATGCCTTTAGAACAGCGGGAAAAATATGTAAAAATCACCCGTGAAAAAGCGCTTCGGCTGGAAGCGCTCATTAATGAATTCTTTGATATTACCCGTTATAATCTGCAGCAAATTGTATTGGAAAAGGAGACGATTGATTTAAACTATATGCTGATTCAAATGACAGATGAATTTTATCCACTCCTGGCCGCTCACGGGAACACAGCAGAACTGGCACTGGAAGACGGGCTGACCGTATCAGCCGACTCTGTAAAACTGGCCCGTGTCTTTAACAATATATTGAAAAATGCCGTGGCATACAGTTATCCGGATACAGCAATTGACGTAACTGCCAAAAAAGAATCAGATAAAATCCGCATAACCTTTTCAAACCAGGGGAAAACCATACCTCCTCACAAGCTCACGGCTATTTTTGAAAAATTTTTCCGTCTGGACGAAGCCCGCAGTACAAATACAGGCGGCGCAGGGCTGGGTCTTGCTATCGCAAAAGAAATTGTGGAGCTGCATGGCGGAACGATTTCTGCTGTCAGTGAAAATCAAAAAACAACATTTACCATAACGCTCCCCTCCTGAATATCATCTTTATCTTTTCTTAGTAAATCATCAATCTAATATTAGCATTTCAACAGCCTGTATCTGATACGATAAATCATCAGATGCAGGTTATTTTTTATGTAAAGGAGTGCTTATATTTTGAAAAAGAAATGTTTAATACTGACTGCAGCCGCAGCACTGTTTGCGGCAAACATTCTCAGCGGGAAAGCCGTCACTGTACCCGGGAAAGATGAAGCTCAAATCTTTCAGCCTCTGGTTGGCATGGAAACTCTGCTCAGCCCACACCAGAACATCGCCGGAAACAGGGGCTCTGCCGCTTCGGAAGCAGCAGAAGATAACAGCTGGCCGCTGATTTTAGTAAACCGCCAAAATCCCATACCGGCTGATTATGAAGTGACACTTACTGAACTGGATAATGGTCATGCAGTAGACAGCCGAATTTATCCATATTTGCAGGAAATGTTTGATGCTGCAAGAGCGGATGGCATTTATCCGGCCATTTCTTCATCCTATCGGACGCATGAAGCACAACAGGCAGAAATGGATGAAAAAATCAATGAATACCGCTCTCAGGGTTATTCTGATGAAGAATCCAGGCGTATGGCCCTGGAGTGGGTAGCACTGCCCGGAACCAGTGAACACGAACTGGGGCTGGCTGTGGATATCACAACTGCTGACTGGGAACAGCAGGGTGCGCAGATTGTATGGCAGTGGCTGAATGATAACAGCTATCGTTTTGGATTTATCCAGCGCTACCCCGAAAACAAAACAGACATCACCGGCATTGCTCATGAAGCATGGCACTATCGGTATGTCGGATGTGAAGCGGCGGAAAAAATCTACGAAAGTGGTCTCTGTCTTGAAGAATACCTGGCAGCATAACACTGCTAGGTATTGTCCTTACGCTGTAATCACTTCGCATAATGCTCCAAATAAAGCCGGATTCATTCCCATCGCGGCAAGCGAAGCCACTGCGCCTTTGCCCTGCTTCTCCACGATGTCCATTACTCTGCTCTTTTCATTATACGGAGTCTGTGCTCTCTCCAGAATCTTATAGCAGCGTTCTGCCAGATTCGTCTCTGCCATCAAAAGCCCCTCTGCAAAGTCTACACAAATTTCCTTTGTCACCAAAGTATCCGGCACAATTACTGTCAACATAGATGTCTCTCTATCATAAGATGTGCTTACTTCTGTTTTTTCTCCATCCACAGTCACTGTAGGAACACTCTTATCTACACCGACAAATACCAGTTTCCAGCTTCTGTTCTGCGGAATCACTTCCAGATTGCCTGCCGCTTTACTTATAACAAACCGGCTCTGTTCTCTGCAATAGTGAAGTTCCGTGGCTGCCCAGTTTTCTTCTTTGTCTTCTGCAGTATCGCCCGTGTCCTCCCAAAGAGTAAATCTGCCGTCTGCTGCCGGGAAAATACGCACTTCCATAGCGGACGGATTCTCCACGCTGTTGTCAAAGTCATCCATATTTTTCATGGGAACAATTGCTCCTGATTTCATAAGCACAGGATAATCCTCTACATTTCTCCATAGATTAATCATGCGGCCGCCCTGGTATACCATACCGTTAAAGAAATCCGCCCATACACCTTCCGGCAGCCAGGTCTTTGCACTTCCCACTCTTGCAACTCTGTCCTGCGGCTGTGTGATCGGAGATACCAGGAGCTCTGAGCCAAAGTAATATTCATTATGTACTTCGTAAGCCTCATTTCTGTCCGGTTCCGCATAGTACATCGGCTGAATCAGGGGCAGGTCATCCACATGAGCTCTCCGATTCATGGTATAGAGATAGGGAACCAGTCCATGTCGCAGTCGAAGATATTCTTCCATCACACTCTGCGTGATCTTATCAAATTTCCACGGTTCCTTTCCATTGAAAGGATTGTCTGTACTATGCAGACGGTTAATAGGTGAAAAAACACCGTACTGCACCCAGCGGGCCATCAGCTCATCATCACGTATTCCCATCATATGCCCGCCGATATCATGGCTCCACCAGCCATAACCAATATTGCTTGCCGTATTGGTGAAATAAGGCTGAAAATCCAGGCTTTCCCACGAAATCACTGTGTCCCCTGAAAAGCCAACCGGATATCTGTGACTTCCAACACCTGCATACCGTGAAAATGTGATGGAACGTTTTCCTTTCCAGCTGCTGTCCAGATAATGATAATGGTTCAGCATCCAGAGAGGATCAAGTCCCGGCACTTTCGTCACAGTTCCCTGCTGCCAGTCAAGCCACCAGAAATCTACGCCTTCTTCTTCCAGCGGATGATGCAGGTCTTTGAGATATACTTCCATAAAACAGGGATCTGCAGGATCAAACTGCACCGGAATTCCACTTTCCGGATCGATTCCCATTTTTTCGGCAATTCGTTCGTAGGGTTCTTCAAATGCACGTATTCCGTCTGCCGGGTGTACATTCAGCGTAATTTTCATTCCATGTTCATGCAGCCACTTCATAAATGCTGCCGGATCCGGGAAAAAGTTTTTATTCCATGTATATCCGGTCCAACCGCTTCCATATTTCGGATCCACATCATCCACAAGATGCCAGTCCATATCCACAACCGCAACAGAAAACGGCAGTTTTTCTTTTTCAAACCGCTCTACCAGTTCTTTATACTCTTCTTCCGTATAGCGATGGTAACGGCTCCACCAGTTGCCCAGAGCATATCTTGGAAGCAACGGTGTTTTTCCGCACAGATAATAGAAATCCTTCAGGCAGTCCAGATAGCGGCTGCCATATCCAAAGAAATAATAGTCAATTACCCCCGCCTCTCTGGGTGCAATCCAACCATCTTCCGTCAACACCATGGAACGGCTGTCATCAATTACGGAAAATCCACCTCTGGACATCAAACCATGCTCAATCGGCACACTTCCTTCTATTCTTTCATCTATCGGATTTTCCCCACGGCTTGAAAGCTTGTGATTGAGCATCTTTGCCCCGTCTGTCATATCCAGGGTACGGGCTGTTCCGCCAAGGTCCTCCGGTTCTTCACCGAAATGCCATGTCCGTCCCCATCCGCCTTCTCCTCCGCTTACTTTAATCATAAGCCCGTTCGCAGCAAAAGGTTTTCTGTTGTAGTGAAGTTCCAAAACCTCTGTATATACGGACAGTTCATCCTCCTCATCCACAATCTTAAATTCCGGAACCGGAAAATCCCTGTTCAGTACTGACTGGGTTGCCCTGTCTTCAAATATGCCGTCCTCACTGTACTCCAAACGAATCAATGCCGGTGTCAGCATTGTAATACGATATTTTTCTCCCTGAATCACAGCTTCTTTCCGGCACACCGGATGTGATTCAAATTTGTAGCCTTCCATTCCCATGATCTTTCCTCCTTATCATTATTACTTTTTCCGGTATAACAAATAAAATCCCCGGAATTTATATTACATTTTTTCAGCTCATAACAACAATATAATATACTTCCAGGGGATTTTCCTCTGTTAAATTCACTAAAAACTATACTATTTTGACTCTATTATTTCTTTGAATCCGGCAGTGCTGAGCCACTTTCCCCGCAGGACGCACAGCCTGCGCAGCAGCGGTCACATTTTACACCACACTGAAGAGAAATACCGCTTTTCTTATCCTTGTAAATTTTGCGGACCACGAGTCCTACTGTCACAATCAACACTACAAGTACTGCAAATGTTCCCATTTCATCGCCTCCGGCTAATTCATGCTCAATTTATGCTGATGCTTTTCTTTTTGTAATTATTATCTTTTATAATATTCAGAATAACATCCCCGCTCTTCCTGTTCAAGGAATTTATCATGTCTTCTTTCAGAAATATTTTTCTTTCTTTTCTCGTTGTGATATACTATACTGTAAGTAAATACAAAGGGATGGTGCAAAACTATGAAAATAATGGCATCTGCAGAAGACTATCTGGAGACAATTCTTATTTTACAGAACAGAATTGGAAATGTCCGTTCTATTGATATTGTACAGGAAATGGGATTTTCGAAACCGAGTGTCAGCGTTGCAATGAAAAATCTTCGGGAAAACGGATATATCGCAGTAGATGAAAACGGACATATCACACTGCAGGATCCAGGACGGGAAATTGCAGAAAAAATCTATGAACGTCACACGTTTTTGACAGACTGGCTGGTGCATCTTGGAGTAAATCCGCGGACGGCCGCCGAGGATGCCTGCCGGATTGAACACGTTATCAGCGAAGAAAGTTTTCAGGCTTTCAAAGATCATGTTCTGACCTATCATGAAATATAAAAGCGGTGCAACCCTACGGTTACACCGTTTTTTATTTTAACAGAAAAACGTTAATTTTTTCAGATACGCCCGGCTGTCTGCTCCATATTCAAAATGTATATTTTTCCACCAGCTTTGCTTCCGAAGCATCAATTTTTTCCAGCTTTTCCAATATTTCCCGATACAGTCCTTCTCTTCTTCCTTCCGGTACATATTTTGACATCATTGTATTCCACACGGTCTCAAGATTATGTCTCTGTCCAAAATAGGCCATATTATAGAACTCTTTTTCTGAAATATATCCGTGCAGTGTTTCCAGTATGGCATCAGCCGCTCTCTGATCAAGACTGATTCTGGTAATCGGTGTCTGGGCATGATAACCGTACAAATTAAAACCGTCTGCCCGAAAGCGCGCCGTCTGCATAATATTTCCGGAAGAATTGCCTGCCAGAATTTCAAAATTTCCCGGCTCACAGATCCATTTATGAAATTTTACATCAAACACTGACAAATCTTCTTTCGTGACAGTAAATACTGCTTCTTTACTTTCCCCCGGTTCAAGATATACTTTTTCAAAACCTTTCAGTTCCTTTTCCGGACGGTCAAGTGTGGACGCCACATCTTTTATATAAAGCTGAACAACTTCTTTTCCTGCCCGCTCTCCGGTATTCGTCACTGTAACCTTTATTGTCAACACATCGTTCTTATGTATATTAAAAACCTGTTTATCCAGCCTCATATCTGATATTTTAAATGTCGTATAGGACAGTCCATAACCAAAGGGAAACATTGGCTCAATTTTTCTGCTGTCATACCATCGGTACCCCACATAGATTCCTTCCCCGTAATATACCTTCCGGTCATATCCGGGAAAGTTTCCGTAAGACGGCACGTCATGATAATATCTGGGGAATGTATGCGGCAGTTTTCCGGAGGGGTTTATCCTTCCGAATAGAATATCCGCCGCCGCACGTGCTCCTTCCTGTCCCGGAAAATACACGTCCAGGCATCCGTCCAGCTCATCGATAAAATCTTCCATCTCAACAGGGGATGCAATATTCATTACCAGAATTACCTTTATCCCTCTCGGTTTTGTCATATGAATCACTTCAGAAAGAAGCTTCAGATCTTTATTTTTCAAAGACATCGAGGTGCAGTCACCGCCTTCCTGTCCTTCCGTAGATACCACAATAATCGCAGCCTGTGTATCTTCCGCCAGCGCATCAACCGTAACATTTTCTTTCCCGACAATCTCTGCCACGCAGGAAATCAGGCTGCTTGTCTTATCCGTAAATACATGTCCGCTTCCGACTCCGCTTTCAATAAACTGTCCGGCACGTTCCCCAAAAACAGCCACCTTTTTATCTTTTTTCAAGGGAAGAGTCTCATCCTTATTCTTTAATAAAGTAATGCCCTCTGCCGCTGTCTCATAGGCCGTCCGCGCAGATGCCTCCCAGTCTATCGTATGATATTTTCGTCCTCTCACCGCCTGCATCTTTGTAAGTCCTTTTAAAAAGTTACCGACAGCCTTATCGAGTTCTTCCACAGACAATCTGCCCTCATTTACCGCATCTATAATTTCCTGTTTATCCCTTGGTCCCGGCATGGCCAGATCATTTCCCGCCTTTACAGCTTCCACCAGATTATAAGCAGCTCTCCAGTCCGAAACCACAAAACCTTCGTAATTCCATTCCCGGCGCAGCACATCGGTAAGCATCCATTTATGATGCGCACAGGGCGTTCCGTTGATCCAGTTATACGCCGACATGATACTTCCTGCCCTGCCCTCTTCCACGCATTTTTTAAAGGCCGGGAAATAGATTTCATACAGCGCCCTCTCCGGAATCATCTCATCGATAAACATCCTGTCCGTTTCCTGGTTATTGGCCGCAAAATGCTTGGCATTTCCCACAATTCCCTGCTCCTGGATCGCCTTTACAAATTCTGCAGAAAGTTCTCCTGTCAGGTACGGATCTTCCGAATAATTTTCAAAATTACGTCCGCCTTTCGGATCTCTTTGAATATTGATGCAGGGCGTTCCCAAAAGCACATCTACGCCATAAGCAGAAGCTTCCTTTCCAACAGCCGCAGCATTTTTATATACAGCTTCACGGTTCCAGGTAGCTGCAAGCAGACTATTGGACGGAAAGCAGCTTGGATACGCCTTCTCTGATATCTGTTCCTGGATATGGTTCAGACAGGCATCGAGGAGCGCATTATCTGCTTCAGATAAATTCTCACGGGACAGAATATTACTGGCAATATGTCCGAAGCGTGCCATGGTGCCAATTCCCTCCGTGCCGTTATTCTCTTCTTTTGCCTCATCTTTTATGATTCCCAGATTATATAAAGCCTCCAGATACTGACGCAGATTCACTCCGCATCCTGCATCTATAAAAAGTGCCGATGGGATTCCCAGTCTCTCAATTGCCTGTGAAGTATAAATACCGCCGCCCGATACCAGAGATGCCTTCTCTTCCAATGTTAACCGCGCCAATACGGCCGGTACAGAGTTTATATCCGATAATTTTACCATCTCTTTGCTCCTCCTAATAAACTTTTATATTCATATAAGACGGTTCTATATCATCCGCCCATACCCTGACCAGCATATTTCCCGGTTCCTCTTTCGCCTTTACCGCAATTACCAGCCTGCCGTGGAACGCATTACAGTGAGGTTTGTTAAACGGGCGGAGACAGGTCTGGTCTCCCGCATCCGAAGCCAGATATTCTCCTGCACCCTCCACCTGAATATATACTTTGTTATCGGCATGCGGGCATACGGTTCCATGCTCATCTGCCACAGACACTTCGATATAACATACATCCGGACTTCCTGCGAGAAGCTCTTCTTTATCTTTTGACAAAATGAGCTTCACAGGTGCTTCTGCCGTGCGGACAGTATCCTCTGCCATCAGAATCTCCCTGCCATTTTCGAATCGGTATCCCATTGCATGAAGCTCTCCCTTTTCGAATATAAGATTCTTAAACACAATCCTGTGATCTTTTCGCATCTGGTCTTTGATCTCTTTCCCATTTAAATATAATCGGACTCTGTCGAGATTCGTATAACAATGGACATCCACCGCCTGTCCTTCTTCCCAGTTCCAGTGCGGAAACAGGTGAAGCACCGGTTTTTCCTGCCACTGTGCCGCAAAAGCATAATACCGGTCTTTTTTCAGTCCTGCCAGGTCTATGATCCCAAAATAAGAGCTGCGGCTTGGCCATTCCTCACGGTAAGGAGTCGGTTCTCCCAGATAATCATACCCGGTCCAGACAAACTGCCCAGCCACATAAGGAGACTTTTTCTGTGCCTCAAACTCGATATCCGGAATATAAGTACACGCCGCTGCACTGTAATCATACGAATTTACATGCAAATTTTCATGCTTAACGGGCGGAACCTCTATTTTAGCCGGGAGAAAATATTCTCCTCTGGATGATACCGCAGACATGGTCTCTGTACCCAGTAGTTTCCAGTGCGGAAACTCTTCATGATATCTTTTATACCTGACCGCACAGTAATTCAGCCCCAAAACATCGACCTCTTCTGTCAGCCCGTTTACAGCAGCTTTCTCCGGTCTGTTAAATCCGCATGTCACAAACCGGTCCGGATCTTCTCTATGACAGATATCCGTCAGCCATTTGCAGGTTTCTTTCCCATCCGGCGTGGTCTGCTCCGGAATCTCATTACCGACTGAATACAGGATCACACTTGGATGATTTCTGTCCCTGTGTATCATATCTGCCAGATCCTTTTCAGCCCATCTGTCAAATTCTGTTGCATAGCCATTGAGCACTTTCGTTACATGCCATTCATCAAAAGCCTCATCCAGTACCAGAATTCCAAGTTCATCACAGATATCCAATGTTTTAGGACACGGAGGATTATGAGTTGTACGAAGACTGTTGCAGCCCATTTCTTTTAAAGTCATAAGGCGCTTTCGCATCACATCTTCCCTGTACGCAGCTCCCAGCATTCCAAAATCGTGATGCATGCATACGCCCTGGATCTTTACATTTTTACCGTTTAAGAAAAATCCACTTTCATTGGAAAACTCTGCTTTGCGGATTCCAAAATTTGTATAAACCCGGTCTTTTACTTCTCCACCCACAATAATCTCAGACATCAGAACATATATCTGCGGAGAAGCAATATCCCAGACGCAGGGATTTTTCAGCGTACACCCGGCATCTTTTCCTTCCAGCACCATTACGCCCATGCCGCAAGGGTCAAAAACGGTATGGCGTACCTCTCCTTCTCCCTGCATACTGCACCTGATCCCAATCTGCGCCGTCTTACTCATCAAGTCATAATCAGAGCGCACCCAGATGCCGTTATACTCAAAATGCTGCGCTTCACACTCGACCAGTCTTGCAGGGCGGTAAATTCCGGCTCCCGGATACCAGCGGGAAGTTTTTTCCATGGAATTAACCTTTACTACAATTTCAGCCCTCTCCCCTTTTTTCACAAACGGGGTAATGTCCACGGAAAACGAGCTGTATCCATAAGGTCTCTCCCCGGCTTTCTCACCGTTTACCCAGACCTCGCCATGATTCATGATGCCGTCAAATTCCAGAAAAAACCTTTCATGCTCTGCAGAAATATACAGATTCATTTTGTACCAGCCGGTTCCGATAAAGGGAAGTCCCCCGGTACGCCCGATCTGGATCATTCCTTCATGGTAATCCAGTACAGAGTTTTCCAGCGGCTGCGGATCATTTTCCGGTGAAAACTCTCCGTAAATCGCCCAGTCATGGGGAACCGTCACATCCTGCCACCCTTCTTCAGGCATTTTCTCTGTCCCAAAACCGGTAAGGCAAAATTTCCATCCTTTTTCCAGTTTTTTAATCTCGCGCATATGTATTTCCTCCTTTATCCTTTTACGCCGCCGACCACAATACCTTTTACAAAGTACTTCTGGAAAAACGGATAAACACACAGAACCGGTACCGCTCCGACCACTGCAATCGCCATACGCACACCTGCCGACGGCAGTGTTACTGCTGCCCCGCCTACCGATCCGGCACTGGTTGCCAGAAACTGAATGTTGGTCAATATCGTGTTAAGCATTGCCTGAATGCTGAATAAGGATTCATCTGTCACAAAATAAAGACTGTTTGTCCAGTCATTCCAGTAGCCTAATCCCACCATCAATGAAATGGTCGCAATCATCGGCTTAGACAGCGGCATTACAATCTTAAACAGAATACAAAATTCTCCGCCTCCGTCTATTCTTGCCGCTTCAATGAGCGAATCCGGTATGGAGCTCTGGAAGAAAGAGCGCATCATAATAATGTAAAAAGCATTCATCATCAGCCTTGGAATGATCAGCGCCCAAATCGTGTTCTTAATTCCAAATGTCTGTGTCCACATCATATATACCGGAACAAGACCTCCGTTAAAGAGCATGGTAAAAAATACATAAAACGAAAAAAACGAGCGAAACGGTAATTCTTTTCTTGATAACGGGTATGCAAACAGGATCGTAAGCATTACATTTATAAACGTTCCCGCCGCAGTCACTATAACTGTGACCACACAAGCCCTTACCAGTTTATTGCTGCTCCGAAACAGGTACTCATATGCTCCCAGAGAAAACTTTTTCGGCCAAAAATTGTATCCGCTTTGAAGGAGCTCTGCCTCATCGGTAAAAGAAGATGATATCAGGATCACCAGAGGGGCTACCGCCATCACTACCAGTATCACAAAAATAATATTCAAAGCAATCTGACCTGATTTTTTACTTCCAGCCATTTTTCCACCTCCTAAAACAGCGCACTGTCTCTATCAACCCTGCGCACAATAAAGTTCACGGCTAATATCAGCGCAAATCCTAACATTGACTGTAAAAATCCTGCTGCGGAAGCGCGTCCGATATCATTTAACATAGACAGGTTCCGGTATACGAATACATCAATCGTATCTGTAACCGACGTGATCAGTCCGGAACGCATTGGCACCTGATAGAACAATCCAAAATCAGAATAGAACATTTTGCCGATCTGAAGAAGCACCATGGTAATTATCGTGTTTTTCAAACCCGGCAGCGTCACATGCCATACCTGGCGCATCCGGCCTGCGCCGTCTACCATCGCAGCTTCATACAGGGAAGAGTCAATACCGATTACGGCTGCATAATATAAAATGCTTGAATATCCGAAATTTTTCCAGATAAATACAATCGTTAAAATGTACGGCCAGTATTTTGGACTGGTATACCAACTGATCTTGTCCTTCCCCATACTTACCAGAAGGCTGTTTAAAAATCCGCTTTCCTGACCGAGGAACGCATATACGATATAAGAAACGACTACGGTCGATACCAGGTAGGGCATCAGGATCAGCGTCTGATACACTTTCTTATTCATTTTCCCTTTTAAGAAATTCAGCATGACCGCAACTGCAACCGCAATCACATTCCCAAGAATAATAAACACCAGATTGTATCCCAGCGTATTGCGCACCATATTCAACGCATCCTGTGATTTAAACAAATAAGTAAAATTTGACAATCCTGTCCACGGACTGTCCCAGATTCCTTTCGAATAGTCAAATCTCTTAAACGCAATCGCCAGTCCCGGCAAAGGCATATAATTATTAATAAAAATATAAATAAAACCAGGGATCATCATGGCATAAAGCGTCAAAATATTTTTTCTGATCTTTTTTCTTTTTCGATATACTTTTGTTTCCATCTGATTTCCTCCTGCCCGTTTTAAATGTAATCCCATATAAAGGGTCAAAAAAGTACAGTGCCACCTAAACTGCACCTGACACTGTACTTTTTATCAACTGCTATTCGCTGCGTTTCAAACCCTTACTTTTCTGCCAGAAAAGCATCCAGCTGAGCCTGTTTTGCTTCAATGATTTTTGCCAGGCCGGATGACTCCAGTTCTGCGGCTGCCTGTGCAATAATCTCATCCGGGTCCACTGCTCCGGACATCAGCGCTTTGTAATACTTATCCATCACGCTGCTGCATGCCGTATATTCATCGATTACTTCCGTGTTATCAAACACAAATCCAAGACCTTTCGAATTCACTGCTGCCGCTTTCTGTTCTTTCATCTTGTCAAAGAAATCTGCGCCGCCGTTTACTTTAAGCGGATAAGTATTATACACATACGGCAGGAACCAGTGAGCTTCCATCAGATCATAGCCCGCAGAAGCACCGTCCATTCCTTCCGGATAGGAAGCCGTTCCGTCTTCATTAACTACATAAGTCTGTCCCTCAATTCCGTTTGTCAGAAGGATCTGTATATCCTTATCTGTATAAAGAGCTTCCATAGCTGCCCAGGCTGCATCAGGATGACTGCTGTTTGCATTTATCGCATAGCTCACACTATGGTATGAATCTGTACTTGCATAGCAGGTATCCAGGTATACGGAAATAAGACCTTCATTTTTATTCACGCCGATGCTATTAATTGCCGCAATTGCTTTATCTGCCGCAAACATGCTCTTCCAGCCTTCTGAATTACTCAGAATATCCGGCATGGTGATTCCGTCCTCGTACCATTTTCTTGCCCAGCCTGTGAACTCCAGAAAATCCTCCGCCTCAAACAGCGGCACAACAGTTGTTCCTGTAGAAGCATATCCGCCGTCTGCCAGCACGCCAAGATACTTTTTATCTCCCATACCGTCCCATGTCCAGTTGCTGATCAGAGCCGTACCTCCTGTCGGTACCAGTCCGTAGCGCTCCGGATATTTTTCATGTGCCTTCTGAAGAAATTCATCCAGCTCTTCCCATGTAATCTCCTGCTCGTCCTCCAGCCCAAACTCTGCTGCGATTTCCGCATCAATCATTGTCGCAAGATGTTCGCCGATGCCGATTGTATTTGGAATCGCATATAATTTTCCGTCATAGCTCAGTGCAAGCAATTCATCCTCTGTCCACTCTGCTTTAAATTCTTCACTGGCATTTGCCCAGTAATCCGTCAGATCCAAAAGCTGTCCGTTATTGACAAAGGACAAAAATGGGGTCCCGAATACCGCAAACACATCCACCTCGTCACTTGTAAGCATCAGGTTTGTCTGCTGTGCCCAGTTGCCTGTCGCAATAAATTCCAGATCCATCTGAAATCCATATTTTTCTCCTGCAATTGCATTAATTGCTGCTTCCACATCTGCGGTTGCAGCCGGTGAATCATAATTCGGAATACATACTTTTACTGTGGGAAAGTCTTCCGCCTGTACACCTGCACCTGCCAATGTCACTGTGCCTAATGCAGCAGCCAGCATCATTGTCCACTTTGTTCTTTTCATAAATAATTACCTCCTTTTTTCTTATATTCCGCTCATTTCTGATGATTTTATTTTATCAGCGAGGTAATTGATATACCGCCGTTTTCATATGAGATTCTATCATTTTTATGATGTTTTTTATGATATGGCCGCCGTCTTTTACCGGTTTTATGATATTTCTTATCAGTTTTATGACTCTTCTTCACCGCTCCTGCGATACTCCTGCGGCGTCATCCGGGTGTACGAACGGAACATCTGTGTAAAATGTGAAAAATTGCTGTAGCCAACCTTTGATGCGATAATGCCAATAGAAAGCCCTGTTTCCTTCAGAAGCTTTTTGGCCTCCTCCATTTTTACCATCTGCATATAATCTTTAAATGTATCGCCTGTTTCTTGCCGGAACAATCTGGAGAAATATTCCTCACTGACATTAACCGCTTTGGCGACCTCCGTTCTTGAAAGATTTTTATTCATATTATGATCGATATATTTCAGCGCCTCCCTTATGGCAGGATGAACAGATTTTCCGATCTTTGTTCTTCGCATTTCCGTGTAAATGCCGGATGTCTTTTCTGCATTTTCCAAACGTATATTTTCCAGGCTCCGGTAAACCGATATGAAATCTGAATCCACTTCCGCCGAAGAGGGATACACCGCAATGGAAAAATCCATATTCCGTTCCACAAATTCATAGAATTCCATAATTTTCTGTCCCCATATTTTTCTGGAAATGCTTCCCTTTTCCGTTAATATTAAAATCCAGTAACTTTCCTCCTTCGCCGGCATTACAGCCACACGGATCTTGTATTCATCAAACAGACTTAAAAACGTATTTTCCAGTACTTTCTTTACTTCCTGCCGACGCTTCACATACAGAAGTCTTTTCCAGCGCACCACATCAACGATCATCTGAAACACAACGCATTTGTCAAACATATATTTACACAATTCCATATAATCCTGACATATCTTATCCGCTTCCTGTTCCAGATTCTGTTCATTTTTAGTAAGCATCAGCTCCAGTATTCTGTCACTGTGCTTCTCTGTATTCTCCACAATACCTTCAAGCCGGTGAAGCCTTCTGTTCTCCTCTATTTTCTTCTTAGCTTTCAGTAAAACTTTTTCCACCGCTTCAAATTTTACAGGCTGCAGCACATAGTCAAAGCTCCCAAGATGCATGGCTTCCATAATATAATCAAATTCCGCATGGGCAGTCAGAAAAATAATCTCTAATGATCCATCCTGCGATTTAGCCCAGGTCGCCAGCTCCAGTCCGTTTTCTTCCGGCATCTCAATATCGCACAACAGCACATCCACAGGGAAATTACTCAGCAGCAGCTTCGCTTCCTTCGCCGTACAGGCAGTATAGACCTTCGTCACACCCGCCGCTTCCCAGTTCACACCATTTTTTATACTTTCTACAATTGCAGGCAGATCATCCACAATTAATACTTTCATCCTGTCTTTCCTCCTGTATTCCCGGCAGTATGCATTCACTGACTGCACCATCCTTATTGCAGAACGCAAATTCCGCTTTGGCTCCGTATAAAATCTGGCACCTGCGTTTCAGATTCTGTATGCCGACGCATTTCGTCCCCACCTTTGGTTCTTTGTTGATCTCCTTTAGTACTTCCTGCGGATACCCCTGTCCGTTATCACTGACAATAATATCCAGATAATCCCCTTCTTCTGTGCTCAGCACAGATACTCTGGCCTTTATGATCAGCGCTATATTATTGCTTCCTGTCTTTGCATATTTTATACTGTTTTCCACAAAGGTCTGGATGGTAAGCATCGGCACCATACAGTTTTCTGTCCCCAGGGCAGCCTCGATCAGGAACTGAATTGTCCTGCCTGTCATCTGATTTCGAAGATTAACATAGTTTTCTGTAAAGTCCAGTTCCTGACGCAGCGCTGTCATTTCATTTTCTACCTGGAGCAGATAACGCAGATGCTCCGAAAGACTGATGAGCAAAGTCTGGACCTTTCCTGTCTGCTTTTCCAATACCAGCGCATTTAAGGTCTTTAATCCATTTAAATAGAAATGCGGCTGCATCTGAATCTGCAGATACTGCATCCTGGCTTTCTGTTTTTCGATATAAGCATCATAGGTCAATACTCTCTGATGTTCCAGCTTCGTGACCATTTCCTGAAGCGTCTCATTCATCTCTCTGAGCTCTGTAAAACGCAGATCCATGATCGGAACATTTTTCACCTGATCCCTTCGTATCTTATCCATCTCATCACGCAGACCTTCCAACGGCATCATCAGATTCTTTTTCAAAAACAGATATACGGCAAATGCAAGGACAACCGAACATGCTGTCAAAATCAGCAGAAATATCTGGGGGATATTCATATAATCCTGAAATGCATTCTTATAAACCGCACATACCCATAATGAAGTATTTCCTATCTCTTCTCCGTATATGTGATTCTCAGAAGAAACATAATCTGTTTTTCCTTCTGCTGCCGAGATCCTTGATACAATGTCAAATTTTTCCGCCAGGTCTTTATTCAGGAGAGCTGTGCCATTATCAACCAGACATATTTGTGTATCCCTCTGTGCATCTGCTTCAATTACCCTTCCAGCATCACCAATATTTCTGATCCCATATACCGTAACCGCTCCCTTTTTATAAGAAATGACCAGAAAAACACTCTCATCCATCGTAACACAAAACCAGTTTCTAAACACCGTTTCCTGCCGGTTGCCCAACTGCTGCAGCGCTGTACACAACCGGCTGCCCTGTTCGGGTGTCACCTGACCGTTGTTAATCTGATATAGCGGATATGTTCCGTTTCCGTAAAATATATAAAAACCATGAAGTCCCCCGTCCACCAGCATGTTGCCTTTCAGACTCTCTCTCAGTTCCCAGGCATGACTGTATTTCTGCGCCTCACTCAGATTCTGCGACAGCCGCTCAAAGTCTTCATCATTCATATAAACATCATAAAGAACTTTGCGAATTTTATCCATTCCGTCTAACGTTTTCTGGACATAATAATCTACCGCCTGCTCTTTCTTCAGGCGCCTGCTCTCCTGATAGCCGTAAATCAGAAAGCAGTCCATACACACCAGCAGTATCATCAGCGTACAGTATCCAAACAGCATCATTGCCACAATCGTCCGGTTCAACGACAGTATCTTTTTGTGTGACTTCATTGTCTCTCTCCTTTCTCCGGTTTTTCCTATTTTAGCAAATTTCCGCCCTGATTTCTATAACACAAAAAGGCCCTGTCCTCAAACAAAGCCTTTTGTATCTTATTTTTTCATCTCCAGCGCAACTTCTTTCAGCAGGTCTTCTGACGGTGCCCTTTTATCTCTCGCCGTCACTGCCATAATATACGAATAAACCGGCACGCCATATTCCCGGGCCAGCTTTTCAATCTTCGGAGCAACGTTCGAATGGCATCCGGATAAACCATAGATCAAATCTTTCGGACTGAGCGGGTTCACAAACCCGTATTTTTTCATTTCCGGTTCCAGCTCCTGATCAATATAATCCAACAGGCCGTACAGATCCAGTTCCGTGCATTTTCCCATTCTCTGCAGCAGCCCGATAAGCAATTCCGTAGAACAGTTTCCGGCAGACCTTGCCATTCCCATCAGACCACAGTCCAGTGAATCCGCCCCGGCTTCCATGGCTGCCAGCGCATTGGCCGCAGCCATGCCAAGATTATTATGTCCATGAAATCCTATCGGAATAGAGACCCGTTTTTTCACCTCTCTTATGTAACCGGAAACCTCCTGCGCAAGCATGGTTCCAGCAGAATCCATCAATGTAATTTCATCCACACCCAGCTTTTCCAGCAATTCTGCTTCCTGTGCAGCCTCTTCTGCTGTCAGAAGATAAACTCTCATCATTGCATACCGGCATTTTAGGCCCGCCGCTTTCACCATAGCGATCGCTTTTTCAGATTGTGCTCCGTTTCCTGCCAGGTTTCCCACTCTGAGAAAGTCAAGTCCGCCTTCCTTCGCTTCCTTCACAGTCTCTTCTGATGCAGCCTTATTTTGCAGGAACATGCCGAACTGTCCCCGCCCTTTATACGGCCTGAAAACCTCCAGATATTCTTTATCTGTCAGGGGAACTCCCGGCTCATAGTCACAGCCGATTCCGTGCGCATTGCCAAATTCGATTTCTGTAATCCCGCACGCCAGCATTGCTTCTATCATTGAAACCGTCAGTTTTCTGTCAAATCCAAGTCCCGCTACATTTGCTCCGTCTCTTAACGTACAATCAAACAACCTCATTGCTTTCCTCCTACAGTTTATCCATAGCCGCTTTGATCCTGTCTGCCGCTTCCATCAGTGCATCCATAGAATTTGCAAAGGAATAGCGCAGACATCCTTCTCCACCTTCTCCGTAAGAACTTCCGGGAACTCCCACTACTTTCGCTTCATTTAGCAGATATTCACACATCTCCTGAGAGTTCATATTATTTTTGCTGCATTTAATCCATGCATAGAATGCTCCCGGCGGTAACTCTGCCTCAATTCCGTCAACCGCATTTAATTTTCCGATAAACGCATTTCTGCGTTCTTCATAGCATCTTACCATCTCATCCATTTCTTTCTGGCAGTCCAAAGCCACAATTGCCGCTTTCTGTACGAACCCGCTTACGCAGGAAAGACTGTGCTGAAACAATTTATATGTGGAAACAAGGATCTCTCTCGAAGCAGCTACATATCCTAACCGCCATCCTGTCATTGCCGCACTTTTGGAAAATCCGTTTACCGTGACCACTCTGTCCCTGATAGCGGACCTTGATGCCGGACTCAAGCTTTTTTTACCGTCAAAAACAATCCGTTCATAGACTTCATCACTTAAAAGTATTACTTTTTGATTTTCAAGCATAAATTTTTCGATATCATCCAACTCTTCTGCAGACAGAATCTTCCCGGTCGGATTATTCGGATAATTTATGATCAGCATCTTTGTCTTTTCTGTCACTTTTTCCTTCAGCGCCTCATAAGTCACGCGGTAATGATTTTCATACGATAATTTCACCGGAACCGGTACGCCTGCTGCCGTCTGAATAATCGGCACATAAGATACCCACGCCGGATCCAGGTACAGCGCTTCATCCCCAGGATTCAATATGGCACGCACCGCCAGATAAATCCCGTTCTTACCGCCCGGAGTCACCATGATCTCATCCGGACGGCAGAGAATATCGTTTTCCTCTTTTAATTTTACCGACAGTTTTTCCATAAGCTCCGGCAGTGCCTGTCCCACCGTATAATGGGTAAACCCGGCTTTCATCTGGCGGTATGCCTCCTCTATGATGGGCGCCGGGGTATCAAAATCCGGTTCGCCTCCTGCAAGATCTACTATGTCCAGCCCGGCTGCTTTCATTTCTTTTGCTTTTTTCATAAACACCAGAGATGCTGACGGTTTTAAATTCATGATATTCTGATTCAACTGCATATCTGTTTCCTCCTCATAATCCTTTGTAGTATGATTTTACGATATTTACCGATACTTCCAGATTTCTCTGCTCTTCTTCTGTAAGCTTAATTTCCACGATCTCTTTTGCTCCTGTCCGGTTGATGATCGTCGGGACACTGATGTATACATCCCTCAGTCCGTATTCTCCTTCCAGATAAACCGTTACAGGGTAAATTCTGTTTTCATCAAACAATATGGCCTTTACAATACTTGTCACCGAAGCTGCAATGCCAAAGGATGTATTCCCTTTTCGGTGAAACACCTCCCATCCGGCCTGCACCGTTGCTTTTCGCAGTTCTTCCGGAGTCATGGCACCTGTACGCTGTGAATTATCCTGCATCACATCAATAAGATTTTTTCCTCCCACTGCTGCCGAGTTCCAGCAGACCGTCTCACTGTCTCCGTGCTCGCCAATCACATAAATATCCACGCTTCTGGCATCTACTTCAAATAATTCTGCCACGCTTCCTGCCATCCTTGCAGTATCAAGTGCAGTTCCGCTCCCTATCACCTGATTTTTCGGAAGGCCGGAAAGTTTCCAGGCATAATAGGTCATGATATCCACCGGATTAGAAACTACCAGAAGAATCCCTGAAAAATGATTTTCCATGATACTGCCCACTATACTTTCCATGATCCGCTCTGACATTTCCAGCATCTTTAAGCGGTCATCGGAGTTTGGATCCATCGGGGCGCTGGCTGTAATGACTGCAATGTCTGCATCCTCACAATCTCTGTAATTTCCTGCCCGTACCCTGACATTCCGGCTCATGAAAAAAATGGAATGCCGAAGATCCAGCGCTTCACCCTCTGCTTTTTCTTTATTCTGGTCGATCAATACTACTTCATCACACAAGCCCTGCTGCACGATGGAAAAAGCAGCTGCTGCCCCCACATTTCCCGCTCCCACAATTACAACCTTTGTATTTTTACCGTTCATGGTTTCTGCGCCTCCTCTTTACTTTTCTGATATTATCATTTTGCAAAATCTCTCTTTTGCTATCCACCGTTTTTGTGTCATTTTCTACCATGTTTGTGACATTCTCTCCTGCCAGATATCATTTTTCTGTTAAAGCTGAGCACAAAATCAGCAGATTTATGACCCAGGAAGCTGCAAAATAAAAAAAACATTCATTTTTTAAAGGAGCTGCTATGGATACCAAAAATCTGATCACCTTTATCACATTTGCCCGGGAAAAATCTTATCTGAAAACTTCCCTGAAGCTGAATTACGCTCCCTCCACTCTGTCGGAACACATATCACAGTTGGAACAGGAGCTGCAAATTAAGCTGGTGGAGACCGTCAACCGAAAAAGTGTTCTTACCCGGCAGGGAGAAGCTTTCCTTCCTTATGCCCAGAATATTCTTAACAGCATTACCATAGCAAAAGATGCGCTGGATAATACCGAAGCCCTAAAAGGTACTGTCACAATCGGAACCATCGAATCTCTGGCGGCTTATAAACTGGAATCACTTTTTCTTGATTTTTTAAATCATTATTCTCATGTCAATCTGATCATTAAATCCGCAAACAGCGCCACTTTGCCCCAGCTTTTAAAAAACAGAGAATTTGATATTGTATTTCTTTATGACTGTCAGATCACCAGCGATCCCGATCTTAACAGTGAGCTTCTCTTTAAAGAAAATCTGTGTTTCTGCACCTCTCCCGGGCACCGTCTTAGCAAAAAAAAAGAGATCGTACCGGCAGATCTTCGGCATGAGACCTTCCTGTACCAACAGGAGGATTGCTGTTATTATGATATTTTTCAAAATTTGATTGAAAAAGAGCATCTGCAGATCCGCCGCAGACTGCAGACGGATAATCCGACCCTGATAAAAAAGTATGTCGCTAAAGGCAAAGGTATCTCCCTCCTGCCCAAAAGCATGACAGAGGAAGATGTCCTTATGAATAAGCTTTGTTACCTGAACTGGACCGGAGAAAGGATGATCCTCAACGGGCAGATGCTGACTTTAAAAAACCGCTGGCAGTCTGCCGCTCTTGCAGAATTTATCCGCTTTTCCAGATCCTACTATCAGCAGATTCCCTGACACAGCATGGCGTCTGCAACCTTTTCAAAGCCCGCCAGATTAGCACCTGCTACATAATTGCCAGGACAGCCGTATTTTTTTGCAGCCTTATCGATATTACAAAAAATATCTTTCATAATGTCATGGAGCCGTTCGTCTACTTCTTCTTTTTTCCATGATAAGTGTTCTGCGTTTTGCACCATTTCCAGAGAAGATACAGCAACACCGCCTGCATTAACTGCCTTAGACGGCAATACCGTTACTCCCTTTTCCATCAAAAGATCCATAGCCTCCTGCGTCGTCGGCATATTTGCCACCTCAATCAGAATCCGGCTGTGCCCTTCTTCCAGAATTCTTTTTGCATCTTCTTCGTGTATTTCATTTTGCGTCGCACAGGGCATGTAAACATCTGCTTTTACTTTTCCCCACGGCTTTTCACCCGGGTAAAATTCTGCATGGAACTTTTTTGCATAATCCTTTACACAGTCTTTGTTGGAAGTACGCATTTCCAACATATAATCAATTTTTTCTCCTGTCACTCCATCCGGATCGTAGATATAACCGTCCGGACCGGACAGCGTAACCACTTTTCCGCCCAGTTCATCAATTTTTTTGACCACTCCCCAGGCAACATTTCCAAAACCTGAAACAGCAAATACAGTATCTTTTATCTGTCTTCCGATTGTTTTAAAATATTCCTGAGTAAAATAAACCGCTCCGTATCCCGTTGCCTCCATTCTTCCAATAGAGCCTCCGTACGAAAGACCTTTTCCGGAAAGTGCACCTGCTTTATATGAACCACAGATGCGTTTATACTGGCCATACATATATCCGATTTCTCTCGCTCCGACTCCCATATCTCCCGCCGGACAGTCTGTATCCGGTCCGATATAGCGGAACAATTCTGTCATATACGACTGGCAGAATCTCATGATCTCGGCCTCTGATTTCCCTTTGGGGTCAAAATCTGCGCCTCCCTTTCCCCCTCCGATTGGCATTCCTGTCAGAGAATTTTTAAATATTTGTTCAAATCCAAGGAATTTTATTACACTGCTGTTTACATTCGGCTGGAAGCGCAGCCCTCCCTTATACGGACCGATACTGCTGGAAAACTGAATTCTGTATCCCCGGTTCACACGCACCCTGCCCTGATCATCTACCCACGGCACACGGAAAACCACTGACTTTTCCGGCTCTACCAGGCGCTCCAGAATTCCCGCTTTTTCATACTTCTCATCGCTTTCGACGACAGGACGCAGCGAATTCAATACTTCTTTTACACATTGAAGAAATTCCGGTTCATCTCCGTCTTTTTCCTCTACCTGCTGAATAATCCGATCTACATATGACATTTTATCCACCTCATTTGTTATTTGATATCTTTATTTTAAGATGGATAAAAATAAGCAGCTCCGGTATTTCCGAACACCATACCCGGAAATACCGAAGCTGAAAAAAATTTTTGTTTCACAATATCATATTTATTATCCTATCTGTATATTCCGGAATCCTTCTCCGTGTACTTCACTGGATTCCATAATGATTACAAACGCCCTTTCATCCGCAGCTTTTGCCGCCTGTCTTACCCGGTACATTTCTTTTGTACTGCAGGCGCACATAACAACTTCTCTTTTTTCCCCGCGGTATCCACCAACAGCATTTATGATCGTACTTCCCCGATGACACGTCTCGTCAATTGCATCACACACTTTCTGACCGTAATCTGTCACGATCAGCGCCATCTTGCCTGCATTCATACCATACATTATTTTATCCATTACCGCTGCCAGCAAAAAGTTTACAATCATACCATAAATAATACCGTCAATATCCTTAAGCAAGATTCCTCCCAGCAGCACAATACCCATATCCGCAAAGAATACAATTCTGCCCATAGAAAGATACGGTTTCTTCTTTTTAATGGCCATTACAATAAAATCCATACCTCCGGTAGAGGTATTATTCATATAAATAACCGCAAATCCCAGTCCGTTAAACACACCTGTACACAATGCCGCCAGCATCCTGCTGCCCCCATAGACGGGAAATAAAGGCGCAAGATAATCAATAAACAGAGAAGAAATCAGCATGCATCGTATGGAACTGATAAAAAATTTTTTCCCCAGAAGCCGAAAACAGACAAAGGCAACCGGAATATTTATAAAAATTATGGAAAGGCCCACGGGAAGCCCTGTAAAACGGTACAAAATAATTGCCAGGCCTGTAAATCCACTCATTGGAAAATCTGCCTGAACCGCAAAATTATAGACACCTGCCGCAATAAAAATACTTCCGACAATTTCTGCCAGAAGCTGTCTGACTAATTGATTTGTATTCTTTCTATTCATCCGTATCAACTCCTATTAGTATTTTTCCGCCTATTCCTAATATAACCTGAGATACCATAAAATACAACGTCTCTATGCTTGACAAAATATTTAATCTTTATTATAATAAAACAGTAATAATTATCGTTTTGGAGGATATATGGCAAACCTGAAATACAGCCGCCAGCGTGAGGCAATCAAGACTTTCTTATGCGGCCGCAAAGATCATCCAACAGCAGATACTATTTATACTGCTATTCGAAAACAATATCCAAATATCAGTCTCGGGACAGTTTACCGTAATCTGGGCCTTTTGACAGATCTTGGTGAAATCCGCAAAATCAGTGTCGGCGACGGAGCTGAACATTTTGATTATGATACACGCCCGCATAGTCATTTCGTATGTACCCAGTGTCATTGTGTATCCGATTTTGAAACACAGATTCCGGAGCACATTGTGCAATCGGCTCAAAAAAACTTTGGCGGAACCATTGACGGCTGCTCTGTTTCCTTCCACGGTATCTGTGAAAAATGTATGAAAAGATCATGACATCCCTTGACATTAAGGCGATGAGGTGATATATTTAAATCAGTAATAATTACTGATTTAAAAAAATTTATTTAAAAAGGAGTAGAAAATATTATGGCAAAATTTGTATGTAATGTATGTGGCTACGTTTATGAAGGAGATGCTGCTCCGGCACAATGTCCGGTTTGTAAAGCTCCGGCTGAGAAGTTTACAGAGCAGTCTGGAGAAATGACATGGGCTGCTGAGCACGTTGTAGGTATTGCTAAGGGCGTATCTGAAGATATCCTTGCTGACCTTCGTGCAAACTTCGAAGGTGAATGTTCAGAAGTTGGTATGTACCTTGCAATGGCAAGAGTTGCTCACAGAGAAGGTTATCCGGAAATCGGCCTGTACTGGGA
>JAUNSC010000066.1 GCA_030539395.1 Eubacteriales bacterium
AATTTATCCAGTTGCATTCTACCAACTATATGGCAACTATTAGTTGCAACTACTGCTTTCCTAATTACGAAAGCGAAAGTCGAGTAGACTTACACCTCACAATGTAAGCCCCTCACAGATCCGTACGTGCGGATTTCCCGCATACGGCTCCTCATAATAACATTCGCAGTTTCAAAATAAGCTGACACCATAGTATCTATAATGCACGCCTCATCGTTTCCTTGACTTCCCACTCACTGGAATCAACGAAGTTCTTCACCAGGAGCCTTCCTGCTTCCGTGCCGGTACCAAAGCCGAAGTGTGATACACATTCCTCCACATTGATCGTGCCGTCCCATGCAGCACTCGCTCCCATGTAATGCAGGCGTACTTCGTGACATCCGCCTAACCGCCGGAAAAAGATAAGATATCCCCGACATCCAGATCCAGCGCGTAATACTCCGCGATCTGTGTCCCTAAGTTCGTGGAGCTGACTGCCGTATATCTTGTGATGAAATCTGAAAAGCTGGATGTGAACCTATGCCTTCTCTCCACTGTCAGCACCGGCTGATTTCCGTACTTCTCCAGTTCCAGCTGACCTGAAACGGTTTATCACGAAAAAACCTCCCAGCACCTGCCCCACATAAAACAGGACATCCCGGAAGGTCTCGATATCATTATCCGTATAGATGGACAGGTTCTCCATGCCGTTTGGCATCGCCTCGATATCCGCCCTTGTCTGTGCCAGCTCCACCTTGCAGGCAGACGCGCACAGGTTCATGAAATCAAAAGCATTGCCGATTGCCTCGAACCCATTGAAGGCTTTCTCGAATCGCACCATGTAGTCATAGGCTTTGATCTCCAGGCACTTTGCTTTTCGGTTCGCCTCAGAAACCTCGAAGATCCCCATTTCTGCCGCATACACTGTTCCCAACTCGATTTCTGTGGATCCGCAGCACTGGGAAGTGATATATCCGCTGCCTTTTACCATATCATCCTGATCAAATTCATATACCTCACCGGCCTTGGTTGTAATCTGCCCTGTCCAGTAGTATTTTCTTGTATTCGCCTTCACTGCTGTGAGGAATGCATTGCTGATCGGATACAAATGACCACCTCCCTTCCTGGCATCAAAAAAGGACCGGTCTTCCGATCCAATTTTGATTTACTTTTGCGGCATGATTTCACTTCAATATTTCCCATATTGGATTTTGTTTAGATCCTACTCTTCTGATATAGCCTTTATCCCTCAATGAATCCAAGGCTCTCTTCACTGTTCTTACGGTTTTGGAAATCTTATCTGCAATTTCATCCCTTGATGAATCTGGTTTCTGCTTCAAAATGGCAAGAACCGCCATCTCCGTTCTCTCTATTCTCATAGGAATATTTGATGCCGGCATCGTTACACAAGCTGTTAATCCTTTTGAATCCGCTGCCAAACTGCTCTATGGATTTACTCAAATACAAAATTTTGGCAATCGCAGCGTTTCTAATTTCCGATTCGATATTGTCCTTTATGTATTCTTCCGGCTTATGTTTACTTGCATATTCTCCGGGGCTGTAGGCCGTAATCATTCCCGGATGAATGCATATCTCATGGGTTGTCCGACTATTATATATTGCATGTGCGAAACTATTTGCCAACACCTCTCTGATTACAGCCACAGGAATTTCAGGGATGCCTTTGCTCTCTTCTCCCTCAGTTCTAAAACCTTGCTCATAAACATAGCCCTCCGCCCCAATGCCGCCAGCCGCATCTTCTGTTTTCTCCGTGCTTCCAAGAATCCCGTCCACAAACCCAAGTTCCACCGCTTTCTTCGCATTGAACCAGCTCTCTCCGTCCATTAGGCGGGAAATCTTTGTCCGGTTCAGCCCGGTCTTGATCTCATAGGCGTTCAGGATGCTCTCCTTCACCTCATCCAGCATCTCCCCGGCCTTCTGCATCTCCCTGGAGTCCCCGATGGCAATGGTCATAGGGTTGTGGATCATCATCAGCCCAACCGGGGACATCAGGACTCTTGTCCCGGCATTCAGCTCTTTTTCAAACAGCTTCGGCGTCACTTCATCCCCGTACCACGTTTCATCTGAAATCTCCCCATTGAGGATCAGCGTGCGTTCCTCTTCCGCATCATTTTTCACCCAGTTCCAAAACTTCCGTTTCACTCCTGCGCCCTCACTTTCTGTTTTTGGACAAAAGAAAAGCCAGCAGATGGCTCATAAGCGTCTCCCGGAACACAAAAGAAGTCATCTCCGGGTTTGGTTCATCATGAAGCAGATAATACAGAGAATGGTCATACACCCACTCCTTTCCCGTGTCCGTATAACGGTACACATGAATAGGCAGTGATGCAATCGCTTCTGATAAAATCCGCACACAGGAATACACCGCCGTGGTCTGCATGGCTGTCCGCTCATTCACATTTTTCCCACTGGTGCTTCTCCCAAAGAAAAAAGAATAAGCCGAACTGTTGTAACTGTCCCTTGCACCCCGGATTCCAAAAATAGATGATAGTTTCATAATCCCCTCCTAAAAATCGGCAGAAAGAAAGCGCCTCCGAAGAGACGCTGTTCAGATAATCTCATTTACAAAAAAATCATGGCTTACATTTGCTTTTCAACATACTCCCATTTTTCCTCTGTCATTTCATAATCCGCCCACGTTGTATTTAACTTCGTATCAGTAAGATGAAATCCAAAATTACTATACAGATGTCTTGCTGCCTTACATATATCTATGGTCCACAGTACAACATGGGAATAGCTTTTTTCTTTACAAAAATCCATAGCTTTTTGCATGAGCATTTTTCCAACCCCTTTGCCTTGCAGGGATGGGTCTGTGCCAAACAGCCTTAACTGGGCACTTCCATCATCCTTTCCCACTATACAAACAGAGCCTACGATCTTCCCCTTTTCCTCCGCAATCCATAATTCATTTCTGTCCGGATGATCAAAAAGCTCTGTCACGGCATGAAGAAAATAATTTTCAACATTTGGTAAAAAATCAAACTGCTGCTCAAAAAGCTTGTAATAAAAATGAACCACTAAGCTTGGTTCCCCAGGTTTATATGTTCTTATTATAATACCTGTATCCATCCTATCTTCTCTCCTTTGAAATCTCTGAAAATTTATCTAAAATCAGTTCCATGGCATCACATATCTGCCCACATACATCCATATCAAAAGTTTCTATCAACTGATAAATATCCTTATTTGTTGTCTCAACCAGCCCTAGAACCTCTGTCCTTCCCTTATCTGTAAGGTAAACACAGTTTCTGCGTTTATCACTTGCGGCTACTTCCCGGTAAATACTGCCATTATTTTCTAAAGAACGTATCATCCTGCTCATATAACTTTTATCCAGTTTTAATAAATCACAAAGCTGTTTTGCGGAAATTCCTTCCTGCCGACTAATTTCAAATAAAATTCTGGTTTCTGTAACTGAATATCCGGTCCCTAGATAATTCTGGTTTAAAAAGCCAAGCAATACTGTATAAAAACGGTTGAATTTTCGTATACACTCAACCACTTCCTGTTTGTTATCCATAATCCCCTCCCTTAAATAGTTGCGTTCAGCTACTATTTTATCTTAATTGGTGGCTTTTGTCAACTAATTATGCGACCGTAAAGGTAATTCTATTTATTTTTTACTATACTGATTATTCTTTCTGATTCATCCAACGAAAGTACAATCAACTTTCCCACATACTCACCTCGCTGTGCCACTAAAATTATAAGAACAAACTTGCTGTTTCTATTTTATCCGCCACTTAATCCCGCAGCATGATATGAAAAGCACATTCCTCATACTCTCTCAGTTCCTGGAAAAAAGGAATGTATTTTTCTGAATTCCCAAAGGACATATTCCCTACATCTTCTATGAAACCTCCGACAATTGTCTGTATAATCTGCCCACTGGACTCAAACCAATAGGCGGCATCCTCCCATCCCGGCACCCCAAAAGAACCCTGATATTTTATCAACGCCTGCGCTAATTTATCTCTTGACGCCCGGTGAGGATTTGTAATTCCGGACTGACTGCCACTAATTTCATACGGTAGTTCCGGCAGCACACTCCCTGTGTACTCGATAAAGTGGAGATATATTTTGCAAAGTGCCTCCTGTACAAACACATCCTTCCACTTCGGGAACTCTTTCATAAATTTATCCAACCCTTTTTGTCCAGCAAAACTCAAGGCTGAATGTAAGTACATTTCTGCATTTTTTGCCATTCCCTTTTGTACGATCTGCGAAATGTCTGCTTCCGGCGATTTCATGTTAATCCCAAAATATGTATTTTTCTTGCTGATGCCAATATAACTCTTTGCCCATGCCTGTTCAAGATTTGAAAGGGAAACTGACTGAACCCCTTCTTTGGAATTGTCGTGGATATATGCATTCTCATCATCATATCCAACCATCAAGACTACGTGTCCTTATATATGCTGTTTCTGATAAAATTTCTGTTGATACGGCAGGTAAAACATATCAAGGCCAAAAAGTATCGTTGATATCTCCCTGTCCAATAATGCACATATTTCCTTCCAGGTTGTCCGGAAACATTTTCCCTCTCCAAACATTATTTCGTATCCGATAATCTCTTTCCAGAATTCATATTCCCGTTTTCCAATACTGCCCTGGCCTAAGAAAATCATTTTAGGTGCATCAGCTCGTTTCTGAGAAATCATCTGAAAACCTGCCTTTGCATAAAAAATGAGTTCTTCCGGTATCCGCTTTCCGGTTTTCCATTCGTAAACATCGCATAATCCATTCACCGGACATAAATAGTCGGCCATTCGATGCGGTAATTCCAATCGTTTCATTCTCCAACCTCCTTTGCGACCTCCACTATAAGCCCTCGCATAGTCTGAGAGTCAAGAGCATATTCGCAAAAGTTCTGGTAAGACAATTGCAGGCAACATCAAATTGGCCCAACTGGAAAACATACTTCTGTAACCATCTCGTCTTCTGACTGCTCCATCCTAGGCGATATATGGCATATATTAAAATGATTTGCCTGTGGCAATAACGCATATCTTCCTTTAAATGTGAGTGTTGCGGCAGTAATTTCTTCAACCTTTTTGTACTTCATAATATCTGTATCACAGCATTTTCCAATGACCGCCTGCTGAATCTCTACATCTAAATCTCTCTCCTGAAATCCCTCATCATGGAAAACTGCAATATTCCACGCCGGATTCGCAAATTGAATTTTTTGTCTTTTTCTTTCCTGCGCCAATCTTTCCCAAAGTTCCGCTTCCTTATCCGGTGTTTCGATAATTCCTCTCACACTGATTACATAATGAGCAGGGATTGTTTTGAGCGCCACACTATACAAAGGAATATCCGAAGCACGATCCAGATTGGCTATCGTTGTTTCAAGCAGATTCAACTAATTCTCCTATTTTCAACAAAGAAACCACCTCCTGTTCTTCATTATAAACCTTCACATTATACGAGAGTCAAGCAACTCCCGTACTTTGGTAGGTGACACTATAAATCGTCGTTGGCATAAAGTCAACTAGAAATTCCGCATCTATTCCCATTTAAAGAAACGGATAGCAAAACCTCCGCAGACAACTGGCAACATTACGGAATGCCCTAAACAACCGTTTTATTCTCAGGCTATCTAAATATTGGTTCTATATATGTTTTGATTAAATCTATCCTATCTCTTGCC
>JAUNSC010000036.1 GCA_030539395.1 Eubacteriales bacterium
GGGCATGTTCGGGACTTTCACCCGTTAGAGCGCGCCCATGGCGCGCAAACAAAAGTAAAGACACCTGTCATAGGTGTCTTTCTTTTTAATCCAATATAGTTCTCACAAACTTGCAAAAAATAATTCGTAAAAATCATCCTGTCCTTCCAGCATCGGTGAATTTTCACCGCCGCCATTTGTACTCCGCTTCATCGCAGCATGAAATTCTTCTCCCGCCGCAATAAGATCCATTTCATATATGGGATATCCCAGTTCACGGCATTTCCGGCAAAACGCCTGGAGCGGCTCCTCTTCCTTCCTCGTATCAAACAGCGCCTTTCTCAGCACTTTATCCCGCTTTGCTTCGTTTTGCAATTTATCCAGATAGTCAACGACTGTCATCTATATCACCTTCCATTAATAAGTGTACCACTTGTCATTTCAGCCGTCAACGAAATCCAGCCCTTAAAAATCATATTTATCCGGATCAAGTCCGGCCGCCTTTATTACCTTTCTGCGCTCTGTCCTGCTCATTCGTTCAAGTTCATCCGCATTCAGACCCGACTTTTCAAATTCTGTTCTTTCGTCTTTCACTAAACTGTCCTTCATGCCCGCTCCTCCTTATGCCGCTTCCAGATATTCCTTATAATCCGTCTCATCCGCAAATAGAATGTACGCGCCATCTACAAATCCCATGTAGCCTTCTGTTACAAAATATCCTTTCATCATCCAATCCCCCTTTTTTGTTTCCGGTTCCTTGATTTTCTACAGTTTAACAAACCGTAAGTCCAATAAATGGGGATGACTCTGTTTACGCAATATCTTTCTTCGAATATTTCACATATGCAATGATAATACCGATCACACCGTATGCCATTCCAAGTATCACAAGTGTTCTGTCAAGACTGACATTTGCCACAATGTCAGAGCCTTCCGCATACCCAAAAGGCGTGATATATTTTAAAAAGTCGGCGCTCTCCGATATATTTGCAATCAGATTCAGAAAGTACATAATAGTCGCAACGCCAAGGCCGATTCCCATACTTCCCCGTCTGAGAAATGCGGATATTCCAAAACAGATTCCCGCAATCTCAATTTGCAGAAGCAGATATGCCAAATGAAGAAGATTTATTTCTTTCCACGGGATTTCTTCTTTAATTATTGCGGCAGATCCGATTGTAAATCCATATACCACAATGTTCAGGACAATAATCTGAAACATGACGGCAATCAGTTTTTCTGTTATGATGCGGACACGGCCGACCGGGTGAGTCAGCAAAAATTCCGCTGTATGGTCTTTTTCTTCTTTTGCCAGAGCGCCCACTGCGCACAGTGCCGCAAAAAGGGCCCCGCCAAGTCCCAGTATATTACCGCACTCCACACTGTAAAATCCCGAAAATGTACCAAAATTGACTTTATCCATTCCAAAAGCATCCGTAAAACTGCCCATGGAGCCAAACACCCGGTTGATTCCGTTCATTTCTTCCTTCATTTCAGGAAACATAAATACACAGACTGCTATCAAAATGCCTATGGCTATCGACCATGCGGCCATGGAAACTCTGCTTTGCTTCAGTTCATGCCTTACCACTACCATCACGCTTCACCTCCATCTTCATAATAGTGCATAAAGATTTCTTCCAGATCCGGTTCCGAAACTGAAAGATCGTTTATGTGATATTTAGACAATACTGCCAGCAGATCATTGATATCGCCTCCATATAAGAAATCAATGCCACTCTCCGTCTGGCGCATATCACGGGTAGAGGAAAGCTCTGTCACATCTACATGACCCTGAATATGAATTCTCTTCGCTTTTGTCCTGGAAAGCGATTCCACACTGTCGCATGCAATCAATCTTCCTTCTCTTATGATAGCCGCTCTGGTACAGTTTCTCTGAACCTCAGAAAGCACATGAGAAGATAAAAATACCGTTGTCCCCTGCGCATTGCGCTCCTTTAATATCTCAAAAAATTCGTGCTGCATCAGAGGATCAAGGCCGCTGGTGGGCTCATCCAGAATGCAAAGCCGCGGCTTATGCTGAAGGGCACACACGATAGCCACCTTCTTGCGGTTTCCAAAAGATAATTCCTCAACCCTTTTGGACGTATCAAGTTCAAGCCTGTCGCACAGTTCCCGGGCTTCGTTCCTGCAATTAGTTCTCCTTAAATCAGCCGAAAGCTTTATCACTTCCTTTACCCGCATTCCTGAATAAAATACTGCCTCTGAAGGGAGATAGCCCACCTGGGCCAGTATTGCCTTTTTTTCCGAAACAATATCTTTTCCCAGAACCCTGGCACTGCCTCTGCTCTTTTGGATCAGTCCCAGCAGTGTACGGATGGTCGTACTTTTTCCGGCGCCGTTGGGCCCGATAAATCCAAAAAATTCCCCTTCCTGCACGGTCAGATCCAGATTAATAATTCCTCTTGCTTTGCCGTAATATTTGGTAAGGCCCTTTGTCTCAATTACATTCATCTTTCTTCCCTTTCTGCACTATTTTTGAAAAAACCCTTTACTTCCTTAAAATCCTCATATTTTTATCCACTCTTCATCTACAGTCCCAATCTGCGTAAAATTCCATCCGCCCCCACACCGGGATGAGTCAGATACATGCGATTAATCTGCTCTGACAACTCCTCCGAAATATGATGCTTTGCAGCAATCTGCTTTACGGTTTTCCCCGCATCAATCTCCTGCATGACAGCAGGGATCATATCCGCCAGATCTGCCGGCACTGCCGTTTCTTCCGTCTGTTTGCCCTTTTTCGGAGAATGAGGAATCAACACCTTTTCAACCCTGATACTTCTATCCTCTTCAATGTACAGAAGTGCAAGAGTAATTTCCTGATTAAAACGTCTCGGTCCGCAGCTTCCCGGATTTAAGTATTGTACAGAATCTGCTTTCCTTTCCTCATATTTATGGGAATGTCCGTAAATAACCAGATCTGCATCTGATAAATCTTTGGGAATATATTTTCTGTTATGAATCATAAATACACGAATCCCGAAAATTTCCAGCGTTAACGTTTCCGGAATGTGCGCAGCCCATTCCTTATCGTTATTTCCACGGACAACATGAACGGGAGATATCTTCCCTAATTCATCCAGTATTTTCTGTTTATTGATATCGCCGCCGTGGAGGATCAGCTCACATCCCCGAAGCGCTTCTGTCACCTCTGGTCTGAGCATCCCGTGAGTATCTGACAAAACACCGATTTTATGCACAAAATCACCTCTCTCATTACATTTTATCACACAATGACTGCTGCTTCTACTTAATTCTTTTCTCATTCAGAACTTACCAGCGTCTGCTGCTTCCTCGATGGTCACTGTAATCAGCTTTTTCTTTCACAATGCGGGCAATAAAAAACGTATTCTGTAATCAGAATACGTTTTTGTGAAATTATATAGAAAACAATGATGGCCTCAGTCTCTCTGACCGGTTTTAACCCTGAAATGCGTAAGCAGATCCAGTTTTTGAATTGCCGTCTTCTCCACTGCATCTCTTGCATAAGCAAAAGCATCCGCTATATCGCAATGCGTCGTATGCTCCCTGTAAAATGCAGCCATCGCATCGTTATAAGCATTAAAGAAATCTGTCCCCACATTTAACTTTGCAATACCCATCTCCACCATTTTAAGTACATCTTCATCCGGTGTCCCTGAGCCCCCATGCACAACAACAGGGCAGCCTGCAGTATCAAGGAGTTCCTGAAGCAGTTCAAAATTAATTACCGGCTCATAAGCATATGTGCCATGAGCAGTTCCAATCGATACCGCCAGACAGTCAATTCCTGTATCAGCCACAAATTTCCGCGCAATAACAGGATCTGTATACCCTTTTGCGATCTCCTCAGGAGTCTGGTCCGCATCTACAATCGTTCCCAGTTCAGCCTCAACAGAAACACCTTTCTGATGAGCTATCTCTACTACCCTTTTTGTCTCCCTTACGTTATAGTCATAATCCGCAGAAGCAAGGTCGATCATCACTCCGCTGTACCCCGCATCCACACATAATTTTGCCTGTTCAAAAGAACGTCCGTGATCCAGCCCCAAAGCAATTTTTACGTTTGAATGGTCAGACGCCACGCCGGCAATAGCCCGCATATAATCGGCCCCGGCAAAATCCACATGTTTGTGATAAGTCTGAACAATGATCGGGGCATCCTTTTTATTGGCCGCTGATACCAGCGCCTGAAGAGTTTCCATATTAAGTGAGTTAAATGCACCTATTGTGATATGATTTTCTTTAGCATATGCCAAAAGTTTATTATAATTCACTAATGCCATTATTCTTCTCCTTATAGTTAAAATTGTCAGATTTTCAAGTCTGACATTCTGATCTCCAAATAGTCCTCTGCCCGCTTTTCCTCTCTCTCAAATTTTTTTGAAACCAATGTCATTAAAGCATCGATTACCGCCGTCTCACACAACTGTGCATGACTTCGAAAATACTCAAATTTGTTAGCATTCGCATTAGAAAGCAGCACATGATCCGAGCATTTGGCTGCTTCCGAATAATTATATTCCGTGATTGTAATTACCTTCAGTCCCTTTTCTTTTGCCAATTTAATGCCATCCACTACAATTTTAGTACTTCCTGATCTGGTAATTGCTACTATGACATCATCTTCCTCAGCAAGATTAATCTGATTCATATAATACTCAGGCGCCGCATGAAAGGTAGCTCTGATTCCAAGTCTTTCCAGCCTGAATCCCATATAACTGGCAAGCGAACTTGTATTCCCGGCCGCAATAATATGTACCCATTTACAATTATGGAGTAGTTCTGCACTCTTTTCCATCTCGGATACGCTTATATTCTTTGCCAGCCCCAGCATGGTATCCGCATACTGGCGGAACAGCTTTTCCGTGGAGTATTCATACTGTTTATCTGTAACATCATTATTTCTGTTGATCCATTCCAGTTCCCGTGCCAGCATAATGCGAAACTGGTAATATCCCTTATATCCAAGATGTTTGCACATTCTGACCACTGTGGCATCACTGGCGCCGCTCTTTTCTGCCAGTTCTGCTACCGTGCACTCCACCGTATCCATAGGATCCTTTATAACATAGTCAGCCACTTTCTTTTCGGCGCTGAAAAATTTCTCATAGTGATCATAAATGTTTTCCATCACGGTTTTGCTTTTCATAAGGGATAATCTCCTTGTCTTTTATTTCTTTTTTATCAGGTCAATCAGAAGCCCTCCGCAAAAAGAATCGCCCAGACCAACGCTCGTTGGATGTTTTACAAAACTCATATCTTTACACGGCACACAGTACAACTGCGGACACTTTTCCATGATTTCCCTGCTGAAATCCACATTTGCTTTCGCTGGAGCAATGTTTTTTACTTCGTTAAACTCCTCTATTCCGTAATCATCACCGTACCGGAACCGGGTCGATGCCATGGTAATCCCGCTTTCCAGTGTACTGTAATATTTCTGTGCATCTTTTCCATAAGCGATTGCCCATGCAGACGAATGCACAAACAATACCGGCACTTTCAGCTTTTCATATATTTCTTTTATCGCTTTCAAAACCGCATCCGGGTCCATCACATCAATTTTGCAGCCCGTGTAATCCATCATTTCATCTTCATTCATACTGAGGATATCAATATATTCATGAAGCTGGTCATTTACATACTTTCTAAGATTCTGTTTTACGTAGCATGCATCTTCAAAAACGACAAACGTACCATTTTGGCGCATTTTCCCCAGCATTTTACGGCACTTAGCCATTCTGTCCTTCATTACTTCTTCATCCAGCACCTCGCAAAAACTGCTGAGCAGGAAAACCTCTGCGTCAGGCGCATAATCGGCAAAATTTTCCAGAACCGGCAGATGAAAACTTTCAAGATCATGGGAATAGAGCACACGATTCTCTCTCGGAGTTATAAAATCAAGATTTTCTGTTTTTAGGTGATATCCTTTCGGATAGCTGACTGACACATGTGGATATATCTTCTCTTCACAATTGGGATTTGCCGGAATTCCATGTATCAGATCCGGCAGTAATTTTCTCATGGTATCATTGCATGTACTCATCTGAAGCAGGCTGCCAACCCCAATTTTCGCCAAAGCAATAGCTGCCCTGGCCGCCGTTCCGCCTATTGTAACTTTATATTGGAATTTTTTTGCAAAAGATTCTACAATTTCATCCGATACCGGAAACAGTTCTGCACCGGCACCATGTTTCATATAATACAATACGGCACACAAAAGTTTCCTTTCCGAATCGATATTATCCGGCAGCGCAATCTCTGATTCTTTTATATCGTACTCTTCCACAAGACCGCGCAGCACATCGGCATCCCATTTTCCTTCCCAGTCTACCACTGCATGAATACCAAGGGCTATTTTTTCTTTCATACTTTCTTCCTCTTCCAGTCGAATTATGCAAGGAGTACTGGAAAAAATACCCATCGCATATTATAACACAAATCCATATCAAACGCAACTTAATATAAGTGTGCTTTCCCATCCGCATGAAATAATCGGATTTTATGCGCGGCCACTTCTTTCATGGCTTCCACACACGGCGGCTGGATATCTCCCGGTTCACGAAGAGCTTTATTTTTCAGCACTTCTCTCATTTTATTAAAATACGCCGCTTTGATATCGCTGGAAATATTAATCTTGTTTACGCCCAATTCCACAGACTGTTCAATTTCATCGTCAGGATTCGATGAGCCTCCGTGCAGCACCAGCGGAGTGTCCGGAATCTTCGCCTTAATTTCTTTTAAGATATCCAGCCTCAGCTTAGGATCTACTCCTTTTGGATAAATTCCATGACATGTGCCTATTGCAATTGCCAGACAATCCACGCCCGTTTCCTCAATAAATTTTTTTGCATCTTCCGGATCTGTATATTTGATAACCTTCGATCCTGCTTCTCCAAAATCATCTGCCGTACCGATGGTTCCCAGTTCTCCTTCCACAGAAACATTTACCGCATGAGCCGTCTTAACAACCTTTTTACAAATATCAGCATTTTCCTCAAAAGGCAGAGAAGAAGCATCTATCATTACTGATGTGTATCCTGTCTGGATTGCCCAAATCACCTGCTCGTAAGACGCACCATGGTCAAGATGTATCGTCACTGGCACTGTGGATTTGTGGGCCCTTTCAATGACCGCTTTTATCATCTCCTGACCTACGTGAGCAAGTTCATCCGGATGAATGGCAATAATAACAGGTGCATCCAACGACTCAGTGACCTCCATCAGGCCCTTAAACATGGAGTAATCTGCCACATTAAATGCCGGAACAGCGAAATTATTCTCATTTGCAATTTTCAGCAGTTCTTTCATATTCATTAACATAAGTATCATTTCTCCTTTTTCATAGATATTTCTGTTATCCCTTAATTGCACCCGAAGACATTCCTGCGATAAAATATTTCTGGAAGAAAATAAACAGGATTAAAACCGGAAGAGAGCCCAGGCAGCTCATGGCCATCATCTGTCCCCAGTCATATGTGTGCTGTCCCATCAGCAGGTTGATTCCTACCGGCACCGTTCTCATATCATTTGTCTTTGTCAAAATCAATGCAAACAGATATTCATTCCACGCCTGCATAAACGTATACATTCCAACAGAAATAATTCCCGGAATTGAAATTGGTACAAGTATCCGCCAACATACCCTCCATCGGGACCCGCCATCGATCAAAACCGCCTCGTCCAATGTAGTTGATATCGTATTAAAATATCCTGTCATCATAAGAATACAGTACGGTAAAGTAAATACCATATAAGTCAGCAGTAATGCGAAATAAGTATTAAAAATTCTCAAAGTCACAATAAGGCTCATATAGGGAATCAGAAGAACAATGGGCGGTATGGCCTGCACACTGACAATTATCGTATTTATAATTTCTTTAAACGGGAAATCAAATCTGCTAAACGCATACGCTGCCATGATTCCAATAAAAAGTGTAAACAAAACCACCAGGCCGGAAATAGTATAGCTGTTTATGAAAAATCTAATCTTTTCAGAATCTCTCAATACTGCAATATAATTATTCAGACTAAAACCGGCATCAATAAATTTCGGCGGCCACGCAAAAATTTCCGTATTTGATTTCAGAGATGATATAAACATCCACAGTACAGGAAAACCGGCAAATACCCCACCCAGCACCAGAAGGATACTTACGATTACTTTCGTTGACCTTTTATGCCTGCCTACCATATTAATCCCTCGCTTTCTTCTGCTGTCTTACATAGAAAATAGCTACAATAATACATATTATCAGAACAATCACCGACGCTGCCGACGCAAGAGCATATTTGCTGCTGTTAAAAGCGAATTTATAGATATAGATGCTCAGCGTCTCCGTTGTCTTCGCCGGTCCTCCTCCCGTCAGCATCCAGATAACCGCAAATGATTGGATACTCCAGACAAAATCTAACATGGAAATACTGATTATAATGGGTTTTAACTGTGGTATCGTAATATGCAGAAACTGCTGCAGCGAATCCGCCCCATCCAAAGCAGAACATTCATACAGATCACCCGAAATACCCTGCAGCCCCGCGAGAAGGCTGATCATATAAAACGGATATCCGCACCAGATATTTACAAATGTAATCGTATATAGAGCTATCGACCTGTCACTGAGCCATTCACTGTCTTTTGTGGCAAGATGGACAAAGGACAGCAGATAATCTATGATCCCCTGCGGCTGGAGCATTAATTTCCATAAAATTGCAATAACGGAGGCCGTAAACATCCATGGAAGCACGTAAATAACTCTGGCTATCGTTTTTGTTCTTCTCGCAAAATAGGAAGAATTCAACAGCATGGCAAACCCCATGCCCAGTCCCATGTGAGCAACCACACTTACAAGCACAAAAAATATGGTATTTCGAACCGCATTCCAAAAAGCCTTATCCCCAAGTATTTTGGAATAATTTTTAAATCCAACTATTTCAGGATTTTTTTCTACAATTGCATTGTTAAGAAAAGAATACTGAAAAATCATACAGATCGGGATTACCAGCAATACTACCATTAAAATAATTGTAGGCGCGAGAAACAAATAGGGAGTCGCCGCTTTTTTTACTTTCCTCATAAAATTGTCCTTCCCTTCTGTTATTGGACGACAAAACCGGGCCATTCCATATTCCGCAGAACCTTTAGAAACTTAATTTTGTCATCACTTCCGTTTTGATTCATTTTAATAATGCATGCCCTTCCGGGCATGCATCTATTTGCCTGTAAAAACACAGATATTACTCCGCATCCAGCCCGTCTCTGATCTCCTGCACATTCTGAAGGAATGTCTCTGTATCTGTATCTCCATCCATATAAGTAACAACTTCATCAATGTATGCCGGCATAAATTCATTCGCGCTCTTCATACCCGTGAATTCATTATAAGGAGTTCCTGCCATGTACATCTCATAAATATCCGGGAATACCGGATCGCCGCCGGAGTAATCCGGCTCAGCCAAAGTACTGCCCGGAATAGCAGACTGCGTTACCGCCAGATCAGCATTGATATCCGCATTATACAGATACTCAATGAACTTCAGAGCCTCTTCTTTATTTTCGCTGTTCTCAGTAATTCCAAGAGCCCAGTTTGCAGTACAGTTTTTACTTGTGCCTTCAAATCCATCTCTGACAGGAATTGCACAAACACCAATATTCAGGTCCGGAGCTTCCTGTCTGAAAGATGTAAGAACAGCCGCAGAGTTAATGATAAATGCCAGTTCGCCGCTTGCAAATTTTGATGTCATATCAGTCTCTGTAAGAGAACTCATACCCGGATAAATATACCCCTGATCATTCAGGTTCTTCATAAATTCTGCATACTCTGCAAGATCCGGGTTTCCGGCAATTGAATATTTACCTTCCTCGTTTAACATGGTAATATCAGATGCCCACGCAAATCCGCTCCACACATTCTGAATACCGGAAGGTGAAGATGCGTCCAGATTGATCGCATATGCATAATATCCATTTTCTGTAATAGTTTTACATACCTCTTCAAACTCACTCCATGTCCTGGGAACTTCTTCGATTCCACACGCCTCTAAAATATCAAGATTCACAAACATCGGATATGGGAAATTGATAACCGGAAGGGCATATGTTGAGCCCATAGCTGTCCACTGACTCATGAATACAGACTGATCAAAACCGTCTGCATCAAGAAGCGTACTGATATTTGTCAAAATTCCCTGATCAGCGAAATCATATACCCAGCTGCCATCCACGCTGACAATATCCGCCACCGTTCCTGTTGACGCACCCGAAACAATGGCTGTTTTGGTATCTGCGAAAGGAGCACTCAGAAGCTCTACCTTCACTCCCGTTTCTTCATAATACCGGTCACAGATTGCCTGAACATAACCCTCCGGACACTCTACTGCCCACCACTGCTGCCATTCAAGGGTAATTCCTGCATCGTCTGCCGCATTTACATTCATTCCGCCGAGCAAAGCGGCGAGAGCCATAGCTGATGCCAAAGAAACAGATACGCTTTTTTTCTTCATCATAATACACATCTCCTTTTCATTAGTATTTAATACGTTCCTATTGCTCAAACATGTTTGTAACCAGATTATACAAAACATTTTATTTCATGTAAAGCTACATTGTGACATAAAATTTTATTTCTCCTTTTTACCCAATTTGCCTCCTTGTTTTTTGTGCATTTTGCACATTTTAAACAATATTATTCCCATATTAATAAATATATTGCACTATTTTTAAAAAATTTTATTTCACATTTTCTTGACTTAGCTCTCTTCTGATGATATATTCATTTTATAATTCATAAAATAAAATTTCACGGAAGGAGAATTTTTATGCTAACACCAGTAAAAGAAATATTACAGATAGCTGACCAGGCAAACACTGCAGTGATTGGTTTCAACTGCATTGATTACAATCAAATTTACGCTATGGTACACGCTGCCGAAGAAGTAAAAAAACCAGTAATTTGCATGCTCTATCCAGAGCACACCGCGTTAAAAAACATGACCTCTCCCGAAATCTTCGCTGAAATTGTAAAAAATGCGGCAAAAGAGGTCAGCGTCCCTGTTGGTCTCCATATGGATCACTGCCAGGATATCGATTACATTAACCGTGCCCTGAAAGCTGGTTTCTCCTGCGTTATGTATGACGGCTCCATGCTCCCTTTTGAAGAAAAT
The DNA here is from genome assembly GCA_030539395.1 of Eubacteriales bacterium. Lineage (GTDB taxonomy): Bacteria > Bacillota > Clostridia > Lachnospirales > Lachnospiraceae > Marvinbryantia. The sequence goes on from JAUNSC010000036.1 coordinate 11,149, forward strand.
ATTGCAAATACCAAAAAGGTAGCCGATACCGCCCACGCTCTCGGCGCTGCAGTAGAGGCAGAGCTCGGGCACGTTGGCCTGGCAGAAACTGTTTCTGATCAGGATAATTGTGACCTTTACACACAGCCTGATATTGCAGCACAGTTCGTAGAAAGAAGTTCCTGTGACGCTCTCGCCGTTGCTATCGGAAGCGCCCACGGTTTTTATAAACAGACTCCCCATCTGGATATTAAACGCCTTACCGAAATCAATGCTGCTACTTCTATCCCTCTCGTCCTTCACGGCGGAACCGGAATACCAGATGATCAACTTGATCAGGCCTTTACTCACGGAATCAATAAATTTAATGTTGGAACAGAGTTTTTCAAACTCTATCTTGATCTTCACAGAGAATATTATTTAGACAAAAGAAGTGATTCAGGAATTTTTGATTTTTCAAAATATGCGCAAGATGAGCTTATGAAATACCTTACAAACAAATTGCAGCTCAGCAAATTCTAAATATAACAGCCTTCTAAAAAACTGCAGGTGTTACATACACACCCGCAGTTTTTGTCTGCCTGTCGCTCATTTTTCCGTCATATTTCTGATTCCCGCCGTCATAATCGCTGCTCCGGGAATTTGAATCTCCGCTGTTTCACCTTCCAGACGCAGAACTATTTTCTTTTCATGCCCACCACGGTTCAAAATTACCACCTGGATAGAATGATCAGGATTTTCAAACGCTGTTACATCTATTTCATCTGTATACCGGCTGCATCCAAGCCGTACAGCTCCGGGCTGAATAAAATGGCTGAAATGGCGGATATACGCAAGGCTGTTTCGCTCCATCAGCTCTTTATTCTTTGTATCATAAAGGTACGGTGCATCACAGAAGTTCCCCACATGATTCGGCCCTCCGACTTCGTCCAGCACTAAATTCCAGTCATAAAAAGCCGTCATTCCATTATTCAGATTGCCGATAATGTCATGTGCATATTTTTGTGCATTTGCCAGATAATCATCCGCACTATACTTACTGTATTCAATACATGCCTCGGATAAGATCATTTTCTTATCCGGAAATTTCTTTCGCAGATAATCCAATGATTCAAAATGATCCCCGCTGTACCAGTGAAATGCCACTCCGGCTATCATGTGATCTGTTGTTGCGTCAATAATTTCGCAGGCTCTCTCAAAAACCCGTTCCTTATTATGATCCCATATAAAAATTTCTATTTCATTTAACCCGTTTTTCACCATTTCCGGATAAAGGAAATCCCGCAAAAAGACTTTTTCCTGCCCGGCCGTATAGACACAGGAATCCCATGTCTGCACTGCAGCCGGCTCATTCTGCAGAGAAATACGGTTTACGATGCACCCTTTCTCCCTCAGTTTTCTAATATAGAGACAAATATATTCTGCCCACTTCTTTCGAAATTCTTCCTTCAGCTCTCCGCCCCGGCTTCTCTGTCCATTTGTTTTCATAAATGCCGGCGGTGACCACGGAGAAAGCATCAATTCAATTTTTTTGCCTGCCGCTTTTTCTGCATCCTGAAGAAGGGGCAGAACATATTTCATTCCACGCTCAATGGAGAAGCCCTTCATCTCCACATCGTTTACATCGCTCAGGGCTTCATATTGTTCCATAGAAAAATCACAACTGTCCAAATGTATACGCCCGAAGCGGTAATTCATTTCATTTTTGTCAAAATATGTATGAAGCATCTGCTGACGCTGTTCTTTACTCATTTGTGAATATATATATCCGGCCGAATCTGTAAAAGCACCGCCGAAGCCCTCAAATACCTGTCCTCTCACGGAAGGATAAATATTTACCGTCCGGTTTTCTACGCCATTATCTTTTACAAAAACCGCCTCGCCCGCTTCTGTTTGTTTTACATTTTCTCTAAACGTTGTTGTTTCAAAGTGTAATAGCCTTCCCATATCCTGCTCCTTCAGAAATTCTTTTTATATTCGCTCGGCGTAATTCCCATAATTTTCTTGAAAACACGCGTAAAATACTTTTCGTCCTGAAATCCCACTTTATAAGCGATCTCGTATGTCTTAAAATACCGCTGCTTCAGATAGGCGCACGCATGCTCAATGCGAATCTGGTTCAGATAATCCACAAAACCTGTTCCCAGACACTGAGAAAAAATAGTAGATAAATAACCCGGGGAAATTCCAACTACATCAGCAACACGCTGCAAGGTCAATTCCTCATTATAATATTCTTCCATATATTCTTTTGCAAGCTCCACAAGATTAGAATGTGTACTGTCAACTTCCGTTTTCTGCGTCGTTCCCGATATTTCGTCAGCAATCTCAAGGATCTGCTTTAAAATATCCGAAGAGCGGCTGGGCTTAAGCAGATAGCAGCGGGCACCATAACGCAAAGCCTGCTGCGCATATCTGAATTCTTCATAGCCGCTTAAAATAATTGTTGCAGGAAAGATCCCTGCATTCTTAGCCTCCTTCATGACGGCAATGCCATCCCTGACCGGCATCTGAATGTCGAGCAGCATTATTTCCGGGCGGTTTTTGAATATGATATCAATCGCTTCCTGTCCGTTTCGGGCAAGATAGATCCGGTCAAACCTGTCTGTATGGAGCCGGATATATTTTTCCATCCCTTTGCGAATCATATCCTCATCTTCTGCTATTAATAATTTCATCTTCTTACTCCTCTTCTGATTCCAGCGGTACACGTACAGTTACCAGAGTCCCCTCGCCAACGCAGCTTTCAATATTCAGTTTAAAACGTTGTCCGTATTTTAACATCAACCGTTCTTTGACATTTTTTATTGCATATCTTCCGATTCGCTGACCGGAATAAACCTTGTCGAGATCTTCATCCCATATTCGCCGCAGCTGTGCTTCATCCATTCCCACACCAGTATCACGAATCAAAAATTCTATATAATCATCCACAGAATGTACCGATACCGTGATCACAAAATCTTTCGTGTTGTTCTGCATCCCATGAATTACAGCATTCTCCACAAACGGCTGTAAAATCAATTTCGGGATCTTCTGTGTCCGGACCGACGGGTCCACATCAAATTTGTACTCCATTTGTTCATGGAAGCGAAGTTTCTGAATCTCAAGGTATCGTTCCAACAGCTGAATCTCCATCTCGACAGTCACCATACTTTTACCCTGCCCCAGCACAAGACGGAACAACTGTGCCAGCTCATAGATACTCTCAGCCGTCTCCTCGTTTCCCTCCCCGATTGCCTGCCAGTAAATGCTGTCAAGGGCATTATACAGAAAGTGGGGATTTATCTGTGCCTGAAGAACAGCAAGTTCACTTTCGCGCTCCTTCAGCACCATAATATAATTTTTATTGATCAGTTCACGTATATCCGTTACCATCTGGTTAAAACATGCTGCCACTTCACCAATCTCATCCTTTGTGCGGATCGTAACCTGCTGTTCAAAATCCCCCTGACGGAATTTGCCCATGGCTATACAGACATGTTCCAGCGGCTTACTGATGATATTTGAAGTCAGAATCAGTAAAGGCAGTACCCCCAAAGAAATCCCCATCAGCAACAGAACCGGAATATAGGCAATTTCCTCCAGTATATCAAAAAAACCTTTTTTCGGCACAATCTTACAGATCCTCCATTGTTCTCCCGTAACATTGCCTCCGTAAATTTCCCAATGCCTATATGTATTCTGGAGATCATTCTTTACCATTTCTGTATTCTCGCCCATATACCTCCGCACTTCCTCATCCACAGTTCCGCAGACAAGCAATTCTTCACCTTCCCGCTCATACAGAATGATGCTCTCATCATCCGACTGCAGCGTATTTCTGCAAAGATTCTCAATTATTTCCCGGGAGATGCCGATGGTGATATAGCCAAGAATCTGTGTCTTCGCGCCATTGCAAATTACTCTGCACAGCGCCAGCTTATCCGTACGGCTGGCCTGGTAAATTCCTCCGCCTCCCCGCGGCGCAGATACCCACATGCCTTTTCCAAGGAGCTTCTTTGCCTTTCGATACACTTCCGTCTCCCGAACACTCTCCAAATCAGAAATATAGGAACTTGCATCCATACAGCGCAGATAAGGCATCACACCATTCTCGGGATAAATGGAAAGCGTTTTAATATAACCCTTTAACGCGATATTATCTTCCACCATACGCATCGGTGCAATATTTTGCCAGAGTTTAACATCCTGATTCAGCTCCCGGGGGCTGTCCGACAGCAGAATATTTCGTATGTCCTCATTGATTGCCAGGTTCAGGGACAGATTCCTCACATCTTCTTCAATGATATCAAGTGAGGCCTGGAGGCTGTTAACACTCTGCTTCTGCAGCTGCTCATACTCTTTCTTCGATATCTTATAACGATAGGATGTCACTGCAATGCAGATGCAAAGCAGAATCGGAATGAGTACGACATACATATAAAAGACAATCTTTCTTCTGATTGACATATTTCGTATCCGTTCTCTGATTCTTCCCACAATGCACCTCCATTATCAGCTGACTTTGTTTCAAAGCTTCTTTATTTATATTTCCGCCTGCATAAAATGGTCCTCTGGAATCTATTTTACCCCTTTACGGCTCCCATTGCCACACCTTTTGTGATATGTTTGTTCAATACAATGTAAATAAGAACCGCCGGCGCAGCCGTCAAAGCCATAACTGCAAATTGTACCGCATAATTGGAAGAATACTGACCGGTGAACTCCAGCACGGAGAACGGAAGCGTCTTCCACTTCGGGGAACTCAGATAAGTACTTGCCATCATAAATTCATTCCAGTTGTTTAAGAACGTCATGATAGATACAGTTGCAATGGATGCCTTCAGCATTGGTGTAATGATCTGGAAAATAATGCGGTAAATACCGCAGCCATCCATAACGGCAGCCTCTTCAAGCTCCACCGGAATCGCGCTCATAAAACTCGTCATCAGGAACAGTCCCTGAGGAAGGGAAAATGCCACGTACGGAATCAGCAGTGCCCAGATCGTATCTGTCATATGCAGTGTGCTGTAAATTTTATAATTGGGAAGCAGCGTTGCATGAATCGGAATCATCATTCCCATCAGCAACAGTGTTTTCACGAGGCCGTTCAGCTTCCAGTGCATTCTCAGGCAGGCAAATGCCGCCATGATCGAGATCAGAACCACCAGCACCACAGCCAGGCCATTGATCAAAAGGCTGTTTTTCAGATAGTGGATAAAATTCCCATCAACAAATGCTTTTACATAATTGCCCCACTGAATCTTTTCCGGAATAATCAGCAATCCGTTTGTAAACATCTCATTGCTGCTTGCCAGAGAGAAATCCAGCAGCCAGATCAGCGGGAAAATCTGGATGATTGCCACGAAGATCAGTGCGATCCAGAGGATTATTTTACCAATGGGAGTCTTTTTCTTTCCTGTTATTTCCATTACTGCACCCTCCTTTTAGGCTCTCGCTCTTCGAAAATCTTGTTCAGAACTACCGTTGCCAGCAGACAGATAATGATAAATACAACGCTGATTGCGTTACCATAGCCATATTTGAAGGCTTTAAACGCCTGCTGGTATAAATAGGTTGCCGTGAACTGGGTTGCATTGCCCGGACCTCCATTGGTCAGCAGGTATACTGTTTCCATCTGTTTTAACGCAGAGATGACCGCCATCGTTACGTTAACCTGAATGACCGGCTTCATCAGCGGAAGTGTCACGCGCAGGAAAGTCTGCCTCGGGTTGGCCCCATCGATGGCCGCCGCCTCGTAAAGAGTCGGATCAATATTTTTGATACCCGAATAGTAAATCAGCATACCCCAGCCGAATCCGTGCCAGATCAGTACAACAAGTACGGACCATATGGCCATCTGAGGACTGAACCAGTTAATATTGCCCTTATGCCCGAACAGCTTCAGAATATTGTTGAGAAGTCCAAAATTGGGGTTATAGATAAATTTCCACAGGTAGGCAATAACCGCCACAGAAATAACATTCGGTATAAAATAAACACACCGGAAAAAGGATTCTCCTCTCCCTCCCTTTTTATCAAGAATTGCCGCCACAATGATTGCCAGCGGATGCTGGATACAGATAAATCCGATTGCCAGAAACAGTGAGTTGCGAAGTGCCGTAAAAAATGCCTCATCATGTGCCAGCGTCTTATAGTTCTCAAGGCCAATCATATCCCAGGAGCCCATGCCCGAGTAATTGGTCAGAGAATAATAAACGCTCAGACAGATCGGTGCCAGAATCGCAAACACAAAGAGAAGAAGTCCCGGCAGCACAAGGCTCGTTATTACCAGCTTATTACTATACATTTTTTTCATAATAGCATTCCTTTCTCAATTATGCCATAATATAAGAGCGGCCCCCGCGAAGGGCAGCCGCTCCATCATATTATTCTCTGCGTTGCCTATTTGCAGGCTGTTCCAATATTACCAAGGAATGTATCTACATCAATTGTTCCATTAGATACGCTCTGGATTTCGCTCTCGATGCTTGTCTTAAACGCTGACGGTCCGCAGTCGTTTACCGGAGTTCCTGAAACGCTTGTTGCATTTGTAACAATTTCAACAATCTGTTTCATCAGCTCTGTCTCCTCGCCAGTCATATAATCCGTCTGATCCTGTGCTGACATACCTACACCATTTTCCCAACCGTATTTCGAAAGTTTATCCGGCTGGTACATGAAGTTCAGGAACTTGATTGCTTCATCTTTTACTTCTGAGCTTGCAGATACTGCATATCCGCCGCCGTTCCATGCTTCAATATCAGTTGCAGAAGCTGCGCCGTCTGTTACAGTCGGCATTGTAAATACTCGAATATTTGTACGGATTTCCTCCGGGATATCCTCGTTAAGTGCCATAGATGTTTCCCAGCTTCCCATATAGAACATGGCTGCCTGTCCGTTTGTAAACAGATTCATCGCTGTTCCATAATCCTGTGAATCGTAACCCACCTGGAACAATCCTGCATCTGCAGCATCTTTCAGCAACTGTGTAGCCTGTGCAAATGCTTCATCTGAGAAATCACCGTTTGCAACTGCATTTGCAACAGTTTCTTTGTAGTCACCTGTAATTTTGTAGAGAAGGTCTGAAAGATAAACTGCCATCGGCCATCCGTCTCCGCCGTCCATTGCCACCGGTGTCATACCTGCTTCTGTGATTGTTTTTCCAAGTTCCAGCAGCTCATCGTATGTAGATGGTACGCTCCAGCCGTTATCTTCAAACATCTTCTGATTGTAGTAGAATACTGCCACGTCCGTATTTCTCGGGAGTCCATAAAGTTTGCCGTCTTTCTTGAAACCTTCCAGAGAACCTTCGATAAATTTGTAGTCTGCGTAATCATCCTCGTTCAATTCAGCAAGCACACCTGCTTCCAGAACCTCATCAAGGAAAGATGGCTGTCCCCAGATGTTGACTACATCCGGCATTCCTTCCATTGCATACGCTTTAAATTTTGTCTTGTAGGCTTCCTCATCAAGGGCTTCTACTTCAATCGTAACATTTGGATTTTCTTCCATGTACTCGTCAATAATCATCTGTTCCACAAGGCCCTGACCATTTTTCCGATCCGGCAGATTGGAAAAGACCTTCAATGTTACCGGTTCCTCTGCACTTGCATAAATTGTTGCGCCTGACATAAGACCTGTTACCATTGCTGCTGTCAACGCCACTGACCACCATTTTGCTTTCATTCTGATACCCTCCTGTTTCCTTTTCCTGACCACCGTTTTCTTTATTCGGTGCGTTTCTTTTTGATGAAGAAAGTATATCACCTTCCCCGAGTCCGTTACAGGTAGCAATCTTTCAAAATAGTGGACTATTTTCATTTTTTCAGATATTTCTGATAAATATTCTTATCCGGTTACTTCAAAATTATCATCATTTTCACAGTTCTTTTCTCATTGCGTAAAAGGCAAAAAAAAACTATAATTGTAATAGCATTTTAAGAATTATAATTATAAGGAGAGGCCCTTTATGTACAAAAGAAAATCTTTGATTATCATTTTATCGGTCATTGCTCTTTGCGCAATCGCTGCATTCTTTTATCACTCAACTGCAAAACCTTCCTGGCTCCGAAAATCAGAACCTGTAGATCCATCTGTTTCATCTGCCTCCGGCCAGTACAACACTTACAAGCACTTAAAGGTTCCCACATGCGTCGCTAAAATTGATAAGACTTATTTTATCTCAGACTGCTATCATAACCAGATTATCTACAGCGACTCTCTTGAAACGCCGCTGACCGAATGGAAAATCATGGCTGATAACATCAATCTGGGCCATACGCTTGCCAGCGATGGTATCGTTTATCTGGCCGATGATACAGACAACCACAGCATTCTCGTATATGAAAAAAAGGAGGAAAAGTTCCTGCTCACTCAGAAATTTTCCTCAATTGGGATCCGTCCTCATTATGTAGTTTATGATGATTCTACTTCGCGTTTCTATGCCCTGAGCTCCATGACCGGCGAAATTTATGTTTTTAAAAGGCTGGAGAACTCCACTGAAGTAGTCCTTGAAGAAATCCGGTCTATGGAAGAACTCAGCGAAAGTTACATACGTTCTTTCACCATTATGGATGATGAAATCTACTTCGTATCCGGTCCCAATGCCATTGTCCGGGCACGGCTTTCTGATTTGACCTTTTTGGAAGAATACCCGGTAGGACCGGAACTGAGCGGAATGGTACAGCTTGAAAAAATACAGGATTGGTACTATATCACCATATCCACAGATATAGACGGCAATCAGGATGCCGCTACCATTATTCGCACTCAGGATTTGCACGGACTTATTGACGGTGATTACGAAGATATTTATTCTCTTTTCGGAGAAGGCGGTACCCCCTATTATATGACCACTTTTGACGGGCACTGGTATCTCACCGAGCACCGAAAGAAAAAAAGAGGTCTCTGGCAGTTCGATGTGATAGATAACGAAATAGTAAATATCAAATTGCTCTATTAAATATCTGTATTTATATTTGCCGATGCCACATTCCCTGACTCGATCATATTCTCCCTTACTTCATCATAAGTACCGTTTTCCGGAGTAAGTGTCACGTTATAATATGCCATCGGCATTTCGTTTGCCTCCATTATGTTTTTAATCTGACCGAGCACCTTTTGCAGATCTTCTTCCGTTGGAGTCCCTCTCCACGAAATCGCTGCCATACACCGTGCCGAAACATTTTTTAAAATTGATGAGTCAAAATCCTGATCTAAAATCAAATATTCACTATATTTCATTGAAGATTCATACCTTTCAACATTTTCTTCCGAGAAACAGAGATCAATTTCCACTGTATTTTGGTCAATCCCATAATACAGTGGTATGAATTCGAGCTCCGGAAGCTCATTTTGCAGTATAAGTTCTGCCTGTCCGGCCGCTTCTGCTCCCAGCCGATAACAGGTATTCCACCGGCTCTCAACAAGCCTCTCATGTTCCGGCAATGCGTCTTCCGATAATTTATCTGAAGTATCTGTCCAGTACCGTGTCACAATCTCAAAATGAGTATCACGGCTTTCTTCCGACTGGACTTGCATCCGATAAACAAATGGCGAATCATATAAAACACCTGTAACCTTAAAAGTTTGTCCCGGATAGAGTTTTTCGGCATATGTAACGGCCTGCCGTTTTGCATATGCTTTGCTGACAGGATCACCGCATGCCCCATCATAAACTGCCAGCAGCCCAAATATAATCACAAATCCCATAATACCGGCAATCATTCTTTTCATTTTTCTCATTAGATTTCCCCCTTAAATGCATATTTTAGTAATACTGCTGCCAGTGCTCCGATATAAGAAAATACCAACGGAAATACTGCACTTATTACAGAATCCCAGATCGCTGTTTTCCAGCTGCACGTATTTCCTATACCCATAAGGAGGGCAATAATAATCCACAATACAGCAGCAATCAGCGGTACATATCTCCACGTCCGGCCCCCAATCAGATACACAAATCCACTGACAAACGGAAAAACCAGAACCATCAGCCAGGGAGACGATGAACTTGTTATCACAATCAGCACACCAGCCATCAGACTCACGCAGATGCCTGTCAGCAGCCAAATTGATATTTTTTCACGGATATCCATTAATATCCGTCTATCGTCTTTTTCATTGCATAAAAAAGAATCTCTTTTTGTAATTTCCTTTTCTTCCAGATTCGAATATTTATTTCTGCATTTTGCACATCCTGCAATATGAGAAAGGACAGCCTTTTTACTTTCCTCTGCTGCGATTCCATCTTCCACAAGAGGAATCAGGTCTTCACATATTCCGCATGTTATCCTGATACTGTCATCCATCTATAAATCCCTCCCTTATAAGCAATTCCTTCAGTTTCTTCTTTGTGCGATGTTCTATGACGCGCGCTGAATTCGATGTTATCTGCAGCTTTCCGGAAATCTCGTCGTAGCTGTACCCCTCACTTCTCATAAGAACAACCTTTTGTGCACGTTCATCCATATTCATCAGATGTAACCTGACACGTTCTGCAAGCATGCTGTTCGAAACAGCATCTAAAATACTGTCATCAATATAAACTTCCAACATATCATCCAGATTTAATGCATCACGTGATTTTCTGATAAATTCAAACCATACATTTCTCGCTATAGAATACAGCCAGGTCCGTACACTGCTGTCACCCCTGAAAGAAGGAAGTTTCTTCAGCGCTCGTATAAAAGTTTCACTGAGCAGATCCTCCGCATCTGTCGAACTGTGTGTTAAAGAAAGGAAGTATCTGTATAATTCCGTGCTGTATTCTATATAGATTTTTTCTGCTTCATGAACTGCCATGAATCAATTCCTTTCTTTATATTTTTAAATGCTTACATAAAGTTAGTGTCTTTTCCGGATAAAATGTTACAGCTCATTTTGATACAATTAAACTAAAAGGAATCAAAAAAAGAGCCTCTTCAGGCCCTTTTATATTATTTCTTATCCAAGCGCTCCCCTTTCCTGCCGGAAATAATTTTCCTTTTCCTCATCAGATGCCTCCCAAACGGTTATCTCCGTTCCGTCCGGTTCGACATACATTGCTTTAATCATATCTTTTTTTATGAATGTAACAACATGATCAAAAGGATGGAAACGCCATCCAATATATCTGTCCCGCAGCTTTCTTCGCCAGACAATACAGCCGTTTCTCTTTCCGTCTCATTATTTTGTGTCTGATTGCATCCCGCCAGTCCCATAATGAGCGAAAACATTACGAACTTCCCAAACACTTTTTTCCATTCTAATCACGATCTTAAATACTGGAAATATCATCGTGTACCAAATGATTTTTCGGATTTTAGGAGCGCGAAACGCGGAAAAATCCGAAGACATCATGGGGTCAAATACTTTTAACCCCGGCATCTTTTTATATTTCTACATGATTTTCCTGTGACTCCAAAAATTTCTGAACATAACTTATGACTCTCTCCTGCATATCTTCGTCTTTATTCATCTGGCGTATTGTACATTCCCATACAATGATGTACCTTACTCCTTTTTCATCCAGTTCTTTTTGAACTGCACAATCTCTCTTTTTATTTGCTTCGAACTTTTTCTGCCAGAACTCAATTCTGGATTTTGGCATATACGCATATTTACATCCCCCATGTCTGTGCCAGAAACAGCCATGGATAAACACCGCCGTATTATACTTTCTTAAATATATATCCGGATGCCCCGGTACTGTTTTTGAGTTCAGACTGTATCTGTATCCTTTCGCAAACAGCAGCTTGCGAAAATAAATTTCCGGTTTCGTATCTTTTGACCGAATAGCCGCCATATTTTTACTTCGCTGTTCCGGTGTCACTATATCCATTTTACTTTCCCTCTATTGTCTTTACATACTGCACAAATCTTGACAATGTCCAGATTCTGTCCCGCCTGTCGGAAGGATATGTTTTAATATAAGGCTGCGGAACCACAAGAATTACATTTTCTGCCTGCATTTCATCCATCTGGGCACCGGATATGCCCTGCTGAAGCGTACATAAATATTTCGGTCTGTCTTTTAATCTGTCGGCCTCATTAAGCACCTGTCTCCACCGGTCTTTACATGTAGTCTTTGCCGCCAGTGAGAGCAGTTTTTCTACTGAAAATCCTCCGTTATGATAGGCCTCTTTGGATGGAAAGATAAAATCCGGCTTTTTGTTTCCTTCTGTTACAGCCTGAGCTGAATACTCCAGTTCATTCCCGTCAAATATGGCAGCAAGATGGTGTTCCAGACTTTTTCCGGCTCTGCTCTTTCTTCTGTTTAACACAATATTCGCCAATTTTACGAACTCATCAACAGAAGTAAATCCCTTTGTAATTATGTCGCTGTATCGATCATACTCCAATGCACGGAAGAGTGCATATTCCATGTTTGTCCATTCAATAATCTTTCTGTCAGGATTCGTTTGTATGTATTCCATATGACCGTATGCTCTGTTCTGGATATCTCTTGCCGCTGACGACATAATCTCCGAAGCCGGAAAATCAACCTCCAGACTGCTGATAAATTCCTGAATGGCAATTTGTTCATGCGTTTCCGGCTGAACTTTCCCCGTATCAATTAAACAGTTTGTCTCTGCCGGACTGAGTCCAAATGCGCTTAAAAATGTTTCTATATCATCATCAGAATTCAATACATATCCCAGATAATTTTCTTCCTCTGCTTTCACAAAAACAAACAGGGCTCCCGTATACTCTGCCATTAAAAACGGAAACTCTCTTCCAAAATTTGTAATGCGATATTCATTTCTTGTTCCTTTTCCATAGTAAATGAAACGGGTATCTGTCACAAAATCATCCTGCCACTTTACTTTTACCCATTTGTCCTTATTTTCTCCTTTTTGCCCGGGTTCCGAAAACAAGATTTCCACAGATGATTTTGGAATATATATGCCTGCCTGATGTCCTCCCGTTGCACCGGTATCATTTGCTGAAAGAAATTTGCAAAATCCCATCTGACCATTTAACACTGCCTTAATTGCCTGATTAGAATATTCCGTCAACATCAAATCACCTTCCCCGCATTTTATCCGCTATTCTCGCATCCATATATTCAAGTTTTTCAACCATTAATTTCGCAACATTTTCCATCAATGGAACAACAACAGAATTGCCAAACTGCTTATATGCCTGTGTATCTGATACCGGAATTTTAAAACTGTCCGGAAATCCCTGTAATCTTGCACACTCTCTTGGAGTAAGTCTTCTTGGATTCTTTCCATCCTGTGCGATCAGTATTTCTGAGCCATCTTTATAATACCTTGCACTTATTGTTCTTGACGCCCCATCCAACGGAGCGATTCCATATCCGAAGCCATTACCGGCTGCTCTATGCTTTGCAGCATAATTTTGCAGATATGTCCACAGTTTATCGGACAAAGTATATTTTGCTTCAACTTCCTTATCCAGAATATCTCTCATAACCGGCTTTGGATTTTCAGGTGTCAGCTTAAACTCAAATTTAACATCTTTCCCATATCTTTCTCTGTCAAATCCAACTATGATAATTCTTTCTCTGTGCTGCGGTACATAATTCTGACCATCCAGAATATCGTGAAATACCTCATAATCCAGCTCGTCCAGAGATTCTTTAATTACCTGGAAAGTCCGTCCCTTATCATGGCTGCAAAGATTTTTGACATTTTCCAGCAGAAACGCTTTCGGACGTTTTTCTTTTAAAATTCTGCAAACATCAAAAAACAGCGTTCCCTGGGTTTTATCGGCAAATCCGGTTTCCCTGCCCAGACTGTTCTTTTTGGAAACTCCGGCAATCGAAAATGGCTGACACGGGAACCCCGCAACCAGGATATCGTGATCCGGTATATCCTTCTCATTCACCTGTGTAATATCTCCATCCGGCTGCTCACCAAAATTTGCAAAATACGTCTGCTGACTATATTTATTCCATTCATTGGAATATACGCAATGTCCGCCAGCCCTGTCAAAAGCGATTCTCATACCCCCAATTCCCGCAAACAGATCGATAAAAGAAAATTGTTTATTTGATACATTTTTCTGCTTTCTTCTCATATCTGTAATATAATAAGCTGCTGCTTCTCTCAGGCAATCCTGTATGCTCTGTCCGCTCTGCAAAGAATACGTATTCAGCTCTTCATATAATTCATCTTCTATTCTTACATGCACCTGTTTCATTCTCATTCGCTCCTGGGAATAATCTTATACCTGATTTTTCCCTATTATACTCTCAAAGCGCAAAAAAAGCAAGCGAAATTATCGAACATATTTTCGCCTGCCTTTTCAGTTCCTATTTTAACCGTATTTGCATTGCACAAGGATAAGTCACTACATGATGCCATTCTACTCCAGCAACGGGCAATTTGCAAACGCATTTTCTGCTATTTCCGGCTTCTCGCCTTTGTACGTTACCGTTTCCAGCGAATCACAGCTATAGAATGCAAACTCTCCAATGGAAGTTACGCCAGACGGTATCTCAATGCTGCGCAGCGTATCACACCAGGAGAACGCATGTCTTCCAATCGTCTCCACCGTGTCCGGAAGCATCACCTGTTCCAAATTATCATTGGACTCAAATGCAAATGCACCTATTTCCACTGTGCCATCCAACACGGTATACCCGGTACCCTGTTTTGCAATCGGATAACGTACAAGGCAGGTCTGGTCTGCCGTATACAGCACTCCATCCACACTGATGTAATGTTTATTCTTTTCATTCACCGTAATGTTGGAAAGTTTTATCATATCAGCAAATTGCTTTCCCAAACTGCTGACTTTCTCCGGAATATAAAGCGATTCCACATTATTGACATTAAAAAATGCACAAGCGCCAATCTTTGTTACCTCTCCCCCTATCTTGATTTCCGTAATACTGTCACGGTACTCGTCCCAGGGCGGGGGATTTTCAGAATAATCCTCCATGTCTCCTGAGCCGGATATGGTCAGCTTCCCTGTTTCTGACAATGACCAGGTCAGTTTTTCTCCGCAGGTCCCCTCCGCTAAAATCTTTTCCTCTGCCAGCAACGGGCAATTTGCAAACGCATTTTCTGCTATTTCCGGCTTCTCGCCTTTGTACGTTACCGTTTCCAACAAATCACAGTCATTAAATGCCCACTCTCCAATAGAAGTTACACCGGACGGTATCTCAATGCTGCGCAGCGCATCACACCATGAAAACGCCTTTCTTCCAATCGTCTCCACCGTGTCCGGAAGCATCACCTGTTCCAGATTTCTGCACTCCGTAAATGCACTTGACCCTATTTCTACTGTGCCGTCCAACACGGTGTACTCATTACCCTCTTTCGCCATTGGATACCTCTCAAGGCTTGTCCGGTCTGCCGTATACAGCACTCCATCCATGCTGATGTAATCCTTATTCTTTTCATCCACCGTAATGTTGGAAAGTTTCCTCATACCAGCAAACTGAAGTCCCAAACGCTTGACCTGCTCCGGGACATAAAGCGATTCTACCTGATTGACATTAAAAAATGCAAAGTCACCGATTCCGGTTACCTCCTTCCCTATCTCGATTTCCGTAATACTGTCACAATACCCGTACCAGGGCGGACGGTTATCATCATTCGTTGAATAATCCTCCATGTCACCGGAGCCGGATATGGTCAGCTTCCCTGTTTCTGACAATGACCAGGTCAGGTTTTCTCCGCAGGTCCCCTCCGCTAAAATCTCTTCCTCTGCCAGCAACGGACAATTTTCAAACGCATTTTCTGCTATTTCCGGCTCCTCGCCCTTATACGTTACCGTTTCCAATGCAGAGCAATTGGAAAATGCATTTCCCCCAATGGCCGTCACACTGGCCGGTATCTCTATACTGCTCAGACTGCTGCAATAAGAAAACGTATAGGGTTCAATAGTAGTTACACCATCCGGTATCCGGATGCTGCTCAAACCAGGGCAATCATAAAATGCCAACCATCCAATAGCTCCCACCGTATCCGGAAGCTCTACCTGTTCCAGATACCGGCACTTTGCAAAGGCACTCGTCTCTACCGTCAATGTCCCGTCCGGCACAGTATAGACTGTATCTGATTTTGCCGGAGGATATCGTACAAGACTGGTATGATCTGATGTATACAGTACTCCATCCTCTGCTTTATAATATTCATTTTTCGCATCTACTTCAATTTCAGCAAGATCAATTATATTAAGGCATTCACTGCCCAGACTGCTGATCTTCTCCGGAATATAAAGCGTTTTTACATTCATAACATACCAAAATGCATAATCACCAATTCCCGTTACCTTTTCTCCTATCTCAATTTCCGTAATGCTGTCACGGTACCTGTACCAGGGAGCACAGTTTTCATCATTTCCTGAATAATCCTCCATGTCGCCGGAGCCGGATATGACCAGTTCACCTGTTTCCGACAATGACCATGTCAGATTCTCTCCGCAGTCGCCCTTTGCCACAGGAGCCGGGCCAGACAGACGGCCGGCTGCGAACACACCCCCCGCTGTTAAAACGACAATGCCGGCAGCAATCGCCGCTTTTTTTAACCATTTCGGTTTGCGTTTCCGTTTTAGCGCCGCCTCCAGTTCCTCCATGGTCTGTATCCGCTTCTCCGGCCTGAGCGCCAGGCCCTTTTTCAAAGCTTTCAGGATCTCCTCCGGAATCTTTTTTCTCTGTGCTTCCGTCAGCTGCAATTCTTCCTGCTGCATACGGCTCAGAGAAGATGGCAGCACCTTTCCTGTGATACAGTAATAAATTGTGGCGCACATGGCGTATACGTCCGTCCACGGTCCAATGTGCCCTGTCTCTGAATACTGTTCCAGGGGGCTGAATCCATTAGACACAACCCGCTGAGTCGGCGGCAGTTCTCCATCATTGTTTTTTCCTCCGGAATCTCTTTTTTTCAGGTCAAGTTCCTTGGCGGCCCCCAAATCCAGCAGGCGGATGTTTCCGTCCTTCTGAATCATGATGTTGTCAGGCTTGATATCCCGGTGGATCATATTCTGCTTATGTATTGTGTCCATGCCTTTGATAATGGGCATCAGCAGACTGATACACTTCTTTGCTTCCATTGGACCTTCCCGCTTCAGCCTGTCCTTCAGTGTTTCCCCTTCTACAAAATCCATGACAATGTATGCCGTTTCATTTTCCATAAAGACATCCCTGACGCGGACAATCTCCGGAATCCGATCAATTTTGGCCATTTTCTGCGCTTCTCTGATAAAACTTCTGCATCCTGCATCCTGATCTGCAACGGAACTGTTCCAGGAAACATCATTCACATGCGCCGCATCCCGGTTCACCGCTCCATCCGGAAAATACTCCTTGACCGCCACTTTAATATTCAGCATCAGGTCAAAGCCCACATACGTAATCCCAAAACCGCCCCGTCCCATCACTCTTCCGACCAGGTATCTTCCCTTCAGAATCGTATACTCGCGCAGGGCACACTCCGGCTGCGGCACACTGCCGTGCCGGTACCCGCACACCGGACAGCAGGGCCGCTCATCCTCCAGCTCAGACATGCAATTCATACACCGATGTATCTTCATTCTCAACACCCTCTCTTTTTCCCGAACCGTACACAGCTCATTTTATAATGAATGATACCTTATCCGAACCCAATGATACTCTGTCTCCCGTATTCAGAGAATACATCGCCATGGCATTGATCCTGGTTCCATTTACCATGGTGCCATAAGATGAATTCAGATCCTGTAAAATCCATTTTCCGTTCTCATATTGAATCCTGCAGTGTCTGCGGCTGACACCTCCGGCCTCGGGAATCACCAGGTCACAATCCCGGTTTCTTCCAATACTGGTTGACGAAGCACCTCCGCATTCAAATACTTTTCCTCCAAGGGGCCCGCTGACAAACTGCAGCTGAAGTGATGCTTTCCACGCCTGTGATCTTCCCACCATAACTGCCTGTTTCAGGCATTTCCGCAAAATGTAAATGCAACTGGTCCACAGAAACACCATGACAAATATTTCCTTAATCAGGCCTATTCGTGAAGCCGTCAGGCTTACTTTATTAATCATTTGTTCCGACTGGATGACAGCATTAAACTTCCTCTCATTCATGTGGGCCAGGACAAACAGGTACTCTGATACTCCGCTGTTCCATACAAAATGGCCGGCCACTGAAGCCAGAAAGGTTACTGCAAAATCTTTGTTGAAGATAGAATCTTTTGTAAACCTGCCACACGGAGAATTCAGTGCAACAGCAGCGGCATAAGGTGCACAGAACAGCGCATGTCCACCCACTGCCAGGAAGGCACGAAGCAGTTCCGTCTCTGTTCCATACTCCAGGCCATACGTAATGGATTCAAAACCTCCGAATCCTGCGCCCACTGCCGCCCCAATCACCAGTCCGGTCAGACCATACATCCTCTTATTTCTGAAAAAGAGGAAAAGAATAATGACCGCAGCTGCAAGTTTGGCCGGCTCTTCCCGAAATGCCGCCAGGGATGCAAGGGAATATTCTATCCCCTTATATGTAACGCTGCCTGGAATTCCTATAAAAAAAATGCCCGTCACAAAAAAGGAGAGTATCGCTCCCAATACAAAATACAAAGCAAGCTGATACCACGTAATATTCCTTGGTATGTTAATTTCCCAAAAGAAAATCATCAGACCGACAGGAACAAACAAGGAAATTAAAACAGCCATCACATGGTCAGCAGAAACTACTCTGATGAATAACACCTCATTGTCCAGATATTCCAGTACAAGCATTAACAGAACAACAACAGCCCCAATCCCTAAAAACCTGAGATACAGCCACGGTTTTCTCCATTTTTGGAGCATGTTCTGCTCCGTTGTTTTATCCATGGAAGTACCTGCCAGCAGCGCATATTCTAAATCCTCTTTCGTGTGATGTTTCAGACTCTCTGAAAATAAATCCTTCCATTTTATTTGATTCGCATCCTCATCCGCCCTCTTAAAAAAGGTTGTATTTCCCATTTCTTCATTCCTCCTATCCTTTCCTGCTGACAAGGAACATATGATTACGGTCTGCCAGGTAAAAGATGTCTCCTTCCTTCAGTTCATACGGTTCATTTGCTGCCAGCTTTACTCCATCTCCCATATATGTACCGCAGGTAGAACCCACATCCATCAAAAGCAGCTTCCCTTTTTCCGGTATCACCTCACAGTGCCGTCCGCTGACTCCCCTTGTATCATCCGGATAACTGATCTGGCAATCCACACTTCTTCCGATCCAGCAAATTCCCCGGATGTCATACGCTCTTCCTTTCATAACTCCCTCTATGCCGATAAGACAATACTGCGGAATATCGCCGACCGGTTTCGTCCTGTCTTCTCCGCCTTCTGCCGGTTTTGTTTTATCAGGGTCCTCTATCTGCCGGACCGATGGCTGAGACTGTTTCTTACTTTGCATTTCCAAAGCAGTATCGTTTTTCTTTAATTTGGCTTTCCGGCGTTTTTCCTGCTTTTGCTCAGCATAAGCTTTTAATGCCTGTATACGTTTTTTTCTCATTTTCATGCTTAAATACAGGGCTGCAAAAGCCACAATAAAGTAAATCACCATCATTATCCAGGTGGAAGCATCTAACGTTGACTTATCTCTTCCTGTGTCTCCGCCCGATTCCTCCGGGATTTGTGCCGTATTTCCCAGCGCCCACTCCGGATTCAGCTCTGTCTGTGACAAATCAATCATTTCAAGCGAATAATTATACAAATCAGCCGAAAGAATTCCCATTACATGAGAGTTTTCCTTATGCACTACCGGACTGCCGCATATCCAAAAATCCTCCAGTTGTGTCCCGCTGTCATACCTGCCCAGATCATTTTTCTGCCATGACTCTATGTCCGCTTCATACTCATACACTCCTTTTTGATAATAAACAAGGATCTGTGCCATATCCATATCCGGTGCGGACGACCTGTCCGCTCCGACAGAAGGATAGTCCCCTGTCTCAGCCGCACTTAAAAAGGACAGACCCGACTGATTTCCTGCAACTGTGACTTTCTCCTGAAAGTCTCCCTGCAGGAGATATAAATCATAACCGCCCTCTTCCAGCACCCCTGCCATATCACACGAAACAAGCCAGAAACATCCTGTCTCCAAATCCTTAATCTTTGTTGCAGAAAGAGTTACTGATGTATCCTCATCTTTTATGCAATAAAGATAGAATATGCTGTGTTTCTCTTCTGATTCCGCCTGTACCGTCTGACCGCAAAAGCTTATGAGAAACAGCAAAAGCAATACTTTTATTTCCCTGCATCCTGCAGTTTTCCCTCCCATGTCTTTTTCTCTTTTCTCTTTCCTTCTCATACGTTCCTCCCTGGCTTCATTCGTTATATTCCAAAATAACTGCAGTATAGTTATCCTGATGCGGCCTGTTTGATGTCCCGATCGTATCATGAATGGACTGTGCAGCGCTTTGTGCCGGCTGCTTCAGAAGCTGTTCCAGTTTCCGTTCATCAATGGTACCAAAAACACCGTCTGATGTCAGCAGCACCTTATCTCCTTTTTTCAGGAGGATGCCGCCTGTATTCCGATCCACATATTTTATCATCCCCTGCCCCACATAACTGGTCAGGTTCCTTCTCTGCGGATCCAGATGCACGCTATGCAGGTCGCCCTGGTTATTTATAACCTTCAATGCCAGTTCTTCCTGATAATTGTGCTCTCTGTTCAACTGAATCAGTCCCCCGCTGCGCCACAGCCAGATCCTGCTGTCACCAATCGTCAGAAAATACAGCATTCCCTGCCAGATCACGCCTATTACCATCGTCGAACCGCTTCTTTCCGTATTCTGCAAAATACGGTTCACTTCTTTATTTACATTAAGCGCCATTTCCAATATGGCATCCGTGGGATCCATCGTTTCAATGCTCTGATAAAAAGTATCTACACATACTTTTACAACGGTATTGCTGACTATTGCCCCATTTTGCAGTCCGCCCATTCCATCTGCAACAATTGCCAGCATATCTCCCGGCTTTGCATTTTTCACATCCGTAAGCTCATCTGCATAAAAGCTGTCCTGCTGATCGTTTCTTGCGCCAATCCCATGTATTTTTCCGATTCTGCTCTTTTCACTTTGCACAATTTTTTCTTCTTCTACCACTCTTATGCGGGATTTTTCCGAATTGTTCCTCTTGTTTTTTCTTCGGCCTTTCATAAACAAAGCGATGGCTGCCGCCACGAACAGTCCGGCAGCGAACCCGATTCCCTGCTTCAAAAGCTGTCCTGTGATTACCGTCAGCACCGAAGTTTCCGTCTCGGATTCGCTTTCTGTCTCCGCTCCGGTTTCCGTTTCTGCTTCTGTTTCCGTCTCCATTCCGGTTTCCGATGTTCCCAGTCCTGTCTTCCCTTCCCCAGTTTCCGTTTCCGTCATTCTTTCGTCTGCTTCCGTTTGCTGTGTTTCCTGCTCTGTCTCAGATTCCGGAACTTTGATTTCATCCTGCAATGTCTCGGAAACTGTCACGGAAAATCCGGCGTTTCGTCTCTCTTCGGCATTTCCCCCCTGTTCTCCTTTCACATCAATTACCAGATAATATGTCTGTCCCGCTTCCATTTCATAATACATGCTGAAATTAAAATCCATCTCCCCGCAGTTATCATTTTCCTGCAGCAAATGCTGCTCACTGTCAAACAAATATCCGTGCAGATCCAGCGCTTCGGTACTTCCCTGTGACCACAGGGTATACGTACCACTTTGTTCCGGGGTAAAACTATAACAGTAATTTTCACGAACCTCCATACTGCTGTTTAAATTCATCTTTTCACATTCTGTGGTAAATATGGCAGCCACATCCCCGGAAACTGCCGCATCCGTTCTCTCATCTCCCATACGCTTCCTCCCCTGACCCTTTCTGCAAATTCATCCTGAGTTTATCACTCTGCCGCTTCCATTATGGAAATACGGTACTCATAACTGCCGACTCTGATTTTCCCCTGATTTTCCACATATCCTGAAATGCCCCGTTCCACCGGTACCCCATTTAAAAAGGTTCCGTTTCTAGATCCTGCATCCCATATCTCTATGCGGTCTTTTTGGCAGCGCATTTTACAATGCACTCCTGATAACTTAGAATCATCCGGATTTAGAATAAGCTGTGCGTTTATTGTTCTGCCGACAGTCATCACCGCATCTTCTTTCATACGGAGTACCACACTTCTCTTCTCATGGCCAATTACCGTAAACGTTACATCATAAAACTTTCCCTGCGGTGCTGCTGCCATCGTCTCATTCGGTTTTGTTTCCCCCGCTTCGGCAACTTTCTCCGATACTCCATCCTCTGCGCTGTCCCTGATATCTGTCTGATCCCGATCCGACTCCGCCTGACGCTTCTCTTCCCTTTGCTTTTTGCGCTTCTTTTCAGCCAAAACTGCAGCAATCACAAGAAACACTGCGGCAATTCCTCCAAAAACAAACCACTGATTACCAATTGTCCCCGGCTCTGGACCCGGTTCAGTCTCAGACTCTGCCGGATTACTTTCCTGCTCTGCCGGA
>JAUNSC010000067.1 GCA_030539395.1 Eubacteriales bacterium
TCTCAACGGATGCATTGGGGAACTGCTGCTTCAGCGGTTCTGCCTGTTCCTTTGCCGAAACATAGATTATCGTCTCTTCTCCCACCGTTCCGGTGTAACTCGCCGGTGACACATTGGTATATCCTGCTTCTTCAAGCTGCGCTTTCCAGTACCCCGCCACTCCCGACTTTCCCGTGCCGTTCAGCACCAGAATAGATGACGCTTTCACAGTTTCTTCCGTCACAGACATTTCCGTAACCGGAGTTGTATCGTTTTCCGTCTCCATCTCAGCAGAAGTTTCCGTTTCCGTCTCAGAATGCCGTTCTTCCACAACATATTCCGTCTCACTGGCAACAGCTCTCTGAACCTTTTCCGTATACTCCTGACTGCGCTGCCTTGAACTGCAGACAAGATAACCGATGCATCCTGCCATCACCAATACAATCGCTATATATAAAACCATCTTTAATGGATTTTTTTCCTGTCCATAAAATTGTCTTTTTGCCATCTCCAACATCCTCTCACCTAAAAATTCTGTCAGCATATAAACAGAAAAAGTACTGATTTCTCAGAAACTTTTTCCGTTATACGCCGGCAGTGCAGCAGCGAACCATTACTCTGCTTTTTCAAGGACACAAAATGGTCCAAGACACGGAAATGTTACAGTGACTTCTCCGGTTTCCGGAACATAACTTTCCTCATCGCTTTCGATGAAATAAACTTCTCCGGCCTTCGGATCAATCTGCATCAGGACACAGTCTTTGATGTCCTTTACATCTTTCAATGCCTCTGCTTTAACAGTAGCTTTTACAGCCTTTACTTCACCGTTGATATCATATTCAACAGTTGTTCCGTCTGTAAGAACCAGATCTGCAAATTTAGAAATCGGTTCATATTCTGACGGATTGATTACGTTTCCGCTCTCTGTTTTGATTTCTTTTGTTGTATCCACTTTCAAAATGTCGAGCATCTCTTTCATCGTAATCGTCGTCTTCGGATCATTCAGCTTCGTAACAACTTCCGCTGCTTCCTTGCTTTCATATTTATCCGGTGCCGCTTCCATAACAACAAGCTTCTTTCCTTCCGGAATGATCTGTGCTGTCTCTTCTGCCACAACAACATCCTGTTTTTCGATCGTCGCATCCTGAATACTCGGATTAGCCATAACAGAGCTTACCATTCCAAGAGACATAACTGCCGCACAAAGGATTGCTGCAAACTTCTTCATCATGGTCTTCGCCAACTACATTTTGGCCTTCCGGCCGGCAGTAATCATCTGCAGTAAACTCCACCGTTTCCAAAAGCTTGGCCAGACTGATGTATTTGTTTTTTGTAATACTGGTCTGAAGATAATCTTCCATACTCTCCAGTTTCTTCCACGTGCCGTCCATATCATCCTGAAGCTGCTGCTTCAATTGCTCCACATAAGCAGTGATATAGACCTGATGCCGCTTGATACGCCCCTCATTACTCAGATCTTTTGCCGTATCACGGTAATGAAGATAATCCCGGATATTCGTGTCGTCCAAAGTTACCATTGCCCCTGCAGAAAGTTCCGGATACCGGTCTGACAGATCGTCATTTGGGACTTTCACCGTCACCCCGCCCACCAGATCATTGATGTATGTCATGGAGGACTGGTTGGTTACCGCATATTCATTAATCGGAATTCCGCCCAGCAATTTCGAAACTGCCTCCCGCAGATTTTCACAGCTGACTTCGCCGCCGTCCCCGTATGTGTATGCATACCCGAGGTGGGTAACATACATTCCCCTGTCCTTTCCCGACATGGAATATCTGCGGACTTCCGTCATAGTATCGCGGCTCAGCGCAATGACCGTCATTTTTTTATGTTTTTTATCAAGCACCGCCAGCGAGATGCTGTCCGCCCTCGCGGCCTGCGTATACCCGGCATTCGTTTCCATTTTGCCTTCGGAATCGATGCCGGCATAGAGAATGGTCGTGATCAGCGAGTTATATTGGTATTCTTTCCCGTTATATGTTATATTCCGGTACCCCGATTTCATATCTATGGAATTTCCCGCTGTTACATGGCGGTTTTCCTGTGCTTTATGGGTCCGGTATGCCAGATTACCTAAAACTGCCGCCATCAAAATGCCTGCCGCAATACATCCGAAAATTAATTTTTTATTTCGTCTTTTTCCCGGCATTTTTCTTGTTCTTTCTCTTTCTGTCTTCTCCATAGCCATAACCGTAGCCGTAACCGTAACCATAGCCGTAGCCGCTCTTTTTGGTTCCGACCTTATTCAAAACCACTCCGAGCGTCTTTATTCCCGCGTATTCCAGCTGGCGTTTTGCCTGAACCGCCTGCGCGCGTTCTGTCAGTCCGCTCTCTACCACAAGAATAGTGCCGTCACATTGTTTGGCGATCAATGTTCCGTCAATAACCGCATTGACCGGCGGGGTATCCACAATAACATAGTCATACTTTTCGCGCACCCATGCTATCAGCTGCCCAAACAACGGCCCCGATACCAGCTCGCTCGGATTGGGCGCCACAGCCCCCGTAAAGATCATGTCCATCCACTGGTCGTCCGTTTTATAAATGATATTCTGCAGGGACTCCCTTCCGCAGAGGAACTCACTCAATCCCATCGTTTTTATGCCAATGTTATAGCGCGACACCGTCAGGGAATTTCGGATATCGCAGTCCAGATAAAGAGTCTTTTTCCCCAGACTGGCCATGCTTTTTGCCAGGCGAAAAGCGATGGAGGATTTTCCTTCATGCGCCAGAGCGCTGGTGATTGCTATCGTTTTCAGATCATAGCCGCTCAGCTGTATGTTCCCGCGAAGCACATTGATCGCTTCTCTTACTTGAAAAGGAAGGGGTTCAGCCTGCGGCTGTACAAATTTTCCGACCGGCGCTCCCTGCGGCTGCATCACAGGCTGCCACTGCTGCTTCTGTTCCATATTTCTTATTTTCCTTTCACTCTGTCATTTTTCCCGGTAATAAGGCACTGCCGTCAGCACCGGCATATGCAGATATTTATCAATATCCTCTTCTGTTTTAAGGGTTGTGTTCATAAGCATGCGGATTACAAGAAACGCGCACACAACAAAAGCCCCCAGCAGGCCTCCCATTGCCATATACTTTTTCAGGCTCGGCGTCACATCCTCTATTGCTTCCGCCTCTGCATAATCGATTACGCTGGGTTCTCCGCTGCCAATGATCTGATAAATCTGGTCAACACTGATGTTCATCAGCGCATTGGCAATGTTCCGGCTCAGTTCAAAATCATCGCAAGTCACTAAAATATGTATAATATGTGTGGATTCCGGATTTTCCACTTTAACGAGTTCTCCAAGCTGTGTAAAATTCAGATTCAGCTGCAGCTCATCAATAACGCGCTTCAGGACAGTACGGCTCTTTATGATGTTTGTATAGTCCTCGGTAAGAGCGGCGCTGAGCTGAAGATCCGAAAATGTGATCACGGAATCCGTGTTTATTATATAGATCTTGGCGTCCGCCTGATAAGACGGCTTTATCATAAAATGATGGTAAGCGCCAAACGCCGCCGCTCCGATGAGCATGGCAAGAAAGATGGCTTTCCATCCGTTCAGAAGGACGAAAAACAGTTCCCTCAAATCAATCGTATCTTCCTCTGCCGCATCTTTTCTCTGTATTTGCATTGCCTTTTGTTCTGTTATCTTGTCCATAGTACCCTCTAATATCTGTTTTGAAATATGTTCTGAACATTATCCTTCAATATATGTTTACATTGTTCTCCGCTCAGATTCGCCCCCATCCATTCGTACCCGGCGGATACACACAGAGGCCTGAAATCCATCCCATGGCAGTCGCTGCCCATAAAATCGACTATCCCGCTTTTTATCATTATTCTCCATGGATTTTTTTTGAAAAAATGATTCTTTTGCAGCAGTGTATCAAAGTTCATCTGCAGCAAAAATCCGTCCTCTTTCAGCAGCCGCAGGTTTTCCTTTTGCTGCAGGCACCTGTACCGTTCAAAATGAGCCAATATGGGGATATATCCATTCTGGCGCAAATCCCGCAGTCCCATCAAAAGATAATGGAACAGACAGTTCGGATCAAATTCCACCAGCACATATTTGCTCCCTGCAAGCGTCAGTGCATTTCCTGCATTCAGCTGCTCTGCAAGGCCGGTATAATAATAGCATTCCTGCCCGGGATATAAGTCTATTTTCAGATCCCGGTCTTCACATTCACTGCGCACATCATCCAGTGTCTTCAGTACCAGAGATGCGGGAACCATATATCTGCCCGGATGAAAATGGGGTGTTACAATCATACGGTTTACCTGCTGTTTTGCTGCTTCCTGAAGCGTCCGTACAGTTTCTTCCATATTTCGGCATCCATCATCCAGCCCCGGCAGAATATGTGAATGGATATCAGCCATTTCCTGCATTCTCATATGACATCCCCTCCCCACTTCCTTTTTCCTGCAGCAGGTTAACACCCGGGATTCCTGCATAAGCCACGTAAAGGCTTACATGTACAGTGAATCATTCTCTGTATTCACGGTCTGAGAAAGCTGCCGCTTTAATTGTGCATTTTCCTCCTGCAAGTGCTTTATCTTTATCTGAAGGCTGTCTATCTGCCTGTTTTGTGCCCTTATTACCCGGTCCGGCGGCAGCAGTCTCTCATGGCATTTCATTACTGCATCCTGAAAATCACCCAGTGTTCCCGCAGCAAAAGACTCCCGCCATCTCGCACCTGCACGCTCAATCCGTTTGCTTCCCAGAATTGCCGGGTCAAACCCTGCATCCTGAAAGATCTGTTTCGGCTTTTTCCCTTCCAGATACTCTTTCATAAACCTCCGTTTAAATTCATCAGAATACACTATTCTTTCTTCTGATACATCCACAACGTATGGATTCTGGCCCAGTATCTTCATCTCTTCTTTGTTCAGCCGTCCTCTTCCCATATTTATTCCTCATGTCTTTTAATTGTACTTCCTGCTTTTTCCCATAAGCCTGTTTTTGCACGCCAACAAACAACGTCCTTTATTCACTACATAATGTTTATTATG
>JAUNSC010000037.1 GCA_030539395.1 Eubacteriales bacterium
TATGGAATCCGGAAAACTGTATCCAGTGTAACAGATGTGCTTATGTCTGCCCGCATGCAGTAATCCGTCCGATCGCTATGACAGAAGAAGAAGCAGCTGCAGCTCCGGAAGGAATGAAAACTCTTCCGATGACCGGTATGACAAACTACAAATTTGCTATGGTAGTATCCGCTCTTGACTGTACAGGATGCGGTTCCTGTGCAAATGTCTGCCCGGGCAAGAAGGGTGCAAAAGCACTTGTTATGGAAAATATGGAAGCAAATGTCGGAGCACAGAAATACTTCGATTATGGCGTAGAACTGCCGGCAAAAGCAGATGTAGTAGCAAAATTCAAAGAAAATACAGTAAAAGGTTCTCAGTTCAAACAGCCGCTGCTTGAGTTCTCAGGCGCATGTGCAGGCTGTGGTGAGACACCGTATGCAAAACTGATCACCCAGCTGTTTGGTGACAGAATGTACATTGCAAACGCAACAGGATGCTCCTCTATCTGGGGTAACTCTTCACCGTCCACACCGTATACTGTAAATGCTAAAGGACAGGGCCCGGCATGGTCCAACTCACTGTTTGAAGATAATGCAGAGTTTGGTTATGGTATGTTCCTGGCTCAGAAGGCACTGCGTGACGGTCTTAAGACAAAAGTTCAGGCTCTGCTTGACTGCGACTGCTGCGGCGAAGACGTAAAAGCAGCTGCTCAGGAATGGCTGGATACATTCAGCGTAGGCGCTACAAACGGCACAGCTACAGATAAACTGGTTGCTGCATGTGAAGCATGCGGATGCGATGAATGCAAAGAAGTGCTGAAAGGCAAAGACTTCCTGGCAAAGAAATCCCAGTGGATCTTCGGTGGTGACGGATGGGCATACGATATCGGTTTCGGCGGTGTTGACCATGCTCTTGCAAGCGGACAGGATATCAACGTTATGGTATTCGATACAGAAGTATACTCCAACACAGGTGGACAGGCTTCTAAATCTACTCAGCCGGGTGCGATCGCACAGTTCGCTGCTGCAGGTAAAGAAGTTAAGAAGAAAGATATGGCTTCCATCGCTATGTCCTATGGTTATGTATACGTAGCTCAGATCGCTATGGGTGCTGACTTCAACCAGACTGTAAAAGCAATTGCGGAAGCAGAAGCTTATCCGGGACCGTCTCTGATCATCGCTTATGCTCCGTGTATCAACCACGGTATCAAGAAAGGTATGAGCAAAGCTCAGACAGAAGAAGAACTTGCTGTTAAGACAGGTTACTGGCATCTGTTCCGCTTCAATCCGGAAGCAGAGAACAAGTTTACTCTTGATTCCAAGGCTCCGGACTACACAGGATACGATGAGTTCCTGAACGGTGAAGTACGTTACAACTCACTGAAACGTGCTAATCCGGAAAGAGCAGAAAGACTCTTCGCTAAGAACCAGAAGTGCAACGAAGAAAGATATGAATATCTGACAAAACTTGTTGACCTTCATGCAGGAAAGACAGAATAATTGAAATAATGAAAACACCGGGACATCCCGGTGTTTTCAAATAGAAAGATTGTAATAATTAAAATTCGTTAATAAAATTTAAGGGGGTTAATATATTAGCATGAAAAAACAGATAACAATAATAATATTTCTGATAATAATATTTCCACTTTCCTTGCAAATTAAGGTTGACGCAGCATCAAAAACTCTTTATGGGAAAAGAATGTCTTTTACAATGCAATCAAGTGGAGCAACAGATATAAAAGTATCTTGTTCAGAAAGCGCCGAGATTACTATATATAAAAAGAATTTTTTGACAAAGAAACAAATTTCTCATAGATCGAGTGCTACCTTTTTAGAGTATACGGCAAGATTGGCCAAATATTCTAATACAAACAAGTATTATGTGACAGTCAAAGTTCGAAATAATAAAAGGGCTAGGGTGACATGTACAGTAAAACAGCATATGGATAAGAAAAAATCATCTTTAGGAGGAATTTGGACTCCATATAGAACGTCTCCAGTTCCCTCATCTGGATTTCTGTATAATAGAAAAATATATTTTACATCAAATAAGTGTAGTGAGGCACTGACATATGTTTCGTCATCAAAATATTTGGATTATCAATCCAAATTAGCAAATGGGACTATTACAGCCACAGGCTTATTGTTTGCTGGAACAGGAATTAAATCAATGATAACTGCATCAACTTTTTTGACAGTGGCACAAATGGGATATTCGTTTGACTTTAAAAGTAGCACAATGGATGAAATAAAAAGGAAGGGAAATTACAATAAAAGAACTAATAAATTTAGAAATGGTGTTGTTCTATTAGAGGTAACATTTAGAGGTGTGCCAATGATTAAGGTCGAAAAATGGACGGGAAATATAATGACAGGTGCCGGAGGATATGTTGGTTATTGGAAATAGGTGTTTTGGGTATTTTCAATCATATGGAAATATGATATAATATCAATAATAAATACGGAATATTAGGAAGAGGATAGACGGTGTGAAAAAGAAAAAGAACCACTTATCAGAGGGTATTTATAAATGTATATTAATAATAATAATTGCGCTGTGCATTGCGGTGAGATTCATACTAAACCCAGATACGAGTGAACCAATATGGCTTATAGTGGTCTTTGAAATTATATGCCTGATTTTAGTTATAAGGTACATATTAGAAATCTTCCGGGGAAAGTAGCATGAAAGGTTTAGCAGAACCCCGTGGCAATACTGCGGGATTTTAAGCTGCAGGCTGAAGGGAGATTTTGCGGTTTCTCCTTAATTTGGAGCGAATTCGCAGAAGAATAGTTCCAGGATTAAAAAACTTATGCAATGTTTGACAGGAAGGAATGAAAACATAAAAAGTAAAAATCAGGAGCCTTTGTGGCTCTTGATTTTTTGTATGGATAGTGCTATGATGTAAATGGTTTCCAGAAGGGAAATCAAAAACTGAACAGGAAAACATTCGGTGCCGGTACTCTTTTGGATACCGGGTAAAAGGGAAGCAGGTGCAAATCCTGCACGATCTCGTCACTGTAAGCAGGGAGCAAAGATCATGTGTCACTGGGGAACCGGGAAGGCGGTCAGCTGTGTTGATATGCAAGTCAGGAAACCTGCCGGGTGTTGGTACAGGAATCCATGCGGATATGCAGGATTTCGGATCACGAGTAATTGGTCGTACCGCTTTACGTATGTCCTTTTACTCCTGCAGTAAAAGTTTTTTTCATTTAAGGAAAACTTAAAAGGAGGAAAAGAAAATGAAAAAAAGAAATGTGAGAATGATGCTGGCAGGTGTTTCCATGGCAGCAGCCCTGATGATGGGAAGTGCTGTAATGGCAGAAGAGGAAACAGAAGCAGTTACAGAAGCCGCTGAAGAGGCAGAAGCAGAAGAAGATGAAGAAAATTATGATACAGGTGATGCTTCTCTCGATAAGGTAAGAAACGAAGATGGTATCGGAGAAAATGAACTGCTGGTACTCAGCTTTGGTACAAGCTATAATGACAGCAGAAGACTTACCATCGGCGCGATTGAACAGGCTCTGGAAGATGCTTTCCCGGATTGGTCCGTAAGACGTGGATTTACCGCAAACATTGTTATTGACCATGTGGAACAGCGTGACGGAATCCACATTGATGATATCAATGAAGCGTTGACCCGTGCTGCTGATAATGAAGTAAAGACACTGGTAGTTCAGCCTACACATTTGATGAATGGTCTTGAGTATGATGAGATCATGGGCAATATTGCAGAGTATGCAGACAGCTTTGAAAAAGTAGTCATCGGCGAACCGCTGCTGACATCGGATGAAGACTTTGACATTGTATCAGATGCGATTGTTGAAGCTACAAAAGAGTATGACGACGGCGAAACTGCAATCGTGTTCATGGGACATGGTACTGAGGCAGAATCTAATGAGATATATGCTAAAATGCAGCAGGTACTGACAGATAAAGGCATGGAAAACTATTATGTAGGTACAGTAGAAGCATCTCCGACACTGGATGATGTTCTGGCTGCTGTTCAGGAAAAAGAATATAAGAGAGTCGTTCTTCGTGCGCTGATGGTAGTCGCAGGTGATCATGCAAACAACGATATGGCAGGTGACGAAGAAGGTTCCTGGAAGACAACATTTGAAGATGCAGGTTATGAAGTTGTCACAGTACTGGAAGGACTTGGCCAGATTCCGGCAATCCAGGATCTGTATGTAGCACATGCACAGGCAGCAATCGACAGCCTGGCAGAGTAATCAGTTAAGAGCTTGAGAGGGTTTTTGAACAGATAAACGAAGCGGAAAATTTTTTCCGCTTCGTTTGTATAAACAGTGAAAAGAGGAGACGTTTATGAGAAAGCTTCAGAGTATGGCAGGATGGATTGCAGCAGCGTTGATGATCAGTATGACAGGCGCGGCAGTAAATGCGGAAGATGTGACAGAGACGGTGACAGAAGCAGCACAGGGCAGCAGCCAGGTGGCATCAGCTGATGAGATGACAACGCCGGAAGATATTGTAGAAGACTGGATGGTTCCGATTTATGGTGAAGAGCTGAACGATGGAACATATGATGTAGAAGTTCTCAGCAGTTCCTCAATGTTTCGTATTGAAAAATGTGAACTGACTGTGTCAGAAGGAAAGATGGCAGCAGTTATGACTATGGGAGGCACAGGTTATCTGAAAGTTTTCATGGGAACTGGTGAAGAAGCAGTAAAGGCTTCAGAAGATGAATATATCCCATTTGCGGAAACAACTGACGGAAAGCATACATTCGAGGTTCCGGTGGAAGCGCTGGATATGGGAATCAACTGTGCTGCATTCAGCAAAAATAAAGAAAAATGGTATGACCGTATACTGGTGTTTGCGTCCACATCTCTTCCGATGGAAGCGTTTAAAGAAGTGAAAATGACAACGGTCGCTGATCTGAATCTTGAAGACGGGGCATATCTGGCGGATGCATCCCTTTCGGGTGGTTCCGGCAGAACTGAAATCGAGTCTCCGGCTGAGATCACAGTTGAGAACGGAGAAATTACGGCCAGGATTGTTTTTAGCAGTCCGAACTATGATTATATGCTGGTTAACGGAGAAAAATATGAACCGGTGAATACAGAAGGAAATTCTGCATTCCTGATACCGGTACCCGGATTTGATTATAATATGCCGGTGGTGGCAGACACGATTGCCATGAGTACGCCTCATGAGATTGACTATACAATTCTGCTGGATTCTGCATCTGTTAAAAAGGCGGAATAAACGGATAAGGAGAATGTTATGAGAGCATTAAAGACCGCATTTGCTGCGGGGGTTACTGCGCTTGTTATGATGGCATCCTGTGTTTTGGCGCAGGGTGCCGAAACCATATCAGGGCTGAAGTTTGATCACAGTATGGAACTGACTTATGCAGAGCAGTTTTCGGTAGATTATTATGAGGATGGTTATGCACTGATAGATATTGTGGAAAGCGGCCGTTTCCTTGTAGTTCCGGAAAATATGCCGGTGCCGGAATCTCTGGAAGAAGATATTACGGTTCTTCAGCAGCCGTTGGATAACATCTATCTGGTGGCCACCTCTGCCATGGATTTTTTCCGGGCAATTGATGGTATCGGAAATATCAGGCTTTCCGGTACAGATACAGATGGATGGTACATTGAGGAAGCCAGAGCGGCCATGGAAAATGGAGATATGATCTACGCAGGGAAATACAGCGCTCCGGATTATGAATTGATTTTATCAGAAGGCTGTTCTCTGGCGGTGGAATCCACAATGATTTATCATTCGCCGGAAGTTATGGAGAAGCTGGAGGATTTTAAAATCCCTGTTCTTGTGGAGCGTTCCAGCTATGAACCCCATCCTCTGGGAAGAACCGAATGGATGAAATTATATGCAGTTTTACTCGGAAAAGAAGCAGAGGCTGACGGCTTTTTTGCAAAGCAGGAGGAGCAGATAGCGGAGGTTATTGGAAAAGAGAATACTGGAAAAACAGTGGCTTTCTTTTATATAAATTCGAATGGTATTGTTAACGTAAGAAAATCCGGAGATTATGTTGCAAAGATGATTGAGCTTGCCGGAGGAAATTATGTCTTTTCGGATTTGGGAGGGGAGGACAATGCGTTGTCCACCATGAATATGCAGATGGAAGATTTTTACGCAGGTGCGAAAGATGCAGACTACATTATCTATAACAGTACGATCGACGGGGAATTGGAATCAATAGATGAATTGTTGGAAAAGAGTGCTCTTTTGGAGAACTTTAAAGCAGTCCGGGAAGGAAACGTCTGGTGCACGCAGAAGAATCTTTTTCAGGAAACAACGGGGCTTGCTACTTTGATTACAGATATGCATCATCTTTTGAGCGGGGAGGAAGTTTCGGATAAACTGACTTACATGCATCACCTGCAATAAAGAGTAAGGCAGGGCCGGGAAAGGAAACATGGCAGGATGAAAAAAACAAATGTCAGATATTCAGCAGCGTTTATCATATTAGCGGTATTGCTCGGAATACTTCTTTTCTGGAATATCAATTCTGGAAGTGTCAACTTGAGCATGGCGGAAATATATCAGATTATTGTTAAAAGAGCAGGCGAGGAAACAGCCTATAATATAGTGTGGGGAATAAGGCTGCCGAGGATTATATCTGCGATCATTTTAGGAGGAGCGCTTTCTGTGTCGGGATTTTTGCTGCAAACATTTTTTGGAAATCCCATTGCGGGGCCTTTTGTGCTTGGAATTTCATCAGGTGCAAAACTGGTAGTTTCTCTCGTCATGATTTTTCTTTTGGGCAAAGGGATTGCTGTGAGCTCCGGTACGATGATTGTGGGAGCTTTTGCCGGAGCCATGATTTCCATGGGGTTCATCCTGCTGGTATCACGCAGGGTAAAAAAGATGTCCATGCTGGTAATCTGCGGTGTTATGATCGGCTATATCTGTTCTGCCATTACTGATTTTGTAGTGACGTTTGCAGACGATTCCAATATTGTGAATCTGCGTAACTGGTCCCTGGGAAGTTTTGCGGGAATGTCGTGGGAGAATGTTAAGATTATGGCTATTGTGATTTTTGCATCACTCATACTGACGTTCCTCATGTCAAAACCCATTGGGGCATATCAGATGGGAGAAATCTATGCCCAGAATATGGGAGTGAACATCCGTATGTTCCGTGTGGCGCTGATCTTACTTTCCAGCATATTATCAGCGAGTGTGACAGCTTTTGCAGGTCCTATTTCCTTTGTTGGAATTGCGGTGCCCCATCTGGTGAAGAGCCTTTTAAAAACGGCAAAACCGATTCTTGTGATTCCGGCCTGTTTTCTTGGAGGCGCAGTATTCTGTCTGTTTTGTGATTTGATCGCAAGAACAGTATTTGCACCGACGGAATTATCAATCAGTTCGGTAACAGCCGTGTTTGGAGCGCCGGTTGTCATTTACATGATGGTACGCAAACAGAACAGAATGATGTAGATTGACTGGAAAATTGGGTGAAGCAATGAAAGATTATTTTGTATACACAGAAAAGATGTCGGTTGGATACAATGGAAGACCGCTGATAAAGGACATTGAGATAAACCTGGAAAAGGGGCAGATACTCACACTTATCGGACCGAACGGAGCCGGGAAATCAACGATACTCAAAAGTATGATTGGGCAGCTTGGACTGATTGGCGGTGTGGTATATATCGGCAGGGAAGAAATGCAGAAAATGTCGGAAAAGGAACTGGCGAAAAAACTTTCGGTGGTAATGACAGAGCGTATTCACCCGGAACTGATGACATGTGAGGATGTGGTCAGTACGGGGCGCTATCCATATACAGGCCGGCTTGGGATATTGTCTGAAAAAGACAGAGTGAAGGTGCGGGAAGCGATGGAGATGGTCGATGCCCTTCCGCTTGCACAGCGTGATTTTTCAGCGATCAGTGACGGGCAGCGTCAGAGGATTCTGCTTGCCAGAGCCATTTGTCAGGAACCCGAAGTAATTGTGCTGGATGAACCGACTTCTTTTTTGGACATACGTTATAAACTGGAACTCCTGTCTATATTAAAAAAGATGGTGAAAGAAAAAAATGTGGCTGTGATTATGTCGCTTCATGAACTTGATCTGGCACAGAAGATTTCGGATGTGGTGGTATGTGTACACGGAGACAGGATTGAAAAGTCTGGTCCTCCGGAGGAAATTTTCACATCGGAGTATATTAAAGAACTGTATGGAGTTGCCGGAGGAAGTTACAACGCAGAATTCGGGTGCATTGAAATGGAGGCTCCAAAGGGAGCTCCTGAAGTATTCGTGATTGGCGGCGGCGGCAGTGGGATACCCATTTACAGGCAGCTTCAGAGAAAGGGGATCCCCTTCGCGGCGGGAATACTTCATGAAAATGATGTGGATTATCCTGTGGCAAAAGCATTGGCTGTCCGGGTGATTGCTGAGAAACCTTTTGAGGAAATCAGCGGTGAGACCTATAAAAAGGCGCTGCAGACGGCACGGCAATGCAAAGAAGTAATAAACTGTGTGGAAAAATTCGGAAAATTTAATGAAAAAAATCGTCAGCTTCTTGAGGAAAGTGGTCATCTGTTGTAGAATAAACGCATGCAGTACTGAAAAAAGAAGTTTTGGTCAATCCTATAAAGAAAAAACAGTTGGAGGCAGATAGATGTTTCGAAGTTTATCCGAATATGATGTAATAAAAACAGAACAAATAGAAGATATCAAGTCAACAGGAACCCTGCTCCGCCATAAAAAAAGCGGTGCCAGGGTTTTGCTGCTGGAGAATAAAGATGAAAATAAGGTGTTTAATATCGCATTTCGCACTCCGCCATCAGACAGTACAGGTGTGGCTCATATCCTGGAACATAGTGTACTATGCGGAAGTAAAAAGTTTCCGTCCAAAGACCCGTTTGTGGAGCTTGCAAAAGGCTCATTAAATACCTTTTTAAATGCCATGACTTATCCGGACAAGACTATGTATCCGGTGGCAAGCTGCAACTTTCAGGATTTTTGTAATCTGATGCATGTCTATATGGATGCGGTATTTTTTCCGAACATATATAATAAAGAAGAAATTTTCCGGCAGGAGGGATGGAGCTATATCCTTGAAAATGAGGAAGATGAGCTGACCTTTAACGGGGTAGTTTATAACGAAATGAAGGGTGCTTTTTCTTCTGCAGATGATGTACTTGAGCGTGAGATCATGAATTCACTGTTTCCGGATAATGCTTACGGTGTAGAGTCAGGCGGAGATCCGAAGGTGATACCGGAATTGAAGTATTCAGAATTTCTGGCTTTTCACAGCCGTTATTATCATCCTTCCAACAGTTATATTTATCTTTATGGCGACATGGATATGGAAGAGCGGCTTGCCTGGCTGGACAAAGAGTATCTTTGCAAATATGATGCCATAGAGATTGATTCTCAGTTAAAGCTTCAGAAACCATTTGAAAAAATGGCGGAGATTTGGAAAACCTATCCTGTTTCAAATATGGATGAGGAAGAGGATAACACATATCTGGCATGGAATGCGGCAGTCGGAACCGCTAAAGATGTGAATTTATCACACGCAATGGCAGTACTGGAATATGTGCTGCTGTCTGCTCCCGGAGCGCCGCTTAAGCAGGCTCTTTTGGATGCACAGGTCGGGCAGGATATAGAAGGAAGTTATGAAGGCGGTATTTTGCAGCCGACTTTTTCTGTGATTGCAAAATATGCCAATCCGGCGGATAAGGAAAAATTTTTGAACGTTATCAAAGATACACTGGAGAAGCTGGCAGCAGAAGGTCTGGAAAAGAAAGCAATCTATGCGGCCATCAACAATATGGAGTTCAAATTCCGCGAGGCGGATTATGGAAGCTATCCAAGGGGGCTTATGTATGGAATAGATGCATTTGACGGATGGCTTTACGACGATAATGCACCTTTTGAATATTTGAAACAGATTCAGGTATGCGATTTTCTGAAAAAGCAGGCGGAAGGCTCCTATTACGAGGAGATTATCAGGAAATATCTGCTGGATAATACCCATGTGTCTTTGATTGTAATGACACCGGAGAAGGGTCTGACAGCAAAAGAGGACCAGAGAGTCAAGGAAAAACTGGCCAGGTATAAAGCATCTCTTTCAAAGGAGCAGATTCAGGAATTGATCGTGAATACGAAAAAACTCCGTGTATTTCAGGAAACACCGTCCACCAGAGAAGAATTGGAAAAAATTCCTCTTTTACATCTTTCCGATATTAAGAAGGAAACTGCACCAGTTTTCAATGAGGAGCGGAGTGTGGATGGAGTGCCGCTTATTTATCATGAAGTTGATACTAATGGCATTGCATATATTAATCTGATGTTTGATGCCACGGGTATTCCAAAAGAATATACAGGTTACCTGGGAGTCCTGAAAGGGATTCTCGGCATGGTAGATACTGCGGTTCATGGTTATCGAGAACTCAGCAATGAAATCGATATTCATTCCGGAGGAATTTACCCTGCGTTGAATGTGTTTTCTGATGTAAAAAATCCGGGAAGCTTTTCTACAAAATTTGAATTGCATTCCAGGGTTTTATATAACGAAATCGATTTTGCCTTTGACATTATGGAAGAAATTCTCCTGACTTCAAGTTTAAAAGATGAGAAAAGAATGCATGAGATTTTAGCCAGACTGAAATCAAGGCTTCAGATGCGGCTGACCTCTGCGGGACATCTGACAGCAGCCACCAGGGCTATGTCTGCTTTTTCGGCTGTTTCTTCTTTTAATGATTCTACAGGCGGAATTGCCTTTTATAAACTGGTGGAATCTCTTGAAGAACAGTTTGATGAAAAGAAGAAAGAACTGACAGAAGTTCTTGAAAAGCTGATGTCTGCAATTTTCAGTAAAGACGGTTTTATGGTGAGCCTGACTGCGCAGCGGGAAGTACTTGAAAAAGTAGAGAAGCGGATAAAAGAATTGAAAGAAAAACTCTCCGATGAGAAGATGCCGGAAATGACAGATATTGTGGAAACACAGAACAGAAACGAGGGATTCGGGACTTCCGCCCAGGTGCAGTACGTGGCCCTTGCCGGTAACTTCCATAAAGCCGGATATGATTATACCGGAGCACTGCGGGTATTGAAAGTAATTATGGGGTATGAGTATCTCTGGACAAATATTCGTGTACAGGGCGGAGCCTATGGATGCATGAGCGGATACGGAAGGAGCGGGGAAACATATTTTGTTTCTTACCGTGATCCGAATCTTCGCAGAACGCTGGAGGTATATGAGGGAATTGTGGAATACCTGAAAAACTTCAATGTAGACGAACGTGATATGTGTAAATATATTATCGGAACCATCAGTGAAATGGATACGCCGAAAAATCCCATGGCTCAGGGAAGCTATTCTATGAGAGCTTATATGTGCAATATCACAGAGAAAGATCTGCAGCGGGAGAGAGATGAAATCCTCAGCTGCAATCCGGGAACGATCCGGGCGCTGACACCGCTGATGGAGGCAGTACTGGCAGAGCGGAATATCTGTGTGCTTGGAAATGAGGAACGGATTGAGGAAGCGAAAGAACTTTTTAATGAGAGAAAACCGCTGATTGGCGGAAGCAAAAGATGAGGGCAGAAAATGAATATTAATCTGGATGAACTGAATGCGGCAAAAGGAAAGAAGTCAGGATTTGTTACGCTGATCGGAAGACCTAATGTGGGAAAATCTACTCTGATGAATCATCTGATCGGACAGAAGATTGCAATTACTTCCAGTAAGCCCCAGACAACCCGCAACCGCATTCAGACAGTATATACCTGTGAAAAAGGACAGATTGTTTTTCTGGACACACCAGGTATCCATAAGGCCAAAAATAAACTGGGCGAATATATGGTAAATGTGGCGGAGCGCACGTTGAATGAGGTGGATGTGATCTTGTGGCTGGTGGAACCCGGTACCTTTATTGGTGCCGGAGATCAGCATATTGCCGGGCAGCTGAAAAAGACAAATACACCGGTAGTACTTATCATTAATAAAATTGATACCGTAAAAAAAGAAGATATTCTGAAATTTATGGATGCCTACCGTAAAATTTATCATTTTGCAGAGATTATTCCTGTCTCTGCTCTGCGGGCACAGAATCTGGAGACAGTGATAGATGTGATTTTTAAATATCTTCCTTACGGGCCTATGTTTTATGATGAGGACACGGTAACGGATCAGCCGCAGCGCCAGATCGTTGCGGAAATGATCAGAGAGAAAGCTCTCAGATGTCTGGATGAGGAGATTCCTCATGGGATAGCTGTTTCCATTGACCGGATGAAAGAACGCAGGGATGGTATGATGTTTGATATTGATGCTGCCATTATCTGTGAGAGGGATTCTCATAAGGGGATCATTATTGGAAAGGGCGGAGCCATGCTTAAAAAAATTGGTTCTGCAGCCAGAAGAGATATCGAAAATATGCTGGAAGCACAGGTGAACCTTCAGCTTTGGGTAAAAGTTAAGAAAGACTGGCGGGACAGTGATTTTATGATAAAGAATTTCGGATACGATAAGAAAGAGATATAGGATGAGTGACCGGATCGAACTTACAGGAATGGTGATTTCCTCCATTCCCATGGGGGAATATGACAGAAGAATAGTGCTGCTCACGAAAGAACGGGGGAAGATCAGTGGCTTCGCAAAGGGGGCCAGAAGACAAAACAGTCCGCTTCTGGCGGCGACAAAGCCGTTTTCCTTTGGCACTTTTGAGTGCTTTGAGGGGCGCAGTTCCTATAACATTTATCAGGCCCAGATTTCAAATTACTTTGAAAAACTGTCCACAGATTTCGAGAGCGCTTATTATGGAATGTATTTTCTGGAGTTTGCAGATTATTATGCCAGGGAGAACAGCGATGAAAAAGAAATGCTGAAGCTCCTGTATGCATCTCTGCGGGCGCTGGAAAATCCCAGACTGGATAAAAAACTAGTGCGTTATGTATTTGAATTAAAGTCGATGGTTATAAACGGTGAATATCCGGAGATGTTCGCATGCACGAAGTGCGGGGGCAAAGAAAATCTGGCTGGCTATTCCTTTGAAAAAAGCGGTGCTCTGTGTGCCCGGTGTATGGATAAAGGGGGAGAGAGACTGCAGCAGTCTACGATTTTTACCATGCAATATGTAATTGCATCCCCGGTAGAGAAACTCTATACATTTACTGTCTCTTTGGAGGTGTTCCGGGAGTTTTCTCATATACAGGAACGTCTGCGCAGAGCATATGTAGATAAAAAGTTTAAAACACTGGAAATTTTGGAAACTTTAGAGATTTAGCAGTTGAAAATAAAGGATAATATGAGTATAATCTATTATGAGTGATTATTGGGAGGAAAATTTCATGAAAAGGGGTCGTTTGGCAGCAGTTGTGCTTTGCATTATATGCATTTTGACCGGTTGCAGCGGCTTTTCACCAGAAGTAACGGGGGTATCCATTAATAAAAAGGGCAGGATCACACAGGTGGTTCGGGAAAACTTTGATAAGGATTACTACAGCAAAAAAGAAGTGGAAAGTGAGATTTCGGCTGGGATAAAGGCTTATAATGAGTCGGTTGGATCAAAATGTGTTAAAAAGACGGGGTTCAGTGTAAAGAATGACGTTGCTGTGCTGCGCATGACATATGCATCGGCAAAAGATTATGCTGACTTTAATAATATTGGATTCTATCTGGGAGATATTCTGGGTGCCGTGCAGGCGGGATATGCTTTCGAAGGAAAATTTCTTGAAGTTTCCGGCGGCAAGGTGAAGGAAACGGATCCAATCTGGGGATCACAGATTATGTCGGGCAAGAATTATAAGACAATTGTGATAGAGGAAGCTATGCTGGTGGAGGCACCGGGGGATATTAAATATGTCAGCGAAAATATGAAAGTGACAGGAAAATCAACGGCTGTGCTGGAAGAGACAGGAAGAGCCTATATTCTGTATGAATAATAAAGAACGTATGCCGGAGGGAAAAAGAGCGTGCAGGGAATATTTCCCATGCACGCTGTAACATAGAAATTAAAAAATGAGGAGAGCATTATGGAAAAGACAATGGAGAAAATTGTAGCACTGGCAAAATCAAGAGGTTTTGTTTATCCGGGGTCTGAGATTTACGGTGGCCTTGCGAATACCTGGGACTACGGTAATCTTGGCGTGGAATTGAAGAACAATGTAAAACGTGCATGGTGGCAGAAATTTATTCAGGAAAATCCCTACAACGTAGGTGTTGACTGTGCGATTCTTATGAACCCTCAGACATGGGTTGCTTCCGGTCATCTGGGGGGATTTTCAGATCCTTTAATGGACTGTAAAGAGTGCCATGAGCGTTTCCGTGCAGACAAGATTATTGAGGACTATTGTGCAGAGAACGGAATTGCGGTTGATGGCAGTGTGGATGCATGGTCCCAGGAACAGATGAAGGATTTTATTGAAGAACATCAGATTCCATGTCCGACCTGCGGAAAACATAATTTTACTGATATCCGTCAGTTTAACCTGATGTTCAAGACGTTCCAGGGTGTAACGGAGGATGCAAAGAATACGGTATATTTAAGACCGGAAACAGCTCAAGGTATCTTTGTTAATTTTAAGAATGTTCAGAGAACATCCAGAAAAAAGATTCCGTTTGGCATCGGTCAGATCGGTAAATCTTTCCGTAACGAGATTACACCGGGTAATTTCACATTCCGTACCAGAGAATTTGAGCAGATGGAACTGGAATTCTTCTGTGAGCCGGATACAGACCTGGAATGGTTTGCATATTGGAAACAGTTCTGCCTTGACTGGCTGCATAATCTGGGATTGAAAGATAATGAAGTACGTTATCGTGATCATGAAAAAGAAGAGTTGAGTTTTTACAGTAAAGCTACTACAGACGTGGAATTCCTGTTCCCGTTTGGATGGGGTGAGCTTTGGGGCATTGCAGACAGAACCGACTATGACCTGACGCAGCATCAGAATGTGTCCGGACAGGATCTGACGTATTTTGATGATACAAAGAATAAGAAATATGTACCGTATGTTATTGAACCGTCACTTGGGGCAGACCGTATGGTATTGGCTTTCCTGTGCAGCGCATATGATGAAGAGAATATCGGCACAGAGGAAAAACCTGATATGAGAACTGTGCTTCATTTCCATCCGGTACTGGCACCTGTAAAGATTGGTGTGCTTCCGCTGTCCAAGAAACTGAATGAAGGTGCGGAAAAAGTATTTGCACAGCTTTCAAAGAAATATAACTGTGAATTTGATGATCGCGGAAATATTGGAAAGCGTTACCGCCGTCAGGATGAAATAGGAACACCGTTCTGTGTAACATATGATTTTGAATCTGAGACAGACGGGGCTGTTACAGTTCGTGACCGCGATACCATGGAGCAGGTTCGTATTAAAATCGATGAGCTGGAAGCTTATTTTGCAGACAAGTTTACATTTTAACATACAGCTTTGATTGTATAAAAAACAGTGATGCTGATAGCGGCATCTGCGTGATTAAGGTAGCGCGCGCCGGGCTGTGAAAGCGGCCTCTGCGCTCAATAATATAAAACATTTAGGAGGAA
This sequence comes from Eubacteriales bacterium, assembly GCA_030539395.1. Lineage (GTDB taxonomy): Bacteria > Bacillota > Clostridia > Lachnospirales > Lachnospiraceae > Marvinbryantia. The sequence continues at coordinate 15,484 of JAUNSC010000037.1, forward strand.
TTTTTCATGAAAGGTAATATTGTAGTAGGACAGTCCGGCGGACCGACAGCTGTCATTAATTCCAGTCTGGCTGGCGTTGTCAGCAAAGCAAGAGAACTTGGAGTTAAGAAAATTTATGGCATGCATCACGGTATCCAGGGATTCTTAAATGAAGATCTGGTAGATATGGGTGAATTTATTAAAGAGGACAAGGACATTGAGCTTCTGAAGAGAACTCCGTCAGCATTCCTTGGTTCCTGCCGTTATAAATTGCCGAAAATCGAAGGCAATGAGGAAGTATATGATAAGATTTTCGCAATCATGGAGAAATATGACATTGAGTGTCTGTTCTACATTGGCGGAAATGATTCTATGGATACGATCAAGATGCTGTCTGATTATGCAGCGCTGAAAGGCAAACCGCAGAGATTTATGGGTGTTCCGAAGACTATCGATAACGATCTGCCGATCACTGATCATTGCCCGGGTTATGGTTCTGCAGCAAAATATATTGCAACTTCCCTGAAAGAAGTTATCCGTGACAATGCATCTTTTGGTATTGAAAAACCGACCATCCTGATCGTAGAGATTATGGGACGTCATGCCGGATGGCTGACAGCAGCAGCTGCACTTTCCAGAGATGAGGATTGTGAAGGACCGGATATGATCTACCTTCCGGAAGTTACTTTTGATATGGATGATTTCATGGCAAGAGTAAAAGACCTGGCAGCAAAGAAGTCTTCTGTTGTTATCGCAGTATCAGAGGGTATCAAAGTGGCAGATGGCCGTTTCGTATGCGAATTGGGCGGCGGTTCTGATTATGTAGATGCATTTGGACACAAACAGCTGTCAGGATGTGCAGTTACACTGGCAAACAAAGTGGCTGCAGAGACAGGATATAAGACACGTGCAATTGAATTCTCCACACTGCAGAGAGCTGCAACACATGTTGCATCCCTGAATGACATTAACGAGGCATTTAATGTTGGTTATCTGGCCTGCAAGGCTGCAGATGAGGGACAGACAGGTATGATGATCACTATTGATGTGAAATCACGCAGTCCGTATGAAGTTGGTTACAGCATTTATGATATCCATGCAATTGCAAATGTAGAGCGTCCGGTTCCTGCTGAGTGGATCATTAACGATGGCACAGATGTAGGAGAGGGCTATGTGGAATATGCCCGACCGCTGATTCTTGGCGAACTGACACCGTTTATGGTAAATGGTGTGCCGAAACATCTGGTATTAAACAGAAGCGCTTACAGAAAATAAATAAGAGGTATATAAGGCCGGGGCTGTCAACAGCCCCGGCTTTTTGTCTCATTTGTGCGACGCATTCGCGACGCAGAATCTCACAAAGCAAGTTTCTTTTTAAACTGGAAAATCTTTTTAAGAATTATCTGTATAAAAAGTTTGAAAATTCTAGAAAATTAAAATAATTAACAGTATTTTATACAATTTAAACGAAGATAAAAATTTATTTTGAAAAAAATTAAAAATAGTATTGACAAATTTGGGGAGAAATGGTATAGTAATTTCAACAACAACAAATACATATTAAGTGACGAGAAAGCTTAATATTCATTTAGAAGTTGTTTTTAGAATTTACGAAAGGAGGTCAATCCAATGGACACAGCAGTCTCAACATTTTATGTTCAATATGAAAGCGGTAAAGCAGATGTATCCTGCGGAAACGACCTTTATATCTGAACTGGCTAGAATCGAATATATCGAACATTAATCGGAGAGAAAGACCAGATTACAGAAATAAAGCATTTGCTTTTTTCATATTGAATAAAATATCAATCATCTTAAATAGTAGTCTTGAAAATAGAAGTAACAGATGATAGAGAAATCGGAAGATAGAAATATTGGATGAAAGAATGAATCGGAAGTATAAATTGATTTCAGATGAAAAAGATGAATTGAAAAAGATTACCGCATCAGGCAATAAATTTATATAGATAAGCAGGATGTTAAAAAAGAACTCCGGTTAATATAAAATAAAAGAAAAATTGAAATATTGATAATATAGATAAGGCCACTGAAATTCAGTGGTCTTATTTGTGCGGTAGAAAATTCCTAAAAAAATCTTGACATGCCTGGCGCGGTATGTTATCTTAATAAAGAACTGCCGAAGACAGCAGGTGCCGTAAGGCATAAGGACAAAACGCCTGCCGAGGAGTAAAGAATTTCGAATAGAAATGATTTATGATTCTCTCTGTCTTTGCGGACAGAGATTTTTTTGTGTGGATCATGAATCTGGTTCACACCGGCGGTACACAATTCTATAAGGAGGTGCACCATTTCATGGCTAAAGTAGAACTGAAGAAACCGATCGTGGAAGAAATCAGCGAACATATTAAAGACGCACAGTCAGTTGTTCTGGTTACTTACAGCGGAATCAATGTTGAGCAGGATACAGCTCTTCGTAAAGAGCTGCGTGAAGCAGGAGTTGTTTACAAAGTTTATAAAAATACAATGATGAACTTTGCATTCACAGGAACTGACTGCGAGCCGCTCAAAAAACATCTGGAAGGTCCGAATGCCGTTGCAATCTGCAAAGATGATGCAACAGCACCAATCAGAATCATCGCTAAATATGCAAAGACAGTTCCGTCACTGAAACTGATTGCTGGTGTTGTTGAAGGCGGATATTATGATGAAAAGGGTATTCAGGCTCTGGCAGATGTTCCGTCAAGAGAAGTACTTCTTGGAAGACTTCTTGGAAGTATGCAGTCCCCGATTGCAAACTTTGCCCGCGTTATCAAACAGATCGCAGAAAAAGAAGCATAAGGAAGCGGAAGGCGAAGAAAGAGCAGCGTAAAGCTGCGGCATAAAAATGAAATTAAATATTTAATAATGGAGGAAAATAAAATGGCAAAATTAACAACAGCTGAATTTATTGAAGCTATTAAAGAGCTTAGCGTTCTTGAACTGAACGAACTGGTAAAAGCATGTGAAGAAGAATTTGGTGTATCTGCAGCAGCAGGTGTTGTAGTAGCAGCAGCAGGCGGAGCAGCAGAAGCTGAAGAAGAAAAAGATGAGTTCGATGTAGAACTGACAGAAGTAGGACCGAACAAAGTTAAAGTTATCAAAGTTGTTCGTGAAGCTACAGGTCTTGGTCTGAAAGAAGCTAAAGAAGTAGTTGACGGTGCTCCGAAGGTAGTTAAAGAGGGTGCATCTAAGGTAGAAGCAGAAGAACTGAAAGCAAAACTGGAAGCAGAAGGCGCTAAAGTTACTCTGAAATAATCAGGCCGATAGAAAAGGAAGTACATGAACAGAGACGATGTTTACTTGCATTGTCTCTGTTTTTGTGTTACCATAGATAATTGACAAGACAGATGAGTTGTCAGAGACTATATTAAGGAGGAATTTACTATGTCAACACCGCATAACGCAGCCCGGATGGGTGATATTGCTGAAACAATTTTGCTTCCAGGAGATCCGCTTCGCGCAAAAGTTATTGCAGAGACGTTTCTGGAGGATGCAGTACAGTTTAACAGTGTAAGAAATATGTTTGGATACACCGGAACATACAAAGGGAAAAAGGTTTCTGTTATGGGAACTGGTATGGGTATGCCATCCATTGGAATCTACAGCCATGAACTGATTCATTTTTATGAGGTTAAGAATCTGATTCGTGTAGGTTCTTGCGGAGCAACCTCAGAAAAGACAAAATTGGGAGATATTATTATGGCACAGGGAGCATGCACAGACAGCAACTATGCTCACCAGTATCAGCTTCCGGGTACAATGAGTGCGATCGCTGATTATAAATTGCTGAAGACTGCGCAGGAAACAGCAGAAAAAGAAGGATTCCCGTATTGTGTGGGCAATGTTCTTTCTGCAGATGTATTTTATACAGAGACTCCGGAATGGAAGAGCTGGGCAAAGATGGGTGTTCTTGGAATTGAAATGGAAAGCTATGCGCTGTACTGTGAAGCAGCACGCGCGGGCGTGAGAGCGCTGGGTATTTTTACAGTTTCTGATTCTGTAGTGACAGGAGAGGCTACATCGGCAGAAGAAAGGCAGAATAAATTTACAAATATGATGAAAGTTGCTCTTGAAACAGCGATTGCAATTTGAGACAACAGGGAACTTGAATGGGGGCCGTGAGGATGGATGGAGCAGAAAGACGAAAGAAAATAATTGAATTGCTGGAAAAGGGAGCAGAACCTTATTCGGGGACTGCCCTTGCCAGAAAATTTGGAGTCAGCCGTCAGGTGATCGTTCAGGATATCGCATTGCTTCGTGCCACAGATAAAAATATTCTTTCCACAAATAAGGGATATATTATTTTTGGAGAAAAAGAAAAAAACAGTTGTAAGCGTATTGTTTTTATCAAGCATACAGACGGGCAGATGAAAGATGAGATGTATACGATTGTGGATGCCGGAGCCAGGATTCTGGACGTGATCGTGGAGCATGAGGTATATGGACAGATTGCGGCAGATCTTATGATCACATCGAGAAAAGATGTGGATGATTTCATGAGGCGGATTTTTGCAGTAAAAGGAAAACCGTTGAAAGAGTTGACCGGTGACGAGCATTATCACACAATTGAAGCGGATCGGGAAGAAATTCTTGATGAAGTGGAAAGAGGATTAAAAGAAAAAGGATATTTGCTTACTTTAGGAGAGTAGAGATGAAATACATAACAAAATGGCTTAATCGAGTGTTTATAGAGGGCTTAAGTGGAATGGCTCATGGATTGTTTGCAACATTGATCGTGGGAACGATTATACAGCAAATTGGAACATTTGCAGGCGGTGAGATCGGAAATACAATTTTTGTGACAGGAAAAGTTGCAGCTGCCCTTACCGGAGCCGGAATTGGTGTCGGAGTGGCCAGCAGATATAAGGAAAGTCCTCTGGTAATCTTATCGGCGGCAACTGCCGGCATGGTGGGGGCTTTTGCAGGCAAATTGATGGCTGGTGAAGTTCTGGTAGATGGAGTGATGTGCTTTGCCGGACCGGGTGAACCGCTGGGAGCATTTATCGCGGCCTATATCGGAATAGAAGTGGGACATCTGGTATCGGGAAAGACGAAGGTAGACATTTTGGTGACTCCCCTTCTCGCCATTGGTTCCGGCTCAGCAGTGGGAATTTTAATCGGGCCGTCTATTTCACGCCTGATGGCAAGTTTGGGTGCGATGATCAACTGGGGAACGGAACAGCAACCGTTTCTGATGGGAATTGTGGTATCTGTTTTGATGGGAATGATTCTTACGCTTCCAATCAGTTCGGCGGCTCTGGGCGTTATTTTGAATCTGTCGGGACTGGCAGCGGGAGCAGCAACTGTGGGCTGCTGTTGTAATATGGTGGGATTTGCAGTTGCAAGTTATCGTGAGAATAAGTTTGGAGGGCTTCTTGCTCAGGGAATCGGAACTTCCATGCTTCAGGTACCGAATATTGTAAGAAAACCGATCATATGGCTTCCGGCCATTTTATCCAGCGCGATACTTGGACCTGTGGGAACGATGCTTTTAAAAATGACCAACAATGCCACGGGTTCCGGAATGGGAACAGCGGGCTTTGTCGGTCAGATTATGACATGGCAGACGATGACGGCATCTGAGGATCCGGTTGTTGTGCTGATAAAAATTCTGGCGATCCAGATCATTCTTCCGGCGGTAGTGACACTTGCGATTTCTGAATTCATGCGCAGACAGAACTGGATCAAACCGGGAGATATGAAGCTGGATTTATAAAACAATGGTCAATACACAGACGATGCAAATAATGCTGATAACGATTGAGAGGGAGTTTATCGCGCTGGAGAGGCCGATATCTCCCTTTAATTCTGCTGTGAAAGGCGGTGCAGCAGATGCAATCGGACTGAATACCAGGATTGCAAGGGCCTGCCTGTATTCCAGCGGGAAAGGAAGAATAAAGTAGCAGATCAGAGACAGTGCAAGGGCGATGGCATAGCGTACAGAAAGAATCCGTACGATACTTCCGAGCTGAGCCCGGTCGCCTGTAAGTTTAAAGCCTACACCAATCATCAACATGGCCATAAATGCATTTGCATTTCCTATGATGCCTGCAAAAGAAGTTATCGGTTCGGGAAGGTTCAGATGCAAAAGGCTTAAGGATGCCATAATGATATATGTAACAAAGGGAACAGAAGAAAGAAGTTTTTTCACGATTTTCATAATGGAAAATTTTCCTCCGCCCTGAATCATAGAAGAAACACTGTAGGCGCCGCCGAGACAGATAACAGCATTACCGGTGTCGAAAAGGCTTGTGACGATAACTCCCGTAGGACCGAGAAAACTTTGTGCAAAAGGAAGGGTGAAATTTCCGATATTGTATCCGGTGGAATTCAAAACTTCAAAAGCACGTTTTTCTTTGCTTGAGCGAAGATTCATAAAAAAGAAGAGGACCATATAGAGAACACCACCGCCAAGACCCGCAAGACTCAGGGCGAGCATGGAAGGCGCAATCTCTGTTCCGGCAAAACTGGAAACAATGGCAGCGGGCAGAGTGATCTTCAGTACAATCTTAGAGAGAACATGAAAATCTTCCTCTTTAAAAAATCCGGTTTTTCGCAGGATTTGTCCTAAAATAATAATGGCAATAAAGCATGACGCTCTTGATAATACGGAAAACATAACGCAAAAATCCTTTCTGTTTTATATGGCAGCGATACTGCCAACGATATTATAATATAAATGCTGTGGGGTTTCTATATGAATCAACAAAAAATGCAAAAAAATGGCTGTGTGCCGGATAAGCACACAGCCATTTTTAAATGGAATTCGTTCCTGAAATTATACTTTATGATGTTTCGGGATATAAACCGGGAATGAATCAGAACCCTGGATATTTTTACCATCATTAATAATAACATTTTTATCAGTAATAAGATATTCCAGAGTTACATTTTCACCAACTACAGTATCCTGCATCAAAATACAATTTTTAATCCTGGTACCCTTGCCCACTTTAACACCGCGGAATAAGATACTGTTTTCAACTTCACCTTCGATGACACAACCGTCTGCAGCCATGGTATTCTTTACTTTGGCACCGGCAATATATCTTGTCGGGTTGTCATCACGGATCTTTGTATAAATCTGATTTCCTGAGAACAGGCTGTTCAGATTAATATCATCCAGAAGCTTCATGTTTTCATCAAAATAATTCTTCATGTCGGTTATACGCGCTGCATAGCCTTTGTATTCATATGCCATAACTTTTAAGGTATCAAGCTGCGGAGCCAGTACATCACGTTCGAAGTAAGTATAACCGCGAACAAACGCAGTGTTGATCAGGTCAATCAGAAGTTCGCGTTCGATACAGTAAATATTCATGCCGAAATTCTGAACACCGGTTTCTTTGGAGTTGATATAGATTTTGCTTACACGTCCCTCATCAATGGTGAAAGTATAGTACAGGCCTCTGTCGTTGGCTGTATGACGGATCGCGCTGTCAGGAAGCGGTTCTGCAATATAGGCTGCAGTCACATCTGCACCGCTTTCGATATGTTTTTCCAGCATGTCCTTAAAATCAAAATTTACAGCAATGTTACAGTCTGCCATCATTACGTATTTTTCTTTCTGACCACGCAGGAAATCCAGAATATGTGCAAGAGCATCAACACGTCCGTTATAAACCGTATCATCTTTTGATGCATATGGCGGAAAAATATGAAGACCGCCGTTTTTGCGGGTCAGATCCCATTCGCGTCCGGAACCGAGATGATCCATCAAAGAGAAATAGTTATTGCGAACAATAATTGAAATATTGGTTACGTCGTTGTTGACCATGTTGGAAAGGATAAAGTCAATCAGACGGTAACGGCTTGCAAACGGGATAGAAGCCATCAGACGTACATTTGACAGTTCCGGAACCAGGGCGTCATAAGTATTCGGAAAAATGATACCGAGTGCATTTGTAGTTGTTTTTGGAGTTAGCATAATTCTTCACCGCCCTTTACATTTTCTCTGACCATGGCGTTTGGTCCAATCTTAGCGCCGTCACCGATTTCCACACCTGGTCCTACGGTTGCAACACCTTTTTCGTCACCGCTTGGCATAGCGCCGACAACGGCATTTGCGCCGATCACAGCATTTTCAGCTACGATACAGTGGCTGACACATGCGCCTGCTTTGATTACAGTACCGCCCATAACGACAGCATCTTCTACAACAGCGCCCGGTTCTACCTGAACACCTGCGTAGAGAATAGAATGCTTAACAGTACCGTTAATGCGGCATCCGTCTGTGATCATGGAATTTTCAATTACAGCATCTGAACCGATTTTGTGACCGGTCATACCGCTGTTGCGGCTGTAAATTTTCCAGTCGTCATCAAAAAGGTTGATGCCGGAATGCTCCGGATCAAGAACCTCCATATTTGCTTCCCAGAGAGAAGCGATTGTTCCGACATCTTTCCAGTAACCACTGAAGTGATATGCATACATTTTACGGTCATCACGCAGAAGGTTCGGGATAATGTTGTTTCCAAAGTCGTTTTCTGAATTCGGATCTGCTTCGTCTTCTTCCAGATATTTTTTCAGGACATCCCAGTTGAAAATGTAGATACCCATGGATGCAAGATTGGATTTAGGATTCTTCGGTTTTTCCTGGAATTCAGTAATCTTGTCATTTTCATCTGCTACCATCAGACCAAAACGCGGTGCCTCTTCCCATGGAACTTCCATAACGGCAACAGAAAATTCTGCGCCCTTTTCTTTATGGAAACGAAGGAAATCACTGTAGTCCTGTTTGCAGATCTGGTCACCGGAAAGGATGATAACGTATTCCGGATCATATCTTTCGATAAAAGAAATATTCTGATAAATGGCATTTGCGGTACCTTTATACCAGTCAGAACCGGATGCCTGCTGATAAGGCGGCAAAACGTGTACACCGCCATAGAGACGGTCAAGATCCCAGGGCTGTCCGTTTCCGATATATTCATTTAATACGAGAGGCTGATACTGTGTAAGCACACCGACAGTATCAATGCCTGAATTAACACAGTTCGATAACGGAAAGTCGATGATACGGTATTTTCCGCCAAAAGGAACTGCGGGTTTTGCCAGTTTTTGGGTTAATGCATATAAACGAGAGCCCTGTCCACCGGCAAGAAGCATTGCAATTATCTCTTTTGCCATGATGTTTCCTCCTAATCTAAAAGTGCTATGTATAAATTGTATCATAAATCTTAAAAAAAGGAAGAGTTTTTATGCAAAATTATGCAAGAAATTTTAACAAAAAAAGAACTGTAATTTATGATATGAATGATATATAATTGCTATTATGCGAAAAAGCAGAAAGGAGTTTTGGCATATGCAGGATGAAAAGAATTTTCTGGGAACAGAACCGGTGGGAAAACTTTTGCTGAAACTGGCTCTTCCGGCCATTGCAGCTCAGCTTATCAACCTTTTGTATAACATGGTGGACAGGATCTATATCGGGCATATTCCGGAAACAGGTGCTTTAGCCCTGACAGGGGTAGGGGTATGCATGCCGGTCATCATGATCGTATCGGCATTCGCCGCTCTTGTCAGCATGGGAGGTGCGCCCAGAGCTTCTATTTATATGGGAAAGCAGGATAATGACATGGCAGAAAAGATATTGGGAAACTGTCTGACACTTCAGATTGTTATTTCGGCAGCCCTTACGGCGATTCTTCTGTTATTTAACAGACCCCTGCTTTTGACTTTTGGCGCCAGTGAAAATACAATTGACTATGCAGTTTCCTATATGAGGATTTATGCAATCGGTACTGTGTTTGTGCAGCTGACATTGGGGATGAATGCATTTATTACCGGGCAGGGATTTGCCAGGACGGGAATGCTGTCGGTGCTGATCGGCGCTGTGTGCAATATTATTCTTGACCCTGTTTTTATTTTTGGCCTGGGTCTGGGAGTAGGAGGCGCGGCCCTTGCCACGATTATTTCTCAGGGTGTTTCTACTGTGTGGGTGCTTGCATTTTTGTCGGGAAAGAAAACGATTTTGAAAATCAGGAAAAAGAATATTGGTATAAATGGCAGCGTTATTCTGCCGTGCATGGCCCTTGGGATTTCGCCCTTTATCATGCAGTCAAGTGAAAGCGTGATTATGGTATGCTTCAATTCATCCCTTTTGAAATACGGAGGGGATATTGCGGTTGGGGCTATGACGATCTTAACGAGTGTTATGCAGTTTTCCATGCTGCCCATGCAGGGGATTGCTCAGGGAGCACAGCCTGTATCAAGCTATAACTTCGGAGCGGGAAATGCAGACCGTGTGAAAGCGACCTTTAAACTCCTGCTTGCCGCATGTCTGACTTATTCCATGGCCCTGTGGCTGGCGATTATGATCACACCGCAGTTTTTTGCACGGATATTTACACCGGACAGAGACCTGGTAGCGTTTACGGGAACGGCGCTTCGAATTTATGCCGGCGGAATGGGGCTGATGGGTGCTCAGATTGCCTGCCAGATGACATTTATTTCTCTTGGAAATGCAATTGCATCAGTTATTGTGGCGGTGGTGCGGAAATTTGTACTTTTGATTCCCTTAATTTATACATTGCCTCATTTTCTGCAGGATAAAACCATGGCAGTTTACACGGCAGAACCGGTAGCGGATGTTATTGCGGTCACTTTTACGGTAATTTTGTTCAGTTTTCAGTTCAGAAAAGCGATGAAAAAACTTGAGACATCAGTTTGCCGGGGAAGATAAGGAAACATACAAGGGTTTTCTTGACTTCATCCGGGCATCTAAGTATAATAATTTTAGCAATTTTCACCCAGGATAGACATCCATTGCTAGTAAATAAAAGGAGAGGACAAATGAGAGGACTATATTCGTCAAAAACAAAAATCCGTCATCAGATTTTTACAGAAATCGCCCGCCTGGCTTACGAGGGGGATGACCCGGCTAAACTGGAAGAGCTGCCTTATAAAATTGTTCCGGGAGAAGTTGCATCGTACCGTGAAAGTATTTTTTTGGAGCGTGCTGTAGTTGGGGAAAGGCTTCGTGTTGCAATGGGAATGTCACTTCGGAAGATATCTGAGCATGCACCGATTTCCCAGGGGGTTGAAGCAAGTGTCATAGAAGAAAAATATTATGAACCGCCTCTTATAAATGTAATTAAATTTGCCTGTAATGCCTGTGCGGAGAAGCGTGTATTTGTTACGGAAGGATGTCAGGGATGCCTGGAACATCCATGTATGGAAGTGTGCCCGAAAAAGGCCATCAGCATGGTGAATGGAAAATCTCATATAGATGAGGAGAAATGTATTAAGTGCGGAAAATGCGTGGAGGCATGCCCGTACAATGCTATTATTAAACAGGAGCGCCCCTGTGCACAGGCCTGTGGAATGGGTGCGATCAAATCTGATGAATACGGAAGAGCAGAAATTGATCAAAATAAATGTGTGTCCTGCGGTATGTGCCTGGTCAGCTGTCCGTTCAGCGCTATTGTGGATAAGGGCCAGATTTATCAGACAATTATGGCAATTAAAAGCAAGACGCCGGTATATGCTATTCTTGCGCCGGCTATCGCCGGCCAGTTTGAAGGCATGGAGAATACAAAGATCCGGGGAGCTTTTCAGGCACTTGGATTTACCGATGTGCGTGAGGTGGCGATCGGAGCGGATCTCTGTACAATAGAAGAAGCAAAAGATTTTATGAAAGAAGTGCCGGAGAAGCTGCCGTTTATGGCAACATCCTGCTGTCCGGCATGGTCCATGATGGCTAAGAAACTTTTCCCGCAGCAGGCGGAGTGTATATCCATGGCGCTTACCCCGATGGTGCTGACAGCCAGACTGATCAAGCAGAAGGAACCGGATTGCAAGATTGTTTTTGTTGGCCCGTGTGCTGCTAAGAAACTGGAGGCAAGCCGCAGGACAATTCGCAGTTATGTGGACTTTGTGCTGACCTTCGAAGAGGTGGCAGGCATGTTTGAAGCAAAAGGAATCCAGTGGAAAGACATTCCTGAGGGCGAACCATTATTCAGAGCCAGTGGAGATGGACGCGGATTTGCAGCAAGCGGCGGTGTTGCGGCTGCAGTGGTAAAAGCGATTAAACGTATGGAACCGGACCGTGAAGTAAAAGTGGCCAGTGCCGAGGGACTTGCAAATTGTAAGAAACTTCTTCAGATGGCGAAAGCGGGAAAATATAATGGCTATCTTCTGGAAGGCATGGCGTGCCCGGGAGGATGTATTGCCGGTGCGGGAACGCTGGAATCACCCAGAAAAGCGGCGGCAGCGCTGCAGAAGATGATGAAGGAAGCTTCTTTTGAAGAATGCATGGATACGAAGTATCAGGAACGGCTGGCATTTTTGGAAAAACTTGATATTTAATGCCGCGAGGAGTCAAATCCCCCGCAGCTTTGCTGCGGGGGATTTGACTCTCCTGAATTTATGGGAGAAGAGAAGATGAAAAAAGAAGAAAAAGCGGTTTTGGTTATCAGTTTTGGGACCAGTTACAGGGAGACGAGAGAAAAAACCATTGACCGCATTGAAAAACAGATCAGGGAAGCTGTTCCTGAGTATAAGTTTTACAGGGCCTGGACCAGCAGGAAGATTATGGAAAAGCTGGAGAAAAGAGATGGTGAGCACATTGCTGACATTAAAGAAGCGATGGAGCAGATGGCTGCAGACGGAATCAGGGAAGTGGTTGTGCAGCCTACTTTTATTTTGACGGGATATGAAAGCGACAGGATGGAGGAGGAGGTACGCAAATATTCGGGAAGCTTTGAAAAAGTAATATTTGGAAAGCCGCTGCTGGTATCAAAGGAAGATAAGCGGTCGGTAATTGAAACGCTGGAAAAAGAGTATCGCCCGGGAGCGGATGAATGTCTCCTGTTTATGGGACATGGAACGGAGCATGCGGCAAATGTGCTGTATAAAGAACTGGATGAGCTTTTTGAAGAGATGGGATTGAAAGATCTCTATATGGGAACTGTGGAAGGCGATTTTTCATTAATGTATTTTTTGGATAAAATCGGAGATAAGAATTATCGTCGTGTCCGTCTGGCACCGTTTATGATCGTGGCTGGGGATCATGCCGTAAATGATATGGCGGGAGATGAGGATGATTCCTGGAAATCCATTATAGAAAAAGCAGATTATGAAACAAAATGTTTCTTGAAAGGCCTGGGAGAGTTTGAGCCTGTGCGGAAGATATTTGCAGATCATGTACGGGAAGCGGTCTGTATCTGTGAGACAAAAGGCTGAGTTGTCCCCGAATGCTGATGCCGGGACATATGATTGATATTGAATATTATGATAAAGGAGAAAAGTGATGAGCGGAATTTTATTCGGGGTAGGAGTCGGACCGGGGGATCCGGAGGAAATGACATTAAAAGCGGTGAGGACAATTCGTGAAAATCAGTATATAGCTGTACCCGGAAAAGAAGTACGCGAAACGGTTGCCTACAAAATTGCGGTGGGCGCTGTTCCGGAACTGGATGAAAAGGAATTGATCCCATTATACATGCCGATGATCAAAGACAAAGAAGAAATTGAAAAATATCATGACAGGGCAGCCGATGTAGTGGAAGGATACCTCAAAGAAGGGAAGAATGTGGTATTTCTGACACTGGGTGATCCCACTATTTATTCTACCTATATGTATGTACATAAAAGGATAAAAGAAAGGGGATACCCGACAAAGGTGATCAGCGGAATTCCTTCTTTCTGTGCGGCGGCGGCCCGAATGGATATTTCTCTGACGGAATGGAATGAAGAGCTGCATGTAATCCCGGCTGTTCATAATATTGAGAGTGATCTGAATTATACCGGAACGCGTGTGCTGATGAAATCTGCGAGAAAAATGGCCCAGGTGAAAGAAAAGCTGGCAGCCTGCGCAGAAAAAGTTTATATGGTAGAGGATTGCGGTATGAAAACCGAACGTATCTATACGGATGTAAAAGATATACCGGATGAGGCCAGTTACTATTCTTTAATCATTGTAAAATAAATTTGAAAAAGTGTTTGACACCCCTTGTCTATTGTGATATAGTACCTGACTTTTGGAGTTGAACTCAAAATATAGTGCTAAGCCACAGTTAAAACCT
>JAUNSC010000038.1 GCA_030539395.1 Eubacteriales bacterium
CAGGCGAGATCATGACCATGCCCGGACTGCCGAAAGTTCCGGCTGCAGAGAGAATCGATGTAGACGAAACAGGAAAGATTACAGGATTATTCTAAGAAAAATCCTGTGTGGATGCGCACGGACGCAGGCTGAGAATGCGTCCGGAGCGCAGATTTCGTAAGCGGGATCCGGGGAATATGCGCAAAGGAGGTCCTTTAATGTTTCAGGATGATTATAAAGCTGCGTCTAACGGGGCGTTGGCAAAAGTAAATTTATTGGAGAAAAATCCTGTGGGATATTTAGTTTCCGCATTTATGGCAGGACTTTATATTGCATTTGGAAGTATCTTGATGGGTTTTGTGGGCGGTTGTTTTGCAGGACAGCCTTCACAGAAACTGGTCTGCGGTATTGTGTTCTCAGTGGGATTGTGTTTTGTGACAATGGCGGGCGCTGAACTTTTTACTGGAAATAATTTTGTAATGACAGTGGGAAGTTTGAAAAAGACAGTTACCTGGGGGCAGACGGTGAAACTCTGGATTGTATGTTATCTTGGCAATCTGGCAGGTTCAATTGTAGGCGCAGCTATTTTTACAATGACGGGAATTTGCCGGAGTAATGAAGCTGTGGGAGAATTTTTTGCAAATGCGGCAGCATCAAAGATGGCAGGAACACCGTCAAATCTGTTTGCAAAAGCAATTCTTTGTAATATTCTGGTATGTATCGCAATCTGGTGCGGAACAAGATTAAAATCAGAAGGCGCAAAAATTGCAATGAATTTCTGCTGTGTAGGAACATTTGTTACCTGTGGATTTGAGCATAGTATTGCAAATATGACATTTTTATCCATAGGATTGATGAATCCGATGGATAAGGCAATCAGTTTGGGTGGATTTATCTACAACCTTGGAATTGTTACTCTTGGAAATATGGTGGGCGGCATTCTGTTTGTTGCAGTACCATATTACTTTATTTCGAAAGAAAAAAGTGGAAAGTAACATGACATGTGGCAATAAGATACAAAAGATTACAAAGATATTTCACATATATTGAAAATATTGCAAAAAAATATCTCAACCTTTAAGGAAAAGGTTGAGATATTTTGTTTATTGTGATATACTAATTCTTGTATGAGGAAAAATTTGCCAATATTTGTTATGGAGGAAGTATGAAGAAAACGAAATTTGCAGTCGTTTTAACTCTGATGTGTATCTTGCTTGGCTTTGGCGGTATTCCAGGAAATGCAAAAGTGCAGGCCGCTCTTTCAAATGTTATGAAAGCGCCGAATGCAAAAGCAGGAACCTGGATAATGAAGTCCAAGGGGTATCAGTATCGTTACAAAGCAACCGGAAAGTTTGCAAAGAACGTGTGGTGCAAAATTGACGGCAATATTTATTACTTCAAATCAAATGGATATCTTCAAACTGGATGGAAGGTATATAATAAGAACAGATATTATTTCAACAATCAGGGGGTTTTGCAGACAGGCTGGAAAACCTTAAATGGAAAAAAATACTATCTGAAAAAGACTACAGGCGCTGCGGCAATCGGCAAAGTAAAGATTGGTTCCAGGTATTACTATTTTTCATCAACGGGCGCACGGCAGACCGGATGGAGGAAAGTGGAAGGATATTACTACTACTTTTATCCAGACAACGGAAGCATGGCAGTAAATACCAAAATAGGGAAGTATTATGTAGACAAAAATGGACGCCGCACCAGTGCAAATACCAGTACGGTAAATACCGGTGAATCAGCTCTGAAAAAGACTGGAAAAGTAGATTATTTTGTGGGTGATTCCAGAACTGTTGGCATGGGAGCTGCAAATGGGAAAAGCAGTCAATGCATAGCTAAGGTAGGAGAAGGATACAATTGGTACTGCAGTACAGCACTTCCTAAATTGAAGGCCAGGCTCAAAAAGAAGCCTGCTGCGACGGTAGTATTAAATTTTGGCGTTAATGATATTGATAATTACAGCAAATATATCGCTGCATATAAAAAACTGATTAAAGCTTATCCGAAGGCAAAGATATATATTATGTCGGTAAATCCGATTGGTAAGAAATATACATGGGGATATTATTCGTGCAGTACGATGAGAGCAAAGGTTAAAACTTTCAACAACAAGATGAAGGCTGCATTCCCCAACAGATATATTGATTGCTATACATATCTGAATAAAAACGGATTTTCTACTGTGGATGGTATTCATTACACGACTGCGACATATAAGGCGATTTATAAGTATATTTTGACAAAGGTTTAATTAATTTTGGAGGGGAGAATGCAAAAAAACATTCTCCTTTTTCTTGAAAAATTCTTGAAAAAAATCCCATGGCAGGGTTAAAAAACGGTTGACATGAAATGGGTTCTATACTATAATATCTCAATGTGACGAAGTGTGTGAACGTCTAAGCCAAAGCCCCGGTAGGACGTTTTACTATAGAAAGGCAGTGTAACTTTCCAGCACTGTCGGTCAACAATAGTTTAAGGAGGAAAACCAATGAAAACGTTTATGGCAAGTCCGTCAACAATTGAAAGAAAATGGTATGTAGTGGACGCTACCGGATATACATTAGGACGCCTGGCATCAGAAGTAGCAAAGATTTTAAGAGGTAAAAACAAACCGACATTTACACCGCATATCGACACAGGCGATTATGTGATCGTTACAAATGCACAGAATATCAAAGTAACAGGTAAGAAACTGGATCAGAAGATTTATTATCATCATTCTGAGTATGTAGGCGGTATGAAAGAAACTACCTTACGTGAAATGTTAGATAAGAAACCGGAGAAAGTTATCGAACTGGCTGTTAAGGGAATGCTTCCGAAAGGACCCCTTGGAAGACAGATGATGACAAAGCTTCATGTTTACACAGGTGCTGAGCATGATCATGCAGCTCAGAAGCCGGAGACATTAACATTTTAATGAGGAGGTAAAAGACATTGGCTAATTCAAAATATTACGGAACCGGAAGAAGAAAAAAATCTATCGCAAGAGTTTATCTTACACCGGGAACTGGTAAAATTACAATTAATAAAAGAGATATCGACAACTACCTTGGCCTTGAGACACTGAAAGTTATTGTTCGTCAGCCGTTGGTAGCTACAGAGACAACAGATAAATTTGACGTTATGGTAAACGTACGTGGTGGTGGTACAACAGGACAGGCTGGTGCGATCAGACACGGTATTGCAAGAGCACTCCTTCAGGCAGATGCTGATTACCGTCCGGTACTGAAGAAAGCAGGTTTCCTGACACGTGATCCGCGTATGAAAGAACGTAAGAAATACGGTCTCAAAGCTGCACGTCGTGCTCCGCAGTTCAGCAAGAGATAATCAAACAGAATATCAGAGAGAAACGATATACCCCGAAGACCTTTGTGTTTTCGGGGTTTTTTTACTTTTCGGAATTCTGTCAGACGGGTGTCACCTTTTGCTGATGAAATTTGTTTTAATAGTAAAGAAGTGATATCACAAACCCCAGAGGAGCCGGTATGAATGTAGAAGAAATATTTAGGACATATGGAGACATGCTGTACCGTATCGCGCTTGTTATGCTGAAGAATGTGCAGGATGCAGAGGATGTTGTCTCAGATACATTGGTAAAATATATGATAAATAAAAAGGAATTCAAAGATGATGAGCACCGGAAAGCGTGGCTGATTCGGGTGGATATCAATCTTTGCAAAAACAAACTTTTATTCCGTGCTCGTCATCCCGGGATCACACTGGAAGAATTGAATTTGCCGCAGTCTGACGAGCGATCCGAACTGCTGCAGCTGCTCATGAATTTACCGCGAAATTACCGTGAAGTATTATTGCTCTATTATGTACAGGGCTACAAAATAGTCGAGATTGCGGATATCTTGAGGATTGGGGAGGGCGCTGTAAAAAAGCGCCTGGAGCGGGGACGCAAAAAGTTAAAAGAACTGGTTGAGAGAGACGGTGGTTTTTAAAAGAAGAGATTCATAACAGTGAAAGGAGAACCATATGGAGTTTGAAAAAATAAAAGATGCGGTGGAACAGATTACCATTCCTGCTGATGTGGAGGAACGTATCAGACATACAGATTGGGAACGGAAAAAGAACCGAAGGAAACGTGTGATATTTACCAGGGTTATGCTGGTGGCTTGTATGGCACTTTTGCTTTCTGTAAGCGTGACAGATTGGATTTATGAAAAGAACAGTGCTCCTGTGTGGAAAGTTCGGGCATATGCAAAAGGAGAAAACGGCGAGGGATGGACATATTTGAAAAAGGGACAGACGGTTCAGCTTCAAAAGCAGGAAAATCAGCCATGGTATACGGTAGAGGTGGATTTACCGGGGCAATATCATTACACTCAGGAAGTAATTACCGTGGGAGAAAACTGTATTCGTGTGGGAGATGGAAGTTCATCCGGAATCCAAAACAGTGAAACAGAAAGTGTAAAGCAGGAAACTGCGGATGATAAAACAAATGCAGCCTGCATTACGATTATTGACGGAGGAGGGGTACAGACAGATGTGATTGAACTGGTAGCAACACAAGGTGAAAACGGAAAGTGTTATATAACATACATGTCTGATGGCGAAGTGGGGAGTGAGTAAATGTTTATATTGCAAAGCGCTGTGCGAAATGCCTGCCGGAATAAATTTAAAAGCATAACAGGTGTATTGATTTGTGCAGCCATTACGCTGCTTTTGAGTCTCTATATGGCAAATCTGGAGAATAACTGCCAAATGTTGCAAAAACTCCCGGAAGCAATACCGGTAACAGGAACGGTCAGCAATCTATGCGGCATGCAGGAAACGGGGCTTCAGATAAAAGAAGAACGGATGGATGGAATCCTGAATTCAGAATATGTAAAAAATCCCTGTACAGGTGTCCGGCTTATGGCAGGGATTGGAGAATTTGAACCGGAAGACTGGGCGAATCATTTGAATATGTACAGTTCAGGAACCAATAACCTTCTGGCGGTGAAAGGTTTAACAGAAGAAAATGTGGAATTTATGGAGGGTATCGGTCCGGATTTTCTGAAGACTAATGAAAAACAGTGCCTTATGCAAAGGAAAATCATGGATTTCTATAATCTGAAAGTAGGGGATTCTGTTTTGCTGACGGTTTATTACTATTGGTATTGGGATTATGGAAGGCTTCGGAAGGATCCTCTTTCAGTACAGGAATATCAGATTGTCGGCATGCTCGACAGTTACGGCGATATTAATGAAGCTGTACCCTCCGACATACTTTTTCCCATGGAGACGATACGTGACAGCTATAGAAGGGCGGACATCGATTTTTATGCGGATTTTTGTAATTTTACGGTAAAAGATCCTCTTCAGTTGGACGCATTAAAAGAAGAGATGAGCGGACTTGGTTTTTTGCCGGTATCGGCTACGGCAAATTTTTCTGTTGATGGGAATGCGCTGACGATAAAAGATGATACTTTTATACGCTCTGCACAGAGAGCCAGGGAGAGCATTCAAATGATGAAATGTTTTCTTCCGATACTGTTTTTGGCAGTGCTTTTTGCAGGATTTTTGACAGCATACCTTTTCACACGCAATCGTAGAGTGGAATATGCCCTGACACGCCTGGCAGGGACGGGAAAGAAGAAAAGCTTTGGAATTTTTTTTGCAGAATATGCAGCACTTGCGCTTATGGGAAATATGGCAGGAATTCTGACAGCAGTTGCAGCAGGCATGACGAATCTGAGAACATGTGCGGCAGCAATGGGGACTTTTCTGGGATGTTATCTTATGGGAACGGTGGCTGCACTTGCAGAAACGCAGCGGTTAAATGTGATGGAGGTGTTGACAAAAAATGACTGATGTAAAGGAGAAAAGAGAAAATAGTATACCGATTTTGGAAGCGAAAGCGGTAAGCTACAGCTATCGGACAAAATATCAGACGATTGAGGCACTTCGGGAGGTATCCTGCAAATTTGAGACATGCAAAATGTATGCTATTGTAGGAGAGTCCGGAAGCGGGAAAAGCACCTTGTTATCGCTGCTGGCGGGGCTGGATGTTCCGGAAAAAGGAAGTGTTTATATACAGGGGGAGGACTTATCAAGAAAGAATCGGGATCAATACCGCAGAGATATGGCCTGTGTGGTGTACCAGGCATTTCATCTGTTTCCGCTTTTGACTGCTTTGGAGAATGTCATGTATCCTATGGAGCTAAAGAGAGTTTCGAAAAAACAGGCACAGGCGCGTGCAAAAGAAATTTTGCTGGAAATGGGATTAGGTGAAAAAATTTTCAGGCAGTTTCCTCAGATGATGAGCGGAGGCGAGCAGCAGCGAGTGGCAATTGCCCGTGCACTGGCGGCCGACGGCAGGATTCTTCTGGCAGATGAACCCACCGGGAATCTGGATTCTGAGAATGAAGAAAAGATTGTGGAACTGTTAAAAAAATCTGCCCACGAAAAAGGGTATGCAGTTATTGTCATTACGCATAATCCATCTGTGGCGGCAAAGGCAGATATGGTCTATCATATGAAGGACGGGAGGCTGTTTGAAAAATGATAAAAAACAGTATGCGCCAGATGCTGCGGACTCCAATAAAATCATTTCTTTTTTTCCTTTTACTTTCTGCAGCAGTATTTTTATTGGCGCTTGGCGGATGTCTTGGTGCGATGACGGTGGAAAATCAGAAGCGTTTTGACCGCATTTTTGTTACGATCGGCACGGTGCAGCAGAAACCCCAATATACACAGGAAGAAAAAATCTGGGATGCGGAGGATCAGGACTATACAGCTTACAACCGGCCCGTATACGGTGATCGGATTGATGAATCTGCATTGGATATTGAGGGGGTAAACTATATTTCGGGTCCGGAAAACCGGCCGTATTATATTTCTGTTCATGATTCTTATATGTTGTATGACCGGGAAACTGCCGGCACAGGCGGTGGCTCTTCCTGGGCGATAGTAGAGGTGCAGCCTTTAGAGGATTGTATTCCAAATGAACCGGTAAAGCTGAAAATAATCCGTACTTTGTACAGTTATTTCCCGGTAAACAGCGGAGAAATCTATTTTTGCGATCATAATAATGAAAATCCGGAAAAACTGTTTGCGGACAAAACGTATATTATGTCATTACAATTGAACTGTCTGAGGCATGGCATGTTCACAGATTCACCGGGACCGTATGAGTCCATTCCATGCATTGCGCCTGATTCTTCCCAGAAAGATGAAAACGGCGATAAGATACCCTGTGATCTTTCCGGTAAATATATTGAGGAAGTAACAGAAGGGTTTTATGAGACAGAGGCGGGAAAGGCGTGGCTGGAGCTTGTGAAAGCGTATAAGCTGGCAGACTATTCCATACCGGTAACACCGGTCAGCGACATCAGTCTTTTAATGTCATTTTATAATAAAGATGCTTATATAAAAGAAGGGAGAAGTTTCGAAGAAACTGATTATGAAGAAGGGAAAAAGGTTTGCCTTGTATCCGGATACTTTGCAAAGAATAATAAGCTGGAGGCAGGAGATAAGCTTCCGCTGTCACTTATTATGGTATGCTTTGGGAGAAGCACACAGCAATATCTCCCGCCGGCTTTTTTAAATGCGCAGGGCAAATTTTATGAAGCGTTTGAGGAGGAAGAGTATGAGATTATCGGTATTTATGATCTGGTGCCGGGAACAGACAGATACAGCGATTACACGCTCCAGAATAATGAGGTGCTGATACCGTATACTGCGGTTGGGGGCACCATAAAGGATAATATTGCTTACTATGGACCGATGAAAGGGTATAATACTTCCTTTCGTATTCCAAATGGCTCGATTGAGCGGTATAAAGAACTGTGGGAGAAACAGGAAAACGGTGAACTTGACATTCAGTTTTATGACAGGGGCTATACACAGTTAAAAAAGAGTCTGGACAGTATTCGTAAAATCGCTGTTATTTTGGTGGTTTCCGGTTCAGTGACGGTGCTGCTCATACTGATTTTCTTCTGCCATTTGTTTATTACAGGACAAAATGTGCGAACCGCCATTGAACGTTCTCTGGGAATGGGCAGGTGGCAGTGCATGGTATCGATGATGTCTGCGGTATTGATTTTAGCGGCAGCGGGAGGCTTTGTGGGAAGCGCGGCGGGCGGCAGTCTTACAGGTAAAGTGGCGGAGCGCATGGAAGGGACTCCTCAGTACAACCGCGAATTCAGTGATGGAGCCATTGGAGCGGAGGAAGATGAGAAGGCTGTAAATGCTGCGGCTAACGGAAAAGAAGCAGAAAATAATGTGGATGAAACAGAGATTAATACATCTGTTAACGTCGGGATTCCCATGGCAGCCGGGGGAATCGTTTTTATTTCGGCAGGGATGATCGCATATATCATGATGTGGGGCAATCTGAAAAAAGAACCGCTGGAGCTGCTGACACAAAAAAATTAAAAACCGGTTGACTCTGACCTTAGGTCATACTCTATACTGTATTTACACGGAAGGAGATGAATCTATGAGAACGGTAAAAGAGGTCAGTGATTTGACAGGTGTAAGTATACGTGCACTTCATTACTACGATAAGATTGGTCTGCTGCGGCCGACGCATATTACAGAATCGGGGTACCGGCTTTATGACGATAAGGCCATGATTGATCTTGCCCGTGGAATACAGATGATTGGAGTGAAGAGCTTGTTGGATTTTAATGCATTTGATACAGGAAAGATTGATGAATATGCGAAGCAGGCCAGGGATTCATGGGGACAGACGCAGGCCTGGCACGAGTTTGTTGATAAGGCGATTAAGGTGTACTGTGGGCGGATGCAGTAAATGAATATTGCGGTGTTTGAAAACCCGGTGCTTGTTTATGCAGGTGCCGGGTTTTAATTTTAACTTATGATGGTTTTAATTTTAGCTTATGAAAACTTGAATGAAAAAATTCTTTGTGGTATCATATACAAATCTGGTTAAAAAAGGGAGATGGTAAAATGGGAGAGCAGCTTACACAGGAAGATGTTAAAAAAATTCAGGAAGAAATAGAATATCGCAAACTGACTGTGCGTAAAAATGCTATTGAGGCTGTAAAAGAGGCAAGAGCGCACGGCGATTTGAGTGAAAACTTTGAATACCATGCAGCAAAAAAGGATAAGAACAGTAACGAAAGCAGAATTCGTTATCTGGAACGTATGCTGAAAAATGCCACCATCGTAAAAGATATGGTGGAAGCAGATGAAGCGGGGCTGAATAAGGTTGTGGAAGTTTATTTTGAGGATGATGATGAGACGGAAGAATATAAACTGGTGACTTCCATCAGAGGAAATTCTATCAGAGGAAAAATAAGCATAGAATCTCCTGTGGGAAAGGCAGTTCTCGGCAAAAAGGCAGGAGAAAGGGTTTATGTTAAAGTAAATGAAAATGCAGGTTATTATATTCAGATAAAGTCTGTAAAAAAAGCGGAGAACTCAGAGGAAGACGAAATAAGGAAATTTTAAATAATTTACAAAAAAATACTAAAAATCTCTTTTATTTTTGTTCAAATTGGTGTATGATTGTAAAAAAATATATTTTGGGGTGAAAAAATGATTTCCAATCAGATTTTGCAAAGTACATTAGAAGGAATTAAACAAATCAGTAGAGTGGATTTAAGTATTATTGATACGGAAGGCTCTGTTCTGGCTTCTACATTTGCAGAGTCAATGCAATATACAGAGTCAGCAATGCTTTTTTCAAAATCACCGGCTGACAGTCAGGAACTGCAGGGACATCAGTTCTTTAAAGTGTACGATGACTCCCAGCTGGAATATATCCTGCTTGCCAGCGGAAGCAGTGAGGATACTTATATGGTGGGCAAGATGGCGGCCTTTCAGGTGCAGAGTCTGCTGGTTGCATATAAAGAACGATTTGATAAAGATAATTTTGTAAAGAATCTTCTTCTCGATAATCTTCTTTTGATAGATATCTATAATCGTGCGAAAAAACTGCATATAGACGCAGAAGCGCGCAGGGTTGTATTTATATTGGAAACGGGATGTGAGAAAGATAATGCATCAATGGAAAATGTGCGTATTTGCCTTGGGCCCAAATCCAGAGATTTCATAACAGCAGTGGATGAAAAAAGTATCATTATAGTAAAAGAGCTCCAGCCGTCAGATGATTATGATGAGATGGAAAAAGTTGCAGGGCATATTTTGAACAGCCTGGATCAGGTGAAAAAAGAGAATGCGCATATTGCTTACGGAACAATTGTAGGAGAGCTGAAAGAAGTTTCGCGTTCTTATAAGGAAGCCAGAATGGCATTGGATGTGGGAAAAATTTTCTTTGATGAGAGAAATGTGATTGCGTACAGTTCTTTGGGAATTGGCCGTCTGATTTATCAGCTTCCCATGCCTTTGTGCAAAATGTTTATCAGAGAGATTTTTGATGGAAAATCACCGGATGACTTTGATGAAGAAACTCTGACTACAATTAATAAGTTTTTTGAAAACAGCCTGAATGTTTCGGAGACATCAAGACAATTATATATCCACAGAAATACGCTTGTATACCGTTTAGATAAATTACAGAAGAGCACAGGATTAGATCTTCGTGTGTTTGAAGATGCAATTACATTTAAGATTGCATTGATGGTAGTAAAATATATGAAATATATGGAATCGGTAGAGTTTTAAGAATTTATGGAAAATGAAAAAGATGGGAAGTTTCTAAAGGGACTGTTTTGCGGTGTGGCATTGACACTGGCCTGTATGGCTCTTTCTTTGGGGTGGATGCGATGGAAGCTGACGCACAGAGATATTCTTTCCGGCACGGAGACGGAAACAGTGGAAGACACGGCAGAACTGAACCTGGATAACTGGGATATCTACAGGAAGACGAATGAGATACAGTACCTGATTAATGAAGGCTATACGGGAGAAATAGACACTCAGCATATTGAGGATAACATGTTCCGCGGATTGGTGAATGGACTGGATGATCCATATTCGGAATATTATTCAATTGAAGATATGGCACTGATGGAAGAATCTACAAGCGGCACATATTCGGGAATTGGAGTTACTCTTATGCAGGACCCGCAAACGGAGAAGATTACGGTTGTATCCTGTTTTGAGAATACACCGGCTACCGAGGCGGGAATTTTACCTGGGGATATTGTAACAGGTCTGAAAGGTGAACCTCTTGGCGATATGAGTCTGACAGAACTGGTAAATACCATAAAGACAGACGAAAGCGAAACAATAGAGCTGACACTGGAAAGAGACGGAAAAAAAATAGAGACTGTTGTCACACGCAGAGAGATAGAAATTCCGACCGTATCAGAAAAGATGCTGGAAGATAAGATCGGGTATATCCGTATTTTGGAATTTGATACAGTGACGGTAGAGCAGTTTGAACAGGCACTGGATGCTCTGGAAAAACAGGGCATGGAAAAACTCATCATTGATGTAAGGGATAATCCCGGCGGTGTGCTTCAAGTTGTGTGTGATATACTTGACAGGCTCCTCCCGGAAGGGTTGATTGTATATACTGAGGATAAGCAGGGAGAACGTACAGAATATTATTCAGACGAAGAACATAAATTTGAAAAACCTCTCGTTGTTCTGATAAATGAAAACAGTGCCAGTGCTTCTGAAATTTTTGCAGGTGCCATAAAAGACTATGATGCCGGTACACTGGTGGGTGTGACTACATTTGGAAAAGGGATTGTGCAGAGAATCTATAATCTTTCAGACGGAACGGGAATGAAATTGACCATTGCAAATTATTACACACCAAAAGGCGAATTTATCCATAAAAAGGGCATTGAGCCGGATGTGGTGGAAGAACTGGACGAAGATGTCAGGGAAATGGTGTCTGTTCCGGAGGACATGGATAATCAGCTTCAGAAAGCAATTGAAATAATAAAAAATAAGTAATGACAAAATGTGGGGCATGTTTTGTGTGGAAACACAAGATGTGCCTTTTAAATTCTAAAAAAGGAATTGAACAATTAAAGGAAGTGTGCTATTTTATATAGATAGCAGACAGACATGAGCAAAGACAGAAGAAAGAAGTATGGTATGAGAAGAAAAAATCTTTGGAAAAAAATAGCATATATTACCATAGCTGTTGCGGTAGCAATGGCAACACCGGCGGTATCTGTTTTGAGAGATTTTACTGTGTTTGCAGAAGAAGAGGCATCACAGGTTTATAACGCGGATGCGCAATCAACGGAGCCGCAGGCGTCAGCGGAATCTCAGCCGTCCACAGAGGCACCGACGGAACCTCCGACAGAAGGCCCGACGGAGCCGCCCACAGAAGGCCCGACAGAGAGTGAGATGCCAACGGAAACAGAAGCTCCGACAGAACCGTCAACGGAGACAGAAGCCCCAACAGAAACACCAGATACTCCGAGTACGGAACCGGAAACTGAACCGGTTTCAGAAAGTGAATCAGAAACAGAGGAAGAAAGCGAAACAGAAAGTGAAACTGAATCTGAGTCAGAATCAGAAAGCGAAACAGAACTGGAATCTGAGATAGAAGATCATTCTATATTGAATGCGAACTGGAAAACAAATATTATTGCAAGTAACGCATCCTATCTTGGACAATTATCCTCTGCTTACGGTATCAGTATTGACGATGATTTTGGAGAAGTAATGGATTCTGTGGAAAAAGAATTTTCTGAAAATCTCACAGATCCTGCAAATTTCCAGGCAACGAACTGGAAAGATGTATTTGCTGTATACATATATGAGCTGAAAAAGCAGACTGGTTCGGCAAAAGTTTCGGCAGCTTCCCGGGCTTTATTGCTTGATGTATTTACCAGGATGAATGCACCTGAGGAAGCATTGGATATTGCACCGCGTAAAGTAGATATAGCGGAAGTGTTTGTGGAAGAATATCCGATTGAAGAAAATCTTGAGCAGATTGATGAACAACAGGCAATACTTGTTGATATATGGGCAAATATACCTGGTAATATGGGTGATTTTGCTGAGACAATGATTGAGGCAGATGCGCAGGAAGCACGTAAAGAACAATATGCGCGTCAACAGGAAGAAATGGAACAGGCCAGATATGAAAAATGGCTTAGAATGCAGCAGAAACAGGAGACTCGTGCAAATCAGAAGCTGGAGACTTATTCTACAGAACAGCTTATTCCGCGAACAATTTCTGATTATGTAGAAATGAATGGACTCAGTAAAGCCGATCAGAAAGAAATCGAAAAATACGCTTCTACTGAGTGTTTGCAGCTCTGCGCTATTGCCAGTGCGGCACCGCAGATTGTACGTGCGTCTGTTGGAAATGATATTTCAGAAGAACGTGTACGTATTGTTACAGCAGCATATAGCCTGGTAGGTAAAGTGGGATATTTCTGGGGCGGAAAATCCAGTGCAATAGGCTGGGACCCGGCCTGGGGTTCACCTGCGAAAGTTACAGCAGCGGGAAGCACTTCTTCCGGTATGACAAGAAATTATGGCCTGGACTGCAGCGGTTATGTGCAGTATTGTTACAGAAACGGTCTGGATGGCAATGACGGAGGAATTGGGGGCCATACGACCACTCAATGGAATGCTTCTGTTATGGTGGATCAGGCAAATGTACAGCCGGGTGACCTTGTATTTTACGGGGGACCCGAACGTGGCGACCTCAACCATGTAGGTGTTGTAGTTGGCAAGTCGGTGGATGGCGGTCTCATCGTTGCACATTGCTCATCCAGCCGAAACGGTGTTGTAGTGGGCGAGGCCTGGACATCAGGATTTCGTTATGTGCGAACTGTAACATCATTGAAGTAAGTGCCGGTTTGTATCGAAATAATAGATTGCTCTAATGTTTATAAATCATAAAGTGACGGCGGGATTTTGGTTGACAAACAAAAATCCCGCTGTTATCATTTTTTCAGGACAAAGGCGTTCTTATCCAAGGGGGAAGAATGCCTTTTACACGTTAAAGGAGAGGATTTAAGGATGAAATATACGAAACAGGATGTCATAAGACTGGTGCAGGAAGAGGACGTGGAATTTATACGCCTTCAGTTTACAGATATTTTCGGAACAATGAAGAATGTGGCTATCACAGCCAGCCAGCTGGAAAAAGCACTGGATAACAAATGTATGTTTGACGGCTCTTCTATTGAAGGGTTTGTTCGAATTGAAGAATCTGATATGTATCTGCATCCGGATTTGGATACATTTACAATTTTTCCATGGAGACCTCAGCAGGGAAAGGTTGCCCGGCTCATCTGCGATATTTACCGCCCGGATGGTACAGCTTTTGAGGGGGATCCGCGTTATGTGCTGAAACAGACGCTGAAAGAAGCGGCAGAGATGGGATATCAGTTTGATGTTGGACCAGAGTGCGAATTCTTTCTATATCATACAGATGACAATGGACAGCCAACAACGATTACTCATGAAAAAGCAGGATATTTTGATCTGGGACCAGTGGATCTGGGGGAAAATGCAAGACGTGATATGGTCATGACTCTGGAAAACATGGGATTTGAAATAGAAGCATCTCATCATGAAGTGGCGCCTGCACAGCATGAGATTGACTTTCACTATGATGATGCGCTGACAACTGCAGATAATATTATGACCTTCAAATTGGCTGTAAAGACGATAGCAAAACGACATGGCCTGCATGCCACTTTTATGCCAAAACCAAAGGCAGGTATTAATGGTTCGGGCATGCATATTAATATGTCACTTTCAAAAGATGGAAAGAATATTTTTGCTGATCCAACTGATGCGAATGGATTGAGTATAGAAGCATATTATTTTATTGGAGGACTTATGAAACATGTACGGTGCATGTCGGCCATAACAAATCCGCTTGTGAATTCTTACAAGCGTCTTGTACCCGGATATGAAGCACCGGTTTATATTGCATGGTCTGCACGGAATCGTTCGCCGTTGATAAGGATTCCCGGCATAAGAGGAGAAGGAGCGCGTGTGGAACTGCGAAATCCTGATCCGTCCAGTAATCCTTACCTTGTTCTTGCTGTATGTCTTGCAGCGGGACTTGATGGAATCAAGAATAAGATTATGCCTCCGGCAGGTGTGGATAGAAATATATTCAGCATGTCAGAGGTAGAGAGAAATGAGCTTGGAATAGAAATGCTGCCCAATAATCTCCTTGCAGCAGTGGAAGAGATGGAGAAAGATCCATTTATCTGCGGCGTTCTTGGAGAACATGTGAGCAAGAATTACTGCAGGGCAAAGCGGGAGGAATGGGCGCAATACAGCATGAATGTAACTGCATGGGAACTTGAGCAGTACTTGTACCGAATTTAGCATCCTGTTTTGTGCAGGCAAAGTACAGCACAGTAAAAAGAACAGGAGGTGGAGGACTTGGTAGGCATTATTGTGGTATTTCCAAAGGCGGAAGACGCAAAAAATATTCGAAATATTCTTGTCCGAAATGGTTATCAGGTATCTGCCGTCTGCACCAGCGGATCTCAGGCGTTGACAGTGACGGATCGTTTGGGAGAGGGAATTGTCGTATGCGGATATAAATTTACAGACATGATGTATACGCAGTTGAAAGAATATCTGCCTTCAGGGTTTGAGATGCTCCTCATTGCTTCAGAGCATGCACTTTCTCTTTGCCCGGACAGGGATGTTATCCGTTTGTCATTTCCGCTTAAGATTCATGACATTACAGATACCCTGAATATGATGACAGAAAACATCCTGAGACGCAGAAAAAAAGCGAAATTGAAGCCAAAAGTCCGGTCGGAAGGGGAAAAGAAGTTAATTCGCGAAGCAAAAGAACTTTTGATGGAGCGGAACAACATGTCTGAAGATGAGGCTCATCGTTATATGCAGAAATGCAGTATGGACAGCGGAACTAATCTGGTAGAGACAGCGGAAATGATTTTTACGCTGATGAAATATTAAAGTCAGAACAGGAGAAGAAAAATATGAAATTTACAAAAATGCATGGAATTGGGAATGATTATGTGTATGTAAACTGCTTTCAGGAAATGGTGGATAATCCGGTAAAAACTGCTATTGCGGTCAGTGACCGCCATTTTGGAATAGGTTCTGACGGACTGATTTTGATAAAACCATCTGATGTGGCAGATGGAAAGATGGAAATGTATAATGCAGACGGATCTCAGGGTGCTATGTGCGGAAATGGTATCCGTTGTGTGGCAAAATACATGTATGATTATGGAATCACGGATAAGACCAACATCAGTGTGGAGACAAAGAGCGGTATTAAATATCTGGACCTTACGGTAGAAAATGGGAAAGTCAGTACAGTAAAGGTAAATATGGGTTCACCGATATTAAAAACGGCAGATATACCGGTCATTTCTAAAAAAGAGCAGATGATTGATGAGCCGGTAGAAATAGATGGGGAAATGTGGAAAATTACGTGTGTGTCCATGGGAAATCCTCATGCTGTCACTTACATAGATGATGTAAAGAATCTGGAAATTGAAAAAACAGGACCGAAATTTGAAAATCATAAGATTTTTCCGGATCGCGTGAATACAGAATTTGTAAGAGTGATTGACCGCAGTACGGTTGAGATGCGCGTGTGGGAAAGAGGCTCTGGTGAAACGCTTGCCTGCGGAACCGGCGCATGTGCTACTGCCGTTGCCTGCATACTGAATGGTTTGACGGAGGATGAAGTTACGGTTAAATTGCTGGGCGGTGATTTAAAGATCTTCTGGGACAGAAAAGAAAATCTGGTTTATATGACGGGAAGTGCGACAACTGTTTTTGACGGAGAAATTGAATTATAGAAATGCAATGCCTGTCGGAAGCAGGCAGATAGGAGGACAAGAACATGGTAAAAGTAAATGACAATTATCTTAAACTGCCGGGAAGCTATCTGTTTTCCACGATCGGAAAAAAAGTAGCGGCTTTTTCAGCGGCGAATCCGGATAAGAAAATTATCCGCCTGGGAATCGGCGATGTGACTCAGCCTCTTGCGCCGGCAATTATAGATGCTCTGCACAGTGCAGTGGATGAGATGGCGGATGCAGCTACATTTAAAGGATATGCACCGGATCTTGGATATGAATTCCTTAGAAGTGCAATCGCAAAAAATGATTATGCAGACAGAGGATGCGACATTGCAGCAGATGAAATTTTTGTTTCAGATGGGGCTAAATGTGATTCTTCCAATATTCAGGAGATTTTCAGTCTTGATAATAAGATTGCGGTTTGTGATCCGGTCTATCCGGTATATGTGGATTCTAATGTTATGGCGGGAAGGACCGGAACATGGGATCCGGCAACAGAGACATGGAGTGATGTAATTTATATGCAGTGCACAGCAGAAAATAATTTTGCACCGGAACTTCCAAAGGAAACACCGGATTTGATTTATCTGTGCTTTCCGAATAATCCTACCGGTTCCACAATTACGAAAGATCAGCTGCAGGTATGGGTGGATTATGCCAATAGAGTGGGTGCTGTTATTATTTATGATGCAGCATATGAAGCATATATTTCAGAAGAAAATGTACCTCATACTATTTATGAGTGTGACGGAGCCAGAACATGTGCCATTGAGCTGAGAAGTTTTTCCAAGAACGCGGGATTTACCGGTGTGCGCCTTGGATTTACGGTTGTTCCTAAGGAATTGAAAGCGGGAGATACGTATCTGCACGGACTTTGGGCACGCCGCCACGGTACGAAATACAACGGAGCACCTTATATTGTGCAGAAAGCCGGAGAAGCAGTATATTCACCGGAAGGAAAAGCGCAGCTAAAAGAACAGGTGGCTTATTATATGAAAAATGCAGCTGTCATTTATGAAGGCCTGAAAAGCGCCGGGTATACAGTATCAGGTGGTGTGAATGCCCCGTATATCTGGCTGAAAACACCGGACGGCATGAGTTCATGGGAGTTCTTTGATTATCTGCTGGAAAAAGGAAATGTAGTAGGTACGCCGGGATCAGGATTCGGACCCAGCGGAGAAGGGTATTTCCGCCTCACCGCATTCGGAAGCTATGAGAACACGGTGGAGGCCATTGAAAGAATGAAAAAATTGTAGAACCTTCTTTTAACGTAAAAGACGCAGAGAATTCAGTACGACACATACAGTAGAACCGTTATGGATGAGCGCACCAAGTACGGGATTCAGGTAACCGAGACCTGAAAGTACAATGCCTGCCAGATTCACGAAACAGGCGAAAAACAGAATATTCTGCCAGATAATGGTGCGGGTTCGTCTGGTCAGGGCAAGTGCATTAGAAAGGGCGGTATCATCATTTGAAGTAAAGATGATATCAGCCTTTTTTTCTATTCCAAAAGTCAATCCGTTATCTGCCGTATAGATACCGTTTACCGGTCCTGATACGGAGCGTACGCCTCCGCAGCGCTCTACTGTTTCTCCATCAGCAATCAGAATTCCTTTTTTTGCAGCATTTCCGATACACGTCAGTACGGCGATGGGGCTGGAGAGCATCAGTGAGCATGGACATGCAATGACAAAAATCGTCATGACACGGTGGATATCCCGGGTCGTAAGTCCTACTAAAATACCAATGCCCAGCACCAGAGGGAAAAAATATCGGGAAAAACGGTCTGCCAGACGGTTGGCGCTGCCGCCTTCTCCGGTAGGTGCCATTTGGCGGCCATATTCAGTATGAGAAATTCTTTCCATCATGCGGCGGACATTATTCCATGTTTTTTCTACGGAGAAATCCTCCAGAGCTTCGCCCAGAAGCATCATAAAGGAAACTTCAGCACCTTCCATAAATTCACCGGTAAAGACAGAGCCAATAAGAGCCAGAACTACCAGAAGTCCCGCTGTAATTTTGCGGGAGCGGATGACACTTCGCAGAGTGTCATAGCACACCTTGCCGCCGCCCGCGGCAAGAGGCAGGAGCGCTGCCGGGACCGGAAGAGCAAGGCCGATAACATCATCCACACATACAGCAAGAAGAATGAGCATCAGCACAAATAATGGATATCCAAAAGTCTGCAGATACAGTTTTTTATTCATATAAGAAAACCTCTTTTCTATTCTTAAGTAGTTAAGATAACACAAAAAAGGGGATTGCGCAAGCAGGATTAGCAGGCAGATGCTGAGACGAAAATGGATCTGCCTGATTTGATTTTATTGCATTATTGTTGAATATAGAAAAAATAATGTGTAAAATGAGTGTAAAAGGAAGGTATTTGAAAAATGAAAACGATAAAAAAGTATATGTCGTCAATTATTATGCTATGTATTTTTGAAGCAATAGCAATTACTTTATGGCTTACAAAAGATAATATTTTTTACCTGGTTAATTTCAGTTATATAGGTGCCTCTATCGCACTTGGATTGTTCCTGTATACCAGAAAAGTAGAAAATGCAAGACGTGTGGTTCAGTTTTTAGTAGGCACATATATGCTGATTTATCTGGGATTGATCAGTAATGAAAATATGCAGATAGAAGGGTTCTGGTACTATTTATTTTCAGGAGTGTTTGAGGCTGCCACCATACATTATGCTGTGGCTAAAATATTTGGGCCGCTGGTTTTTGGCAGGGGCTGGTGCGGATATGCCTGTTGGACAGCTATGATTCTTGATTTGCTGCCATATAAATATCCGGGTAGTGAGAGAAAGAAGATTGGCTGGATACGTTATGTGATGTTTGCAGCTTCTCTTATATTTGTTAGCAGTCTGTTTCTTATGCAAATAGGAAATCTGGAAAGAATCATGTTCTGGAGTTTTCTGATCGGGAACATTGCATACTATGTTATTGGAATTATTCTTGCAGTGCGGCTGCGGGATAACAGGGCCTTTTGCAAATATATATGTCCCATTACAATATTCCTGAAACCTGTGAGTTATTTTTCACTCACGCGCGTAACAGTGGAACCGGACAAATGCATCTCCTGTAATAGATGTAAAAAGGTATGTCCCATGAATGTGGATATGACAGATAATTCCAGAAAGCGCAGGAACGGGACGGAATGCATACTTTGCATGGAGTGTATAGAGAAATGTCCGAAAAAGGCATTGAAGCTGTGAAAACAGATGCAGAGAGCAAAAGTATGTGATATCATGATAAAAAACACAATGGAAGAAAAGATGAGGAGGATAAAAGAGAAATACTATGAGCAAATATGTAGAAAAAGCAAAAGAACTTAGAGCTGTTACGGAAATTCACTATAACTGTGCACAGTCGGTCCTGGTTCCCTTTGCGGAAGATGCGGGAATCAGCGAGGAAGCTGCTATGAAAATAGCGTCAAATTTTGGGGCCGGCATGCGACGGGCGTCTACCTGCGGGGCGATTACCGGAGGCTTGATGGTGCTTGGCCTTTTTGGAATTGATAATGTTAAGGTAGTTGGGGAGTACCACAGAAGATTGAAAGAAAAACATGAAGGATATCTGGACTGCGCAGATCTTCTCAGGGTCAATAAAGAACAGGGACGGGAAAAGAAACTCCACTGTGATGAGATGGTGTACGAATGTGTAGAGCTGGCAGAGGAACTTATCAAAGAGTATAAGGCGGCTCCATAAAAACTCCACAATCGCATGATATGCTGAAAGAAAAAGAATCAGCACGCGGGGAGGAAAAAATGTACCGGATTTTAGTGGTTGAGGATATCAGAGAAATATGCAGCAATGACGAACAGGAACCATATGGATGAATTTATATGAACTGCAAAGATAAATCAGAAATCTTAAACGATATAATAAAATTACGTAAGAAATTGCATGGATTTCCTGAGTTGGCATTTCAGGAAGAAAAAACAAAGGAATGTCTTATGGCGCATATTGCAGAGCATTCAAAGCTGGAGATTGTGGACCGGGGGCTATGGTTCTATGCCGTCTGGCATGGCACAGATGGAAAAGAAGGAATCGCATTTCGTGCAGATTTTGATGCAGTCACCGGAAAAGACGGCTATCCCGGACATTACTGTGGGCATGACGGTCATGCGGCCATTTTGGCAGGCTTTGCACAGTACATTACATCCAGGAAGCCGGCAAGAACCATCTATCTGATCTTTCAGCCCGCGGAGGAAGTCGGAAGAGGTGCTTTGTTATGCAGAGAAATATTTGATGAGCATGCGATATCAGAGGTTTATGGATTCCACAATATTCCCGGATATGAAAAGAACAGTATCCTGCTTTTAAACGGGATATTTGCCTGTGCTTCCACGGGATTGGAAATTACGGTAACCGGGGAGCCGTCCCATGCAGCATATCCCGATGATGGAAAAAATCCGGCACTGGTCATTGCCCGGATGGTTACCGGGCTTCAGGATGTTTTGAATAAGAAGTATCAGGGAATGGTGCTGGGAACAGTGATCGGGATTGATCTTGGCAGTGCCGCCTACGGCGTTTCGGCATCAAGGGGAATCCTGCGCCTGACTGTCCGGGGAGAGCTGGAAGCAGAGTTTGAAAAGCTGGTTGATGAGCTGAGGTGTCTGGCAGAAGAGCTGGCAGATGACGGTGGCATGAAGTGTCTGATAAGGGAAATAGAGCGGTTTCCCTCTACAGAGAATGTCAGAGAATGCGTGCAGAAACTGAAAGATGCAGCAATCAGATCAGACAGGAAAATCATAATTCCGAAAGAGCCATTTCGCTGGTCTGAGGATTTTGGATATTATCTCCAAAAGATACCGGGGGCTTTTTTTGGAGTGGGGGACGGTGAAGAATACCCGCAGCTGCATACGGAAAATTATTGTTTCCCGGATGACATTATTCCTGCGGTGTTGGATATATATGAAAGACTGATAGATTAATCCAGGAGATAAAAAAATGAACGGCCAAACATTAGCGGAACACAATTTACAAGAGGTGACGGCATGATATGAGTTTCATAGACTGCATAAAACAAAATGAAATTATTTTGATGGAAGGTGCATTGGGAGAGAGACTAAAACGGGAATATGGTATTGATTTTGATGAACAGGTGGCAATGGCCGGTCTCGTTTATTCGGAAATGGGAAGAGAGGCGCTGTCTCAGCTATGGAATGGCTATATGGATATAGCAAAAAGGTTTAAACTTCCTTTCATTGCAACAACACCGACACGCAGGGCTAATCGGGAGCGTGTGGGAAAGTCGGTCTACACAGAATCTATTATAAAGGATAATGTTGCTTTTTTGCGGAATATTCAGGAGTCATCAGATATAGAAATGTATATGGGCGGGCTTATGGGATGCAAGGGCGACGCTTATACAGGAGAAGGCGCATTACCGGAGGAGGAAGCATATGCTTTTCATAAATGGCAGGCGGACTGTTTTGCGAAAGCCGGTGTGGATTTCTTATATGCCGGAATCATGCCGGTATTGTCAGAGGCAGCCGGCATGGCAAGAGCGATGGCTGTATCAAAAGTGCCTTATATTATCAGTTTTACAATACAGGAAGATGGCAGATTGATTGATGGGACAACCATATCTGATGCGATAGAATATATTGACGGTCATACAGAAAGACAGCCGGTATGTTATATGACAAATTGTGTTCATCCTGGCATAGTATATCGGGCACTGAATCAGCCATGGAATCAAAACGATACTGTCAGGAAACGCTTTCTGGGGATACAGGCTAATACGTCATCGCTTTCTTACGCAGAACTGGATGGAGCAGATGAATTAAAATGTTCAGATCCGGACGAATTTGCATTGGAAATGAAAAGACTTCGCGATATCAGTGATATAAAAATATTTGGCGGCTGCTGCGGAACGGATAACAGACATATGGAAAGCGTGGCAAAAGTAATTACCTAAAAGAAAATTAACTTTGGGAGGGAAAGATATGCGCCGTAAGGACAGAGAAGTAACGGACTTTAATGAGATAGTGGCTATTATGGAAAAGTGTGATGTATGCCGCATTGCTTTAAATAATGAAGGCTATCCTTATATACTGCCACTCAATTTTGGCATGACAATAAATGATGGGATAGTTGAACTGTATTTTCATGGCGCCAGGGAAGGCATGAAATATGAATTGATCAGGAAGGACAACAGAGCCAGTTTTGAAATGGACTGTGGACATAAATTGCTGACAGATGCAGATAAAGGAGACTGCACAATGAATTATGAAAGCGTTATTGGCCAGGGGCATATAGAGATGGTTTCTGATGATGAAAAATATGATGGATTGTGTATTTTGATGAAACACTACCATAAAGAAGATTTTCCGTTTAATAAAGCGATGATGCGGGCAACAAATGTATATAAACTGGTTGTGGAAAATATGACCGGAAAGATAAGGGAAAAACATCCTTAAGGAACTGGTAAAGACGGAATGTTCGGTCAGCAATCATGTTGAGGAGTACACAGGTTATGAAAGACAGAATGAAAATAGGAATTGTCTGCTGCTCAAACGGACAGAAAAAAGCGTATCAGGAGAAAATACAGTGTCTGGAGAATACATTATTATCGATGGGCATTTGTCCGGTATTTGGTAACTGTATTTATGCGTCAGACGGTGTTTTCAGCGGCACTGCCAGGGAGCGCGCACAGGCACTTATGGATTTGTACACAGACGATGAGATAGCCGGAATATTTGATATATCCGGAGGAGATATCGCAAACGGTATTCTGCCTTATCTTGACTATAATATAATCGGAAAATGTGAAAAACTGTTCTGGGGTTACAGTGATCTGACAACTGTCATCAATGCAATCTATGCAAAGACAGGCAGGCCTTCTGTCTTGTATCAGCTGCGCAATCTGATTTATGATCATAAGGAAGAACAGATTGGAAATTTCAAAAGGACTGTGCTTGAGAACAAAAATGATCTGTTTCATATAAATTATCGCTTTATTCAGCAAAATGAAATGCACGGAATTGTGGTAGGCGGAAATATAAGATGTTTTTTGAAGCTGGCAGGGACGGAGTATATGCCGGATTTACAGGATAAGATATTATTGCTGGAAAGCTATAGCGGGGCGGCTGCGCAAATGGAAACGTATCTTTGTCAGTTAAAACAATTGGGAGCATTTGACAAGGCGGCTGGAATACTGCTGGGAACCTTTACACAAATGCAGGAAGAAAAATGCACGCCTTCCATAGAAACACTTGTCAGAGGATTTGCGGGGAAAGACTTGCCTGTTGCAGTTACCGGGGAAATTGGACATGGAACAGATGCCAAAGCGATAATGATTGGTCAGGAAATTCAAATTAGTTAACACGTAACTGACGCATGTCCAATCTTTATTCGTTCATTGATGCTGCTCTTGTTTGATATTGTGCCCTATATTTGATTATGATATTATAGATACAAAAGAAAAACATTGAATGATTTGAAATGTAAAGCGGAGAATACATACATGGATATAAGATTGAATTATTTTGAAAGTGGTATTGGGGAACCGTTTATTTTGCTTCATGGTAATGGTGAAAACTATTCTTATTTCAAAAATCAGATAGCTTTCTTTTCAAAAAAATACCGTGTGATTGCTATTGATACAAGAGGGCATGGAAAATCACCGAGAGGAAAGGCTCCCTTTACGATCCGTCAGTTTGCGGAGGATTTGCATGATTTTATGAATGAACATGATATAGAAGCTGCGGATATCCTCGGATTTTCGGATGGCGGAAATATCGCGCTGGCCTTTGCATTAAAATATCCGGAAAGAGTAAAACACCTGATTCTTAACGGTGCAAACCTGTATCCGTTGGGAGTAAAACGCCATGTACAGATCCCGATTGAAATCGGATATCGTATGGCATCTCTGTTTGCGGCCAAGTCAGAGGATGCCCGCAAAAATGCAGAGATGCTTGGGTTGATGGTGAATGAGCCTATGATAACTCCCCGGCAGCTGAATGGGCTGCATGTGCGTACTTTGGTAATTGCCGGGACAAAGGATATGATACGGGAAAATCATACCCGATTAATATATGACAGTCTCCCAGATGCGGAACTGGCGTTTATAGCCGGAGATCATTTTATTGCAAATAAAAATTCGGAATCGTTCAATTTTGCGGTGGCAGCATTTTTATCAAAGGAGAATGCAGGATGAGAGCAGACAATGAATTGGCACGGTTGTTGGATGTGGAGGAATATAAGATGTGGTTTGTTTTTGCGTTACTGTCAGCCATCTTTGCTGCGCTTACTTCAGTATTGGCTAAAATTGGGATCGATGGCGTTAATTCAAATCTGGCAACGGCTATCAGAACGGTAGTAGTTGTCGTTATGGCATGGGGAATGGTTTTTTTGACCCACGTTCAGAGCGGAATATCTGAAATCAGTAAAAAAAGCTGGATTTTTCTCATGTTGTCCGGATTGGCGACAGGAGCATCGTGGCTATGCTATTACAGGGCATTACAACTGGGTGATGCTTCGAAAGTGGTGCCGGTTGATAAGCTGAGTGTTGTTATTACACTTGTACTTGCGTTTGTGTTTCTGCATGAGGAGTTTACAGTAAAATCATTTATAGGGTGTATACTGATTGGCGCGGGAACATTGATTATGGTAGTATAGCGGTGCATTTGCGATTGTAAAACTGGAGGAAAACAACATGAAATTAAGAAATGTGCTGATTGTTGTAAAAGATATTGAAAAGTCAAAAGCTTTCTATAAGGATTTATTTAATCTGGATGTTATATTGGATAATGACGGAAATGTGATTTTGACAGAAGGACTCGTTTTGCAGGATGCAGCCATATGGAAGACTTTTACTGGAAAAGAGGTTGTTCCATATAATAATGCGTCAGAATTGTATTTTGAAGAAAGGGACATGGAAGGATTTGTCAGAAAGCTGGAAGAGTACA
The DNA here is from genome assembly GCA_030539395.1 of Eubacteriales bacterium. Taxonomy (GTDB): domain Bacteria; phylum Bacillota; class Clostridia; order Lachnospirales; family Lachnospiraceae; genus Marvinbryantia. Next base: position 25,580 of record JAUNSC010000038.1, read on the forward strand.
GGGAACCGATACATTATGTGAACCGTCTTATGGAGCATTCCTGGGGGCAGAAAGTAGTCCGTTTTTATGATCCTGATGGTAACTTGATAGAAGTAGGGACACCGATGTAAATGAGGAGAATAAAATGGGACCACAGGAATTTTTAAATATTTTGTCACAGGCAGCAGGGTTGAAGACGACGCCGCGTCATTGCTACACGGAAGAGAATAGAATGGAAAGTGTAGCGGATCACAGTTGGAGGACTGGCCTGATGGCAATGCTTCTGTCGGGGGAACCGGAGTTTCAGGAGGCGGATATGAACAGGGTAATCCGAATGTGCCTGATCCATGATCTTGGTGAATCGTTTACCGGAGATATTCCTACGTTTAAAAAAACATCATCAGATGCCAGGAAAGAGGATGCTCTCTTTTTGGAATGGGTAAAGAGTTTTCCGTCTCCTCAAAAAGAAGAATGGATAGAGCTCCTTGATGAAATGGCAAAAATGGAAACGAGAGAAGCAAAGATTTATAAAGCACTTGACAAGCTGGAAGCTATTATTTCCCATAATGAATCAGATATTTCTACATGGCTGCCGCTTGAGTATGATTTGCAGTTCACATATGGAAAAGAGAATATTCAGTTTTCGGATTATTTCAAGAATCTCAGACAGATGATTGACGAGTGGACAAAAGAAAAAATATCTCATGCATCTAAATGAAACGGACATAGTGAGCAGAAAGGACAAAAATGAAAGCAACGGTATTGGTGGACAATATTTCAAAAGAGGGTATCTGTGGGGAATGGGGATTGAGCATTTATATTGAATATCAGGGAAAGAACATACTCCTGGATGCGGGAGCATCTGACTTGTTCCTGAAAAATGCCGATAAGATTGGAAAGAAAATTGAAAATGTGGATTATGCGGTATTATCTCATGCCCATTATGATCATGCGGATGGAATGGAAACGTTCTTTAAGCATAATAAGAAAGCTTTGTTTTACCTTCAAAAAGGCTGTGAAGAAAACTGCTATCATAAGAAATGGATTTTCAAAAAATATATAGGATTGCCTAAAGGGATTTTGGAGAAATATAAAGATCGCATCGTATTTGCGTCAGGGGACTATAAACTGTGCCCCGGAGTCTCTCTGATACCGCACAAAACACCGGGACTGGATAAGGCCGGCAGGAAAAATAAGATGCTCATCCGTACGAAAGATGGCTGGAAAGCAGATGATTTTTCGCATGAGCAGAGCCTTGTTTTTGATACGCCCGAGGGCCTTGTGATTTTCAACAGCTGTTCTCATGGCGGCGCGGACAATATTATCAATGAAGTGAAAGCCACGTATCCGGATCGGAATATCAGAGCACTGATCGGCGGATTTCATATCTATAAAAGAACGGAAGAGGAAGTGCGGGAGCTGGCGCGGCGTATAAAAGATACCGGGATCGGAGAAATTTACACCGGTCACTGTACGGGAAAGCATTCCTATGACATTTTAAAAGAAGAACTGGGAGATATTGCACATCAGCTCAGTGCAGGATTGAAAATAGAAATATAATGCCGGATACGTTCCGGCGGCATCATCCACCATCTCTTGCAGGCGGCGGAGCCGATGGACATTGATTCTTGCCCGCAGAACCATGAGACTGAATGGCCTGGTGATATAGTCATTGGCACCGGCTTCCAGTCCGATTACGAGATATTGTTTTTCTGAAGAGTCTGTCTCGCATCACGTAATGTGCGGCACTGGAAGAACTGACGGCCGTCTCCCTTTAATGCAAGGGAGATGCCGTCATTTAATTTTTTATCATCTTCTACAATTAAAATCCTGTGAACCATAAATGATACCTTTTACAGAAGCTTAATACCGTGGGAGGCTGCTTCTTTGCGTACATCATCAGGCCAAAGAGAGACCTGAACCTCTCCGATATGGGCTTTTCTTAAATAGAACATACAGATACGTGACTGACCGATACCGCCGCCAATAGTGTAGGGCAGCTTTTGATCCAGAATGGCTTTCTGGAAAGGAAGTTCCGCACGTTCCGGGCATCCGGCCAGTTCCAGTTGTTTTAAAAGGGCATCTTCATCTACGCGTATACCCATTGAAGAAAGTTCCAGTGCAATATCAAGTACAGGATAATATACAATAATATCACCATTTAAAGACCAGTCATCATAGTCCGGTGCACGGCCATCATGCTTCTGCCCGGATGCAAGCTGTCCGCCGATCTGCATGATAAATACAGCGCCTTTTAATTTGGTGATTTTGTATTCACGCTCTTTCGGAGTGCACTCGGGATACATATCTTCAAGTTCCTGAGAGGTGATAAAGAAAATCTCTTTCGGAAGAGTCTCTTCTATATAATCATACTGCAGTGTCATGTATGTCTCTGTTGCACGGAGAGCTTTGTATACCTCACGGACAACAGCTTTTAAAGTATCTGTAGTACGCTCCTCTTTAGAGATGATTTTTTCCCAGTCCCACTGGTCCACATAGATGGAGTGGATGTTGTCAGTGTCCTCGTCTCTGCGGATAGCATTCATGTCTGTATAAAGACCTTCGCCGTGCCGGAAACCGTATTCTTTTAATGCATAACGTTTCCATTTTGCAAGAGAGTGTACGATTTCAGCCTGAGCGTCATCCTGCTCTTTGATACCAAAGGATACCGGGCGTTCTACACCGTTCAGGTTATCATTCAGCCCCGAATCCGGTGTAACGAAAAGAGGAGCCGATACACGAAGAAGGTTCAGTCTTCTGGTAAGTGCTTTCTGAAAATAGTCTTTTACTGTTTTGATTGCGATCTGCGTGTCATGCAGATTCAGTTCGGATTTATAATTTTCAGGTGTAATTAAATGTTCCATATATCCATATCCTTCCTTAGACCGTTCTGCATTTTGGCGAACGGAAATTATTCTACCAACCAAGTATATCAGATTTTATTCAATTTACAAGGTGAAGTTGACATGAAACGGAAAATCGATCTTTAATCTTTTACATTATATTGATGAAAAAAAGTCATAATAAACGGGGTTGTAATTCGAAAAATGATATGATACCTGACTTTTGGAGTTGAACTCAAAATATAGTGCTAAGCCACAGTTAAAA
>JAUNSC010000007.1 GCA_030539395.1 Eubacteriales bacterium
TCATCCTCAATACATTTCACACTTCCGTCAGCGAACTGCTCATAATGCAAATTATCCTCACCTTTAAAGATGACAGTATCGTTTTTAATATCCTTTGCTTTTAGTTTGCCTTCCTTAACCATTTGTTCTTTTTTGGTCCGGATACGCTCCAGTAGAACAGAGGCGGGCTCGTCATTTGGATCTTGAGGAACAAGCTTACCACGAATTGCAAGGTCAAGGATTTTTTCTCTTAAAGCTTTTGTATCAATCATAAGTTAATTCCTCCGAGAATTTCTTGGAGTTTAGACACTGCTTCGCCGATAGAAGCAGCCTTCTCCTGCATTTCCGAGAGTAGTTCTGTAATAGTACGGTCATCTTTTTCTGCTAAATCAATCCACTTGAAATCAAGCTTTAATTGATCGCGGGAGTACACTTCTTCAGCAGTAAATTTACGCCATCTTCCATTTGGATTTTCTTCAGAATAAGTTTGCACTCTATCTTCCATATGACCTGAACAATAACATTTTACAAAATCATCAAGATGTTCTCTTGTCATAGGCTTGGTAGCCATAGTGTGCTTGATGCCCGTTCTGTAATCATAAACCCAAACATCTTTTGTTTCCTGTCCTTTTTTGAAGAAAAGGACATTGGTCTTAACCCCGCCTGCATAGAAGATACCGGTAGGAAGTCTAAGTATTGTATGTAAATTAAACTCTTTCAGGAGTTTCTCGCGCACTTTTACGGTTGCTTTTCCGTCTGTCAAAACATTATCCGGTAAAACAACAGCAACTCTGCCACCTGTTTTGACAATAGACATAATATGCTGCAAAAAATTCACCTGATTGTCCGATGTTTTAATAAACTCTGGTCTGTTTGCTGCAACTTCAACACTTCCTTGCGGTCTTGTGCCAAAAGGCGGATTTGCAAGGATGACATCATACATTTTATCGGAAGTATCAAGCAAGGAGTCCTGACATACAATAGGACTTTTTGTAGTGCCAATGTCGTGTAAGTAGAGGTTCATTGAAGCAAGGGTAACTACAAGAGGAGTATTATCTGCACCGAAAAGAGCATTATTACGCAGAAAATTCTGCTTTGCAATTTCTTTGCTTTGCGGTTTCATATGTTCATAAGCAGCAAGAAGGAATCCACCAGTGCCGCAAGCCGGATCGGCAACAGTTTCGGTTATTTTGGGATCGGTTACATCTACCATTGCCTTAATTAAGGAACGAGGGGTGAAATATTGACCCGCTCCACTCTTTTTGTCTTGTCCGTTCTTTTCAAGAATTGCTTCGTAAATCGCGCCCTTGAAATCGCCCTCCATCATATACCAATTCTCGTTGGATACCATTTGGATAACCTTTGCAAGGTGAACAGGGCTGTCAATTTTGTTGGAAGCCTTAGTAAAAATAGTGCCTATAAGTCCGTCATCTTTTGCAAGCTCTCTTAAAATTTCTTCGTATTTTTCAACTAAATCAGAGCCATTCAAGTCAATAATATCTTTCCATTTATAGCCTTCCGGTAAAGAACTACCAAGACCCAGTGCTTCTTTTTCATCATCCATTTTGAGAAAAAGAATATAGGTAAGCTGAGTGATATAATCAGTAAAACCAACACCTGCCGATGCAAGTACATTTGCTATATCCCATACCTTTTTAACTAATGTTGCTTCGCTTTTGGTTTGTATATCTGTCATAGTATTATGCCGCCTTTAAAATAAATTTTGATAATTCAATAATTTCCGCTGTCAGAGCCGGTACACCAAAGCTTGTAATTGCTTTACGCCAAAGGTCTGTATCAATAGAATTGAGTTCCATTACACTGATAGAGCCTTCGTTAATGATATAGTCTGCAATCTGCTTCATAATTTTCTGTTGGTCAGAAGTGAGATTACGCTGATTTTGTCCGCAATAAAGGGTAAATCTCTGTGAGTAGCCTTTAAGCAAGCTTTTGAGATTGCCGCTTTTCCTGTAGGCAAAACGCACAAGCTGAATCAGGTGTGTAAGCGCTTTTATATTCTGTTTCACATCTAATTCTTCCACATTACCGTCAACATCCAACAGTTTATAATTGCTCCAGATAGTATAAGGAGTAAATAAACGGTTTTCCGCAATCAGTTTATCCTGTAATTCTGCAAGCATTGAATATGTAATAACAGTATCCTCCGAATTATAGATAATTCTCAGAGCTTCAATCTTATCTGCATTTTCCTTCAAGTACTTTTCAAAAGACTCAATAAATGATTTTGCCGATTCTTTGGAAAATCCTTTATATATTGTTTCATCCTTATCGGGTGCAACCGCATAATATCCTCTGTGCATTTCAAGAAGCTTTTTGCGTGCGTCAACATTGGAAATTAAGCAGTGTATTAAGTTTTTTCTTTCCATATTGTCTGCGGAAATACTTACATATTCAGGCAGCTTTCCACTCGAAAGTGCTCTATTTATAGCGCTTGCTAATGTTTTTGGAGCAAATCCATAGTCTGATACAAATATGTTCAAATGCCTGCCAAACAAGGGATTCTCCTCGTAACGGTTGTTTATAGTTGCACAGTAATCGCGCAACAACGCAAGGTTACCGTCGCTGACCTCTCCATGTGCAAGGCGTTCCAACAGTTGGTCAAGCTTCAGAACTTTTTCACCGCCCTTTCCACCTGGGCCTGTTGGCTTTGGAATAGTCTTATCGTGTTCAGTAACGCCGACCGCATCAATGATGTAAAAGCATTCTTTTGTTGTAGCATTAGGAGTAACTTCTTTCAGCTTGTCCTCATTGATAACTCGACACCCTCTGCCTTTCATCTGTGTGTAAAGAACTTCGGACTGCACATCATTCATAAAAAATACGATTTCCAAAGGTTTTACATCCGTTCCGGTTGCAACGAGTGTAACTGTTACGGCGATACGAAAATCCTTTTCTGTTCTTAAATCACGAATGAGAGTATTGGAATCTCCAGCAGAATATGTGATTTTCTGTACGAATTTTTCGGGAGTTTCTCTATCCTTGAACTTTTCCTTAAAAATTTCTTTTACCACATTTACAATCTGTGTGGCGTGATTGTCATCTTTGGCGAAAATAAGCGTTTTCGGGACATATTCCCATTTTTCTTCTCTGTCAGGATACAAGTCCGTATAAATAGCGTCCATATATGCCCTGACAACTTCTTCGATCTGACTGGGATTTATAACAGAACGATTAAGCTGCTTCGTTCCATATTCTACTCTTTCTTCTGCTACATAAGATGGCAATTCAGCACCGCCTCTTGTTATATCCGTAACAATATCGCCGATGTTAATAGTACCGCCATGTTCGGTAACATTTGTTTTTATTCTATAAACCCTTGCCGGAACATTAACGCCGTCTACGACGGAATCATCATAGGTGTATTCTTCAACTGTGTTTTTATTGAAAAATGCATAAGCTTCCGGTGTAGGAGTCGCGGTCAAGCCTAATATTTTTGCATCTTTGAAATAATTAAGCACCGACTGCCATTTACCGTAAATCGAGCGATGACATTCATCGACAATGATAAACTGAAAATAATCGGGCGGAAGTTTTAAGTCATTTCCTAATTCAATCACAGGTTCAACCTTTTCACTATCAGAAAAGCTAAATTGTTTCTCGTCTTCTTTATCTTCGCTATCGTTCGCAACAGTCTGACCTGTCAAAACCGTAAAAAGCTTTTGTATAGTAGAGATAATAATATCGCCGTTCACATCATCAGAATTTTTTAAACGGTTAATTTGATAAAGGGAGTTCATCGGTTGTTGCTTTTCCGTACGGTCAAAAAGGCTGAACTCCGTTTCGGTCTGTCTTGCAAGGTTGTTTCTGTCCACAAGAAATAATACTCTTTTTGTAGGCGTGTAATTAAGCAAACGATAAGCCGCAAGACACGCCAAATATGTTTTGCCTGAACCTGTAGCAAGAACGGCGAGAGCTTTCTTTTGACCGGCTTTAAGCGATTTTTCAAAGGAAACCTCTGCATTGTACTGGCAATCACGCAGTCCCTGTTTTTCAATTCTCGGCAATGCACCATATTCCGATTTTTTACCTATAATCTGTAACATCTTCTTCGGAGAGTGCATCTCGATAAGCTCGATATAATCTCCATCCGGATCAATAAGCATATTTTTGAAATATATCTTATTGCCGTTTGCAAGATAAACAAGCGGAATTTGTCCGTCAAACCATAACGGATACCAATTTTGCGGATTTTTAGAATATGCCTCCGCTTGTGCTGCAACAGTGGCTCCGAGATTATTTTTTTCCTTTTTCGCTTCAACAACAGCAATAGCCTTATCATCTACAAAGAGTAAATAATCACTCTCTGTATTACCTTGCATCAATGCTTCTTTTACAGCAACAGCATTTTTAGGGATATACTCATCACGAGAAATTATATCCCAACCCACATCCATTAACTGTTTATCTATTTTAACTCTCGCTCTTTCCTCAGGTGTCATAAATGACCTCCATTTTTTATTTCCGATAATACAAAATTATGTACCGCATCATTTCTATTTTTACGAAGCAAATATAAAATATCATCAATCTTTCTCGGCAGTTGCTCCCACTTGAGCAAGTGCTGACCAATATTTATTATTTAGAAATTCAAAATTTGATTCCATACGCCTTCTCCTTTATAAAATATTCTGATAATTTTGTATTATCAGAAGTTAATTTCTCATTTATAATATATCAAATCTTCCCATTTCTTTCAATCATCTTCCCCTTAAAATACTCTCTCCAGACAAAGACAAAGCCGAGCTTCTGCCCGGCTTAACCACTGTCTTTATCCAATTTTATACATCCATCTTACAATACGTTCTACTTTGTTACAACCACATGTACCGTACTTTTACTTACTCCGAACTTTTTCGCAGTCTGTCTTACCGTAGCATTGTTCTCAATGATATAATTTGCAATCTCAATAGCACGTTCTTCAATATATTCTTTCAAGGAAAAATCTCCCGAAACACTGTTTTTACAGTGTATGCGAAAGAATAATTTAGTATGAATTACTCACCTGCTTTCTAAAATAACTTTTCACAATCTCCGTCAAATGCTTCGCCAGTTCCTCCACTAACTCATACTTCTTTATCTCCGGTTTTGCTAACGGAATTCATGGATTTTTCATTTGATTGCTTCCTTAAATCAAATTCTGCGTTAATATATAAACCGTTCAAATGCAATGTTTCCACGAACATACTCGTAATCGTCTAATCTGATTTCCCTGAATCCGTATTTCTCATAAATATGAATCGCCGGTTTCAACTTGCGGTTAGATAGAATAAACAATCTTTTGGCATCATGGTCCATTGCCCATTGCACCATTTTCTAATTCTTCATCAATTTTAGCAAAAGTCTCAAGATCCTCTTTCTCAAGGCATCCAAAATTATCAACAATCCAATCCGTATTAAACTGTATAAACGAATCCTTATACCTCGGATCATATTCAACAATGTTCATTTCTTTCACCATCCAAGATTTCAATAATTTTTTCTAAATGATAAGTCAACTTATCCAAATCACTCTCCGAAATCTCCATAATGTCTTTTTCTATCTGTCTGTTGGATTGCATAATGAGATCTTCGGCAAGCGCTTCTCCGTTTTTTGTAAGTGAGATAACCGTCATCCGGGAATCATCCTGTGAAACTTCCCGTTTGATTAAAGCTTTGGATTCAAATTTTTTCAATATTCTGCTTAAATAGCTTTTATCGACATAGAGCTTCCTGACCATATCCCTGGCACTGATTTCTTTATTTTCGTATATTTCATATAGTATCCGCGCTTCTGCCACTGAATACTCTGAATTTAGATATTTCTGAGTCAGCAGATGAAAATACGGCAAATAAAACCGGTTGAATCTTCTTATGGTTATCGCTGTCTGCAAAGATTTTTTCATGTTACAGATAATCCTCTCTCTGCGGTGTAAATACATCCATCACTTCCCCAGTCTTCAATACCTTGAATGAATGGAGTGCATTCCCTGGAATGGCATAACTGTGAACGCCCTTAAAAACTCTCTTTTTGGCTTCTTCTTTTTTTACAACATCCAATGTATCCATAAATTTATTACCTCCCGCATTTATTGTTGATTTTGTCAACCATATTCAATATATCACTTAATGTTGATTTTGTCAACCAAATTATTCTTCTGACTTATTCAACATACAACTGTTTCTGATTTCCATCCTGTCATCGAACATAAGAAGCTATATCGGCATTCCTTCCGTATGAATACTGTAGTCGCGATGAACCAGCGGCGCATTCAGTATTGCTTCCCTGATTGCTGTCACCGGATAGTCTGTACGATCCTGCCGCCTTCCGGTATCGCTGTCAATAATTGTTTTTGTACGCACATTTTTCCGCACAAAGCCGATTGCTGCTTCCAACATCTCTGGTATACTTCCCTCAATTCTCTGATTATCCAGAAATCGCTCTCCCATCGCTCCTGTTTCTCCAACTGCTGTTCCTGGAACAACGACTGCTGTAATACACAACTGCGGAAAATAAGCCTGGGAATAATAACTGAACAGAAGCGCCGCACTTAAAGTAATCACTCCATTTCTGGTAATACTCATCAAATCGTAGATTTCTTTGTCCGATAAATGCGCCAGATTCGGCTTTCCATCTTTTAGTTTCAATAGCATGGCCTGTCTGCCAGATCACCCCCGGAATTTCCCCTGCAACAAAACATTTTTCATTTTTTCCAGCACGGTAAAAAGAGGCCGCACCACCGGCTCCATCTGCAGACACTGTGCATTGATTTTCTTTTGAAGATCCTGTGCATCGTATACTCCAGATTCTTCATAATCATTTTTTTCATCAATTCCAAAAATAATGATCCCGCCATCATCCTGATTAGAGAAACTGGATAACGTATCATATAATCGCCTGGGACATCCAGACTTTTCACTTTTTAACTCTAAAATTTGAGATTCGCATTTTACTTTTTATATCTCATTTAATTTTTCAATAAATTCTTCAGTCGTCATTTCAGTTTCTTTGGGAATCACAAAAACTGGCTGACTGAAACTATCTTCAATCAACCAGCTTTGTTTTCGTACACTATTTAATTGCCCAAATTTATTCTGTCCGCTTTATTTTACTCTCTCGTCTGCTTTATTCCATATAAACATGCAGCCAGTCAATACCGCCACGGCAAACACCACACACAGAGGGCTGCGGGTAAGACCGGCAAGAATAAAGGAAACAAAAGCAATGATACCATTGACACAGGCATACGGGAGCTGTGTCTTCACATGATCCACAAGGTCGCATTCTGCTCCTGTGGAGGACAGGATCGTGGTATCAGATATAGGTGAACAATGATCACCAAACAAGCCGCCGGACAGCACCGCTCCTACACAGATTGCATAGGGAATGCCAAACGCATGGGCCATTGGAATCGCAAGGGGCATCATAATAGCAAAAGTGCCCCAGGAACTTCCTGTGGAAAAAGATACAAATGTGCCAAATAAAAAGATAAACGCGGGTATCAGCCATGCGCTGAAATTACTCTTCTGAAGTATTCCTATGATAAATTCTGCCGTTCCCAGATTGCTGATCATTGTTCCCAGAGACCATGCAAGTACCAGAGTGATGGCCACATCTGTCATCCCCTTCATACCATCCACATAGATCTTAAAGGTTTCTTTTACATCCTTCACTTTAAAGAAAATCATCATGGCCATAAGCAGCACCGCCGCCAGAAAATATCCCATAGTAAGAGCCACTCGAAAAATATTTCCATCCACTTTCTTAAATGGGAACCCCAACGGCACCAGATTCACAAACAAAGTAACAAACACTGTTATAATAGGAAGAAGCACCATAACAGGCTTTGCATTTCCCATAGAATATCCTCTGTCATCCGTTTCCGCCACATAATTATCTTCCATCTCTGCAGGAACCGGATTTTTCTGAGCCTGAAGTTCCGCTTTCCTCATCTGTGAAAAATCTTTTTTAGTAAATGCTACCAGCGGAATCATGATGATAGCAAGGATTGCATAAATCTGGAATGGAATTGCCTGAACAAAAGTAGAATAATCCGACTCTGCAACTCCCAGATTGGTGAATTCACTCTGAATAAGACCCATGATATATACGCCCCATCCAATGAACGGAACCAAAATGGCAACCGGGGATGACGTTGAATCCAATATCCATGCCAGCTTTTCCCGCGACACTTTTAATTTATCAAACAGTGGTCTGAACACCGGGCCCACAAGCAGGGGAGTCCCCAGATCAGAAAAGAAAATCAAAATACCTCCCAGCCATGCACAAAGCTGAGCCTTCAGCTTCGTATCGATAACCTTATGAACTCCTTTTGCAAATGCCTGGGCTCCTCCTGATTTTTCCATTAATTTAATGAAACCACCGATGAAGATTACAAGTACGATCACGCCTGCATTATAGCTGTCCGTAAGCTGAACGAAAAAGTAATCCCCTATCATAGATTTTATTGCCGCAAATGGATTTCCCACACACAGGATCAAAGCTCCCATGAATCCTCCGCAAAACAGAGAAAATATCACATTCTTACTCTTGATTGCCAATGCTACAGCCACCAACGGCGGAAGCAGGCTCAAAATACCATAACTCATTTTTTTCCCTTTCTTTCAGCTCTTATTTATTGCATAAATATACCAAACCAATGCATAAATGTCAAATTACAGTTTTCACCGATACAGCGTCTTCCAATTATATTCCAGTTTATTTATTCTTTCCACAGCATTTCTTATACTTTTTCCCTGATCCGCAGGGGCAGGGATCATTTCTTCCTATTTTGGGGGTTTCTCTCACAAAAGGCCGGGATACCGCTAAGAGATCTGATGTCATACCGTTCCATGAATATATTTCCATGTCATCCGCATCTTCTATAATATCCTGCCCGTCTTTCAGATTCTGTCTCAGGGAAGAAGCTGCCTGCTTTCCACGGGCAGAACTTCTCTCAAGCTTACGTATCAATTTCTCAGCAGCCGCAAATTCACACCCTGTAATATGTGCCTCGGCCAGAAGATAGAGGAACTCCTCCGATTTAATCTTCTCTTTTTCCTGATAATTCAAAAGCATTCTCATATTCTGTCCGTCTGCAAAACAGTATGCCTGATACATGGCCTCCTGAATTTCTGCCGGGAACTCACTCATATGCCGTTCTCTTGAATTTACGTATTCCTCCATTTCCTCTGTCATTCCTGTCTGCCATGGGGAAATTCCCTTTTCCTCTGCGTATTCATTACGGCTTCTTCCCTTCAGCATGGGAAGCTCCAGTTCCAGCATAAGTGCAGCTATACCTTCCCATAACTCGCACATCCCGTAAAGATTTTGCTTTGGCGGAAGAAGTATATATACTTTATCCAATATGTCATTTAAAGATTCCCCATTCATAATTGCAGAAAATATACCTTCCAGAATCACGGCTGCCGCCTGATCCTGAATCCCGAATTGAAAATGCAAGGTTGTAAAAAGAATATCCAGCCAGTCATTTCTCATACTGATGTCCGCTGCCATCCTTTTAAGTTCTCCGGAAGGAAACATCACATATTCCAGATCATTCGCATATTCTTTCATTTTTACAAGAAGAGACTCCATATCCAGCTGTATTGATGCGGCGTAGCTTGTACCATCAACGGAATATGCGGTCCTTACCAGATTATTAAAACGTGCAAACCAATATACATATCGGTAAAATGACGTTTTATCCATCTTCTCATGATAGATCCGGCCAAACATATTATACAAACTGTCAAAATCTACAATTCCATAGACCAGAATCAGATTTTCCAGTTTCTCTGAGAATTTTTTAAGTTGCCGGTATATCTGTTTTCTTACGTCTGCGTCCAGAGGTTTTATAATGTCCCGGATATCTCCGGCAAAACCAAGTCTCGCCCTGCTCCTATTTTTACTCTTCTGTATGGACACATCCGCCAGCCCCAGGCTTAGTGCCTTAATCAATACATTTTCCCTCCCGGGCTGCTCTTTGACTATACCACAGGGAATTTTCAGCCAACGCAGAAATTCTTTATATTCCTCTTCATAAAAAACGTATAAAATATACTCCGGGTGCTCCTGAAATATCTGTGCAATAGCCTCAGTCATCTGGCTCTTCGTCCACGTATCCTGTGCCGGGATCTGCAAATACTTACAGTAATCTGCGGCTTCCTTTAATCCCAGATTACGCAAAAGTTCTGCATTTGTTTTTTCTCCCGGGACAATTTCCAGCACATAGCCTGCTGCATCCACTTTCTCTTCTTCCTGCACATCTTTTTCCTGCACAAATGGCAATGTCATCTGCCTGTAACTGACCGCTTCCGTTTTCTCCTGCTCCAATGCCGCCTTCCTGCCCTCTGCAAACTCCTTCCATCTGTTGATTTTCTTTGACATCTGTGACGGCATATTTGCAGCCGAAGCTCTTTGCGCGCATGTCTTAAAATTTTTGCTCAGCTTTCGGATAAAATCATCCATTATCTTTTCAACATCTGCTTCTGTTATTTCCTCTATGAGGTTATCATGGATTGGACAAATCAGCTTTTTCAACTGCCGTTCCACTTCATTGCTCTTAAAAGATGTCCTGTTATCTCCATTTTCACCCCATACTCCGCCGCTGTCTTCCAGAAAATTATCGCCTCTTGCTTTCAACAAAGAAGCATATCGTTTCTCATAGCTCTCCTCTGTTTTCTCATAAATAACCCTGTGCCTCCATTCATCTCCAAAGTCATATGTATAACGCACCCATTTATTATTCAGAAGAAATCTCTCTATTAGTGTTTCATTTTCTGAATAATGACAGGCATCCCACCCCTCTTTTTCATCATCTATACAAATAGATTTTGAAGGTATACGAAAATCATGAAGATGGCATCCGGTCCACCCAAAAATAATCTGAATAATCTCATGCAGTTCTAAAAAAGTCACCATTTCCGGTACTATAACCCTCCGCCATACCGGAGGATGCGTGTCCTCAAGCACTATCTTTAATACATAACCTGCCATTTTCCAACATCTTCTTTCCTGTTTTCTAGGTTTATACCACGCTTTATCCTCATTTTAGCATATTTTATACTGTTATGCCCGTTTTATTTGTTAAATTAACCATAATCTCGCCGCATCGCTTTTTCCCCTTCTTTCATTAGTCAAAACCCACAAAGAGACCCCCTTATTTCCCGCAATATGCCAAGTGAGATTTTTCCCCCATTATGATAAAATGTGAACGATAAGCGACGAACGCAGGACCGAAAAGCTAAAATGCGTGACTGCTTGCAGACAAAAGCATTTTTAGCTGTGCGGGCCTATGTGAGTGCAACGAACAGCGAAAAACCGCAGGTTTTGAGCTTCCCGTTCGGAGCGTTTATCAGCTATCAAATAAACAACAGAGGGAATATTATGGGAATTATATTTAATGAAAAAACTAAGACAATCACATTACACACAAAGCATACCTCCTATCAGATGAAAATAGGAAATCTGGATTATCTTTTTCATCTCTATTATGGGCCAGGCATCTGCGATGCAGATATGAGCTACCAGATTATGCAGTATGACCGGGGATTTTCAGGAAACCCATATGAATCCAGAAATGCCAGGACCTTTTCTCTGGATGCTCAGCCCCAGGAATACAGTACACAGCAGCAGGGAGATTTTCGCACTGCCAGCATTGAGGTAGTAAACGGTGACGGCAGCTACTCCTTCCACGGAAAAGCTGTTGATTTTAAAATTATAAAAGGGAAATATCAGCTGGATACTCTTCCCTGTGTCTTCGCCAATGAGGAAGATACTGTTGATACTCTGGAAGTCACGTTATCTGACGCTGTAAGCAATGTTCAGGTACTTCTGTTGTACAGCGTATTTGAAGAAGCCGATATTATTACCCGGGCTGTAAAGGTTTTAAATTCCGGAAACGCCTCCATACATCTTAGAAAAATCATGTCTGTCTGCCTCGATTTTCTCAATGGCAAAGACTTTGATCTGGTAAGTCTTCCGGGCCGCTATGGTCAGGAAAGACAGGTGGAACGGCAGCGCATGACACATCACATCCATACAATAGGAAGTGTTCGCGGGTCTTCAAGCCATCAGCAGAATCCTTTTGTTATTCTGTGTGACAAAAATACTACGGAAGATTTTGGAAAATGCTACGGTTTTTCCCTGATGTACAGCGGCAATTTTCTCGCTGAAGCAGAGCTTGACCAGTATGACCAGCTCCGCCTTGTTATGGGAATTAATCCAAAACAATTTTACTATGAAGTAAAGCCCGGAGAGGTATTCGAAGGGCCGGAAGTAGTAATGGCATTTACCGAACACGGCTTCACCGGACTTTCTCATTTGTACCATGACTTTTACCGTTCCAATCTCTGCAAGAGTAAATTTGTGAAGGACGCCAGACGTCCGGTTCTGATCAACAGCTGGGAAGCTGCTTTCATGGACTTTGATGATGTAAAACTGGTGGAGATTGCAAAAGCCGCAAAAAAGATGGGCGTTGATCTTCTGGTTATGGATGACGGATGGTTTGGAAAACGTAATGATGACAACAGCAGCCTTGGAGACTGGTACGTAAATGAAAACAAAATCAAATGCGGTCTTCATAAGCTGGTAGAACAGATCAATGATCTGGGAATGAAGTTCGGTATCTGGTTTGAACCGGAAATGGTCTCTGAAGACAGTGATCTTTACCGTTCCCATCCCGAATGGACGATGCAGATTCCGGGGCGTCATGCAGTGCGCAGCCGCAATCAGATGGCTCTCGACATGAGCCGCAAAGAAGTGCAGGATTATCTCATTGAGAAAATCAATGCCATTCTGGATGACGCCAATATTTTTTATGTAAAATGGGATATCAATCGTTCTCTCGCCGACATCTGGTCCAATGACCTTCCTGCAGAAAAACAGGGCGAAGTTTATCATCGTTACGTTCTTGGACTATACCGGGTAATGGACAATATTATCAAAACCCACCCTGATATCCTTTTTGAAGGCTGCAGCGGCGGCGGCGGACGCTATGATCCGGCCATGCTTCACTACTATCCGCAGTACTGGGTAAGCGATAACAACCACCCCATTGACCGGCTGAAACTCCATTACGGAACTTCATTCGTATATCCGGTTTCTACTATGGGCGCTCATATTTCTGACAGCGGAAGGCTTGTTCCTCTAAAAACCAAGGCCGTTGTAGCCATGTGCGGTACCTTCGGTTATGAGCTGGATGCCACTCATCTTTCCCCGGAAGAGCAGGAACTGTGCAGAGAACAGAGTGATTTGTTCCGTAAATATTACCATATCATTTTTGAGGGAGATTACTACCGTCTGACCAATCCTTTTGAGCCGGGCAATATGACAGCATGGCAGCACGTAACAAAAGATAAGCGTGAATCCCTTCTGAGCGTAGTTGTGACAAATCTTACCTGCAATGGACCGCAGGAATATGTACATGCCAGGGGGCTGAAGCCTGATGCCATGTATACCATCAATGACGGAGAAGCGGTTTATTCCGGCTCCGCGCTGATGAATGCAGGCATTCCTATTAACCGGGAGATTCCTGAGTATACGGCATTCCAATTCCATATACAGCAAAAATAATATCACATAGAAAAAGAAGGGGCATATCGCAAATGTGATATACTCCTTCTTCTCTTTCCTAAAAAACAGCTCTGTTATAAAAATGCTGCTGCCATCATCCTGTTTTATGTGCTGCGTCCAAGCATTGAAATCACACCAGCGACCAGAAGAACCGGCAATGCTATATATACCAGCCCTGCTACTGCAAGCCCTGTCAGAACCAGCGGCAGAAGAATAACAGTAAACAATATCTTTGTAATTCCCCACGATGCCTTAACCGCAAATATAAGCAGCTTTCCGAATATGGAAATCATTAAAAATATAAATAGTAACGTGATCATTTCATTTCCTCCTCATTCTGTTTTCTTCCAAATCAGTCATTCATTTTTTTAATAACTGCCCGCATCTGGGGCAATAAGAAAAATCTTCCATAGTAGCATATCCACAGTTCATACAGCGCTTCTCTTTATTCTGCGCGTATCCTCCTCCGGAAATCTTCTGCAAATCTTCCGGACGGATCTCAACCTGCTCTCCATGTTCTATTCTTTTGCCTGCATCACCATTTAACTGATAAGTTGTGTTACAGCAGGTTGTTGTCACAAAATATCTGCGATTCCATTTAAAAACAGGGAGGAAGAAAAGAGATAAAACCGTATATGTCACGTATACAACATATCTTCCGTAAGCACCGCAGATATTACACACAAATACCTGATTATAATCTAAATTTTTTCTTCCTTCCGTGATTCCCAGCATAAAAAACATTTCTTCACCGCCTCTTTTTATCTGCCGCCAAATTTTTCTTCCTATTTTATCATATACCATTGTATTATACAACTCATAAGAAAACGAGGAAAGTTTTTATAAACAAATGTATTTCACCTTCCAATTTATGCATTTCACCGTCAGGTTCGGGACAGACCGGTATTTTTATATTATACTAATTACAGGTA
The DNA here is from genome assembly GCA_030539395.1 of Eubacteriales bacterium. Lineage (GTDB taxonomy): Bacteria > Bacillota > Clostridia > Lachnospirales > Lachnospiraceae > Marvinbryantia. Next base: position 14,485 of record JAUNSC010000007.1, read on the forward strand.
TCAGAAAGGAGGAGGAAAGACATAAAAGCAAGCATTGAACTTTCACCAGATTACAAAACACCCTATGCGGTGATTTATACAGACCGCATGACAGATGAAATCCAGAAAATACTGGATTTTATGGATACCGGCAAATCTCCGATCACTGCCCAATCCGAAGAACGCATTATTATTTTGCAGCCGGAAGAAATTTACATGGTAAGGATTGAAGGCGGAGAAACTATAATTTACGGGAAACAGAAGCATTATTTTTCCAGAAAAAGGCTCTGGGAAATCAACCGGCAGCTGGGAAACCGGTTTATGCAGATATCTAAAACAACCATTATAAACCTCTCATATATGGACAGCGTGGAAGCCGGATTTAACGGAACGCTCCTTCTGAAACTGAAAAACGGCTGCAGGGACTATGTATCAAGAAAATACTTGAAAAATTTTAAAAACTATCTGGGATTATAGGGGGAATTGTCATGAAAAACATAATAAAAAATACACTTATCGGAATTGGAATGGCACTGTTCATTTTTTGTATGACGGGTATTATATTCGACTTCATTTATAAAGGAAGCTTTGTGCTGGAGGAATATTCCTTTACCAAAATGGTGATCGGCAGTATCCTCATCGGCATCGGGTTTGGAGCACCATCTGCCATATACGATAAAGATAACCTTACTCTTCCGATTCAAAGCGTCATCCATATGGGCAGCGGATGCATCGTCTATACTGTCGTTGCGTTCCAGGTCGGATGGATTCCTTCCGGGAACGGAATCGGTACATGCGCAATCGTTATCATTTGTCAAATTGCCATAGCCTTCGTAATCTGGCTTTGTTTTCTTGGATATAACCTTCGTCTGGCAAAAAAAATGACCCGGAGGATACAGGAATTAAACCGTTGACTGCCCGTGCAATACCCGGAAATACTTCTACTGTGTGACGGAGACTTTTAAAATACAAAATGAAGTTGAAAATATGCTGATGCCGGTGCTAAAAATCTTTTGGCCCCGGCATCATGGATTAAAGCAGATGCATCAAATCTTTATTTCTTACATACAATTCATGATAGATTTCCCGGTATTTTTTGTATTGCCGGTGTTTTTCCATATCCGGCTCTATCACATGCCGTATCTTTACCAGTTCTTTTATCTTTTCCGGTGAATCGATAACGCCAATTGCAAGGCCAGCCATAAGTGCATCTCCATAAGAGGCGCCAATTGTCACTTCCGGTACGATCTGTGTAATGCCGCAGATATTGCTGACAGTCTGAAGCCACAGCAGGGACTTTGTACCACCCCCGACTGCTGTCACTTTATCCAGCGGAATTCCTGCCTCATGCATCAAATCCATGTTTTGAGCAATTCCATAACCGATTCCTTCAAAAGCCGCATGAACAATATGACCTCTGGTATGCTGCAGGTTCAACCCAAACATCACACCTTTTGCCGCCGGATCCTGTATTGGCATACGCTCTCCCTGAAAATATGGCAGTATAATCAGGCCATCGCTGCCCGGAGAAATATTCTCTGCTTCACGAAACAGCGCCGTATAGGCATTTTCCCCGCCGTCAGCTTCTTTGGCCATCAAATCCGGTGCCAGCTCATCCCGAATCCACCGTGTAAGAGAACCTGTCGTAGCCATTCCTCCCGCACAGGAATATCTTCCGTCAATCGTATAAGGATTGCTCCAAAGCTTTGTATTTTTTCGTCCGTCTCCTGTCACGCTGATATAAAATGCCGTGGAACCATACATTAACATCGTATCCCCCGGATTTACCACGCCTACGCTGACAGCCTCGGCTCCCGCATCCGTTGTTCCGCATATTACTGCAGTACCTTCTGCCAGACCCGTCTCCAGAGCACCGCGCTTTGTCACATTCCCCACAATAGAGTATGTACTGTCTGCAATTTCCGGAAGCCATTCTCTGGGGCATACCATCCTGCAAAACTCTTCATTCCATTCCTGTGTCTCAGGATTCAGCATTGGGAGTGCACTTGCCGCTGAATATTTATCTACAAAGTAATTGCCTGTCAGTCTCGCAGTAAGAAAACCGGAAGCAAATGTAACATGGCGGATCTTCTTAAAAATTTCCGGTTCATTTTTCCGAATCCACAGAAGCTTCGGTCCGAAATGTTCAATGGTGCAGACAGTTCCAAATTCCTGCAGCATTCTTTCCTCACCGATTTTTTCGTTAAGTTCTTCCGCCTGAGCAACACAGCGGCTGTCTATTCCGTAAAGAATGGCATTTCTGAGCGGTTCACAATTTTCGTCCACCACTGTAACTGCCGCCATAATCGTACTGATGCCCACAGCCGCAATTTCCTCCGCATGTCCTCCTGTCTTTTCAAGCAACTGACGGATAACCAGCCTAAAATCCTTCATCCAGTCATTAACAGGATCATGTTCTGCAAAACCGGGTTTCGGAGAATATACCGAATGAGAAACGGCTGCTGTTGCCAATATCTGTCCTTTCAAATCTGTCAAAGAACCTTTAGATTCCGATGTCCCCACATCAAAGCCCAGCAAATATTTCTTTTCCATTGCATGCCTCCCCGGCCAAATGCCGCAAAACCCTTAGTTTTCAAAACCAAACAACTGATACATGGTTCTTCCCATATGCGCGAACTCTAACGGATCTTCCGCTGTCTGGTCCTTCATGGTCACACGCGCCAGGTCTAAAGCTCCATCCAAAACAAATGCAGGAACATTTGATTCTTCAAACAGACGCTTCATATAGCTCAAATCTTTAATACCATTGTTCAGTGAAAATCCACAGAAGTAATCATGTGACACATAACGCTTACTGTAAAACTGGAATACCCAGTTATCAAAAATCTCATTATTCAGACCGCTGTAAACAGCTTCCTCATCCAGACCATATTTCTTCATAACCGGATAAACCTGCGCAAACATAGCTGCCTGAACGAGACTGCAGTAATTTACTGCAATTTTCATAAGATGACCTTTTCCGCTTTCTCCCATATACTGGTACGTTTTGGTAATCTGCTCCAAAAACTCTGTTATTTTCTCATAATCTTCTTTAGCTCCGCCTACTACAGCCAGAAGATCACCCGAATCAGATTCTTCCGGGCCCGCCAGCATAGGAGAATCAACCATTCCGCCTCCGCTCTCTTTAATTCTTGCAGCCAATTTTACAGTTGAAGGCGGATAACTGGTGGAAGTATCCACTAAAATTTTTCCTGTCATTCCCTTCTGGATAAAAGGCTCAACAACTGCCTCCACAATATTGGAATTCGGAAGAGACAGAAAAATAAAGTCACTGCGCTCATATACTTCCATGGTGTCTTTCGCCATATGTGCTTTGCCCGCATAGCGTTCCATGGCCTTCGGGTTTGTGTCATAAATCGTTACGTCATTTCCGGCTTTAATGAGATTCCCGCACATTCCGCGTCCCATATTTCCAAGTCCAATAAAGCCTACCTTTTTTCCCATTGTTTCTCCTCCTTATATTTCATTATTTAAAATGTTATCTAATTCTCTGATGCATTCTGCATACGTGTCCAATTCAAAATCTGCCTCAGACGTGTCCTGCTTCAGTTCAGATCCCCGAAACCCCACAACACGCATACCTGCATTCCGTGCCGCCTGAATGCCAACAGGTGAATCCTCAAACACAACACACTCCTCCGGTTTTGCTTTTAGCCATCCGGCCGCTTTCAAATAGCCTTCCGGATCCGGTTTCGGCGTTTTTACCATATCGCCGCACACAACAGCATCCATATATGAAATCAGAGATAATCTGTTTAATGCCGTCAGTACGCTCATTGCCCTGGTAGATGAAACTACCGCCATGCGGATTCCCCTGCTCTTTAAAAGTTCCAGAAACTCATACATTCCGGGCATCACACACAATTGTCTGCTGTCGGCATAATAGTTTCCCATTTTCCGGTTTTTCTCCAGAAATTCCTCTGCAGTCTCTGTGAGATTGTATTCTCGGATCAGTTCCTCCGCAACCTGCCTGCTGGTTTTTCCTATTTTCCCAAGTAAGGCAGCCATTTCGATATGTATACCACGCTTCGATAGTGTTTCCCGCATAAAGCCAAAGCTGCCTGCCTCACTGTCAAGGAGCACTCCGTCCATGTCGAATAATATATATTTTCTTGTCATACTTTCCCTAATCCCCAAAGGCTGAACACACTTTTTTATACACTGCCTCTCCGAGTTTTTTGTGATCTTCCCTGCTGTAATGCAGTCCATCTAAATCGTTTAATGAAAAATTCATTTTTCCGCAATCTACAAAAAGGCATCCGTGATCTTCCGCAGCTTTTTGGTACAACACGCCAAATTGACAGCTCTTTTCATAAGCCAGAGGTCCGTAGCTAAATCCAAAAATGCCCTCTGCTATCTCTTTGCGTACCGGAGACGGCGCGATTAGCAGAACTTGCGGCACCGGATAGCCATAGTAGCTTTTCTGTATCTCACATATCATTTGTTCTATTCCATACGCAATCATACCCGCCGTCAGCTGAAACATATGCTTCAGATCATTTACCCCCAGCTGGAGAATCACCATGTCCAGAGGTGCATGGGAATCCAATGCTGCTTTCAGTGCGTCCATCCCCTTCACATTCGGAAAAAACGGATCATAACATATGGTCGTCCGTCCATTCATGGCTTCCTCAATGATTCTGTAATCACTCCCCAGCTTATTCTGCAATATTCCTGTCCAGCGCTCCCCAAAAGCCATCCGTTTTGTCAGCCCGGAAGAAATATCATATTGTGTATAATCATATCCCCATGTATTGGAATCCCCAAAACATAATATATTTTTCATAAATCTGCCTTCTTATTTAAATCTTGGGAGATGGAACTCCTCATTTATCTGCGTTGTCATCCGGCAGCACAAAGTAACCAGCTGCTCGATATCTTTTACGCAGCATGTTTCCACCGGCGTATGGGTATAACGGGTAGGAAAGCCCATATCCAGGGTTGCAACGCCCTTTCCTTCCAACTGTACATAGGAAGAATCCATCAGCATACCGTATGCGATCGTGCGCTGCAGCGGGACACCGGCCAAAGCCGCGCTCTCTTTTGCCAGCTCAAACAGTCCTTCATGAGGCAGTACGCCGTTGAGTGTTCCGCGTCCATGGAATGTAAGCAGTTCTACACAAGGGCCTTCTCCCAATTTCACGTCAAATACATTTTTCAAATTCGGTGTATCTCCTGCCAGTACCACATCCAGTGAGATACAGATATCCGGATTAATATGGCGTGAAGCGATAATCGCTCCCCTCAGATTAAATTCCTCCCAGACAGTTCCCACCAGGTAAACATCTGCAGCCGGACGACTCTTTGAAAGCTGCTCTGCCATGCCGACCAAAGTTGCGCAGGCGCCCCTGTTATCTACAGAAGTACCGCAGATTTCATCATTCAGTATCTCATCCGCCATCGGTTTATATACCACCGGACAGCCTATATGAATTCCCATCTTATTTAACTGAGATTTGGAAGACGCACCCATATCCAGATAAACCTGATTAACATTTTCTACCACATATTTTTCTTCCGGAGGCGTTACATGATGTGCTTTTGGCCCAATCGCTGCCGGATACCATTTTCCATCTTCACTTCTCACCAAAAATTTCGTTCCGGCCAGAACCTTTTCCTCAGTTCCGCCCAGCCGGCTAACCTGCAGATAACCATCTTCTTCAATCTTTCTCACCATCAGCCCAACAGAATCCATATGGCCGATAAACATCATTCGAGGAGCTTTCGGATTTGTTCCGGCTATTTTACCGATACAGTTTCCAACATTATCGACAAATACCTCATCGCAATATTTTTCAAAATGTTCTTTCATTTTACGGCTCATTTCCTGCTCATATCCCGCCGGAGCCGGCGTGCACATAAAATCCTTTAAAATCTCTTTTATATCCATATTTTCCCATCCTCCTCTAAGCCGAACCACAGCCGGATATAAATCCGGCGGCGGTTTTACATGTATTTAGCGAACCTGATGCACTTTATCCATAAAGCGTTTTACTCTCTCCGGGTCAACCAGATTTTCAAATTTGCCATCAATTTTAAATGTCGTTCCAACCACTGCGCCGTCTGCGATTTTGAAAATATCTTCAATCGTCTCCATCCTGCATCCGGTATTTGCAAATACCGCCGTATCAGGAATTGCTTCTTTTACAACCGATAAGATGTTCATATCTGTGGAAGCTCCCGCATTTGTCCCGGAAACACAGATAACATCCGGCTTATTATTAAATACTGTTGTTTTGGCAATTTCTGCAATCGGTCTGTCCACCAGATAACGTGCAGATTCGGGAACTATATTAAAGAGCATTTTTACATTGTCCAAACCAAGTTTGCGTTTGTGCCTTACGATTTCTCCCGTGTTGGTATCCCATAATCCAAAATCACTTCCGTAAACACCGCTCATGATTTCACGGATAAAGCTGGCACCTACTGCAGCTGCCAGATCCAGTGAAGCATACGGATCCCACAGTACATTTACGCCAAAAGGTATTCGGATTTCAGATTTCAATTCTCCTATTACTCTTGCCATTGCTGCTGTTGTCTCAGGATTTACCTTCCTCAAATAAGGCAGACTGAATTCATTGGAAAACATAACTGCATCGACACCGCCTTCCTGCAATGCAAGAAAATCCTGTCTCGCCAGTTCTACCACTTTTTCCATTCCACCTTTTTCATCAAAGTTTGGGTCGCCTGGCATAGCCTGAAGGTGGCACATTGCTATAACCGGTTTTGTCGTTTTAAATACTTCTTTTATCCACTCCATGTCATTTTTATGAACATATTGCCTTCGGCACTTGTCCATATGCTCCTTTCCAGTCCTTATTATAATTTTCAGGAGCGGGGGAATCCATGGGGATTCCCCGACATCCATTCATATATCCATTACCTTTTACTGTGCATTTGCATATACTTCTGACGTAAACTCATATGCCTCGATATCAGCCATTACATCCGCCTTGTCTTCTTCAGACAGCGGCTGCGGCAGGCATGTGTCAGTAAAACACTGCTCGTATGTAATCGTGTCGTCTGTGATAACACCTGCTGCAAGTGCTCCGTCAATAACATCTTTCCACTGTTCAGCTGTCAGATTTCCAAGACCTTCTGTAAATTTGCCTTCTCTTGCTGACTCATCATTGCCAAGAGCCTGTGCCACACGGCCTTCTGCGCATCCAACCGCGCCTTCCCATGTAATCTCAATTCCCGGGAATACTGTCAGAACAGTATCTGCTGCCGCTTCAGGACTGTTGTACATAAAGTAAATGCTCTTCTGCATTGCATATAAGAAGGACTGCAGTTTATCTTTGTTTTCTTCATAATAATTTGTTCCGGCGATCCACGGGTTAGCAAATGTAGCCAGAATCTCATTGCCATCAATATAATTGAAATCGTATCCCATACCTACCAGCTGTTTGTACTCAGATACCCATGTAAACAGGACATCAATCTGTCCTTCCGCCACCATCTGATATCTGGAATCACCGCTCACTACAAATTCCACATCATTCTTCGGATCAATGCCTGCTGCGAGCAAAGTCGGAAGTGCGATAGTTTCCCATGCAGCATCACCCAGAGCAATTGTTTTTCCTTTCAAGTCTTCCCAGGTTTCAATACCGGAACCATTCAAAGCCGAAAAACCAAAAATATTAATAGCGTCATATGCACTGACTGTGGTACACTCTACACCGGCTTCTACCTGACCCAGGTACACATTCGGTGACGGACAGCAAATATCAGCCTGACCGGTGGCTACCATCTGTAAGTCTGTCGGATTGGCAGCCGTAATCAATTCAACATCAACGCCGGCTTCCTCAAAATAGCCCTGCTGGATACCAACGTAAATTGCCATGTCATCGATGCATTCCAGGTCATGCGGTACTGCCACAATCACCTTTTGAAGATCCTCAGCGCCGGCAGTTCCGGCCATTGAGAGTGTCATCGCAGATGCGACAAAAAGAGATGCCATTTTTTTCAGTTTCATATTCTTTCCTCCTTTGAATAAAAAATTATATTTATTAGCTTCGGCCACTGTCCGAAGATAATATTCTGTCAGTCTTTCCACTTAATAAATATTGCTTCTATAATATCTGTGAGCATATAGAAGAAAACGCCAATAATTGCAATAAAAATAATCGCACCGCACATCTGTTCCGTTCTGGAGTATGCTTTTGCTGTAATGACCAAAGCCCCCAGTCCTACTGCACTTCCGTTTACTTCCGCACTGACACAGGTCGTAGTTGCAAAAATTGCAGATAATTTCATGCCTGTAAATACACTTGACAGGGCAGAAGGCAGATAACACTGAAACAATATCTGTCTCCTGGTTGCCCGCAGTGAAATCATCATTTCTTTTCGGATGATCGGAACATTTAAAAAGCCGGTAGAAGAATTCAGACACACAATCGCAAAAGACTGCAGAATAATTGCAATAATGATGACATCCTGACCTACTCCCATAAAAACATACATCATTGGAACCAGCGTAATCACCGGAAGTGTACACAGGAAATTAATGTAGGGCGTCAGCATCGAGTTTAAAATAGGGAAGTTGCACATAAATGCAGCCGCGGTCACTCCCACCAGACATGCACAGCACCATCCTGCCAAAATAGATAAAAAGGTGCGCACCACATGGTTCATGTAGACTTCCTTAAAATCAAAAATCATGGACTGAAATACATTCAGCGGCGGCGACAGCTGCCATGCAGGAACATTATTTACCACAATGAACAGCTGCCATACCAGGAACAGACATCCTATACCAACAACCGGCATGACGACAGATGATATCTTATCTCCCCGAACCCGTTTTTTCCTCTCTGCTACTCTCGCTGCACGAGTTTGCTCCAATAAAGAACTCATCTTCGCACCTCCTATACAATCTTACTCAAATCAACTTTTCCGATATATCCTGTCAGCTCATGGCAATAATCACGGAATTTTTCTTCTGTGAGAAGTGACAGTGTCCGCGGACCCTCAAAGTCCATTTTTACTTCCTTCACAATTCTTCCGGGATTTGTTCCCATAACATAAATTCTGTCCGACAAAAGCACGGCTTCTTCCACGTCATGAGTAATAAAGACAACCGTCTTTTTCATGGTCTTGCAGATATTAAGAATTTCCATGTCCAGCTGTTCCCTCATCATCGTATCCAAAGCTCCGAAAGGTTCATCCATAAATACGATTTCCGGTTTATGTACAAGTGCCCGCATAACACCGATTCTCTGTGCAACCCCTCCGGATATCTCTGATGGCCAGGCATCCTTATATTCCGTCAGGCCTCCAATTTCCATCAATTCATCCACATAAGCTTCCAGCTCGGCACTCTGTATCTTATAAATTTTTAACGGAAACGCAACATTGTCTCTTACTGTCAGCCAGGGAAGAAGATTTGGGATCTGAAAAATAAATCCAATTTTCCGGTTAATTTCCTTTGGTATGCGTTTATACGCCGTAACCTCGACACCATCCACAAAAATTTTCCCCGATGTAGGCTTGATCAAGTCATCAATCATTCGGATAATTGTAGATTTTCCGCACCCGGACGGTCCGATCAACGACACAATCTCACCTTCTGCAATAGAAAGATTAACATCCTTTACTGCATGTATTACCTGTCTGCGGGTCTCAAATATTTTATTTAAATTTTCTATTCTGATTCTTTCGTTTTCCACTTGCCCTGTCTCCCTTCATGCTGCATGAGTTACTTAATCCAGACTACAACCCTTTTCTCTATCTCACATACAATCGTAAAGAGAACAATACCAATCATTGCTACCACAATAATGGTGGCATAAGCCATATCTGTCATCAGTGAACCAGAATACGCCGATATTTTCGTGCCCAGTCCGCTGTTTCCTGCAGCCAGATCTGCTCCCATTGCTGCAATGGTAGAGAATATACAGCCCAGTTTAAGTCCGGTAAATACCTGGGGCATTGCATTCGGAAAAATTAATTTGAAAAATATCTGCCTCCTTGTTGCTCCCAGTGACTCAAACAATTCTATTTTTGCACTTTCAACTTTACGAAATCCCGAAAGTGTATTCAGACAGATAACCGGCAATGCCTGCAGTACAACTGCAATAATGCGGATTTCAATTACAAGTCCCATACGAAGGATCAGGATCGGAACTACTGTCAGCATCGGAATGCAGATCATCAAAATAATGACCGGTGTAATTGCTTTTGACAGAAGCTTCGACTGAGAACAGATTGCTGCCAGACAAATGCCGCCCGGTATGGCAATACAGTAACCTGTCAGGATTACCCTCAGCGTATACAGAAAGTCCTTCAACAAATCTCTTCGAAAACGCGTAAACAATTTTCCAAAAATAACATGGGGTGCCGGAAGAATCCTGGGGTCAATACCAGAAACTGCCACGTATATTTCCAGCAAAACCACAATTACCGCCAATAACAAAAACGGTGATAAAAAGTGCATCATTCCAGTAAATGATTTCCCTTTCTTTTTCATTATAAAACCTCCACATCTTTTAACCTTGTATGTCATGCACGATTTTATCCAACTGTTTCCGGAGCCGGATAAACTCTTCGCTATATCCAATATCCTCATTTCGTTCTTCCATCGGGATTGTATTGTCTATCTCATGGATAATTTTCCCCTGACGGTTCAATACAATAATCCTCTGCGAAACCAAAAGCGCTTCTTCCACACTGTTTGTGATCATAACAATGGTTTTTTGTGTCTTTTTCCACAAATTTAACATTTCATAGGACAACATTTTTCTCGTAATTGCGTCCAAAGCTCCAAAGGGTTGATCCATAAGCAGAATCTCCGGATTGTGGACCAAAGCTCTGGCAATCCCTGTCCTCTGTCTCATTCCGCCGGACAATTCATGGGGATAAATATTCGGATACGCATCCAAGCCTACCAGTTTGAGCATTTCACTAATACGGCTCTCCCACTCTTTTCCCTTTAATCTGAAAATCTCAAGGTTCAAATGAAGGTTCTGATATACCGTCCTCCATTCCAGAAGGTTGTGCTGCTGAAATACAAAACCAAAATTTTTTAACTGTTCCCTGGGAATCCCATTTTCGTAGCGATTGCCTTTCAATTCAATCGTTCCCAGCGTAGGAGCAATTATCCCGCCCGCAATTTTCAAAAGCGTAGATTTTCCGCATCCGGAAGGCCCCATAATACAGAGATATTCTTTCTCATGTACAGAAAAACTCAGGTCATCCAGTACGACCGTCTCATCCAGCCCTTTGTCAAAAACTTTACAGACACCTTCAAAACGCATTAAATCACTCATACAATCACCACTCTTTTTCTTTTTTGTTCTTTTGCTTTCGTTGTAACTAATGTAGCTTATTTTTGTGTTCTTGTCAATATTTTTTTGCACTTTTTTGTTATTTTTATGATTGTATCATTTTTATTATGATTAATTTGATAAATTTCGCTTTCTTTTCTGTTCTTTTTGTGATAAACTAATATTAGTTACAATCCAAAACGCACATATTATTGACAATTTATGGAATTTAGCTTATAATATTTCTTATTAAAATTAATGTTATGCAGAGTTTGGATTTGACAAATATGACTTTAATTTCCGGAGGAATGATTGTTTATGTTTCAGATTGAACGCCAAGAGCAGCTTTTAGATTATATAAATAAAGCACATAAGGCAAACACTAACGAACTGGCCGAAAAATTTAACGTCTCAAAAGTAACGATTCGAAGGGACATTGACAAACTGGCCTCAGAAGGTCATATTGTTAAAACACACGGCGGAGCGGTTGCGGTAACAAAGGGCACTATGACCGAAATTCCCTATGCTTTTAAGGTAGAATATAACCAGCCCGCAAAAAAAAGAATTGGTGCCGTTGCCGCCAGTCTCATTAAGGACGGAGATATTATTATTCTGGATTCCGGTTCCACAACTCTGGAAATTGCTAAAAATATTGTCCAGGACAATATCACTGTTGTCACAGATGACATAAAAATCGCCATGGAGCTTTCCTGCAAGAATAACATATCTGTCATTGTCTGCGGCGGTACCCTCAGCGATCCTGTTTATACTTTAACCGGAAATATTGCTGTAGATTTCTTTTCCAGGCTTCATGTAAATAAAACTTTTTTGGGATGTGATGCAGTAGATTTAGAGTTTGGAATTTCCAACCGAACTTATGAGGAAGTGGATATTAAATCTGCCATGATACGGGCGGCAGACGAAATAATCATGGTAACAGATGACAGCAAACTGGACAAAAAAGTATTTTGCTATCTGTGTGATATTTCTGCCATCGACAAGTTGATTATCAATCGGATCGACGACAGAAACAGAAAAGGGTTCACAGAAAAAGGAGTGGAAATTATCACCACGGAAGAGTAAATTATGCTGTACATACAGAAATGGAGCTGCGGCCGTTCGCAGCTCCATTTCTCTAAAATTTCAATTCATATTTTTCCACATCAATCTGCGCGGTTCCTTCTGCCCGGAACGTGATTTTATCCGCATCCAGCGGAGTAAACAATGCCAGTGTACCGGCTTTTTCTCCGTCATTTACAAATACCTCCAGACTATACCGATCAAGAATAAATCTGAGTTTTAGCCCTCCGTTCTTTGTCTGAACCGGAATATCTCTGCTGTGCACAATGTCATACAAATATCCGGAAAAGTTTCTGTCAAGATTCAGAATACCCTTCTTCGGCATAAAGCTCACAGATGTATGGTAAACGTCATCTGCTGCCACGTTGATGATCAGTTTTTTTAATTGGCTGATATCCCGAACCGTTACAGTCATATCCACGGTCCGGCCCTCTACATCTTCAAAAATACGTTCCTGTGCATCGACAGTTACACTTTCATGCAGAATCCTTTCACCCCGATAGTTCAAAATCTCACGGACCGGTGTCTGTATCAGCTTTCCATCCCGGATTTGAAGTTCTCTGGGCACTGTCATCTGGCCAAAATATTTCACTCCGGGCGGCACGAATTTAGAATTTGACCACGCCTGCATCCATCCAATCATCACACGCCGCCCATCCGGTGTCAAAAGACTCTGGGGCGCATAAAAATCGATACCGCAATCTATAGGCTGCAGATTTTCACCGGTAAACCGGTATGCTTTTTTATCATAATCTCCAATCAGAGCCAGTGTATTGTGACCGACATGGAAATCCCTTCCATCCGGAAGCATTGCCATAGGGCTGACTAAAAGAGCCTGTTTCCCATCCAGTTCAAAAAAGTCAGGACATTCCCACATCCCTCCAAGTTTTGCACTGCTTTTAGCCAGAATACTGCAAAATTCCCAGGCCAGTGCATCCTGACTCCTGTACAGGGCAATCTGCCCGTTACCGTCTGCATCCATGCCTGCCGCAACTGCAAAAAATGTTCCGTCATCCTCCTGCCAGATTTTCGGATCACGAAAATCACAGGTGCTGCTTCCTTTCGGGAGTGTATCCGCCTTAATCACCGGATTGCCTTCATATTTTTCGTAATTTACACCGTCTCCAAATGCAAGACACTGAGTCTGTGCTCCGGATTCACCGCTGAGGTCTGATGATTTCTGTACACCGGTATACATTAATAAGTGCCTGCCATCGGCCAGTTCCAGCGCACTTCCGGAAAAACATCCAAAATTATCATATTCCTGGTCCGGGGCCATAGCAATCGGAAGCCGTTTCCATGAAAGCATATCGCTGCTCTTTGCATGACCCCAATGCATTGGCCCCCAAATGTTGGAATAAGGATGATACTGATAAAACAAATGATATTCGCCCTTATAGTATGAAAAACCATTGGGATCGTTGATCCACCCGCAGCCGCCTGTAAGGTGAAAAGCCGGGCGCTCTATATCACGGATTCGGCTGATATGTTCTTCTTCAAAACCTCTGGCCTCTTTTAACTGTTTACTGATCATATCAAAATCCTGCCTTTATTTTAAAAACTTTTTGTTGACTGCCCCTGCCGGAATGTTACATCCAGCTTTATATTTTTTTTCTCAGGAACTTTTCCCTGAATCAGTTCCATTAATATATCTACACAGGTAACCGCAAGCTTCTCAATAGGCTGCACTACTGTAGTAAGACTTGGATATGGAAGACTGCTGACAAAAGTTCCATCGTAAGCAACCACTTTGAAATCCTCTGCATACTTTCTTCCCCTGGACTCCATTGCATGAATCAATGATACAGCCATAATATCTGTTGCAAAAAAACCGTCAATATCCATATATTTATCTGCAATTTCTTCTGCCGCCTGCTTATAATCGGAATATTCAAATCCATTCCATTTTGAAAGATAATTGTAACAGGGAATACCATGCTCTTTCATCACCTGCTCAAAAATCTCATGCCTTACATTAGACGGCGTTGACACTCTTCTTACACCGGTACACTGCAAAACCTTTTTACATCCGGCCTCTATCAGTGCTTCCGCCGCCATACGCCCACCCTTCTCATGATTCACTGCAACACATGGAATTTTCTCTCCCAGCTGCCGGTCCAGCGCCACGATAGGACGGTCAATAGTCTGATACTGTTCAATGTCCAGTGTATGCACGCCCGTAATAATACCATCAACCCGCTGCTGTTTCAAAAGTTCAAGATAGTGAGTCTCATAATTTTGCTCTCTCCATGTATTACAGATCATGCTCTGATAACCATGACTGTAAAGCGCTATTTCCGCCGAATTTATAAATTCTGCAAAATACGGATGAGATACCTCCGGTACAATGATAGCCACAATACCACTTTTCCGATGGTACAGATTCCTGGCCATCTCATTAGGCGTATAATTTAATTCTTTGATAGCACGCAGTATTTTTTCTCTTGTTTCTTCTTTTACATATCCGCTCCCATTCAGCACACGGGATACGGTTGCCGCTCCAACGTGAGCGTGCCGTGCAACATCCTGAATCGTTGTCATAGCACACCTCTTTCTGCTCTGAAAAACCTTTTTCTTATCATACCGTCCTTTCGGACATAAATGTGGAACCTATTCCACATTTAATATTATCACCTGGCCAGACAGAAAACAATATTAATTTCAACGGCAATTTTACATCGCGCAGCTTATCCTTTGATTCCGGAAGATGCAATACCTTCTACATAATACTTCTGCATGAAGATAAACATAATGATCATCGGAATTGCAGAAATAACAAGTGCTGCCATAATCGCGCTGTAATGTACCGGCTGTGTGCCGAAGAAAGACTGCACTGCCAGCTGAATCGTACGTTTATTTTCTCCTGTCATTACCAGGAACGGCCACATGAAGTCGTTCCAGTGTGCTACAAAATCCAGAATAAATACAGTTGCATATACGGTCTTTGAAATCGGAACAACAATTTTAAAGAATGTGCCTGCCGGACTGCATCCGTCAATGGCTGCCGCTTCTATCAGGTCATCCGGGACGTCACAGAAAAACTGCCGGAACATATAAATGGAAAAGCATTTTGCCACAAAAGGCATTACCAGAGCCATCAACGTATTTACCCAGTTCAACTGAGACATTTCGATATATAACGGCAGCATAATTGCCTCCATGGGAAGTACCATCAACGCTACTACCAAATTTAATATCAGGCCTTTACCTTTGAAGTCAAATTTTGCCAATGCATAGCCGCACATGGAGTTTACAAGCAGATCCAGCACCAGAATCAATGCAATATACAGCAATGTATTTTTAAATACCTGCGGCAGGTTCATACGGGTAAAAACCTCGGCATAGTTCGCAAAGGACGCATGACTTGGGAAGAAGGTTTTTATTGAATTCATATTGGCAAAAATCTCTGCCTCCGGCTTCAGCGAAGCGGAAATCATCCAGATCAGGGGAGAAACAAAGATAATACCGATTATAATGTTCCCAAAGTAAAACATAAACCTGGAAAATCCAGCTGAAAATTTAATTGATGATTTAGTCTTCATTTCACACCTCCTAATCATTCGCCATAGTAACCTTTTTCATTGTCAGTGACATGCACACTACTATAACAAAGAATATGGTTGCAATGGAGCAGGCATATCCAAAGTTACCCTTCTGAAAACCCTGAGTATAAATATAATATACCAGTGTCTTTGTGGAGTTCTTCGGACCTCCCTGTGTCATGATATAGGGCTGTGTAAATAATTTCATGGCCTGGATCATGGTAATCATGATAACATATTTAATTGTGCCTTTCAGCCCCGGAAGCGTAATATACAGAAACTGTTTCATTTTTGTTGCACCATCCACAGATGCCGCTTCATACTGTTCTCTTGGAATTCCCTGCAGACCTGCCAGAAAAATCATCATCTGATAACCGGCTCCCTGCCATGCTGACATGAATATAATCGCATTCATGGCTGTGTGTTCGTTTGTCAGGAAATTGATCGGTTCCATCCCGAGACTTACCAAAAGTGAATTGATCAAACCAGTATTCGGATTTGCATTATAAAGTACGGACCACAAAACAGCAATAACTACCATAGATGTGAGCTGAGGGCTGAAGTACATCGTTCTGAAAACAGCCACACCGCGGAACTTTTTAGATACAAGCAGCGCCAGGCCCAGAGCCAGCGCACACTGTACCGGTACAACTACGATCGTAAAATATACCGTATTTTTCAAAGCTACCCAGAAATTCTTATCTGAGAAAAGCTTTGTGTAATTTTCTAAACCAATAAAACTGATTTTGTCCGGTCTCATGATCTGATATTTAAAACCCGAAAAATAGGCTGTATAAATCATTGGTACAACCAGAAAAGCAATCAAAAGAATTACTGCTGGAATAACAAAGAAATATGCAGTTATTCTTTCATTTCTTTTCCGACCGCTTAAATTACCTGCTTTCGCCATAACCTTTTCCTCTCTTATCAATCAGAATTAAACGGAGCCGCCACCGGACAAATGCCCTGAACCCGGCATATACCAGATGGCAGCTCCAGTCCATTTTACAAATTATTCTGCATAATATGTTTCATAGTCCTCTGTAAATAAATCTGCTACGTTTGTCAGTTCATCCTGAATGTAATCTGCATCCACTTCACCGTTTGTAGCTGCATCAGAGAAAATGTTTGTCATGGCTTCGGCATAATTTGCAGAGAATGTAGCATAGGAAGGTGTTCTCGGACGCGGAACTGCTGTATTATTAAGCTGTTCCACAAACAGAGCACGCGGTCCGTCTGCATATTCTGCCATTGCCTCATTTTCATAAGCGCTGTTGCGTGTAGCCGGTTTTGCAATTGCCGCCGCATAGGATGCAACATTTTCTGTATTCATCAGCCACTGAAGAAATTCGCCTGCTGCATCTACGTCTTCACAGTCTTTGCTGATTGCTGCAGACCAGTCGCCGCACGGAGAAACTGCTGTGCCTGTCTCATCTGATACCGGATAGTATGTTACGCCCCAGTCAAAATCTGCGCTCTGTTCCAGGATGGAAACATCCCATGAACCGCCAAGCATGGTTGCACATGCCTTGTTCAGGAATTCGTCCTGAATCGGATCAACGTTTGCATATCCGTTTGCAATCAGTTCTGCAAGATACTGAGTTGTCTTAACTGCCTCTTCACTGTCCACATAACCGGCAGCCATTGTTCCGTCTTCGCTGATATAATCCACGCCTTCAGAGATATACATTGGTTCCAGTGCATATGGGAGACCTTCACCGTGGTCCATGATAATGTGTGTGCCAACATGGTCATCTGTAGTGCATTTTTCTGCGATCTCAGCCATTTCTGCCCATGTGAGCGGATTTTCCAGTGTACGTGAATCCAGATCATCCGTATCAACACCGCACTCTTTCAACATATCTTTGTTATAATAGAATGCAACACTGGATTCTGTAGCAGAAATTGCATACAATTCTCCGTCATATGTACACTGTGCAACTGTTGACGGAACGAAATCTGCCATTGTTTCCTCATCAAAATATTCTGTGATCGGAACAGTAATGCCATTTGCAGCATAATAGGAAACCTGCGGTCCATCTACGAAGAAAATAGATGGAAGGTCATTGGATGTTACAGCTGTTGCAATTTTGTTGTCATATGCATAAGAGTCAGAACGGTCGATTGCTTCACGGCTTACCTGTATTTCCGGATGTTCTTCATTCCACTCGGCAAGCTTTTCTACCCACCATGCTTCTACAGCCTCTTTATCTGTCGGACTCCAGATTGTCAGATTTACGGCATTTCCTCCTTCTGCCATTGCCGGTACAACCGTACATGCAGAAGCTGCAAATGCCAGACCTAAAATAACGCTCATTCCCTTTTTCATGCTTTTTTCCTCCTTATAAAACACTTTTTGTTTGCAAATATTTCCCTGTGCACAAGAAATACGGTTTGTGAAACCCGTTCCACATTTGTTGTTTTTATATCCACAGACATCTTTATCTGTGGATTTTTATTTGATATTATTTACTCTTTTGTGGAACCCGTTCCATATCGTAGTTTCATAATACACAGAGCTATCATGTTTGTCAATACAATTTTTAACAAAAAAGCGCCAGAAGCGAAATTCTGTTTATTATTACAGAATTTCGCTTCTGATTTTTATATATATTTCACAATAACTTTTTCAAATTTATTCCCAGCCTTTACAAACATCAATCCATGCAGTATATGGCGCGTACTTTTCCAGTTCTTCGATAGTCAGCTCAATGGCGCTGTTGCTGCTGCCGCAGGCCGGAAACACTGTCTTGAATCTTTTCAGTGATTCATCAAGATAAACCGTAACTCCTTCGTTGACCGCGAAGGGGCAGACACCGCCTACGGCATGACCGATGAGTGTTTCTGCCTCCCGGGCTGAAAGCATCCTGGCTTTTTTTCCGAACTTTTCTTTATATTTATGATTATCAACCTTTGCATCACCGGCAGTAACCACCAAAATCGGTTCCTCCCCCACCATAAAAGAAAGACTCTTTGCAATCCTGCAGGGTTCACAGTGAAGTGCTTCGGCGGCCAGTTCCACCGTTGCGCTTGATACCGGAAATTCCAGCACACGTTCTTCCATACCATACTTCTTAAAATACTCTTTTACTTTCTCGATCGCCAATTTATTTTCCTCCTCAAGTCTGCTTCCAGAGAAGCATATTATTTTCAATTTTACCTGCTCAACTCTCTCTGCGGCCCAGCTGCCAGAAAGCCACTGCACTGGCGGCCGCCACATTTAATGAGTCCACGCCGTGCGCCATGGGAATTCTGACCGTATAATCGCACTCTGTAATCGTGGAAGACGCCAGCCCATCTCCTTCCGTTCCAAGCACAATGGCAAGTTTTTCTTCTTCCATCAGGTGGGAATCATCAATGCTTACGGAATCATCTTTAAGAGCCATGGCTGCTGTCTTAAATCCCAGCCCACGAAGAAGCTGCGTCCATGTCACTTCTTCCCTCAGGATTGTCCAGGGTATCTGAAAAACCGTACCCATACTTACTCTGACCGCCCTCCGGTAAAGGGGATTGCTGCAGGCAGGAGTGAGCAGGACAGCATCTATTCCAAGAGCCGCAGCCGAGCGGAAAATCGCCCCTACATTGGTAGGATTCATGACATTTTCCAGGACAGCAATCCGGTATGCATTTTTGCATATTTCTTCCGCTTCAGGCAGTCTGGGCCGTTTCATGGCGCAAAGCATGCCACGGGTCAGTTTAAATCCCGTAAGCTGTGTCAGCACATCAAATTCTGCTGTGTAAACCGGAATATCACCACAGCGCGCAAGAATGCCTTTCGCCTGCCCCTCTATATGCTTTTTCTCCAACAGAACAGATATCGGAATACATCCCGCATCCAGAGCCCGTTCAATTACTTTTGGACTCTCTGCAATAAAAATTCCTTTTTCCGGCTCATGGCGATTTAAAAGCTGTCCCTCCGTCAGTCTGGCATAGATATCCAGTTCCGGCGCCTCAAAATTTGTAATTTCAATGATATTTGACATTTAATCGATATCCTCCGCATGGATAACTGTCATATCTTCATGATCCGGATTTTCCATCTGCGCAACTCTGGATGCCTGATTTGTAATGATATTTTCAAACAGATTCCGTACACTCCGGGCATTGGCAAAATTCTCATCTTTTTCACTCACCAGCGTGCGAATACGCTCTTCAATGATTTTTTCTGCATCTTCCTTTAACACATAATCGTACTTTTTGCACAGTCCCTTAAATATTTCAATCAATTCCTGTTCGCTGTAATCCGGGAAGTAAATATACTTATTAAATCTGGACTTAAGCCCCGGATTACTGTTGATAAAATGTTTCATCAGATCGGGATATCCCGCCGCAATAACCACCAGATCTTCTCTGTGGTCCTCCATTGCCTTCAATATAGTATCAATAGATTCCTGCCCGAAATCGTTCGCCCCGCCCTTTGCCAGTGTATAAGCTTCATCAATAAACAGAACTCCGCCAAGAGCCTGGGTGATTTTTTCCTGCGTCTTTATGGCAGTCTGTCCCACATATCCTGCCACCAGTGCAGACCGGTCGGCTTCTACAAGCTGTCCTTTAGACAATACTCCGATTTCTTTATAAAGCCCAGCCAGAATACGGGCGATCGTTGTTTTCCCGGTTCCCGGATTTCCCGTAAAGACCAGATGCAGAGATACCGGCACTGTCTTCAGCCCTTTTTCCTGACGCATCTTCTGCATCTTCATAAGATTTACCAGTTCCTTCACATCATTCTTCAGCTCTGTCAGACCAACCAGTCCATTCAACTCATCCATGGGATTTATCTTCGGTTCTTTTACAGTTTCTTTTTTCACTTTTATATCACTGCCAAAATCCTTTTCCAGTTCCGCTATCATCTCGGAATTGATTTTATCGATTTCTTCTATACTGGTTTTCCCTGTATCTGCCTCTTTTTCCGGCTCTTTTTTTACTTTAGATCCCCAGAGGTCACCATATATATCTCCAAGCAAATTTTCCATGACAAACTTCTCCCGACAACAAAGATAAAGACATTATAGCTGATATCCATCATTCATTGCAACATTTTATTAAACAGGACTTTTGCACTTTTCAAACCCGCGGATTATAATATACTCAAATTCCGGCAGCCTCTGTTATAGCACCTCTCAGCACTCAAAATCATGAAGGAACCGTTAATTTTCAATAAAATGTAAGCACAGGAAAGGATGGTATTATGGATTGGATTACAGGCATTCAAAAAGCAATCGACTATGTGGAAGAACATCTGACAGAACCGATAGAATATGAAGAAGTGGCAAAAAGAGCGTATTCTTCAAGCTTCCATTTTCAACGCATCTTCAGCACAATCTGCGGTTTTACTCTGGGTGAGTATATTCGATACCGCAGACTTTCCCTTGCCGGCAGGGAACTTGCGGAGAATGACAAAAAGGTCATCGATGTTGCCCTGAAATATGGATATGATTCACCTGAGAGTTTCTCCCGTGCGTTCACCCGGTTCCACGGAATTTCTCCCACACAGGCTAAAAATGGTGCCATGGTAAAATCTTTTTCACGCCTTTCTGTAAAACTTACATTACACGGAGGTACAATAATGGATTACAGAATTGAAAACAAAGAAGCATTTGATCTGATCATCAGAAAGAAGCATTTCCCCAAAAACACGGAACTCACAGCTGCAGAAATCTCCGGATTTTGGGCTGAATGCGGAAAAGACGGAACAATCGCCGAGATAATCAAATGTGCGGATGATAAGATGTTCGGGCGGAATATAGTCGGTGTCAGCTTTGAAGCTGAAGGGGATGACAATGAATTTCCTTACGGCATCGGCGCTTCCTACAGTGGATTGAAAACCACAAATAAAAACCTGACAGTGATATCCATTCCGGCACACACTTATATTGTGTTTCAGTGTATCGGAAAAATGCCTGAGGCATTCCAGAAAACCTGCAATTATATCTGCACGGAATTCTTCCCCACAAGCGACTATCAGCCCTTAGGTCTTGAATTTGAAGCATATCCGTCACCGGATGTTCAGGACTCGAACTATACTTGTGAAATTTGGGTTGCTGTGGAGAAAAAAAGATAATACCAGAATACATCCTGTCTGACGGAACAAATTCTTCGCTGAACACGGAAAATAAAATTGCTTGACTTTCTCCTCCTCCTCGAGTATGATTAGTATAACTAATCATACTCGAGGAGGACATACTATGGATTTCCCAAATGGAAAATATGCCTGGATGGTGAAAATCGGAGAGAAGGGACAATTTGTGATTCCTAAAGAAGCCCGGGATTTATTTGACCTTCAGCCTGGCAGCAGCATACTTGTACTGGGTGATATCCAAAAAGGGATCGCCATTTTGCCCAGAGAAATGCAAAGCCAGTATATTTCCAGAATTTTTTCTGAAATGGAAATAGACAAGGAGGAGTAATAATATGAGCAAGATTGTTTTTTTCTGTATTCCTGCTCACGGGCATACCAATCCAACCCTGGGCGTAGTCCGGGAACTGATCAGCCGCGGGCATCAGGTATGGTATTATTCCTATAATATTCTGCGTGAAAAAATCGAGGCCACCGGAGCAGTTTTTATCTCCTGTGACGATTACGATATGGAACAAAAGCTCACCCCAAAAGATTCCGCTCGTATCAGTAAAGATATCGCATTCTCCACAAAGATCTTAGTTGACACCACATTGGCCCTTGACGATAAAGTCTGTGCCGATATGAAACGTCTAAAACCGGACTGCATTGTAGCAGATTCCATGGCTGTATGGGGAAAAGCCGTCGCTATAAAATCAGGGATTCCTTTTGTCTCTTCAACAACGACTTTCGCCTTTAATCAACACTCTGCCAGGATAATGAAACAGAGCTTCGGCGAATTATTATCTATGATCTTTTCTATGCCAAAGACCCAAAAACAGATTAAAAGATTGCAGGCCAAAGGTTATCCTGTAAAAAATATACTGGATATCATTCAGAATGATAACAATACGCACACTGTTGTTTATACATCCCCTGAATTTCAGCCCTGCTCAGATACCTTCTCGGATAAGTATGCCTTTGTGGGGCCCTCCATCTGCCCTGCAACAGACGAAGTTCAAAAAAACAGAGAAAAACTCGTCTATATCTCCATGGGCACCGTCAATAATGATATGCTGCCGCTTTACAGGCAGTTTGTCTCCTCATTTGCAAACACAGAATACCAGGTAATCATGTCTGTTGGGAGCTTTGTTTCTATTAAGGATTTTGGAAAGCTTCCCGGGAATATGTCTGTTTCACAGTACATTGACCAGATCGCAGTCCTTCAAAAAGCAGATGTTTTTGTTTCCCACTGCGGAATGAACAGTGTCAGCGAGAGTCTGTATTTCGGCGTTCCTCTGGTTATGCTGCCGCAGACTTCTGAACAGAACGGAGTATGTGAGAGAGTGCTGCAGCTTGGGGCAGGAGTAAAACTGAATAAAATCAATCCGCCTTCTATCCTTGCTGCTGTAAATAAGGTTCTGTCTGAATCATCTTACAAACAAAATGCCCAGATGATTTCTGATGGATTTAAGCGTTGTTCCGGTGCAAAAGGCGCCGCAGATAAAATTTTGCAGGTCTGCAGGGAAACCTGACCAACTCTACCGCAACTCTCAAATGGAAACGAGAGGAAGTTTTCCGGATTTTTCTTCGCTCTCATTCAGCAATCCCAGCCCGAGGAGGATTTCCACTGCCCTTTCTTCGTCTTCCTTTGCCGTATACAATTCTATGCCCAGAATCGGCCGGAATCCGTATATCATTGACAAACCGTCAGACCCTCTGGTCTTTTTCAACACCGGTATTCCAGCCTCTTCAAAGGCAGCAATGACCATACCTGCCTGCATCTCATCTTCCGCCAGAAAAACCTGAGTAATTTCGCGTTCCATTCTTCCCCTCCTTCATTCCTAATTAATCCTGCTTTTTCTCATAAACACACAGGAACGTGTATAACAAATCGTTTCCATCAGCCATATGGCGGCTACAACGATTACCGCAAGCACTCCCGTTTCCAAAAACATATGAGTGAGCATTGTTAAGAGCAGAAGCACCGGTATGCTCTTATTTAACAGCATATATGTCTTATAAGAGCTCTGATAAATAATCTCACGTTCAGCTTCATCGCAGCTTTCCAGCCACTGCTGCTGAAATTTTCTGGAGGACGGATCGGCCTTTATCTCCGGATGTGCTTTCTGCAACAGCTTTACATAACGAATCTGCCAGAAACAGTCATATCCAAAACAGACCATCCACACAATACATGCATATAGAAAGGTGCTTCTGTTGTGGTCCGAACTGGCGATATACTCCATAGAATATCCAAACGACAATATAATAAAGCAAAGAGCCTGAGAAAAGACATTGGCAATCATACCCTTTCCCCCTGTCCTTTCTTCCTCATAATCCAGCAAATCATACTCCTCATCCTGTGCTGTCTTCATTTTCTCATGTATCTTCCGGATATTACGGATACTTCGTTCTCCCAGAAAAACAGATACTGCCATTAACACGAGCAGGGCCGGCAAAATCATCATCTGCAAAATCTCTGTCACATTGGTCATCGCCTCTTTCACATCGTGTCCGAAAAAAAACCATGCTCCCAGAAGCCCTGCCACTCCTCCTGTTCCTGCGCTTATCAACATCTTCAGACTGACTTTTGCGTAAGTATTCATTTTCTTCTTTTCGCTGTACATCACACGTCCTCCTCATATTCAAAAATATCCTCTACCTGCACCTGACAAATTTTCGCCAGCTTAAGTGCAAGTGTCACTGACGGAGAATAATCACCTCTTTCAATCAGACTTATGGTCTGGCGGGACACTCCCGCCAGCTTTCCCAAATCTGTCTGATTGATCCCCAGTTTTGAACGATATTCTTTTAAGTTATTCCTCAGCGGCATTTGTGCTCCTCCGTTTCAAAATTATCCATCCTGCTCCTCCCAGCACGATTCCTGCCAGCAGCAGACAGAGTATTTCCTGCAAAGACAATGTTTCTTTCATCAGAAACGGCACCAGTTCCACTGCTTTTTCCGGATATTTAATCGTCAGAAACGAAATCGTGTTATTCAAAAAATGCAGGAACATGCCGATATATATCGTCCCTGTCCGCCATACAATCACTGCAAAGCAGGCCCCGAGCATTGCTGTCGGCAGCAATTTTAACAGGCTCATATGAAAGATTCCAAAAACAAGAGCTGATACAAAAATTGCCCACCATGCCCCATGGCGGTGACGGATACTCCCCATCACAAATCCCCGGAAGAGAAGTTCTTCTCCCACTGCCGGCATCAGAGCCAGCACCAGAAGCACAAAGAACAGTGGCTGCTCTGTCAGCATCTCATAACTTTCTGCCAGTTCCACACTGCTCTCCGGCATTATTTTTACCAGAAAAACGCTTATCGTTATCATAATGCAGTACGTACCAAGGTACAGCAATAATCCGCCCGGCACTCCGGATGCCCTGGGCACATGCAGAGAAAACAATTCTTTCACGTCGGATTTCATATACCAGACGGCTGCCACAGGTATCACCAATATCATTAACTGCTGAAGAGCAGCGCCCCAGAATCCAAGATGCACCGTCGCAGCGGTTCCCACATATATCAGCAGCAGAAATGTCGCCGTTACAATCACCGCCGCATCTCCTGCACCTGGCACAGTCCCTTTTTTTATGTCGCTGCGTTTCTGAAAAAGGCGAAACCCACGAAAACCATCCGAGAACAGGATATCCTCACTGTTATAGATTCTGGACAATACCCAGACGATCAATATACTGTATCCGGCATTTACACCTATGGTAACGCCTGCCAGCGAGAGACTGAACTGCTGTGCCAAAATCTGTTTTATCATCAGTGAAACATTTACCACCGGTATAAGAGCAGTCTGATAATCCAGTCTCAGTGTAGGAATCATTGCCGCCATGGATGCAAACATAATCACCAGCAAAACCGGAGTAATATAATTATTTGCTTCTTTAAAGCTTCTGGCAAATACGCAGAAGCACATACAGACAGCCGTAATAAACAGCGCCACCGCAACCATTGTCATAAGGATTACCGGAATTGCAGGCAGGAGCGCTGAAAACTGCGGTATCTGGCTTCCCACTTCCTCTGTCACGCTGCTCATCAAAATAAGGGCTGACCCGCCAAGGGAAATCAGAGAAATAATAGCCGTCACGCAGGAAAACAGCGCCACTGACAGATATTTACTCATAATCAATTCAAAATTGCTGACCGGAAGGGTAAGCAATGTTTCCAGCGTTCCCCTCTCTTTTTCACCTGCTGTTGCATCAATGGCCGGATACATAGCTCCCATAAGGATTGTAACAATCAGCATCATACCGATGCTTCCGCCGATGTCCATTCCAAAACTTTCTGATTCTGACGCCTGATCGATACTCTCTACTTTTACCGGATGAAGAAACTCCTGCGGCAGACCCTTTTCTTTCAGATTTTCCGAAAGCAGCTTCTCCTGATAGATATCCAGCAGTTCTTCCATGGCTTCACAGGCATACCGTGAATCCTGCTCTGTGGATATATAGTGAATTTTTACATCATAACCATTATCACTTTCCGCCACTTCCAGCCATGCATCTGCGTCTGTGCCCCGGATAAAATCCAGGTTTGTTCCGATTTCTTCCTTATTCTTTTCATACAATTCTTTCAGCTCATCAAGTGCAGCATCAGAAATTGTTTCAAATCCTGCCGTATGTACCTTTTCCGACTGGGACTGCATAAAAAATCCAACTCCCAGAGTTATTCCCAGCAGCAAAAGGGGATACAGCAAAATGGGTACCACTACCATCATAATGAGCGTTTTTCTATCCCTGAGAATATCCATTACTTCTTTTTTTACCAATACCCTGATTTTTCTCATCCGATATCACTCCCCTCTCTTTCCATAAATCCGGCTTTTTCACAGATAACATGGAACGTCTCCCGAAGGCTGTCTGTGCCGGTCCGCTCCATCAGACCGGTCGGTGTTCCCTCCGCTGCAACCTTTCCGTCTAAAATCAGATAAATGTAATCGCATAAAAACTGCGCTTCTTCCAGATAATGGGTGGAATATAAAACTGTTTTCCCACATTCTTTCTGCTTTTTCATAAAATGAATAATCGCATCCGCACTCAAAATATCAAGCCCCAGTGTAGGCTCATCCAGGATATAGATATCCGGATCTGCAAAAAGACATCTTGCAATGGAAGCGCGCTGCAGTTGTCCGGTAGAAAGGCGTTCAATACGATTATCCGCAAATTTCGCCATGTTAAGAACGTCAATGATTTCCCGGATACGTTCCTGAGTCTGCTCTTTTGAAAATCCATACAGTTCTCCCAAAAATTCCAGATATTCCCGGATAGAAAACCGGGGATACATTTTTGTATTTCCCGAAAGATATCCGATAGCCGCTTTCTTCTGCACCGGATCTTCCAGAACACTTCCTCCATCGTCCGTAATGATAATTTCACCTTCAGTCGGTGTCATCAGCATACCCAGCATTCTGAGAAACGTGGTTTTTCCCGCTCCATTCGGTCCCAGAATACCGACAATCTCTCCCTTATTGGCCTTCAGGGAAATATGATCCACTGCATAAAACTCTTCTTTGCGGGTCTTTCTTCCTTCTTTTATATTTCGTTCAAACTTCTTACACAAGTGATCTGCTTTTATCATGCTGCACCTCGCTTTTATTCAATAAAATAAGGATGACAACTTTTCTTGTCATCCCCACTGTATCATTGACAACTTTACTTGTCAACCTGTTTTGACAACTATTTTTGTCAAACCGCATTTTCCTGAACCGGTATCTGATTCCACAAACGGTAATATATTCCATCGTGTGCCAGAAGCTGTTCATGTGTTCCTTCTTCTACGATTCCTTCCTGTCCCAGTACCAGAATACGGTCATAATCCTTTATGGTGGTCAATCTATGGGCAATCGTTAAAGTAGTTCTGCCCTTTGCAAGCTTTTCAAGGCTCTGTCCCACTAAAATCTCGCTCTCATTATCCAGTGCACTGGTGGCCTCGTCAAGAATCAGAATAGGCGGATTTTTCAAAAATACTCTTGCAATGGCAATTCTCTGTTTTTGTCCTCCCGACAGCTTGACCCCGCGTTCACCCACATAAGTATCATAACCATTCGACAACTGCTGTATAAATCCATCTGCTCCGGCCAGTACTGCCGCCTGACGGATTTCCTCCCTTGTTGCCCCTTTTTTTCCGTAAGAGATATTTTCCGCAACTGAACCGCTGAACAGATAAACGTCCTGCTGCACAATACCGATTGCTCCCCGGAGACTGTCTAACGTCACCCTGCGGATATCCTGTCCGTCAACATCAATTTCTCCGTCAGTCACATCATAAAACCTTGGGATCAGATTACACAGTGTGGTCTTTCCACCGCCGGAAGTTCCTACCAACGCCACACGTTCCCCGGCCTGAATGGTCAGATTCAAATGACGCAGTACATTATTGTGATCATCCGGATATTCGAAACTCACGTTCTTAAAGTCAATACGGCCCTTTCCGATATCGAGAGGTTTTGCATCCGGTGCATCTTCTATCTCAATCGGAGCATCCATGATCTCAAAGAAACGCTCAATTCCGGTCATACCTCTCTGGAACTGCTCTGCAAATTCTACAATACGGCGAATCGTTGCAATCATCGTAGATACATACAGCACATATGCTACCAGATCACCCGGGGAAATGGCCCCATATACCACGAAAAGTCCTCCGCCAAGCACCACCACCAGATACATCAGTCCGTCAAAAAGACGGGTAGATGCCTGAAAAAGGGCCATATAATGATATGTTTTTTTCTTAATCGTCTGAAAATCCTGATTGCCCCGGGTAAATTTTTCCGCTTCCATTTCCTCGGCACCGAAAGCCTTTACCACACGTTCTCCAAGCAGACTGTCCTCAATCTGCGCATTCAGCTCACCTATCTGCACACGCTGACGGAAAAAAGCCTGCCGCAGACGATGATTGAGCACAGTAGAAACCACTGCCATCAGCGGCACACACAGGAAAATCAGAATCGTCAACGGAATATTATAAGTGCACAAAATGCAAAAACTGACCACGATCTTCAGCCCTGCAATAAAAAACTCCTCCGGACAATGATGGGAGAACTCTGTCACTTCAAAAAGGTCATTAGTAATTCTTCCCATTATCTGACCAATTTTGGTGTTGGAATAATAAGTATAACCCAGCCGCTGCAGATGCTCAAATGCATCCTCTCTCATGTCTGTCTCAATATAGACCCCCATCACATGTCCCATATCTGCCATAAAATACTGCGCCGCCGCATCAATCAGGCGAAGTACCAGATAAAGAACCGCCAGTTTTACCACCAGTCCGGCAGTAAGCGCCGCCAGGTCATTCATTGCCGTATTAGTAATCGTCCGCAGAATTAACGGCAGGATCAGATCACACAGACAGGTAAGTGCCGCACAAAACAAATCCAGGAACATGGTTTTTCTGTACTTTTTCAAATATGGCCAATATCGTTTCATCAGGTGTGCACTGCTTTGTGTATGTGTATTTGCATTTGCCTGCGCCATTTTTTTAACCTCCGAAATAGTTTTTCTATCAGTTTAAACCTATTCCGTTTTATCTGTCAATGCTGTTTAAAAAGAGAAACATTCCGTTGACGGAACGTTCCCCCTCCTGTTACTCAGTGCTTTTCAGCGCCTCCACCATATCAATTTTGCGGTTCTTTCGGGCAACCGCCCAGCCAACAATAAGCGATACGCCAAAAGTCAGCAGTATGCTCACCGAATAAGTAAGTGCACCCAGCATCAATTTCAATTCATACTCACTTGCCAGGGATATGATCAGAATAGAAAGAACTCCTACGCCTGCCGGCAGACCGGTCAAAACTCCGATGACAGTCAGCCAGATATTCTGGCTGACCAGCAGCCTGCCGATATGGCGGTCCCGAAATCCCAGCACTTTTAAAGTTGCAAGTTCCCTGCTTCGTTCTACATAACTCATAATTCCCAGATTATAAAGTACCACTACTCCCAAAATTACTGCCGCCAGCACAAAAATCCACACCATCAGATCCATGATTTCCATAAAACTGTCATAGCTTTCCATTATCATCTGTTTATCCTGTTTTCCGGCGATCAGCGGAGAATTTTCAATATTCTCAGCAGCCTCATCCGTATAAATAGAATTAATGTGACAAGGGACTCCCACACTTTCGGCATATGTATCTGTCATCACAATACACTCTGTCATAAGGGACCGCAGATAACCTGCCACCCGAACCTTATACGTCTCCTCACTTCCATAGGGGGAGAACTCTATCAATTCTCCAACAGAGGCTGTATCCGCAAGACGCTGACACAGATATACGCCCTCATCTCCCAGTTTCATCAGATTATTATTTTTATCTACAAAACGGATTTTATCGTTATCCTCATGATATACTTCCAGATAAACCGTTTTTCCCTCATAGCTGATTCCTGATTCCGCCTGCCAGTCTCCATTCACATTTTCTGCAAGCTTTTTAGCTTCGTCTTTATCCGCCGATTCAATTAAATTGATTTTCGTAGTATAATTGCTGATATCCTTATCCAGCGTTTCCATAAACCGCTCCATAGTATCTTTCATTCCAAGTCCGCCCACCAGAAGAAGCATACACCCGATAACGCCCACCAGTGTCATGGCTGAACGTGATTTATGCCGGAGAATATCCCTGATATTCCATTTTGTTCCAAATGATAATCTTTCCCATAAGGGCAGCTTTTCTATCACACTCTTTTTCATTACCCTGGGGACATATGGACGAAGAGCATCAGCTGCCGTACCTTTCAGCATCTCCTTTATCGAAAGATAGCTGATCAATGTGAGAAGTATGACCGTTCCAACAAGAAGCGGCCAGCAAAAAGCCGGCATCACCAATGACCAGTCCGGCAGGTCGAAATACGTGCTCATCATGCCATCAGGACTGATAATGAGTGCGGCAATACCGTATCCCATAAAAACTCCCAAAATCGTTCCTGTAAGGCCAATCACCAATCCATAAGAAGTATAATGACGCAGAATACGGCGGTCCCGAAAGCCGAGTGCTTTTAATGTGCCTATCTGTGTTTTTTCATTGGCCGCAATACGGTGCATTGTAGTGACCATAGTCAATATGGCAATCGCCAGAAACAGTACCGGCAGAACCGAACCCATGGTTTTCCCTTCCTCCGCCTCACTTTTGGCTCCTGCCCAGGCTGTATGCTCATCCTTTGAGGTCACAAGAATGGTCTTTCCCAATGCATTTTTTATGGCCTTTTCCATCTCCTCCTTTTCCATATCGGCACGCACGTTTATCTGTGGATAGAAAGCAATGCCAATCACACTCTTCAATTTGACAGGAGAAATATATGCAAAACCGAATGATTCATAATCCGGCATCAGCTGATTTTCATCCGCTGTACAGATCATCATTTCCCCGCTTTTTACAAATCCCTCAATCTCTCCGCTGATTTCAAGGCCCTGGTAAGTCAATGTGAGAGTATCGCCAAGTGCATATCCGTTTTTTTCCGCAAACTGATCCGACAGCCAGATTCCGTCTGATTCATCATCATAAGGATTTCCTTCCATGACTGTCATGATAGAAACGGTATAGTCTTCGGAAACATTCAGGTTCACAGATTTCTTTGTATCCTTAATATCTGCATTGACAGACAGATACCTTGTAGCTGCTGTCACTTCCGGAATATCCTTTACTGCCGTGATATCTTTTTCTGAAAATCCCATCTCAGAGTAAAGCCTGAAATCGGCATACAGGGTATCTTCAAAAAATGCGGAGGTATCCGCCTCAATACTCATCCATTCAATGTTAAAGCCGAGAAAAACGCCCACACCGATAGCTACCATGATAATCATTGAAATAAACTGTGGCTTATATTTCCACGCAGTACGAAATAATTTTCTTGTCAGCATATTACCACTCCACCTCATCTGCACTCATTGGATTTTCCTGTTCCACACAGGATTTTATTTTGCCGTTTTTCACACGGATAATCACATCCGCCATTTTTGCAATGCTCTGGTTATGAGTGACGATCACAATGGTCTTACCATAATTTCTCGCCATGGAAAGCAGAAGTTTTAACACCAGCACACCGGTTTCGGAATCCAGTGCACCGGTAGGTTCGTCGCAAAGAAGGATCCGGGGATTTTTCGCAAGAGCTCTCGCTATGGATACTCTCTGCTGCTCACCTCCTGAAAGCTCGGAAGGAAAGTTTTTCAGATGATCAGAGAGCCCTACCTCCGCAATCATCTTTTTCGCATCCAGAGCATCGGGAGATATTTCCTGCACCAGAGCCACATTCTCCTGTACTGTCAATGTCGGAATGAGATTATAGAACTGAAACACAAATCCTACAGCAGAGGCTCGATAATCAGCAAGTTCATTATTGGTAAGCGAGGAAATATCCCTGCCATTTACAATAATCGTTCCGCCTGTGGGACTGTCCAGCCCTCCCAGGAGATTAAGAAGAGTACTTTTTCCCGCACCGCTGGGACCAAGGATCACAACAAATTTCCCTTCCTCCAGAGTGAAACTCACTTTATCAAGTGCCCGCAGCTCATGATCGCCAGTGGTATACACACGTGTTACATCTTTAAATTCGACAATAGCCATCTCGCATTCCTCCATTTTTAGGTTAGTTGCAGCTAACCTTCTCTCAAAAACAACGCCCGCTCTAATTAGCGGGCG
Organism: Eubacteriales bacterium; assembly: GCA_030539395.1. GTDB lineage: Bacteria > Bacillota > Clostridia > Lachnospirales > Lachnospiraceae > Marvinbryantia. Next base: position 47,078 of record JAUNSC010000007.1, read on the forward strand.
CTAACTACTACAATACTGTATCACCCGGCAATCCGATTTGTCAATACTTTCATGCAAGTGAATCCCTTTTTTACTCTGATGGAACAATCTTCAAAACAGCAGTATTTGCATACGTCATCGGATGATTGTGAACGAAGAAGATAACGCCGTCCACAGGAGATAACAGTTCTTCCCTGCAGGAACCGTCATAGGGGTTTATGATCTGTGCCAGTTTTTGGCCCTTTTCCACCCGTTGGTTTACATGAATTTTACTTTGAAAAATACCGGCTCTTGAAGGCCGTACAACTGCCAGTTCACTGTCATCGATGATCTGTGAACGATAACCTTCCGGGACTTTTTTCAAAATCAATCCTTCTTTATTCATGAAACACATCACTGCATTTACCATATTTTCTGCCGCATCTTCATCGATAGACTCTGTTGTGGTGGAATACAGACTGAAAGCCTGTGTATCCCAAATCTGCCAGTTATAATTCAATGTCGTCGTATCATAGGGTTTGGGCTCTCTGGTGACTATGTAGGGAAGTCCAAATTCTTCTGCTTTTTCAATGTGTTCAAATCCTGTTTTCATCAGCCGCACATGGGGTGCAAAATTTCCCGTCATATAAAAGGAAGGAAATTGTATACCATAACGGTAACCGGTAACCGCTTCAAAAACACCTCCTGCAATCCGCTGCGTTGTCTCCCCCAATAAATATCCCGGGAACATACGGTTTATATCAGTATTGTCTGTAGGCCAGAATCTCTTCTCAATATTCATGGAATAAGGATTCACTGATGGAATCACCATAATTTCATGGCCTTCACAGATACGGCCTGCCTCCTCCAGTTCTTTCAGTTTTTTTACAATCTGTGAGCAGATAAAAATCTGCTGATATTCATTACCGCGCGTATTTCCAAGAATGCAGAGAGATTTTTCACCCTGACCGAAAGAAAACCCTGTCACCCGGAAATTATCACGGTACAGCGATTCCAGTTCATATACTACCTTCTTCTCCATCTTCCTCTGCAGTCCTTTCTTCCATTTTTAAAATGCGTGCCATCAGGGATCCCTCCTCAACCACCGGATATTCTCTGATCGTAAACAGCAGTCCTTCCTCTTCAGTGACCACATCCTCCAACACAATTCCATTCAGCGGATCCACTACTTTCCCGATAGACTGTCCCTTTTTGACATAGGTATTATGCCGGGTTTCCTGTATGAAAATACCCGAGCGGGAAGCATTCAAAAATAAAACATCTTCCACCTGTTCAGATATTATGGGTTCCCTCGCTTTTACCGTCTCGCCGGTCCAAATCCCCAGTTTTTTCATTACATTCAGAATGCCTTCCACCATCTGATTGCCAATTCTTTTTGTAATCCTCATTCCTACACCCATCTCCACCACCAGCGTTGGTGTCCCGCGGCTGTTCAGACTGCAGGCAAGTGTTGATTCCAGCACAGTGCTTGTGCCATGGACCCAGATAAAATCCACGTTGCACTCTTTTGCCAGAGGAACAAGTTTTTCTTTATGCAGTTCATTAATCCGAATCTGCGGCAATTCCGTAAGATAAATATTGCTGGCATGGATATCCAGGCACAGATCACTTCCCTCCAGATCACGGACTATTTCCATTGCCAGATATTCTGTCATGGAACCGTCCATGCTGCCGGGAAAGGTTCTGTTCATGTCCAGATCAAATCCCGGAATTCCCCGTGTAATGGAATCTATGCCAAGAGGATTCATAGCCGGATAAATGTCCACTGTACCTGTAAGGTACTCTTTGTGTTCCTGAATCCTTCTGGCAAGTTCATAACATACATATTGCCCTTCCAGTTCATCTCCATGGATTCCTGTGACAATACTGATTCTTTTTTTATTGTCCGGACCCTCCGGCAAAAATCGTTTTTTCCGGATTTCCAGACATTCATCTACCGGCATCTCTATGGACGCAAATGTTTCCACCATAATTTGTTCATTCCTCTCTGATTTCTTCTACCAGGACTTCTATCTCCTGCTTCTGCTGTGCAAGCCCCGTCATAATGCCCTGGTTAATCACGCAATCCTGGTAATCTCTGCCCCCTGAGATTTTGATGTGCTGGTCATTTACCATTAACATATTTGTAGGATCCAGTGCAATCCAATACGGTTCATCATATACTTCTACCCAGGCATGGCTCGCGCCCTCACCAATCAGCATTCCTACCACATAGCGTGCCGGAATCCCCTCCATGCGGCACAGGGAAATCAATATGTGTGCATAATCCTGACATACACCCTTCCCCAAAACCATAGCTTCTTCCGCTGTTGTATGAATTGTCGTAACTCCCTGTACATATTGAAAGTTTTTATACAACGTCTCCATCATAAGGACCGCCTTCTGCAGATTTGTCTTCCCCTTCAGAGAAGGAATCCGACTGTGGAAATCTCTGATGGCATCTCCGGGATGGGTATAGACAGTCTGATAACGATAACGCCCCATCCGGTAATCTTCCCCTGCATACTCTGCATCCTTCAGCCCTACCTGAGCAATCCCCCGTACTTCTGCCATAAACAGATCATGCGGTGATTTACAGTTGCCATATATACAATAGTTCCCAAAGGAATCCGTACTGCTGCTTAAATTTTCTTTTGGAAGAACAGAAATCTCCATTTGTTTCATCTTCTGCCGCTCATTGTTACAGGGAACGCACCGCAGGGTAAACCGATGGTCTTTTACGGGACTGGAAAATCGAATCTTTAGCATATAGTAGAAGGACAGCTCCTTCATACTAATTCCCTCCCCTCAAAAGAATATATTTTGAAAATCAGTTCTGCTGCATGATCAGCGATTCTATTTCCACGATAATTCCGTTATAATTAATGTCCTGCTCCTGTATCATTTCTTTCAGCCGTTCCAGGTGTTCCTTCACATAGACCACACTGCTGCGGTCAATTCTGCCCACCAGCCTGGACACTTCCCGAATCATATCTTCTCTCGGCTGCCTGAGCCTTGCGTACAGATCAATACGCTCCACACGTTTACCAACTTTTATGATATTACGGATATCTTCGCTTTCAATCTCATCATCTGCAATTCCCCAGAAAGCCAGCAGATTATCACGTATTTTCTGCATCTCAAGAAGCGGTGCCCTGCTCTCTCCTGCTTTCTTCATATCATAGATCGCCAGCTGCACATAAGAAAGCGTATCACTCCCGATAAGCTCCCGCAGAACGATTGCATTATCATACGCCCTGTTAAGGTTGCTGACAATGGAATTTTCATCCTCAGTATCAAATGCATACCTCTTCTGGAAATCCTCATTTGATTCATAAATATTGGGAATCTCCAGATCCTGGCAAAACTGAGCATACCCTCCGCCCGGAAGCCCGTCCAGCATTCTGTCAGCAGCTGCATCAAAAAGCCGTATTGTTGTATAAACACGTTCTGTATACCTGCCCAGCCAAAAAAGCCTGTCTGTCTGTTCTATTGAGATAACACCCATGTGTCTTTAAATCCTCCTCCCTGTGATGAATTTACAATAAAAGAATCCGGATTTCTGGAAAAGCGTGTCAGGCCGCTCTTCCACACTACTGTTTCTTTTCCTGACAGAACAAATGCACGCAAATCTGCTTTTCGCGGCACGATGTGTCCTTCATCCATAATATCAATATCCAGGAAATCTATGACTTCCTGTGCGATAAAACGCCGGGGTTCTTTTTTCAAAAGCCTGATAAAGCTCTCTTTCTGCGCTTTTGTCATGCTGCTTCCAAATACCACGCCATAACCGCCTGCCTCTGCCACATCTTTCAGCACCAGATCATCAAAATGCTCCAGTACGTATGCCATGTCCTTCTCATAAAACGGCAGATAGGTAGGAGCATTGTTTAAAACAGGCTCCTCTCCCATATAATAACGTATCATTGACGGTACAAAATAATAGATACCCTTATCATCCCCGATCCCGTTGCCCGGAGCATTCATAAGAGCCACATTTCCTTTTCGGTAAACATCAAAAATATGGGGGATTCCAATCACAGATTCAGGAAGAAAATTCATGGGATCCAGATATTCGTCTGAAATTCTGCGGTACACAGCTCCAACCTTTTCTTTCTTGCCGTTGCTCTTTATAAAATATAGATGATCATCTTCTACAACAAGCTCATTACCATTCACCAGCTGCACACCCGTTTTTTCTGCCAGATAAGAATGCTCAAAGTACGCGGCATTATATCTTCCCGGTGTAAGAAGCACGATCAGCCCGTCTACCTTTACATCATCCATGGTTTTTCTGAGGAGGGCCGCATAATCCCGGTTATCCGCAATATGATTCTCTCTGAATGTGACCGGGCTGCTTCTTCTGCAGATTTTTCTGGCTATCATCGGATAGGAAGCCCCGGAAGGCACCCGAAGGTTATCCTCCAATATGTACCACTCTTTATTTTTCCCCTGCACCAGATCGATACCGGAAATATGGGAATATACCTCTTTTGGCGGCATGATTCCCTCACACTGAACAAGATATCCGCTGGAAGCGTAAATGAATTCCTCAGGTACTACTTTATCACGGATAATTTTTTTATCATGATAAATATCCTTCAGAAAAAAGTTAAGCGCCTGTACTCGCTGTCTCAGTCCCTTTTCCAGATAATCAAACTCCGTCTTATCAATGATTCTTGGAATAGCGTCAAACGGAAATAACTGTTCTTTAAAGGTATTATTTTTATATATTCCAAATTTCACACCATATCTTGCAAGCTGTTCATTGACCGTATCCGTGTGTTCAAGTAAATCTAACCGGTTCATCAAAATACCACTTCCTTTCCGTTGCTGTGCGATAGATTTTTTGTGGAACAGGAAATTCCTGTTCCACGAAAAAAGACGTTTTCCCGTAAATACTTACAGAAAAACGCCTTTGTTTCACATCAACTGATTTTTATTCTATTATACCCTTTTTAAATTGTCAATCATTTTTTAAATTTTACCTTATCTTATAATTTCCTTATTCGATAAAAGATGTGTATTGAGTTCTTTATATGTCCTTTGAATCAGGAACAAAGCAATCAAAAAAGTAAGGATATCTGATACCGGCATAGAATAGAGTACTCCGTCCAGTCCGAAAAATGAAGGCAGAAGCAAAGCAAAGCCCACTCCGAATACAATTTCACGAATCATGGACAATAATGTAGACTCTACTGCTTTTCCCATTGCCTGTAAAAAGATAAAGCATGCTTTATTGACACAGGCAAGAATCATCATACACAGATAGATGCGGAAAGAATGAATTGCAAAGTCCGTGTAATAGCTGCTCTCATTTGCTGCACCAAAAATTGCAATAAGCTGCTGGGGAAACAGTTCCACAATTAATAATGCCACTGCGCCGACGCACGCTTCGGCGGTCAGAAGTCTTGTAAACAGATTTTTTACTCTCGGCTTAAGCCCGGCGCCCATATTATAACCGGCAATCGGAATACATCCGGCTGCCATACCTACTACGATGGAAATGACTATCTGGAAAAATTTCATCACAATGCCTACCACTGCCATAGGAATCTGGGCATATTGTTCCTGTGAGAAAACCGGATCAAGTGCTCCATATTTTCGGATCATGTTATTAATAGCTGCCATAGCTGCAACCAGAGAAATCTGCGAAAGAAAACTGCAGATTCCAAGCACCAGCGTTTTTCTGGATATGCTCCAGTCCAAAACATAATCATGCTTTTTCGGCCTGATTTCTTTCATATGCAGCAAATACCATATTGCCAGCACTGCCGTAACCACCTGTCCCATAACAGTCGCTACCGCAGCTCCCATCATGCCCCATTTAAATACAAATATAAAAATCGGGTCAAAAATAATATTTAAAACAGCTCCGGCCAGGGTTGACACCATTGCAAACTTTGGATTTCCGTCTGCACGAATGATCGGATTCATAGCCTGCCCAAACATATAAAAAGGAACACCCAGGGAAATATAGAAAAAATATTCCATAGAGTGCTTAAATGTCTCTGCATTAACATTTCCACCGAACATAGTAACAATCTGACGTCTGAAAACCAGATAAATGATGCACAAGACCACACTGCTGACGATAACCAGTACAACTGAATTACCCACACTCTTTTTTGCATCCTCCGGCTCCTGCTTACCAAGACTCAAACTGACAAACGCACAGCACCCGTCACCGATCATAACTGCAATCGCAAGAGCAATGACAGTAAGGGGAAAGACTACAGTATTTGCAGCGTTTCCATATGACCCCAGATATGTTGCATTTGCAATAAAAATCTGATCTACAATGTTATAAAGTGCACCTACCAGAAGTGAAATGATACAGGGAATTGCATAGGATTTCATCAACTTTCCAATGCGCTCTGTTCCCAAAAACTGATTTGAATTTGTTTCCATAAAAAACTCCTCTCTGTTACTAATATTGCTGTCCTCCATTTTGCCGCAATGCGATCCCCGGAGGTTTTTTCGTATAAGGGACAAAGTTTCCCATACAAAAAAAGTGTGCAGCAATCAGCCGGATTTACGCTATTGCTACACACTGCGGGTTTATTATATTAATTTTCAGGAATTTTTTCAAAGGTTATTTTTAACAAAAAAACAGGATCATATATCCTTCTTTTTGCGATTATACAGAAACATAAGCAGAGACGCTGCTACAATTAATCCATATCCAATAAAACTATATACATCCGGAATTTCGCCAAACAGACAAAATCCAAGAATGGTTGCAAACAAAATCTGCGAATAGTCATATATGGAAATTTTCCGCGCCGGCGCATACGTATAGGCTGCAGTGATACAGAACTGGCCTCCTGCTGCAAAGAGTCCTGCCATCAACAGAATGCAGAGCTGTTTCACACTCACAGGAACAAAACCGGCTATCACCCACGGCAAAACAATCAGGCAGGAAAACAGTGAAAAATAGAAAACAATCACCGGACCTTTTAATCCATGATTTCCCAGATATCTCACCATAGTGTAGGCAATACCGGCGCCCAGCCCTCCGCATACTCCGATCAGTGCCGGCATAAGTGCCGTATTCTGAAAACTGGGCTTCACAATAAACAGACATCCCACAAATGCCAGGACCACACAACCCGACTGAAAACGGGTAATTTTTTCTTTTAAGAACAGGAGCGAAAACAGAATAGCAAAAAACGGTGACAATTTATTTAATATAGAAGCATCCGCCACCATAAGATGATCCACCGCATAAAAATTACAGAGAATTCCCATCGTACCGAAAATGCATCTCATTGCCAAAGGGATGCGGCAATCTTTTTGTACCTTTAATGAGGTATGGTTTTTCAAAATTACTATTGCCGCAAAAACCGCTGCTACAAGATTTCTAAAAAAACTTTTCTGAACAAAGGGCAAATCCCCTGACAGCCGTACACATACATTCATACATGCAAAGAAAAACGCTGACAGAATGATCATCAGCATCCCTCTTAAATAATTTTCTTTATTCATGATACGCTTCCTTTCTGCCATTTATCCAGATTACTGTATCATATTCGGTAAATTTTGCAAACTGTTTCAAACGATTATTTTAAGGGAACTTCCCAGACAGTCCTAAAACTCTTTTCCATCAGATGGTTGATTTTCCACCTGCAATCTGATATTCTTTGCATATAACTTTCCCGGAGGAACAGCCCATGCCTAATATCACAAAACACGCTTTGGAAGCATCACTGAAAAATCTGATGTTAAAAAAACCTTTGGATAAAATCACAATCAGTGACCTTACCGCCGACTGCGGCATCAGCCGCATGGCTTTTTACTATCACTTTAAAGACATTTACGATCTGATTGAATGGTCCTGCATTGAAGATGCCTCCAGGGCACTTCAGGGAAAGAAGACATATGACACCTGGCAGGAAGGACTTTTGCAGATTTTTGAAGTTGTTCTGGAAAACAAACCTTTCATCCTGAATGCCTACCGCTGTATCAGCCGGGATCAGATTGAAAACTATCTCTTCCAGCTCACCCATTCCCTGATCATGGGAGTTGTGGAGGAAAAATCGGTTAACACCCATATCTCTGTTCCAGAAAAAAATTTTATTGCCGATTTTTATAAGTACAGTTTTGTGGGAATTATGCTGGACTGGATCAAGAACGGAATGAAAGATGACTATCAGAAAATCGTAGAATATATGTGTATTACTCTTCATGGAAACATTACAAATTCCATTCATAATTTTACAAAACGGGACATTTGATAAAATTTTTATCATCTGTCCTTTTTTGTAAATTGAATATCCATAAAAATGACACTATGATAATAGCATAAATCAGAACAACAAAGTTCCTTCAAAGAAAGGTGGTCATTTTATGAAAAATAAAGGGAAAAAACTTGGTATTGCCATAGCTGCAGGAGCAGGCGCCGCCGCTTATCTGTCTAAGAAAACTAAAAGAACAAATCAATCAAAATCATCCGTACAGTCCGGCAGCGATTACCGCAATACGGAGCGGGGCAAAGATGCCAAAAACAGTAAAGGCATTTATTACAGCAATGGAAACTACGAAGCATTTGCCCGCCCGGAAAAGCCGGAAGATGTGGATAATAAAAACGCCTATATCGTGGGGAGTGGCCTTGCTTCTCTTGCCGCTGCCTGTTTCCTTGTCCGTGACGGCCAGATGCCCGGTTCCCATATTCATATTCTGGAAGCCATGGATATCGCAGGAGGTGCCTGTGACGGTATTTTCGACCCTTCCCGCGGCTATGTGATGCGCGGAGGCCGTGAAATGGAAAACCATTTTGAATGTCTGTGGGATTTGTTCCGCAGTATTCCTTCCATTGAAACACCTGGTGTCTCTGTACTGGATGAGTACTACTGGCTCAACAAGCATGACCCGAACTACTCTCTCTGCAGGGCAACCATAAATCAGGGTAAAGATGCTCATACAGACGGCAAATTCAATTTAAGCCAAAAGGGCTGCATGGAAATCATGAAGCTCTTTATGACAAAAGATGAGGATCTGTATGATAAGACGATTGAAGATGTCTTTGATGATGAAGTGTTTAATTCTACATTCTGGCTCTACTGGCGGACAATGTTTGCTTTTGAAAACTGGCACAGCGCTCTGGAAATGAAGCTGTACTTCCAGAGATTTATCCATCATATTGCCGGACTGCCGGATTTTAGCGCACTGAAATTTACCAAATACAATCAATATGAATCCCTGATTCTCCCAATGCAGAAATATCTTGAAGCAGCCGGAGTAGATTTCCAGTTTAACACAGAAGTAACAAACGTTATTTTTGAATGCAAAGATGGAAAGAAAACAGCGACAGCCATTGAATGTAAGGTAAACGGTGTGGAAAAAGGCATCCTCCTTACAGAAAATGATCTGGTGTTTGTTACTAACGGAAGCTGCACAGAAGGAACCATCTACGGCGACCATCATCATGCGCCAAACGGCGATGCAGAAGTCCGTACCAGCGGATGCTGGAGCCTTTGGAAGAATATCGCAAAACAGGATGCATCGTTCGGGCATCCGGAAAAATTCTGTTCTGATATTGCAAAAACAAACTGGGAATCAGCAACCATCACTACACTGGATGATAAAATCATCCCATACATCACCAACATCTGCAAACGCGACCCCCGTACCGGTAAAGTAGTAACCGGAGGCATTGTCAGCTGTCAGGATTCCAGTTGGCTTCTGAGCTGGACGATTAACCGTCAGGGACAGTTTAAAGAGCAGGACCCGCACAAAGTCTGTGTCTGGGTGTACGGTCTTTTTACCGATGTCCCGGGCGATTATGTGAAAAAGCCGATGAAAGACTGTACAGGAGAAGAAATTACTCAGGAATGGCTGTACCATATGGGAGTTCCTGTTGAACAGATTGCGGAACTGGCCAAAAACAGCGCCGTATGCGTACCTACCATGATGCCGTATATTACCGCTTTCTTTATGCCGAGAACTAAAGGCGATCGCCCGGATGTTATCCCCGATGGATGTGTAAACTTTGCATTCCTTGGCCAGTTTGCAGAAACACCGAGAGATACCGTCTTTACAACGGAATATTCTGTCAGAACTGCCATGGAAGCCGTATATGGACTGCTGGGTGTTGACAGAGGTGTTCCTGAAGTATGGGGCAGTGTTTATGATATCCGTGAGCTGCTGGACAGTTCCGTAAAACTCATGGACGGAAAATCTCCCCTCGAAATAGAGCTTCCTGGTCCGCTGAACGCATTAAAAACTCCATTAATCAAAATAGTAAAAGGAACTGTCATAGAAAAAGTTCTTCGTGACCATGATGTACTGAAAAGTTATATGTAACGAGTTTAACGGCCGGGATCATTTCCCGGCCGCTTTTATCTACATCCCGCTGTCTTTCACATTTGCAAATGCGTTTACCTTATCCGTCATGTGGAATTCCGCAGAAGACTGATCCCCTCCTTCTGTTGTTTCCTGCGGCTTTTCATCCGGCATCGCAGGATTTTCCGCCTTCCCTTCCTGCGGCTTTTCATCCGGCGTCCGGGGCATCTCACCGTCAGATGGCCGGAATCCTTCTCCCGCACCTGACATGTCTCTATCTTCGAATTTATTCTCCCCGTATAAAAGTTCCGAAAGCTCCTGCAATGTTGTACACGCCTTGATTTCTTCTGCAGTGATATCTCCGGAAAAGTTCTGATTTTCCATCATCTGCAGGATGGTTTCTGCTGCTTCATCAGAAACTTCTACCGCAATGCCGTCGACTGAAAACAGCTGCATTATCTGCATCATGCCGCCCTCTATGCGCTGTCCGCCAAATCCTTCGGGACCGCCTGATCTTCCAATATCTGATCCGCTGTATTCCTGCTGCACACTGCCTTCCATTCCGGTAACTGTATCTGCATCATAAAGTCCGTCTGTCTCTTCACCGATGACGTCACCGCCTACATATATATGATAATCCTCCCCTGTTTTAAAAGAAGGACTGCTGATGACTGCACCCTGATAATCCCGGTTATTTTCCCCTGTTGTCTCATCCTTGTCCGGATCGTAGGCAAACAGAACACTGCCTTCTGTATCCGTTACGATCAGTGCCTCATCCGCAGCCTGCATCTGGGCAAACTGAAGATTTATTGTCACCTGATCTGAATCACTTTCCGGCCAGTCCATGGTAGAGCCGGTGGCAATCACTGTTCCACCATTGATATAAGAACCGCTGTCACTGTCCAGCCCGGAATCAGAAGCCGGGTTGGCTGTTGCAATGACAGTTCCGCCATTAATGACCAGATATCCATTGGAGTCAATGCCATCCCCTTCTTTGCCGAGTCCTGCCGTAATATGTACTGCACCGCCATTGATTGTGGTCACTGATACTCCATCCTCATTCGTATTGATTCCGTCATCCTGCGACTGTATGTTTACTTTTCCGCCATTAACAGTAAGGTGGAGCTCACTGTCAAGGCCTTCATTATCCGCCACAATATTCAGCACACCGTCTCCTGTTTCCTCTCCATCCACGTTCATAGACATCTTCGAATAGAATGCACCATCATATTTATGTTTCTTCTTTTCTTCCTCGCTGTCTTCGTATATCCTTGCCACATACGAACCGTTTATATTGTTCACACTTCCGTCCGCGATGATCACATTTGCCCCCGCCTGTGATGTATCCTGCTCTGCTTTTGCCTCATAATCAGAAACATCGCCCTCATCGTATTCTACCCACTGCGTATCGCATTCATAGGTATTATAAAAAATCACTGCGGGGGCTACTGTACACGTGATATCCGCATTCTCAAGAATCAATGTCACAACCGCCTCGGGGTCTGTCTTTGCTTCCTCTCCCAGATCCACGGCGATCTGCCCCTGGGAAAGCGTCCCTGTGATACGGTAAGTCCCAGGCTGTGTAATATTCACAACCGTATGTGCATCCGCTTCGCTTTCCGAATGCTGATCATCCACCTCACCTTCCCCATATGGGTTTCCGCTGTCATAAGTTTCTCTTTCTTCATAATAGATAATGTCATGGGACAGATAAACAGTATCTCCTCTCTCTTCCGAGGCACTTTCATCATTTACTTTTACCCCGTCATCTGAAAGCATGATAAGTGTTTCTTCTGTATCATTTACCCTTTCTGATGCCAAAGTCCCCTGACTCATCAGCAGTGCCATCACTGTCGTTCCCATCCATATCTTTCCAGACCAATGCATTATTTACCTCCTGAACAATTAAATTCTGCCTGCAAAAACTTCCGCAAAGCATTTTACCACCAGATGAAAGGCAGCTATATCATCTGATGGTAATCCAAAGTTGTGTTCATTATGTGTTTATTTTTTTAAATATTTGTGGCTTTCCTACATTTGCCTGCGCACGACCGCATACTCATCTCCATTGCGGTAATAGGGACAGCTATAGTGGCTGTCTGTCATAAAACGGATCAGTTCATCCTCATCCATATCCATGTCACACATATAGCATTCATAGTCTTCATCATAACTGTAATACGCACATGTATCACAGCTGCTCTGTACCTTCGCCACTTCTCTCACCTCTTAATTCTTACATTGTATTTTCATCCCATATCTGCTATATTATAACAAAATATTACACGATTGGGGGAAGCTCTCATGAAAAAGTTTTTTGATGAATTCAAAACATTCATCCTGCGCGGCAATGTCATGGATCTGGCAGTCGGCGTTATCATCGGCGGTGCATTTCAGTCTATTGTCAATTCACTGGTAAATGACATCATAATGCCGCTTATCAGTCTTATCACCAATGGTATTGACTTTTCAAATATGTTTGTTCAGCTCAGCGGCGATGAAATCCGGCATTTTTGTAACGGGAACTTTTTAATAAATCAAAACTGCATATCCCTGTGTAATATAGCTGAAAATTTCTGCTGCCACATATGAGGGCAGATTAATACATCCATGACTTCCGTCTGTCTGATAAATCGTTCCTCCAAAGGCGCCTCTCCAGGCTGCATCATGCAGGCCCTGCCCTTCCACAAACGGCATCCAGTATTCCACATCCGTTTCGTATCCGTATATATCGCTGCTGAGCGTTGCCGGACTTTCTTTGTAGGCAATCGGATAAGCTCCTTTATAAGTGGACCAGTCTTCCTGCTCTCCCGTCGTTTTATTGATACCCACCGGCTGTCCGGAAACAATATCCGATTCTACTACCAGCGCACCATCTTTATACATCCAGAGATGCTGCTGTTCCAGGCTCACTTCCACATAATTTCCCAAAAGGTCATCATCACCATTTCGCCCCAGTGCTTCATGACTGTATATGGGCTCACGCTCTACTGCCGTTCCGCTCTCCAGATCCTGTATCAGCTGCTCAAACTCTGCCTGCTGGTCAATCTGATAGCCATATTCATTGTTATCAATCTGCACCGTATATCCGCCTGAGCTTTCAAGATACCTTGGAACATAAAGTGTATTATATTTTGTCGCCAGATCATATATAAACTCCCAGACAGCGTCCTCATCCAGACGGATATTGTCTTCCTCCTTTATTACCCAGCTCTGTATTGTATCCTGATTCAATACCTCCGTCACATCACCAAATGTATATGTAACCGTTGTTTTGGGATAATTCTCAAGCTTTGTGTTCAGTTCCTCCTGCCGTTTAAGCAATGCCTCCTGTTTTTCATCCACCTCCGGTGTCTGATATACATCAACGTTCAGTTCAAACTCTACCGGATCTTTTAAAAGTGCTTCCGAAAAGCTGTTATCAAGATATTCCTGTACCTTTGCAGGCAGTTTTTCCTCATCAATCTGATTTCCCTGCAAATGATCTATAATATCATACCGGTCTGTCTCTTCATTGTATTTAATATGGGCATCTACACTGTCTTTACGCCCCTTTCCGGTCTCAAAGTGAGATGCGGCAAAAGCAGATTTCTTTTTATCTTCCTGCACATTCACATGATAGGGAATTTCATAATTCTTATATTTTTCAAACAGCGTATAGCAGGACGTACGCTGATTCCGAAGATTTGTCAGTTCCTGAATAAGTGCATCTTTATCCAGAGAATAGCCGGCTTCTCCCAGCGAAACCTGATAGACTGTGCCTCCGTCTTCTTTAAATTTAATTTGAATATTTTCGAACTTCTCAGCTATCTTCTCCGCTGCTTTTTCTTCCGAAAGCCAGGAAACAGAAAGTCCGGACACCGAAATCCTGCACCCCATACTCCTGCCATCCATCACCCTGTCGTAAATCACATAAGCTGCTGCCAGAAGTACCAGACATAAAAAAACAATTTGCATCCTCAGAATTCTTTTTCGCTTTCTCCGTTTTTTGTTTCTCAATTCTTCCTTGTCCGGATTTCTTACCGGCTGTATATTTTGAAAGTTCCCCTGAACCATCTGCTGCATTCTCCGCTGTTCCCGCTGCTGCGGTGTCTGCCGCGTTCTTCGACGCTCCCGTTTCTGCATCTGCGGCGTTCTGCCAGCGTCGCTTCTGATTTTATCTCTCTTACGCATTTTATCGTTTTCTCCCCTGTGTTTCTATCCATGCTCATTCCTTCCCGTTTTACCCCGGTCCGGCAAGCCTGTCTTTCATATCATTTTCATCTTAACATACTTTTCTTTATTTAAAATCTATTTATTCTTAATTTTTCCATAATTTAATACTTATCAGTGTACTTCCTCATTGACAAATTTATATTTTCGAGTTAAATATAATGATATCGCAAATTTACCTTTTACAATGAGATTTATAATGAGACAGGGATATTATGAACATTAAAAGTTTATTTAAAAAAACTCCACCGGAAAATTATAATCGTTTTCAGATATTCATAGACAAATGTCAGCCGATCCATACTGCAAAAGGATACTTTTTTACTTTTTTCTTATTACCTTTTATATTGGTTTTTTTGTTTGAGTGTCTGGGATACAAATCTGTGTTTGGCGGATTTAAATTTTTATTTTCTCACCCGGTTCCATATCTTTGCAATATGCTGATCATCAGCGTTACTTTTTCTATTGCGCTGCTGTTCCGGAAACAGATCTGCATCATTGCCACAATGACCTTTATCTGGTTTGTCGGGGCTTTTGTCAACTTCATCCTTCTGTGCTGCCGTGTTACGCCACTGACCCGGAGTGATCTGATGCTGCTTTCTGATGCCAAAAGTATCATTTCAAAATATTTAAATATTTTCCAGGTCATATTAATTGCTGTACTCGTATTTGTTGTGATCCTTGGCATTATTATTGCTTTCATCCAGTCGCCTTCAGTCAGAGGAAAACTTGACAGACTCCATTCGATTTTTATTATCCTGGGTCTGTATGTGCTGACCTGGCTGCTTTTTCTGATTGGCTGGAATACCGGTACGCTTGAAAACCAGTTTCATGAATTATCAAAATCTTATAAAAAGAATGGATTTGTCTACTGTTTCTCCAGAAGTCTGGTAGATGTGGGAGTCAGCAAACCTGATAATTATTCGGAAGAAGCAATGGAAGAATTGCTGGAGGGAAGTGAAACAGAAACAAACGCTCCTGTTTCATACCGTTTAAAAGACCCCAATATTGTTATTGTTCAGTTGGAATCATTCTTTAATATTAACCGCCTGAAAGATGTTACCTTTACAGAAAATCCAATTCCGAACTTCACAAAATATATGGAACAGTGTGGTTCCGGTTTCTTTAATGTCCCGGTCGTAGGCGCCGGAACGGTAAACTCGGAATTTGAAGTACTGACGGGCATGAATATTGATGATTTTGGTGCCGGAGAATATCCATACAAAACGATCCTCACACAGTCCACTTGTGAGACAATTGCCTATGACCTTACAGAAGACGGCTATACTTCTCATGTTATTCACAATAATACAGGTGATTTTTATGGGCGCAACACAGTGTATCCCAACATGGGGTTCCAGTCGTTTACCCCCATCGAATACATGTGGCCTGAAGAATTTACCGCTATGGGCTGGGCAAAAGACAGTATACTGACAGACGAAATCTCAAAAGCTCTGGATTCCACCGAAAAGCAGGACTTTGTTTTTACGATCTCCGTACAGGGCCACGGCAGTTATCCTGGCGGAAACGATACGGACTATGTAAAACATGTAGATATTTCCAGCACACAGATTGAAGATGAAAGTTATCTCAACCAGCTTCGATACTACGCAAATCAGCTTTATGAGATGGATGAATTTGTGGGAGAACTTATCCGTACACTGGCCATGCGCAATGAAAATACCATTCTTTTGATGTATGGGGATCATTGTCCCAGTCTGGATTTTACAGATGAATCATTTACCAGCGGAACTATTTACCAGACAGAATATTTTATCTGGAATAATATGGGACTGGAGTTTCCCAAAAAAGATATCGAGGCATACAAGGTTGGTTCAGAAATCCTCGCTTCTCTCGGTGTTACCCGGGGTGCCGTCAATGCCTTTCATCAAACCTATGGCCTTCAGTTGGAAAATGGAGAGATTGCAGAAGAAGAGTATCTGGAACGATTAAAGGAACTGGAATATGATATTCTTTACGGAGATAAACTTGCGTATGAAGGTATCAATCCCTATGAGCCCACAGAGCTTCAAATGGGTACACTTCCCATCTCAATAAGTGATGTTTCCACCAATATTGCCGGCAACGTTCTGGTCACAGGAGAAAACTTTACTCCGGGCAGTATTGTCCATATCAACGACAACGTCTGCGAGACATTTTATGTGGATTCCACCATGCTCCTGCTTCATGACACAGAGCTGATTTCAGGTGACGAAGTCACCGTATGGCAAAAATCTTTAAGCAGCACTTCCCCGTATATTTACAGGTAAGTGCTGCTTACTTTTTATTACCATTTTCTTTTATGTACGTTCATGCATAATACTTTCAACAATCTTTTTCGTCCTGGGAAGCCAGAACTGTACCAGCGGTCCCGTCAGGAAAACAGCCACAACTGTTCCTATGCCAACAGTTCCCCCAAGTAAAAATCCAAGTACCACAAAAAACAGATCGCATGCTACTCTCACCCAACGAAATTCTACCTTTGCAAATTTATCAGACAAAATAATCGCCACCAGGTCATTGGGACCGGTTCCTGCATTACTGTTAATGACCACTGACATTCCCAGAGCCAATATCCCACATCCGGCAATCATGCTGCAAATACGGACAGCCATCACAGAATTACCGTTTATATAATTTCGAAACAGCCATGAAAAGAAATCAATGATCGGGCCTCCGCAGAATGCACACACCACTGTCCCCGGTTTTACATAGCCTTTTGTAGTAAACAGCATTACTGCCATCAAAATCACCAGAATGATCACATGCATGGTGCCCACCGTCAAATGAGCAGCTCTGGCAAGTCCCTGTATAAATACCGTAAAAGTATCTGTCCCCATCTCGGAAAGCAGGAACAAAGTAACTCCCAGATGGGCAATAGTAAGACCTGCCAGCAATATAATCAGTGCTTTTACCCATTCTTTCCATGTACGGCCCGATGTATCTGCCGCAAACTGTTCTTTTTTGTTGTTCTCTCCGCTCATTAAACCCCTCCTCTAATATGAAGACTTTATTTAACGCCTTCTCAAAAATCTGACCAATTTCTGGATTACATCACTCGTCTTACTTTCATAAATGCACTTCTGTGCTAATGTCACATTGTCTGTAATAATATTATCCACGTTGAGGTCGATCATTCGGTTAATCGCATTTCTATTGTTTATCGTCCATGCATAAATCTGTTTTCCTGCATTATGCACCCGTGATACCATTCCCGGTGTCACACTGGCTGCTTCCACACTGAAATTGTCCGCATATTTCAGGCGGTTTATATTCCCATAAGCAAGACTCATGACATAGACCGTGGTAATATCCTCGCAGTACTCTTTCACATTTTTCAGAGTTTCGTATTGCTGTGATGTCACTACACATTTATCCTGAAATCCCATATCACATATAACATCTATGACGTTTTTTTCAAAATCTGTCTCAAAACCGGCCGGCTTTAACTCGATATTCAGTCTGATATCGTTTTCCCGTGCAAATTCAAGCACATCCCTCAGCAGCGGGATTCTTTCCCCTGCATAATCTGTACTGAAACAGATGCCTGCATCCAGTGCCCTGATTTGATTATAATCCAGTTCCCAGCTATATTTGTCAACTCCCGTTGTCCGTTTGAAATTACGGTCATGCATGACAAATATCTGCCCGTCCCTGCTTTGCTGGACATCCAGCTCAATCCAATCTGCTCCCATTTCAACCGCAGCCTGAAAAGCCGCCATCGTGTTTTCCGGATAATACATAGAAGCACCTCTATGGGCCGTTACTTCCATAGTACGAAGATACTCAATCTGAATATCCAGTTTTTCTGCAGAACTGTGGTATACCAGATAAGAATATCCCAGCATGACAATTATAAACAGGCCTGTCTGTGCCGCCAATATTCTTCTTCGCGAACTTTTTTCAGAAGGATGAGACAAAATATGAAAATCCGGCATGGATTCCTGTTTTTTCTTCTTGTGCCTGTAAAACAGAAAACTTATACATCCAAAAGAAACCGGTGTTCCCACTGCAAAAACAATCGAACATGTAACAAAAATTACTCCCCATATAGCAGAAGCTTCCATAATATTGATAAATCCAAGTTCCGAAAATATCTTTCCGAATATTAATACAAGCAAAACACCGCTTACTGCAAAGATAAAATAGCAGAAATAGAACAGCGCCTGCACAAGAAGCAAAAAGGAAATATCTTTTATCCACTCTTTGCGAATCAGGTTTCTGCTTCTTTTTGCCGCCTCTTTAAAATCTAACCTCTCCAGTGTAAAATAATGAAAAGTGTAAATCCATCGAAATAAAAATACTGTCAGCAAAATCCATGCGGCAGCACATGCAAAAATAATCCTGCGGTGTGTTTGGAAATAAGATCTGATAAAACTCGGTATCGACACAGTACTGCCCAGACTGGATACTACGCCGATATTAAAGAAAGGTATCATTAACAGAATTAAAAACAATGTCGCAACGTTCTTTCTTTTTATCACCCGGCATGTGTTTCGAAACGCAAATATTATTGTCTGGTAGATACTGACGTGCTTTCTTCTTCTGGAACAATCAAGTACAAATATGACCGCACTGATATCCATCGCGCAGACCAGGGAAAACAGAAATGCAAATATGAAGAATAAAACCAGCGTCATCCAGTTTACGGCAAATGATACAATATTTTCCAGCGTCAGATAATAGTATCCTGAAAGTCTCATTACTCCGTCAAAAACCGCCCGGATAAGAGGTACAAAAATAACTGCTGCCAGCAATTTATACAGCACCTCAAAACCAATCAGCGTTCTCCAGTTATACGTTATCGTACGCAATAGCTCTCTCTTCTGAAACATCTTTTCCCTTTTCTTTTGCATTATCTCAGTAAAACGGCACGGCCTGTTATGCCGCACCGTTCCATTTAAAATTAGAATCTCTCGATATTTGTCTGATATTCATTCATATCTCTTTTTCCGGCAACTGCCATCAGCCTTCTACGATCAGATATCTTCCATCCGGAAGAGCAAATAATTCACATGCCTCACGTATTTCATCATCTGACATTCCAGAGGCATCCATATTATCTTTAAAATAGCGTTTTGCCTGTTTAAAATCTTTTTTTACAACTGCCATACAGTCCTGCAAAAAATCATCTGCCTCTTCAAGAGTCTCAGCTACCGGCTCATCAAACAACTGCTGCTGGTTTTTTAAAAATGCTTCCAGACATACTTTATCATACTTCATTTTTACCCGCCTCATAATCTTTAAAATCTTTTGCACACTTTTTAAGCATTTCTCTTATCGGTAAATGATAGGGGCAGCGGCTCTCACATTCTCCGCACTCTATGCACTCATCTGCCTTTACCGGAAGCGACTGATAGCGGTCATATCCCCAGGCTCCCAGATCATATCTCTGGAGATAGCCGGCAAACAGAAACACACCGGAAATATTGATTCCCGCCGTACACGGCTGGCAATAATTACAGCGGCGGCAAAAGTTTGTGCCAAGATAATTACGAATTTCTTCTATTTTATGCTGATCTTCTGCACTTAATGGACTTTCATCCAGAACAGCTTCCAGATTCTGTTTTACTTCATCCAAACTGTACATTCCCGGTATCACCACGGTCACATCGGGATTTGAACAGACATATTTCAGTGCAAGCGAAGCATCTTCGATTGCACCTCCCGCAAGCGGCTTCATGCAGATAAATCCTACATTGCGCGCAGTACACTCTTTCATCAGCTCTTCACCCTGTGACTCCACAATGTTATAAGGAAACATAATCGTTTCAACCCAATCGAGTGCCAGCGCCCGCTCAAACACCTGCAGCGAATGGGCCGTCAGGCCAAGATGACCTATTTTTCCGGCCGCCTTTGCTTCAAGAAGAGCTTCCAGTGCTCCATCTTCTGCCAAAACCTTGTCCAGATCTTCCATTGACGGATTGTGAACCTGATACAGATCAATATAGTCTGTCCTGAAGTTATCCAAACTGGTCTGGATATCCTTCTCCATAGCCTCTTTTGTTCTTGCCATACTCTTGGTTGCCAGAACAAATTTATCCCGCATTCCTGCCAATGCCTCACCTAAAAGCTGTTCGCTGACGGTATATCCTCTGGCACTGTCTATATAATTTACTCCCTGATCTGCAAGCGCACGCACCAGTTCTTTCACTTCATCTGAAGTACTTTTCTGAACAGGAATTCCTCCCAGACCGATTTTTGAGATTTTTAATCCGGTTTTTCCAAGTGTTACGTATTTCATATTGTCACCTCGTCCTATTTTACTGCTGTCAGTACCATTGCTGATGTGGGCGGAAGAGTAAGTGTTACCGCGCCCCGATTTACATCATAGCAAACCATGTCATCGCTAAACCCATCCGCATAAGTCTGCATAATCTGAATCATTTTATCTTCGCTGCGGATGCCGATATCATGGACTCTGATGTCCTTCGTCATAGATTCATTACTATTATTAAACGCGATCAGCATCCTCTCCGTTCCCATAAACCTTCCATAGCACAAAAACTGGTGAGAGGATTCTATAATTTTTACAGACCCCCGCATCAGTGCCGGATGATCTTTGTGAATACGGATCATTTTTTTATGGAACTCAATTAATTCCTTATCTTCATGTCCCCAGGGATAAGTGCGGCGGTTATCCGGATCTGTAAATCCACACACACCAGCTTCATCACCATAATAGATCGTGGGTGCTCCCGGCCACGTCATCTGCATGACTACAGCCTCACGCATAATTGCTTTATTTACATTTTCGCCGGCCGCTTCATATCCCAGATTCGCCACACGCCCCACACGGTGATTTGTTCGTGTCAGAAATCTGGAGTGATCATGATTTGACAATTCATTCATGGAAACCTGCAGAGACGGTCCCAGAAAGCTGGTCATAAAATGTCCCATTGCCCATTCAAAATGAAGTCCGTTTCCCAGCATATCCTCACGGTATTCGTCGCTGTGCTTCTCCATGCCTGTAAAAAACCAGGTAAGCGGCTCCATAAATGCATCATAGTTCATAACAGTGTCCCACTGGTCACCCTGCAGCCATGATCTGGGATCTCCATAATGTTCTGCCAGAATAATAGCATCCGGATTTGCTTCTTTTACCGCTTCACGAAACTCTCTCCAGAACTGATGGTTATATTCATTAGAAAAACCCAGATCCGCCGCAACGTCAAGACGCCATCCATCTACATTATATGGCGGAGAAACCCATTTTCTGGCAATTCTTAAAATATAATCATGCAGCTTTGGTGAATTTTCATAGGACATCTTCGGCAGAGTATCATGTCCCCACCATCCATCATATGTTTTATTATAAGGCCACGCATGTTCATCATGGAATTTGAAAAAACTGCGGTATGGACTGTTTGCGTCAACATACGCGCCTTTTTCATAGCCTTCCTGATTCTCATAGATACGTTCTCTGTCCAGCCATTTATTGAATGAACCGCAGTGATTAAATACCCCGTCAAGGATCACCCTCATTCCCCTTCTGTGAACTTCTTCCACAAACTTTGCAAAAAGCTCATTGCTGGCTTCCAGATTGGCCTTATCTGTCACTCGTGTAATATATCGTGTGGCATGGGTATTATCACAATCTCCCTCTGCCAGAAGGTCTCCGGTGTCTTTTACGATCTTTCCATAGTGGGGATCAATATAATCATAATCCTGTATATCATATTTATGATTAGAAGGTGAAACGAAAATCGGATTAAAATATATAACATCAACACCCAAATCCTGCAGATAGTCCAGTTTGTCCATGACCCCCTGAATATCCCCGCCGTAAAATTCGCGAATTCCCATATATGCAGGGCATTTGTTCCAATCCGTCACTTTACTTGTGGCATCCCCGATATAAAAATATTCCCTGTCCTCCACATCATTCGTCTTGTCACCATTATAAAAACGATCTACAAAGATCTGATACATAACTGCGCCTTTTGCCCAGTCAGGTGTATGAAATCCCGGAACCAGCACAAAACTGTAATTATTTCTTATATCCTTTGATGGTCCCAGTTTATCAAAATAACAGGTCAGCCGGCCAACACGGACTTCAAAAAAATATTTCAGAGGTCTTATCCCCATTTTCACTTCTATTTTATAATAATCAAAATACCCTTCTACATGGTCATTTTCCATTAGAAGAGCTTCATCTCCAATACGCAGATATACCGCATCAATATTATCACGCTTTGCCCGAAAACGGATTGTTACTGTATCTCCCGGCTCCGGCTCCATAGGCGTAACAAAATTCTCTGTTTCATCACTAAACAGGGCACTTGGCTGGAATACCGGCCGCATACCCAATATATAATATTGGCTCTCACTTAGTAAGACAATCTTTTCCCAATTCAAAATCATTCTCCTTATCAGCATAGTTACATCTCTATTTTATACTAAAGCCTTTTCGGTGACAAGTAAAAAAGACAGCTATTCGCTGTCTTTTTTGGAGAAGGTATTTCTTCTTATGGGGTGTTGCAAAAACTATATAATGTATTGGGGGTTTTACGATTTGTAGTATACCATGGTCCCCAAAATAAGTGTGCACAAACTTCACAAATTTCGACTTTCATTTTTGTGAATTTTATACAAATAATGATTCAAACTCTTCTCTTCCGATTTTTTCTTTCTCAATCAGAAGCTGTGCACATTTGTGAAGCACATCCATATGTTCCTCTATCATCTTTCTTGCCTTTTCATGAGCTTCATCAATCAGCTGTTTTATCTCACCGTCAATCACCGCCGCCACTGCTTCACTGAAACCTTTGGTCTGTGCAAAATCTCTGCCAATGAACACCTCATTTTCATCACTGCCATAATCAATCAGTCCTACTTTATCTGACATTCCATATTTTGTGACCATTGCCTTGGCGAGAGCCGTTGCCTGTTTGATATCCTGAGATGCTCCTGTTGTGATATCTCCGATCACCAATTCTTCCGCAACTCTGCCTCCCAGGTCAACTACCAGGGTATCCAGCATCTTACCCTTTGTCATGAACATTTCATCTTTTTCCGGCAGCGGCATCGTGTAACCGGCTGCCCCCATTCCTGTAGGAATAATGGAAATTGTATGCACCGGACCCACATTCGGCAGAAGATGGAATAAAATCGCATGTCCCGCCTCATGATATGCAGTGATGCGTTTTTCTGTATCAGAAATTACACGGCTTCTCTTTTCTGCACCGATTCCCACTTTAATAAATGCCTGATGAATATCATTCTGTGTCACATAACCCCTGCTGCTCTTAGCCGTCAGAATCGCCGCCTCATTAAGCAGATTCTCCAGATCCGCTCCTGTAAATCCCGCTGTAGTCCTTGCCACCTCTTCAAGGTTCACATCATCGCCAAGAGGTTTGCCCTTTGCATGAACGCGGAGAATCTCTTCTCTTCCTTTTACGTCCGGTTTACCCACACCGATTTTTCTGTCAAAACGTCCCGGACGCAGAATAGCCGGATCCAGAATATCAACACGGTTTGTTGCGGCCATAACGATAATTCCTTCGTTAACACCAAATCCATCCATTTCTACCAACAGCTGATTCAGAGTCTGTTCCCTCTCATCATGACCACCGCCCATACCGGTTCCTCTTCGTCTTGCAACCGCATCAATTTCATCAATAAAAATAATACATGGAGCATTTTTCTTAGCATCTTCAAACAGATCCCGAACACGGGATGCCCCCACACCTACAAACATTTCTACAAAATCAGATCCCGAAATACTGAAAAACGGCACTCCCGCTTCTCCTGCCACCGCCTTGGCAAGAAGTGTTTTACCTGTGCCGGGAGTTCCCACCAGAATCACGCCTTTGGGGATTCTGGCCCCCACTCTGGTATATTTCTGGGGATCTTTCAGAAAATCCACCAGTTCCTGCAGATCTTCCTTTTCCTCTGCAAGGCCGGCTACATCTTTAAATGTGACTCTCTTCGCATTCGGGAGTATCATAGTAGCGCGGCTTTTCCCGAAATTCATCATCTTATTGCCGCCGCCCGACTGACGGTTCATCATCATCACAAAAAGCAGCATAAACATCCCCATCAGAAGCACCGGAAAAATAGCCGTCATGAAGACACTTTCTTTTGGAATATCGTATGTTTTATAATTAATATCCTTTTCTCTCAGCAGGCTTTCGGCCTCTTTCACATCCGTGATATTCACCAGTCTGCTGCTTCCGTCTTTTAACACCAATACAAGGCGGCCTGTCGGCACCTGACTGTTCTGATGAATTTCTGCAACAGACACATTCCCTGCTTCAACCGCTTCCTGAAACTGCTCATACGTATAGCTTTCTGCTGAAGAAAACGTTTCTCTCATGCTGTACAAAACCAATACTACCAGCACAATCGCAAGCAAATAAAATCCAATTCCTCTTGTATTTCTTTTCAAAAACAAACTCCTTTCCAGCCGGCTTCAAAACAGAGTCCGGCAATACCATTCTATAACTCAACCACTCCGATATAAGGAAGATTTCGATATTTCTGGTCATAATCGAGTCCATAGCCAACCACAAATTCATCCGGGATTTCAAATCCGGTATAGTCCACATGCACCGGTTTTACACGTCTCTCCGGCTTATCAAGCAGTGTACACAGCTTTAATGTTGCAGGCTTACGTGCGCCCAGAATTTCCAGAAGATAACTGAGGGTCCTGCCGGAATCCACAATATCTTCGATTATAATAACATTTTTTCCTTCCAGCGGCTCATCCAGGTCTTTTACCAGTCTTACCACTCCGCTGGATTTTGTATCTGCACCATAACTGCTGCAGGACATAAAATCAAATGTCACAGGTATCGTGATCCTCTTTGCCAGTTCACAGGTAAACATAATGCTTCCTTTTAACACACAAATAAGATGGACTGACTGTCCCTCATAGTCTTTACTTATCTGTGCTCCCAATTCCGCAATTCTTTTATCTACCTTTTCTTCCGGTATCAATACACTGATCTTCTCTTCCATCTCTTTTCTCTATCCTCCGTACTTCCAAAATCATTTTTGTCTCAGGTGTGACTTTATATGCCTCGCTGATGCGATAGCCTGTCACCCAGATAACCTCGTTCTCCTTTGCCAGGAGTACGATTTGTTCCCTTTCCTTTTGCGAAATCTTTTCTTCTATAAAATAAGACTTCAGCTTTTTTCTGCCGCCCTGACTGTTCACCACCAGAAAATCTCCCGGCTGCCTGGTCCGCAGAATTAAATCACTGCCTATTTTATCATAGTCAAACCATTTCGTATAGATTTTTTGTGGAATATTTTGCCCTGAATATGGAAAAATGTCAAACACATATGTCTCATTTGCAGCTGTCACCGCGCCTGGAATAACAGGATATATCTGCAGATTTTGTCTTTCCCCATCAAACTCTCTTCCGATCCATAATATATCAAATTCCCGCTTCGCTGACCACCTTCCGGGAAGGGATATGCTTCTGCCGGACTGTCCCTCTGCCAGTTCCCGGATATTCCGGATATGTCCTCTGCCGATATCTTTTAATCCGCATCCGGCTCTTTTTAAAATTTCCCGTATAACATATTCCTGTATAATACCGGTCTGTTTTTGCAGCTTTTCTATTTCAATCTCAGCAGATCCTGCCCTGCAAACCGCTGTCTCATCTGTAATTTTTTCCACCTGCCCGGATATATATGCCTGCACCTGCCGAAGTTCTTCCCCCAGTGCTGCCAGATGTTCCACACTTTTTGCATTTACGTTTTCTGCCAGCTCCGGAAGGATTTTATGCCGCAGACAATTTCTCGTATAATCAAGTTCATAATTAGTACTGTCTGTCCGCCACGCTATTTTTCTGGATTTCAGATAATCTTCTATTTCTTCTCTTGTACACTCCAGAAGCGGCCGGATAATATGGTCTCTCACCGGACTGATACCCGCCGCTCCCTTCAGTCCGCTGCCCCTCATTATCTGGAACAGCATCGTCTCGGCCTGATCATTTTTATTATGGGCTACCGCAATTTTACCTGCTCCCAGTTTCTCTCTGATCTGTTCAAAAGCCTCATATCTTGCTTTTCTGGCCGCCTCTTCAAGAGTCAGTTTTTCTTTTTGAGCAATGTCAGGTACCCGGCAGGATATACACTTGTATTCTATATTTTGGGCCCTGCAGATCTTCTCCACATACGCTGCATCGTCCATACTTTCTTTCCCTCTGATGCCGTGCTCCACATGGACCGCTGTCATATCAAAGGGTATTTCCTGCGCAAATCTTTTCAATACAAAAAGCAGGCACAGGGAATCAGCGCCTCCCGATACGCCCACTATTACCTTCTCTTTTGCTTCTATCATATGATGCTGTCTTATATAGTCAAATACCTTCTGCATTTTTATCTCCTTAAGCTTACCGCTGTCTGTGCAGATGTCTTTGAAATAACTATAAAGAATTCACCATTAAATTGCAAGCATCACTTTTTCCAGAATCCTCCCACAAGAATCGTCATATCATCTGCAGGTCTGTCATCTACGATCCCCAGTATCTGTTCCAGGAGACAATGAGCAAATTCTGCCGGATTTTCCGTTTCTATCTGCAGGATCATATATTTCAGAATCTCCTCTGCCTCTTCCTGCGGCAATGCATCCAGAACACCATCCGACACCATTATGATCATATCTCCATGTTCCAATATTTTTTGTGTCCGTTCAAAATCCACCTCCCGGAATATCCCTACCGGGAAACTTTTTGAAGTGACAGCATCCACCCATCCTGCATGGCGTATGAATGTAGTGGCCGCCCCGACTTTCATAAATTCACATTTTCCATTGTAAAGATTGATGCCGCAGATATCCAGCGTAGAAAACCGCTCCATCCCTCTTCGCAATACCATTGCCGAATTAATCATTTTTACTGCCGCTTCCGCCGAAAAGCCTGCTCCCAGGAACTGTTCCAGAAGTTCTATGACTGTGCGGCTCTCTTCATTGGCACCCGGACCCGTTCCCATTCCATCCGATATTCCAAGAATCACCTGTCCATGACTGCCGGTAAGTATCGCAAAATTATCTCCTGAAGTAGATTGCCCATACGCCGCTCTGCCGGCAGTTCCCGTCAGCATATAGTAATTTGTTTCCTCCACAAAATGTATACTGTTGAGTTCATGCCCGATCGTGAGGCGGCTGTCCCGTTCAGGCACGAATCTGCTTCCCCGCAGTTCAGTAAGGATATCCGCAACCATTTTCACAGATACGCAGTGACCTTTCGCTGTATTTGCTGTAAGTATGATCTGCCGATATCCCTGTTCCGTCTTTACCTGCCTTATTGATTTTACACGGATGCGCAGAAAAGCCAGGCGATATTTCACCTTTCTGTCAAAAGTCTCGTCCGTTTCTCCCATATCAAATGATGTGCAGGCTATTTCCTGTATGATTTTTGCCGTTTCCTGCAATTGATCAGCTACTGCCGCCCTGTTTTCCAGCATCCGGTTGCACCACATCATATCAAGTCTGGCCCGGTAAAAACAATTCTTTAATTCTTCTCTGAACATCCTGCCTTTTATGCAGTGATGATAAAATTTTTTATATAATATTTCATTTTCCGTTGACTCGCTGCCACTTTCCGCCATCATCTCCAGCAATTCATATGTCAATCTGGATGTCTTCTGTACATCCCTTCCCCAGCAATCTGCCCTCCTGCCGCAATTACCACAGACATTATTTCTGACAGTATCATATATTCCCTGCATATCCTCTTCACTTAAAGCCTCTTTTTTTGACGGCAGACATTGAAATACCTCCGACAGGCTCTGGAAGGACTGCGCACATCGCTCAATTCTTCCTTTCTCTGATGTCCTTTCCCATTCCCCCATCTTCAAACTCCTCCACAGATTTCACTTTCAGATATACCCGTTTTCCACTTCCCACCAGTATACACAAGGACACATGCGGATTTTGTCAAAACAGGGAGGTTGTGGAAAAAAAAGGAAGCACCGACTGGTGCCTCCTGATAACCTCATTCTATTATGTAATTTATGAGAAAAGCGGTTTCAATGCTTCCGCAAGTTTGTCTTTCTGTGCCTGTGCTTCTGCAAGGTCTTTACCCAGAGTAGTAAAATATGTTTTGATCTTCGGTTCTGTACCGGACGGGCGAACTACAACCGTTGCACCGCCTTCCAGAGAATAAATCAGAACGTTTGCTGCAGGAAGTCCTGTTTCTTCCGGTTTCTTATAATCCACAACCTTCGTTACTTTAAGACCTGCAATGTCTGCCGGCGGGTTATCACGCAGCTGCTGCATTATTCCGGCCATCTTGTCCATACCTGTCAGTCCCGGGAATTCAAAACTGTCTACTTTATTTAAATAACGTCCATACTCTGTATAGATTTCTTCCATACGCTGTTTCAAAGAACTGCCGATGCTTCTGTAGTAGGCTGCCATTTCACAGATCAGCATAGAGCCAATAACCGCATCTTTATCGCGAACATACGGACCTGCAAGATATCCGTAACTCTCTTCAAAACCGAAGATGAAACGGTCTACCTCTCCAGCGGCTTCCAGCCCTGCAATCTGGTCACCAATCCATTTGAATCCGGTCAGAACGTTGCGCATCTCAACACCATAATGCTCTGCAACTGCGTCTGCCAGCGGCGTAGATACAATTGATTTCACTGCAACTGCCTTTTCCGGCATCGTTCCTTTTTCAATACGTCCTGCACAGATATAATCCAGAAGCAGAACGCCCATTTCATTACCGCTGACCAGTTCATAAGAACCATCCGGGCACTTCATGGCAATACCTACACGGTCTGCATCCGGGTCAGTAGCCAGCATCAGATCTGCGCCGGTTTCTTCCGCAAGTTTAAGTCCCATTTCAAGAGCTGCAAAAATCTCCGGGTTCGGGTAGCTGCATGTAGTGAAATATCCATTCGGATATTCCTGATCCGGAACGATCGTGATATCTGTGATACCGATGTCTTTAAGTACCTGAGTAACCGGAACAAGCCCTGAACCGTTCAATGGGCTGTATACCAGTTTCAGTCCGGCTGTTTTGCAAAGGCCCGGACGAACCTGACGTGACTCGATTGCATCATAGAATGCTTTTTTACAGTCATCGCCCACAAAACGGATCATTCCGTTCTCAACACCCTCTGCAAAAGAGATATATTTTGCGCCATCCAGAACATCTGTCTTCTGAATTTCATCATAAACGATTGCTGCAGCATCATCTGTCATCTGGCAGCCGTCCGGACCATATGCCTTATAACCATTATATTTAGCCGGATTATGAGATGCAGTTACCATGATACCTGCATTACACTCATAATAACGTGTTGCAAAGGAAAGTGCCGGTACGGGCATCAGCGCGTCATAAATTCTTACTTTAATACCGTTTGCTGCCAGAACACCTGCTGCTGTCTTTGCAAATACATCACTCTTCAACCGGCTGTCATAACTGATTGCCACCAGTTGATTGCCGCCCTGTGTTTTTACCCAGTTAGCCAGTCCCTGTGTAGCCTGACGTACCACATAAATATTCATACGGTTCGTACCTGCTCCCAGAACACCTCTCAGACCGGCAGTACCAAACTTCAAAGCTACTGCAAATCTGTCTTTAATCTCATCATCATTTCCCTCAATCCTTGCCAGTTCCGGCTTTAAATCTGCATCTTCCAGATCTGCAGCGAGCCAACGTTTGTAATCTTCTTGATACATTTTAACCACTCCCAATATGTTTTTTTGAATTATTTTGTACAAAATTACAAAATCCTAAGTATAATATATCGCTTTTAATTACATCTGTCAACGAAAAGAAACGCGATAAATTCATTATGAAATCTTGCTTCCCGGCTTTTAATGAATTATACTATATATATATTTATCAAAGGAGGCCCCCTATGCTTATCCAAAGTAAACGTGTATGGATTGCCGGCCAGTTTATTACGGCGCAGATTGAAATAGAACAGCAAAGTATAAAAGGAATCTATCCTTATGGTTCTTTTGATTGTGATATTGATTATGGAAACAACCGTATTCTCCCGGGTTTTATTGACATCCATACCCATGGGGCATATGGCTATGACACAAATGACGGCGAACCGGAAGGTCTTCGTCACTGGATGTCACATATTCCCGAAGAAGGTGTGACTTCGATTCTTCCTACAACAGTCACCCAGCTTCCGGACGTTCTTACAAAAGCCGTCGCTAACGTAGCAGATGTCATTGAAACCGGGTATGAAGGAGCTGAAATCCTTGGCATCCATTTTGAGGGTCCGTACCTGGACATGGACTATAAAGGTGCCCAGCCGCCGGAAGCCATCGCTGTCCCCTCTGTAGAGCAATTCCGCTCTTATCAGGAAGCCGCAAAGGGGTGGATCAAATATATCACTTTAAGTCCGGAGCATGATGAGAATTTTGCTCTCACCCATTATTGCTCTCAAAATGGCATAGTTGTCAGCATGGGGCATTCTTCCAGCAGCTACAGTGATGCTCTCATGGCAATCGCAAACGGTGCAGCTTCCATGACTCACGTTTATAATGGCATGACCCCGCTCCACCACCGTAATCCAGGACTTGTAGGAACCGCACTTCGGGTACGTGATATCTACGGCGAAGTTATTGCAGACGGACATCATTCCCACACAGCCGCATTGAACGTCTTTTTCCAGGGCAAAGGACGTGACTATGCTATCATGATCACAGACTCTCTCCGCGCCAAATACGGCCGGCCCGGCGCTCATTATCAGCTTGGCGGACACGATATTGAAATTGATGCATCCGGCCTTGCACGCCTGTCAGGTACCGATACTATTGCCGGAAGCACTCTGCGCATGAATCAGGGCCTTCGCATTTTGATAGAAGAAGCCGGTGTTCCTGTGGACGCCGCTATCAACGCCTGCACCATAAATCCGGCCCGGTGTCTCCATGTAGATGACCGCAAAGGAAAAATCTGCGCCGGATATGACGCAGACCTTGTTGTTCTTGAAGATGATTATTCCGTCCAGGCAACTTACTGCAGGGGCAGAAAGTATGAATTTTAAATAAATAACTGATTTTAATGGAATAAGAAATTTAGACATCCAAATTCTATTACGCAAAAAACCCCGGCATCATCAACCGGGGTTTTTAGTAGCGGAAGGGAGATTTGAACTGTATTTAAAGTACTTCTCTCAATCCGCGTGAAATCAACGTTCCTTTAAATCCCGCATAAAATCAATATTTTTCTATTAAACATTTTATAGATATATTACAATTTTAACGCATTTATTAATGCCATGCAACACGAAATGCAACACGAAAATGAGGATTGTAGTATAAATTAATTTAAATAATTTCCTTCAAAATCGGGCGGCATCCCACCGCCCCGATTATTTTGCATTCAACAGAAGACTCCATGTCTTTGCCGCCACCGTACCGAAACTGATATTCTTCATCCCCTGTGCCCTCTGGAACTGTTCAACCGCATAAGCGCTGTTCGTTCCGAGTACGCCGTCTACATCCAGTGCCTTGCCATCTTTGCCCTTATAACCAAGCCGGTTCAGGATCATCTGGATCGCTTTGATCTGGTTGTCCTGTGCCCCAATCAGGAAAGTGTGCAGCGTTACTGTACAGTCCCCGATCAGGTTTGCGGCTGGAGCTGTCGTTTCTGCCGGTTTTGATGCTGCTGCAGACCCCGCGGCATACTTTGGCCGTGCATATCCCCGGATATATCCATAACCCACCGGAATAACGTTCCGGGCAACAATGCCGCCCTGAGTATTTCCTTCAATGGTAGTGATCTTTCCGTTGCTTACACTCTCCACAAAACCGATATGGTCCGAATACCCGTCATTTGGCTGGGATGCCTTGTCCCAGTTGTAGACGATAATATCTCCGGCTTTCGGTGTGATTGTGCCATCCTCGATCCAGATACCTTTCCTCTGGAAGATCTTTACATGCTCCTCTACACCGCATTCCGTGCCGCCGATCAGGTCTGCGGCACCCAGTTTGATGAATACGGCAGATACTGTAATATCGCAGTAATCGTCCTGATAGCTGGCCTTATATCCTCTTGCCAGCGGTTTGTGGCTGTTATATGTATCAATGATCGGCTTATGTGTTCCTTTTGACCGGCTCAGCCCAAGCCAGCCACGCATGACATTTAACGCATCCTGTGCAGTTATGTTTCCCATAGTTTTCTCTCCTTCCGCATCCGCATTCTGTACATACTGTCTGATCCATTTTACGCAGCATTCATGCCGGCTCTGAAAAGTCTCATCACCCACCTGGTTATTATTGCTCACATCTTTCTGGTCCGCCATCAGGGACGCAAAGATGCTCTCAGGTGTATACGGTTTCACAGCCCGCCCGAAAATGCGCTGTGTGGGCACCAGTCCGCCCAGATGCTGTATCTCACACCACATCATCTGTGCCGCCACATCTGTCACGCCAAAGGCTTCCGCCTGCCGGATGTATTTCTGCATGTCCTCCTGAAACAGTTCATCCTGGCATCTCTTTCCTGCTTCCGTTGTGATAATGGCAATCAGGGCTTTTTTCTCTTCTGCTGACGGATTCCATCCCGCCGCCACCCAGTCAACAGACAGTTTCTTTTCAATTCCTGCTGTGTCCGCTTTCCGGAATGCCGCCTTATCTGTTTCAAAGATTGCCTTGACCAGCTTTTTCGCATTCGCCCCGTAATTCTGTGCCCATCCCAGTGTACAGGTCACTTCATTCGGGGAATTGGCATAAGCACCGGCATAGGCCCCATAATTACGCTGTCCGTATATCTGCCCGCCGGATTCCACTGCACCTATGATATTGGTCAAAATCTCAAGTTCTTCTTTATTCATTACCTGGACTCTCCTTATTTTCTGATTTCTGCTTTGGGCGATACATGGAATCTGCTGCGCAATTTACTGCCAGCAGCCATACAATGAACGGCAAAAGCAGCACTCCGAAACCGCCCAAAATTACTGCATACCAAAACATCGTTGTTCCTTCCCGCTGCGATTTTGCAGCACAAAAAGAGGACGGTTTCCCGCCCTTATACCGTCTCTGTGTACTCTTCTCTTCCATCCGCGTGCAAATAAAATTCTGCCGTATCTCCATCCGTTCCTGCCGGATGGATTGAAACAAGCAGCATATCTGCTTCCACTTCACTTACATCAGTTACAGCTATAGCAAAATCTCCATGCATGTTTTCCATGTTCTTTGCTATGTAATCATAGATATTTTTATATTTCATATGTTTTCCTCCATGCAAAAGAGGACGGTTTCCCGCCCCCTTATCGTTTTTGATTGATAGGTGCTATCCCCTCTTCCCGGACATTGTGCGTCTGGTTCTGATTTTCGGGTTTCACCTTTTGCGTTACGCTGTTGAATTGTTCGTTACTTCTCTTCCGCTGCTGCTTTTCCAGCTCTTTCTTGTCCATGATCATCACCTCACGGATAGGGTGTGCCGGTAGTGGCGGAATTATGCATTACAAACGCTGCTGACTATTCCTGTTTCTTTGCCTGCTTGATCAGCTGGTTCACATATACACTCAATCCTGCAACCAGAAGCCCCTGCACAATGCTGGTAAACACTGCCATCAGCACTTCCTGATATGTAGACAGCGGGCAGTTTGCAAATACCCACAGGCCGCACAGAGCAACCCCGACAACGCCCAGAATAGCCGGGATGTGCTTATCTGCGAAATACTGTGCTTTCTTGAAGCCAAGCCCGATAAAGTACAGCACGATCGCTACCACAATAAGTTCTGGTTTTACATAGTTCATAATCTGTTCCATAGTCCTACTCTCCTTCTTTAGGTTCTTCCGGCATTGCCAGAAGCTTGTGATATAGCTCTGTTGCTACATCATTTCCATCAAGATTATGGTATGCCGTATAAACTTTTTTGATAGATTCTTTTGCATAGATCGGGCAGTATCCCCGGTCTGTATATTTGTTATAATTCTCTACGATGCTTTCACGGAGCAGGGACTGCACACCATCAGCGATCGCTTTATTCTTTTCCTGCTCCAACTTTAATCTTGCAGACACATTTCGATACCCGAATCCCGCTGCCGCTGTGACAACTGCAAATAGCCATTCTATCCAGTGTGCCTGTATGTAGCCCCAAATCTCCATTGGACTTCCTTTCCCCGGCACTTTCGCCGGCGCAATTTTACCATTAAAAAAAAGACCTATTACGGTCTCGCTCTGATTTCCATATGTACCACCTCTATTCCACTCTCCTGACCCATATCCGTGGCTCAGACTGCCAGTGCGATTATGTCAAACGCCGCAGTCAGCGTATGTGTATCATATACCGAGAATAGGGTTGCCGTGATTTTCGTGCCGGATATGCTCAGACTTGAAATGCCGCATCCGAAACTTGTAGATTTGGGGATTGCGACATATTTTGATGCACCGGCAACAGCACTGAAATTGATTGTAATGGTACCGGTACTGCCCGGAGCTACCGCCGCAGATGTAGACCCACTGACAGACTGGACACCGAGCACAGCGCACATGGCACACTCCGCCACATTTCCGACTTCATTGACATATACCGGCTTTATAGTATTGCCAACAGCTCCTGACTGGCCACGGCGCATCACAAAATTACAGGAACCGTCAGGATTTATCAAATTGTTATACACAGTTTTACCAGCAGTTTCGACTGCAATCCCAAGCGCATACAGTCCCGCACTTCCGACACGGCGCAGTCTCGCTTCGATGGTTCCATCTTTTAATGCAAATTTCATACCATTATTTTCAAAATCGGCTTTATTCGTGTTTAATTCATTGAGCGCCCCTGTGATTGTCTTGTCCTCGGTCGGCAGACTGTCAAATACCCATTCCGCCAGTTTCGTCTTGATGGCTGTCAGTACATTGGAAAACTTTACTTTCCGCAGGCTTGCTGTTCCCTCATTGCCTACTATCAGCAAGTCTTCCTCACTCATTGCGGTATTCTCTGTCAGGTCCGTTGCTTTTTTTGTTGTTAATTCATCTGCCATTTTCATTCCTCCTCTATCATCTCAACGATACTGTTATCATCGTCAATTATTACAGCGCCATCATTATCTTCCAGTGCATAAATTCCAGTATCCGGTGCCAGAATCAATGCTCCGTCCTCATCTTTAAGGACTGCTTCATTGTCCCCAAGCACATGTACGGCCGGTACAATCTCCGCGGATATGAT
The DNA here is from genome assembly GCA_030539395.1 of Eubacteriales bacterium. Taxonomy (GTDB): domain Bacteria; phylum Bacillota; class Clostridia; order Lachnospirales; family Lachnospiraceae; genus Marvinbryantia. Next base: position 82,631 of record JAUNSC010000007.1, read on the forward strand.
GTACTGTCGCCCAGTATAGACCGGGTTAGGTGTCAATATAGCACCGGTGATTACTATATCAATAGCCGCCATGCATCACCCCACCTTTATCCTCACATTATCCACCCAGATTTCGTCTGCAATCTCATAGATATATTTCAGCCGGTATGTACCGGTTTTCTGGGGTTCAATCAGCACGTCAAGTTCGTGATCTGATATAGAACAATCGCCCTCTGCTTCCACTATACCGTTCGGGTTGAGCAGTTCATACCGCGCGGAGCGGATCAGAAAAGGCAGATAATGTTCACACTTCGGCTTTACCACGCTCTTAACGTGCAACCTTTCTCCATGATCAATCTGCAATTCTGCAACATACTGCACGCTCAATGGTGTATCCCCCTTCCTCCAGCTGCGTTGTAAATTCTATTTTCTTTAGATCCGCCGCAAAAGACATTTGTCTCCCCAATTTCCCTATAAACTCCGAAAGCGTGGGGAATCCGGAATAATCCTGCACGGTCCCGCCGCCCTGATATCCATGCGGCACAATATAACCTTGCACCGCATGGCCGCTTATTACAAACAGCATGGTACAGGCATATCCTATATTTCCTGCTTCATCCTCCGCCCACAGTTCAACGACATATTCCCCATCCTCGTCAAAGGGGACAATGGCTTCCCACTTGTCCCCCTGTACATGAGTAAATATAACCGTCTGACCATTGGCGTTGCCATAGACCCGCGCGACCATGCTAATCCGTAATGGTTACGGAAATCGTGAAGGTCTTGCCGCAGTCTACCGGGTTCGGCGTGATACTTGCCGCTGTGATGCTCGGCGCATTGGTATCCAGTTTCACCTTTCTTGTGACCGTAGTTGTCAGACCGGAAGCTCCGGTTGCGACGAAAGTCAAGGTATTTTCACCTTCCGCCGGAAGTGTAATTGTACCGCTGAACTCGCCATCTGTGATAGTAATGTTCTGTGCGGCTCCGTTTCCTACCTTCACGGTCAGTGAAGTTGCATTCGTAGTACCGTCAAACGATACGGAAGCTGACTTGAACCAAGCCCCTTCTGCCGGAGACGTGATTGACAAATTAGGTTTCGTGGAAAGCACACTGAATGTAACGGATTTCTGTGTTGCTGCGTTTCCATCATAATCTGATGCGTCAAATTTGATTGTATGCTCCCCGTCTACTAACGCTGTACTCGGTGTATAAGTACACTGGTACCCGCCTGTGATGGCTGTCTTGGTAATTGCATCGCCGGTAACTTTTGTTCCGGAATCAATCGTAATACCAATGGTTGCTGGATTCACACCGGAATCATCATCCGTAACTTTCCACGAAATTTCCGGTTTCGCCTGCGAAGTAAGCTGTCCGCTTGTAGGCGATGTAATTGTGATTACCGGCGCAACCTTCTCTTTGACGATTAACTGCAGGGCTGCCCCCAGTTCCGTATCTGTCACATCTTTAGTGGTTAAGTTTCCAGCCTCATCCCATGCTTCTAAGGTTACGCCATAATAATGACCGCTCTGCCCATAGGACGATTTCGCCGGTGCAGTACCGGTCCCTTCCCACTTGCCCGTAGAACTGTTCAGGGCAAGGGCAATCGTTATGCCGTTTACTGTGGCCTGTGCTCTTGCTACACTCATCTTGTTATCTCCTTTTTCTTTATTTTTGTGCAATAAAAAAGTGCAGGAGGCAAAACAAAAATGCTTTATCCCTACACTTTTACAACTCTAAATAAGACCGTTAAGGTTTTGCCCTAATTCTCATGCGCTTTCCTCGCTTTCCGTTGAAAGAACGTTCTTTAATGTTTCAATAACCTGCGCCATCTGTTTTTCTAAAGCAGCGACTCTTGTATTATCCGTGAGCCCCTCACAGGCCTCTGCCGCTGCAATAGCCCGTTCCGTAGCAGCATCTGCATCGGTTTTGGACTGGCTTGCTAAACTCGCTGCATCGTTTGCCGCTTGTGTTGCTTTGTCAGCATTTGCCCTGGCTGTATTGGCGCTCGCCGTAGCAGTTTCGCAGGCTTTGATTGCTCCGTCTATTGCCGCCTGTATCTGTGCGGCTATGGCATCCCCTGAAACCGCCTGTACATTCTCTACCATATCCTCATAGGTTGCCATGCGTTTGACTATGCCAGCCTTAAAACACATATACACAGACATACCATCTGCTGAATTGGGATCCCCCGAAAGGACTGTTGCCCATTCGCCCGGAAGCATCTTCTGTGGGTCGAAATCTGCATAATCACCACGTCTGTTTTGGATTGCCATGACTTACACCTCCAGTTTGTTTTGACGGATGTAATCGCGGATTGCTTCGATGTGGTTTCGCAGTTCCGCATCTACCGCAACAAAGCTTCTCTTATTGTTCTTGCTGACGGGCTCGCCTGTTTCTGCAGCAATTTCATTGAACGTGTAGCTCACCCGGTCCCCACCATCAATATTCAGGATCATAAGACTGCTCAGCTGTTTGATCGTCTGTCCCATACAATAATTCCTCCTGTTCATTTATCAGTTGTTCGATTTCTTCCATATATTCTTTTTCATAATCTACCTCATCCTCTTCCCATATGTCCGGAGCGTATTCTTCCAGACGCTCAAACTCGAAATCGCGCTGGATCACTTTTACTTCCCATGAAAATTTGAGGTTTGGTGTGCCTTTCACAATAAAATAGGCAGATTCCTTCGAATCCACCCAGATGTCGCCCTGTCCCTCTTTTTGTAGGAATACTTGGTATTCTATGCCTGCATTTACTGTTTCCATGAATACGTCATCAAGAGAAACAACGCACTTTCCGTTTTCATCAGTTGTGCCGCAGCCTATATCTCCGAACATTGGGGACGGCATTTCGTAGCAATATTGCATTCGTATATTATAATGTTCAGTGTCTACTATACGGCTTTTGAATCCTCCTGAAGCCAATCCTCCACAGTAAGCAGTCCCTTCAACACGCAGATTTCCGAAAGTATGAATATCTTGGAGAAATAATCCAGATCCTGCATCTATATCTGCCGCAGTTAGCGCATGAACGCTAAGCCTGCTATCACCTGCCAAAATATCGCCTTTAAAATAATGGACAGTTGGGGAATAATATTCCAACGCAGGGTTAGTGAATCCCAGCGTTACACCTCCGTCACCATATTCCTTTACATACGTCGATGGTCCAATCCTGCCGCAATGCGTTCCTCCCTCATCGACTTTATTCTTATCCGTATAAAAATTCACATAGCTCCCAGATATTTCTGTATAATCTTCTGCACCGGATTTTTGCGACTTTATCGTAGATCCAGTAACCAGGCCGCCTATAAGTGTTCCGGAAAATGTTCCCTGGTTAAAATGCACTCCTGAGTTGTCAATATATCCAACCTGATCACCACTGGAATTCAATATGATAAGTTTTCCGTTCCCATTCAGGACACCGCCCAACGTCAGCGTTCCGCCACGCGCCCAATCGAACTTGAACCCTATCACTGACAGAACATTGAACAAAGCATTTCCATTTTTATCCACAGCCCATGTCGTACCACCGTCTACGGATGCCATCAGGCCATTGCTGGTATTTGTGACCACATAACTTGATTCTTCAATAGTCGGTTTGTCGCACATATACCGTTTTTCTGAACCATCCGGCTGCTTTTCGGTTATAAAATACATTCCAAATCCCTGACTGATAAGCTGCGTCATCTCCTGCACGGTACGGTCGTATTCAGATATTTTCACCTCCATATCCCTGCGCATCTGCACAATTGCCTGTGTTAATCCTGAATAGCGCTTCGCACTGTTTTTCCGTGGTGTTTCCGCATCACAGGATATCTGCATGTAATTCCCAACTGTAAATGTCAGGTTTGTTACCAGACAATTATAAGTATATAATTTCGCATCCGTCACATACATCAGATCGCCTGCTTCTATTGTGGGATCGTCAAGGAAGGAACCTGAAAGCGGTCTGAATTTCAAACCGATCAATTTCTGCCCGAGAAATGTAGCAACTTCTTTAGCTTGTCCGGCAGAGATAAAAGGATTGCCGGAAACAGACAGCACATAGCCGTCTGTACCATACAGGTAAGTGCCTTTTTTCAGTGTCTCCGTTTCCTGAAATTCTTCTGTGACCGATACTCCCGTGATAACTGCATCATCTGTCGATACTGTCAGGGCGGACATGGAATACAAATGATGAAATCTGCTCTGATCTCTGAACGTCCCGGCATTTGCAGCGTATCCCACATTCCACGGGTCAAAAGTCCCTCCATCAGCTGTACCGCCACTGAGATAGGACGGCATACTATCGTCAAAGAAACCTCCGTCAAGATTATCGTTCTGCTCAAATATGCCCTGTTCAAACCATTTCAGTTCCAACCGGCCGTATACATCACATCTGGCAAACTTGCAGGCCCTTTGAGCACAATACATAAGTACCTGCCTGCATGTAAGTGCATCATCGGAAGGACGTTCATTGATAACGATATCACTTCCGTCAAATGTAGTTGTTAATAAAGGTATTCCACAGACCGAACAGATGTCCTGGACAATAGTGCCGACGGTTGCAGGATACTTTGTTTTAACATCTGCGTAATCCCTGTCTGATTTGTGCATGTTATCAAGGCATTCAAGGGTGATAGTTGCTCCATTATAGGTTGGATCATCAACCGTAAATACGCCTTTTTGTATTTTTTCTATACGCACATCTTCCGGAGCAATCGTGTATCCTGTTGCGATTGTACCCGTTTCCAGTTTGATGTTGCGAAAAGTTATAACAGCTCCTTCGTTTTCACCCGCGCCGAATCCGCTCAAAGACCAGTTTGTGCCATATTGCATCTGTTTTTCTGTGGGAGTAAATGTCCGCTCAATATGGCCGGCATTATCCCCAATGGAAAGCGGGATATTTGCAACCGCACCATATATGCTGTTTCCCATATATAACATAATCAACGCGGTTTTCTCTGTTGTGATATTGGTGATTTCATAGTCGAAAGACAGTGTGAAACTGCCGCCCTCCTGTATCTTCTGAAATCCATAATCTGTATTCTCAAAAAACGGATTCTTTTCCGTTATCCAGTTGTATTTCGAGTTATTTCTGACCACCTGGACTTCTTTGGAATTTGCAATCAGATTCCGCCCCACTGTCTCATCTGCTTCATCGAGCGCCAGTCCCAAATACGTCACTGCTTCCGCACCATCAAAGTCATATTCCGTGAAATCGTCGTAGATGTTATTCAACACCAGTGTGCATTTGTTGATGATGCAGTTTCCAATTGTAAACTGTCCGCTATCAGTAACACCATCGTCAATTTTAAACCCATTTTCCCAGATGTGGGAATTGTCGAGAGAGAGTACCGTACCGTCTTTAAGCGTAATATCGGCATAGGTAAGAAAATCGCGCTTATCATCTGCCAAAAGCTGTTTAAATTCATTTGATACATTTATCATACTCTACGCCTACCTCTCAATAATATTGAATGACACCGACTCATACCGCTTGTTTCCCACCGTCCAGATTTTGACCGGGGCTGTTTTATCGCCGGTGTAGAAATTTCGGGTAACAACTTTTCTATCTTTGGGATCGTAATACGTCACATTGACATACTCAGGATCAAACGCATTTAAAATATCCCCAGCTTCCTCCGGTGTCGGCATAGCCCATGCTAAATCTATCTTGCGTTTCTGCGCTATTCGGTTTTTGTGCATCCTGGCATCCTGCGTTCGTCCGGCATTGGAAGCCGATACATCCTGCAGCCCCCAAGAAAAAACGGATGGAGTTTTTATTTTTACTCCATCCACCTTAATCATGTTATTATGAGTCCCCATGAAATCACCTCTTTAAAGGCGCTCTGGGCGCTCATGCTATTTGAATTTTTATTCTCTCTTAGCGACTTGTATTTGCTCTCAGCACTATGCCAGATGTTATATAGAGACAATCCACCATATTAGGAAGCGGTATTATTTCTTCATTAGCAAATGTTCCGTCCCCCTTAACTGTCGCCTCAATTCTGAGATTATTTGACAAATTTGTGATAACACCATTTCGCTCCAGGCCAAAATACAATATTACCTGTTCACCTTTCTTTCCGTTCACAACGCTTCCAGACACTTTTATGTTGTATCTGTATGGGAAGAAATACGTACGATCCGTTATCTCCTGATCATAATTGCTAAACGGTTTATACTGCACACACTTTACAGAAAATGAATTTAACCGAATCTTCTTTTGCCCAGACATAGCAAATACTATTGGCTTACTCGGAACACAGGCAATTTTCTTTTCCCTGACCGTTATTTTACATGTATACTTCTTAGAACCTACTTTGGCAGTTATCTTGGCAGTACCATTTTTCACTGCTTTAACCATCCCTTTTGACGAAACCGTTGCTACGGACTTTTTGCTGGAACTCCATTTAACTTTTTTCTTAGTACCTGAAATTTTCAATTGCACACTCTGGCCTTTTATCAAAGTAGCACTTTTCCTGTTAATCTTAACTGCCGCACTTGCAGGAACAGAAAGAAGAAAGCACAACGCAAATACCAGTAACGTACACAACCATTTTCTTTTTGATTTCATACCCAAATCCTCCCTCATATATATGTGATACCTAATTGTATCACATAACCATAAAAATGAATAGTATTATATCTGGATGTATTGTGTATTTTAAATATCGAGGAGCAAAATAATTGGCAGGGATTTCTCCCTGCCAATATTCTTTATAATCGATAACATTATAAATCAATATTAGTACGCCGGACTTGGATTATACCTCCAATCCCGCTTCAATCTTCCTTTCTCCACTGCTCTTGCCAGAACCTCGTTGTCTTCGGTTTTGACTGTTACATTCAGAATGTAGGGCTTGTCATCGGACTGCCCGGAACTGCTTGCCATAGCAACTTCCATCATGCCCTCGACAACAGCCTGCTTAATTCCTTCTGTAATCTGTAGATTGTTCGCAACTACATTCCGGTGTCCCATCTTACCAATCATCTCGGGGCCGTTTTCGTTTGCCATAAACAGCTCACCCGCATTCGGGAAACCGCCTTTGGCGTACCAGCTCACACGGCTGCTGGTGCTTGTTGTTGCACTGTTTCCGCTGACTGATGTACTGGTTGTAAAGGTAATATGCGGCGTGGGAATATGAACAGACTGTAAGCCATTCGCAAGTGACCGCGCTGCACTTCTTCCAATGGATGACAAATCCCCAATGGAATTTTCAACACGCGTCTTCAATGATGAAAAACTATTTACCATCGAATTAATATAATCTTCGGCACTTTTTCCCATATTGCCCAGTTTTTCACTGATTGTCTCATCTAAATCCTTCCATGAACGCACCATGTAGCTTTTGATGGAAGCCTGTTTTGAGATAACCGTAGAATCCATAGACGACATTTTCTTGGTGGTTTCACTATCCATATTCCCAAATGCTGAAAACAGTGCCTGCGCTGCTGCTCCCAGCTCGGTATTTGTTGAACTATTTACGGCACCAAATGCACTTTCTGCACTTTTCTGCAGCCCCGGCATGGTAGATTGGGCTGTGCTGAGCATATTGGTAAGCGCTCCTACGGCTTTATCCTTAACATCAGACCATGTAACTCCCGAACTCTTCATGATTGTTGAGAGGACTCCGGTTATGATTGTCCCGGTTACCGAATACGCACCACTGGTATTATTCAATGCAGTGGTTGTACTGGTCTGTGTCCTCTGCATGGAGGATTCCACTTTACCAGCCATAGTCTCTGTTGATGTCCCAAGTCCATCCACAATACCTGTCAGCATGGATAGCTGTTCATCCGTAGCCCCGGAAAATGACATAAATGCGTTGTAGGCTTCTTCAGACGAAACCCCCATGCCGGACAGCATGTCAACAAATGCGGTTTTGTAATTCCCTATCGGGGCATTGGAATTTTCAAGTTCTTCCTTTAACATGAAGAGCTGCTGTTTCTGCTCGCCCGTGATATACTCCCAATCTGCCAATTGGTTAATCAAGTTATCGATTCCACCGCCAAGCTCCGACAACTTCCCGTTTCCGCCAGCCGCTGCATCTGCCATTTCGCCAATAGCTTTCCCACCAAGGATTGCAGCACCGTATACTGCACCAGTCTTTGCCACCATGATAGTCAGCGGATTATTGAGTAAGGAGAAGGATTTGCCGGCGCCTTCTGCGGCGGTACCCGCACCAGTTGCTGCTTCTCCGATTTTGCCAAGGGCTTCTGTTGCGGCTGTTGCACCTCCTGCTGTTGCTGTGCTAAATAAATTTTGAAAAGCCTTGGACACTTTTTCCATTGCAGTTTCGCCTGTGATAAACTTGGTTATAATATTGATAAAAGGCATTAAATGCGTAGCAATCTTTACTCCTGTCAATCCCACCCCAAAAGCAATAATAAAACGCCCCGCAGGTGTTTTTGCCAAACCTTTAAGCAATCCTCCAAATATGTCAATGAGAATATTAGCAGCAGTAAGTAAATGTTTTCCCCAATCAACTTGACTTAGCGCATTGCCGATACCTTCTCCAAATTCCTCCCAATCCGTACCTGCCGCCACTTTTGCAAATGTTCCCAACAACTCAGTAACAAAAGCATTAAGATTTTTCCCAGCAGTTTCCCAGTCTGTGCCGTGTATCATGGTATTTAAGCCATCGGTAATGTTGTCGGCCAAATCGTCCCAATGGAACGTTCTGGCGAATTCTCCGAGGAATTCAAACATCCCGTTAAATCCTGTTGACAGCAATGTGCCAATATCTGAAAAGGATATTTTCTCAAATGCTCCGTTTAATAAATCAGCAAAGTCGTGTCCAAGCGAATCAAAATCAAGCCCAGTAACAAAACCATATAAGATATTCCAGCCAATCATAAACTTGTTGCCAAGCAGATTTCCAAACTCTTCCCAGTTTACCTCATTGGCCAAACCATTAATACCAGTTGCAAATTTCCTACCAAGATTTTTCCAATCGATTCCTTCAATAAGCTGATTGAGCGTTTTGACTGTGGTATTTATACCAGTACCAATCGTTCTGCCAAGCAGATCCCAGTCAAGGTTATCTGTGAGACTATTGAATGTCCGCGTAAAGGCATCTGTAAATTTTGTTATCTTGGGACCAACTTTCTCCCAATCCAGAACGTCATAAACCTTTTGCAGGCCTTTATTTAATCCCTGCGCAATTACTAAGCCAAGCCGCTCCCAATCTTCATCAAGAAACGCATCTCTGATCTGCTTCGCCCATTTACTGATTTCATCTGGAACTTTAGAATCCTTCAAAGAATTTATTGCATCATCTAAGTCCCCAAAAGATGGGACATTTAAGGCATCTACTCCACCTCCGCCAAGACCGGAGACACCCGCTCCGGCACTTGCCAAATCATCTGCTGCTTCATTTAGTTTATTTAATTCATCAAAAGGCAAAGCACTCAACGCCTTTTTCAGCTTCTTTGCTGAATCCGTGGCATTATCCAACCCACCAGTAGCATTATCGCCTGCGTCAGCAACATCATCCAATCCAGTCGATACATCATCAAGACCTGATAAATCATCAACAATACCGCCCTGTGAACCTTCCAGTTTCTTCCCAGCAAGTGTATACATAAAACGCCGGAATGCCTCCGCAACTTGCATCAGTTTCCCAAGAAGCAGATTTAGCGCTTTGACAGCCGGAAGAATTGCTGAGATTAATCCTTGTCCAATGACCGCCTTGAGAGATTGAAAATTCAGAGACAATAAACGAACCTGATTCGCCCATGTTCCGGCAGTTCTGGCAAAATCGCCTTGCTGATCTCCTGTGACCGAAAGCAAGTAATTATACCGAAGTATCGCCTTTTCCGCCTGCGTCATGGAATTGTAGGCAGTTGTAATGCCCTGGGATAGCGCAAATGCCTCCATATTTGCAACAGACATGTTTATGCCGAGTTGCTTTAAAGGCTCTATCTCTCCTGAGATGCCCGCCCGGATTTTCTGAAACGCTATATCTGTATCTATATTATAAAATGAGGCCAAATCCCCAGCCAATCCGGCAAGAGTTGTTGACATATCCGCGGCGGCTGATTGAGCTACACCAGAGGATTTCAGCATAGCCATCATGGTTCCGGCGTATTGTTTTGCAGATAATTCTGATAAGCCAAACTTCTCTGTTGCAGTCTTTGCAAAATCATATGCCTTTTTAGACATATTCCCAAAAGAAACATCTACAACGTTTTCTACTTCGGTAATATTAGAGCCAAGCTCCAAAGCGCTCTTTCCAAAGTTTGCCAACTCTCTCACGCCGCGAATCAATGCAGCACCAGATATGAGAGTGCTCAATCTAATAGAAGCTGTTTTTAAACTGCCGCTTGCACTTCCAATACTCTTGAACGAAGAAATAATAGATTTTGCGGCTCTGCTGATTTGCGTCTCTGCTTTCTTACTCAATCCAGAAATTTTATTGAATACATTGGTCACCTGACTGGTAGAATTACCCAGTTTATCGCCTGCACTCGCTAATCTGGATAAGGCTTCTGTCATTCGCAGAGTATTATTGCTTATACGCGGAGCATTCTGCATAACCTCGAAGAACTTAATCGTTTCCTTTGCGAGCTTCTCTAATCCGTCCGCTGTTTCCCATGTTTTCTTTCCCGCATTTGACAACCGGGCAATAGAAGAAATAAGACTATTTACTGGAGCAGATATATCCGGCATCTCCGCCAGATCACGCACAGCTGTTTTGAGTGTATCTACCAATATCGGGAGAGAGGATGCTGTCAGCCCTGACTTATCGCCGGCGTTTGTTAATTTCGCCAGAGAAGATATTAACTGATTTACACTTTTCGATATATCCGGCAAGCCACCAAGCGTAGCAACCGTTGCCACTACTTCTTTAAATTGTTCGGAGTTGAACTTCCCAAAATCAGCTTTAAGCAAACGTCCAAGAGAATTAATAACATTCCGGAGATTATTGTCATTAAAGCTTACCGCAGACAATGCTCCGATTGCATCTACGGCTTTTCTAAGTCCCTCTGACACTTGTGGCAGATTGTCGGCTTTTAATCCGCTCAGTTTCCCCAATATACCAGAAATGGAGTCAATGCTTTTCGCATCAACTCTACCAAGTATGTGCATGCTGTTTGCAAGACCAAGTAATCCTGCTGTGTTAACAGAATTTACACCTTTTGCAGCTTCGAACAGTTTTTCAAGATTTCTGGATAGCCGAGAGAAATCCTTTGTCTGAATGCCATTCATAGACTGCATAGCAGAGGAAAGCTTTGTCACTCCGTCAGACAGATCAGACAGTCCCGAGGTATTCAGTCCACCCAGCACGCCAGATAGCTCATCAAGGCATTTCATTAATTTATTTATTTGTTTTTCTGCTTTCGATGCTTCCGCAGAAATCACTATATCGAGACGGTCAATATCCATGGTTTCTCTCCTCATCATGGCGTTCTTGACGCTCGAAAATGTATAAAAAGAACGCCTGCAAAAGCAAGCGCTCAAATTATCTATGTATTAATTCTATTTCAACCATATATAAACCAACGCACCAGCTACAACAAAAAATATCGCTAATGCAGTAAATAATCTTTGATTTCCCCTCATGGATGACTGATAAGCAACTACATCATCGGGAGACATGAACCCCCATGATTTTCCACACTCCTGACAAACTGCTGTCTTTAATTGATTCACTCTCGTTGTACTCTGAACACTGTTCTTACCCAAACTAAATGTAGATGTAGTCGCATTAGAAGAAACGAATCCTATGCTAATATTCACGCTTCCGCATGCAGGACACTTTTTTACGCTCGGTTGTATCAATAATGAATTCTGGTAATTTTTCCGAGCTTTAAAAGCACAAAATACCAAGAAAACTGTAATTACACAATACGCCGCTGTAATTCCCACAAAAATCGCGGTGGCAACTAAGCCAGCCAATACAATAAAAATTATGAATCCCATAACTCAACATTCCCTTCATATATAATATAAAATTATATCACGGAAACTCTTACTGGTAAATAAGGCGATTGCCAAAAACAACCGCCTTTAACTCAAATCTTATCCTTTATCAAATGTTCCAGTCTATCCCGATACAGCGTCAGCACTTTTTCTTTTCCCCAACCGCCAATGCACATCTTTTGATTTGAATCAGAACAACAAAATTATTGCTTCAATTTAATTTTATCGGCATCATTTTTTATTTTGCTATAAGTACCTTTGTCCGTCATATTCCAGAATTTTTTTAAATCAAATTTATAGATCTCAAGCTTTTTACAAAAATGACTATCCTTTATTAAGTCATGTTTAAAATCCTTATTTGACTTACTTCCGGTCAATTCTTTTATCTGTCTTATATTACAGCTTCTCACAAGTTCGTCTTCCAAATTTTTAACTTGAGTCACGCATAAGACTGTTTTTACTATTCCGCTCTTTTTTAATAGCTCAATATTTTCCTGTAAAATTTGAATATTTCCAGAATCCGTATCAAACACCAATACGACAATTGTTCCTTTTTTCAATTGCATCAACCGTAAGCTTGTTAATTTTTCCTGTACAACATTAAACTTCTGCACTTTTCCCGGAACAATATATTGCATGTCCGTCTTTAATACATTTATAAGCTTTTCCTCGTCCTGACCCTCAACAAAGTAATGATAGTATTTTCCCATAACGCATCCTCATTTGTATAAATTTCCAATTACAGATTAGCTATTTCATAAATCATATCAACGCTAGGTGCAACAGAAAACAAATCATTATCTACTGCATTCCTCAAAGAATCTGTATTTCGTTTTAAATATTGAGATGCGCTCACACATTTAATCGGTTGCTCAACATCTTCACAGTCTTTTTTCAAAAAAACAAAAGAATGCTTAGGCAATGGTAAATCAAGTATGTCTGTATTATGAGTTGTAAAAAAGAGTTGGTCGTTGCTTTGCAAACATTCAATCATCAAAGATAAAAATGCTTTTTCAACATCACTTTGTATGTAAGAAAATTTTTCATCGCAATAATAAAATCCGTTATCTCCATTAATTATTGAAGCAACAAAACCTGCAACTACAATACCTGCCTTTGTACCACTGGATAAAACTGTTGTATCAATAATCTTCCCATCTTGTATTATTACATCTCGGTCTCTCAATCTTATAACAAAAGTATTGTCAACCGCATCTATCTTTTCCACCTTTCTAATTGAAGGATCCAAAACTTTTAATGTATTTTCCAAAATGTTTATATATCTTTTCACGTTTTTGGTTGGCGCATGATAGGCTTTGGGTGTATCCGAAGGATATTCAAATCTCCACGATAAACCTTGTATTTTTTCTAACTCTTCGATAAAATTTGTATTTTTGCTACATATTATACTATCTAATCGTCTGCTGCAACTTTCATAACTATCCCTTATACCAATTTCTGTTTCTTTCAAACAAACATCAATGTTTGTACTTTTATATTCGTCTCCCGTTTTTGGTGCAATATTGGTAATAATTCTATACAACGTATAATCATCTGTAATAAAATCCATTGAAAATGCTGCTTTTTTTTCCTTAACAGAAATTACCTCTGTAATTTTTTCAAATTGCTTTGTATTCATAAAATTAAATATACGCATTAACATAAATCCAAAAGAAGTTTTACCAGTAGCATTTGCACCCATTAATATATTTACCTTTTTATATCTAAAATTAGGACGATCTGACAGATACTCTTCCTCAATGTATGAATCAACTATTTTTTTGGGATACGACATATTCATATGAAAATTTTTAAACGCAAAAAAATTATCAATTTTTATGTCCATTACTATCATCTTATGTACCTCCCTGATTATTTTTTCGCAAATCACGAAGTAATCTCCTTTCTTGCATCATACACCATTATACAGAAAAAATCAAACAAATTTTGTCATTTATTACATAATATATATGATAGTAATAGAACCAATATGATATTTATATTTTACAAGCATACCAAATTAATGCGCCATAAATAATATGTTGCCATTTTGAGTCCCGCGTTAATTTTCAAAATTCCTATTAAGCGACGCCGCAAATCCCGCTATTCTTCAAATCTTTTATTGAACATTAATGCGAACCCCGCAAACCGATCAGCATCCGTAAATGGTTCAGCTGTCTCGTCAACAGCACCCTCGCCCCACAGCTTTAATGGCTCATCTGGATATTTCTTGCCTTTCGGGAAACAATTTCCGATTGCCCTGCCAACATATATGCCATTCACCCATCCAACATCTGACATATCCTTGTGACGCTGCTTCGCCTGCTCTGTGAAAAAGGGCAGGTATCGCAGCATTTTCACCGGGTTAAGCTTGTAGAATGTCAACAGTGGGATGCCGTATTTCACAGCCAACGGCACCCACACTTCATTGATTATCTCTGTGAACGATTCCCATTGCCGCGGTTCTTGTCGTTCGCCCGGCGCTGCGCCCGGTTGCCCTGATACTGCTGATTCTTCCCCGGGTACTGCTTCACTTTGTGATCCTGCGGCTGCTTCTGGCGGTTCTGCGCGAAAAAACCAGATTTCTGCATTGCCTCCGTGGTTCTGGAAATAATGTCTACAATATTGCCGCCATTGGCAATGTGCGCTTCCAATTCTTTGCTTGCAGTCTGCACATCCACTCCCATAATCCATGCTGTTAAGCCACGAGCCATAGTAGCAAGCTTCATGTTACTTCTGTCGGCTCCCAGAATATTCACACCGGCTTCTTCCAGTTCACATACTGCATCAAAATTCATTTCCGGGATGTCGTAACGATTTCCATTGATAATTACATAAGACATGATTTGATCCTCCTTGAATTGTGGGACTCTGCCCAATTTTTAGATAATAATAGTCATTCGCCCGTATATCGAGTTTTCGTAAGACAATAAAGGCGGGCGCATTTCTGCGTCCGCCGGGTCGTTGTGGTTCTGGTCAAGTCACAATAACTTTTCTAAAATTACTGTTGTGGAATTTACGCCGCAATCGCTTTCTTCATAATACTGCCGTAAACACTTATGCAGCCACTGCCTTGTTGTCAATCTTGGTAGATGGCGTAATTGTGATTACCATCTCACGGATGGCGTTTACTTCACCGCCAGTAACACGGACAGAATGCTTTCCTTCCCAAGAGAAAATACCGTCTTCTCCGTTCTCTCCAAACTCCAGCTGATACTTCTGCTGCTTTCCGGCAGAAGCGGCAACCTTGTCATATTCCGCTTTGGTGTAATTGGCAGTAAACTCCATAGTATCCTGCTGCTGAACACCATCCTCAAAAGTCTGGGAAGGGTCTTCAAGGTCCGTAGATTCCAACTGCTCCGGCGCACCGCCAAGGTCAGGATACGACTTGATTCGAGTTAATTTTGCAAGACTGGCGGCATCCGCGCCAGCTTTAAGGACTGTACCAATGGTACTTACTGCTTTCTTTACTACTGCTTCAGGCATTATAAATCTCTCCTTTTCTTAAGGCGCTCGGCGGCACTCTGGTTGTGTTATTGTTTTGTTGCTAAATAAAAAATGAACCTGCTTATCACAAGTCCATTGCATACCTAGTTACTAATCACTGTCAAATTTATCGCCTAATTATTATTCACTCTCAATTTCCCCGATTCTCTTTCCTTATTACTATCCTCCCTCAAATTTTTCGATTTCTTCCCCGGCTCCGATTACCCGGCTGAATCTTGCCACCATGCGGAAAATATTGTTCCCCGCCGCATTGGCAACCTGCTTCGGTCCCATACGCCGGCGGTATCCCATTTGACGCATAGCATCACAGGCGGTGTTGATGATTTTCCGGGATTCCGTCAGGTTCTTGTTGGAATATGCCTGCAGTTCTATGACAGAATCTACCGCATTCTCGGAGTTTTCCAAATCCTCAGCGGTATCGGGGTTATCTATCTGGTCAACCATAAGTGCCGGAAAACCCGGTGGGCTGTCGCTGTTGGTGGAGGTGATGTTTGGACAGATGCCGGATTCTGCGATTTTTATATTGGTCAACACCCGGTTCCAGTTATCAATCATGGCAAATCTCCTTATAAATCGCCCGAATAACCGCGGCATCATATAGGGCATTATGCTTTCTGCCGCTTAACGGCTCACTACACAGCTCCGAAACGATTTCCTCCCGGCTCTTGTCAAAAGCCTCTTGCTCAGAAATTCCATAGTGTCTTGCAATATCCTGATTAATATCGTGACAGGCAGCATTTACATTCTTGGGTAAATCAAAAGCACTGCCAAACAAGTCAATCAGCAGAACAAAATCATAATGGCACACATCTGAAACGAACTGGATTTCACCAAACTGTTTGAGCCAGTCTATCAGCATATCTCTTACATGGGACTTATTTCCATACACGGTTGCTGATCTCGTTCCATAGTCAAGCATATCTCGTTTTGCCACACGAGCGTACATATGCTTAATTACATTTTCTCGAATCCAATCATCACATTGGTCCTCATCATAATCCGAAAACTCTGCATAAAACTTTCTTCCATCTTCTGACACAATTCCAATGCTGATTAGAGTTGTTTCTTTGTGAAGCCCAGTAAATTCA
>JAUNSC010000039.1 GCA_030539395.1 Eubacteriales bacterium
TTATTACGACTGGGCAGTTACAAGCCCATTACCTTTAGGTGATGGGTAGTTGACCAATATTTCTTCCTGCCCTGCTATATGTGGAAGCAGAAGGACCCTCCGGCGCGAGAGCCTATGTACTTTTCTTCATGTTTAGATATTCTGGCAAATATTCTGTTTCAGAAAAATGATAGCCTTCCTGGAGTTTGCAAATTCTGGCAGGCAGGAATATCCAAAGTTCAGAAAGAACCTATGTTAGTATGCTCAGGGCTGGGGGATTTTTAATATCCATGAATGCATTTTGCATATGTAATTGTGTTGATTAAATCATTAATTACAAGGTGTCCGCACTTCTGACATTGTTTTGCATCATATACATACATGGTACAGCCACCTGAATTATTTGATACGTGCTTCTGCAACGTGCCGCTCACAAAATTATGAATACATATAAAAGAAGCATTGGGACTTGTTTGATTTTCATTAATATAAGTTTTTACTCCATCGTCTGTAATAAAGATATAGTCAGACCTGTCAAAGTCTACTATTTGATCATTTTCATTCACTACAAATTCTAGAAATTGTCCATCTGACATAATAGAATCATTGCCACTTCCGCTACTGCTTTGAAGAGGTGTATACGCAAAAATTGTGGAACAACTTGTCATGATTGCCACTGCCATAGCACATGCAGACAATCCTTTTGCAAGCTTTGAAAGAATATTCTTTCTCATAATATAATCCATTCTCCTTTTCAAAATGTTTTTTCCGCTGAAAAAGTCGTTTTTCCATACCACAGGTATTTCCGCTGATTTGGACGCCGTTTCTATCATAATTTTTATGTAGGCTTTCTTTTCTTCTTTTGTATGCCTTTCTATTGCAGCCTCATCAGCAATAAATTCACAGAATATACTGTATAATATCAAGAGTATCACTGCAAACGGATTCATCCAATAAATACAGATAATAATCAAACATACTAATTTCATCAAAGAATCGTAATTCTCAAGATGCGCATATTCATGTCTTAATATCATGCCACTGCAGCTGTCTTCTAATAAATCTTCAGGAAATATAATGAATCTTCGCACAAACCCAACTGTATAAGGCGATGAAATAGAATCTATGACTCTGATTTCTCTTTTTCCTACACCAGGAATATCCACAAGCCTCTTATGCGAATACCTTCTTAGAATATATACTCTATAATTGTATTTTATAATCTGGTACATAGAAAATATTAAAATCAGAAACAGCCACACTGTTAAAATATACACTAACCAATTCGGAGTCCATACTAATTGTTTCCCCAAGTGTATTGATATAGAATTCTGATAATTTTCAAAAACTCTTGTTATAGCGTTAAAATCCATACCATCAAAAATTGTCTGGGGAAGCAGATATTTTATCAGCTGTATTGGCGCCAAATAAAAGAACATGCTGGTAAAAAGAAGTCTCTTTCCAAGATGATACGAAAATTTTCTTCTCATTATCACCCACAGTATTACACATACTAAAATCGGAGCCGTCCCCGCAGCAGACATCCAGACAATCAGCATTTTATAATTCCTCTAAGTACTTATACAACTCTTCCTTTGTCTTATCGCTTAATTTCTGTCTGGCAGTATAAGCGCTTGCCAGGGCAGGAACTAATGTATTTCCTGTCTTTGGTGAAGCCTCTGCTCTGTCCTGTGCTGCATCTGATGCTGTCCGCCCAGTAGTATACATGCCTTTGCTTCCTTCTGACAGCTTGCGATACAGCATTTTGTCCATCTCTGCGACAAGCTTCTCGTATTTCTTAAATAAATCCATATACTGCATTTTCAGAGTCTGTATCTGCCTTTTGTATTGAATAATCAGCTTATTATACTCGTTTGCCTGACGCTCCTTTTCTGCTGTGAGCTTTTCGTTCTCCTCTATAAGATAAAAGCTGTATACCGTGTAGCCGTAAATAAGAGCTGGCAGGAGAAGAGACAATATGACAGACTTGATTATATATCCTCTTATCTCACTCTCAGGCAAAGGGGCGATACCTGTGATAAAGCATATCACCAAATGATATGCTATAAACAAAGTAAAAATAATGCCCGGTATGGCAACCGCCATTTTTTTCTTCATATTTCCTCCTTCCATCATATCAAAATAGGGCACTGAAAATATTCTGTTTTCATTCTAGCATTATATGATTTGTTCTGCAATCGCTATTTTATTTTTGCTTTATTTTTTTATTAGTTCCAAGATGTCATATACAGCGCAAATTCCCTGACTCTGGCCGATATAAAAACAGAAAAAGAGCATATCCACTATATTTCCGCGTTACACAGGAGATTTGCCGAATTCGCTGACAAAGGTTTTTCCATTCTTGTTCCCACTGTATGCAATATTCTGCGTTACGTCAAACCGTGTGCTGTCCACAAATGTTTTCTTTTCCATAGTCATAATGATTTTTTGAAGCATTTCGATTCTTTCTATAAGTCCTCTGCACAGAGCTTCGCACCTTGCCTCGTCAATAGATGGAGAATTCCTTACCAGCTCGCGCAGCTCCTCGTCAATCCCATGCAGAGCCGAAAAATCCACCCAGTCAAAATCTGTCACCAGCTTTATCTGCTCCCTGTGACTGTTCTTAAAGGGCTTACAGGTCGCTCTTGCTCCAGAATGAATCATTTGCAGCGGTCTGTCAAACCAGAGTGAGGTTCCGCTGTCATAGATCGGAGCCATTCCCACATACTCCAGGGTATCTGCTCTGCGAATTGCGCCAAAATTATTCAGATGTCTGTCCTCATTCAAAATAATGTAATCCAGTACCAGCATTTGATTCAGAGCCTCCTGTACACCTGGAATCTCCTGATGTCTGCAGCAGTTTTGATAATGCTGATATACGGATATATGGTTTAACTTTTTTTCTGTCTGCATAAGATACCATGCGGAAACCAGCTCTGTATCTGGTGTAAGGAAGTTTTCACATATGCTGTATGGATGTCCTTTGTCCATCTGCAGAGAATAGGACACATGAGGAATGTGCAGTCTCTCCATAATGCAGCTCGCCAGCGCCTCATTATATGGCTCCTGCTGCGCCGCATTGCTGCCGCCCTTTAAGAGCCATCTTCTTCCTCCTTCTATTTTCCACTTCTTTGTCAGCCATCCGTCGCAGGTATTGTCCGGCGACATCAGACAAACCTCTCGGCTGTCCGGGTCGTCTCCCAGAAGAATATTCCCCACATCTTCTGAAAAAGGATTTTCAAAGAAATTCACCTGTTCCCATCGAATGCCGGAGTCAGCCGGACATATCCAATATTGGTCAGACAGGCTAAGTCCCAGACACTTATCCGGCAAAAGCCGTGTATTACAAAAGCCCAATTTCAAAAGAGCAGCAATGATTCCAGCACGGCTGTCAGGAATCGCCCTATCCTGCCACCACTCATTCAGAGCACCGCGGTCAATGTGTCCTTTTTTGACAGGGATTCCTACCGGCGCATGCTCTGGTTCATATATCGCTCCAATGGATGTGATAACTCCTGTCGCAGTGTCCAGCTTCAGGTCTGCTACAGGAATATTTTTATGCATCAGCAGATATTTTTTCATAATTAAAATCCTTTCGTTTGTCGTAGGCTCCTCCCACTGCCTTTAGGAGGTGGGAGGAGCCTCTAAGGAGCAAATTTGTGTCTGTTTTTTGATTTCCATATCCCCATACCGATAGTATAGCACAAAAATCTACTTTTGACGACCTTAACTCACCGCGCGCTAAAGCCAGTGAGATTGCAGTCGCCCTGTGGAATACCTGGATTCACTACATGTACTGAATAGTCGTTTTATTGCCGTGTGCGCAATCGCGCTTCCCACCGGGGAACGGGAACTCCTTGAGGAAAAAGGTGCAAAATCAATCGGCAGACAGAAGCTTTTTATACTGGCAGACTATCTCTCACACACAGCGCCCCCGAGGATGTCAAGTCATTGCCACAAAAAATATGTAGCTTTTTTACCACGAAAATAGCTCAAAGCCACATGTTTCTGTATAGAGGACGTTATATAATTGTCACAAAGTAGGTGGGGAGGATGTTACGTTATTGCTCCATTTTTTAGCCTAATGCTTCAATATCTATTCCTACTTTCGCCAGAAGTGATGAGCATTTTTAGTTCTTATTTTCATCCACAGACTCTTCCTTTTGTTGTTCTTTAAAAACAATTCTAGCATTTTCCCCATGTAGCATAGATATAAGTTCATTTTCTCCTAGAACTTTTACAAGGTTACCAATTTGGTTTCCCAGTGCTTCTTGGTTATGATAAAAAATAGTTGTTTTTGTATTTGGCATATTAATCAAGCTAGAAAGAATATCTCCGTCTGTTATATCTAGCGAATGCCCCCAAATATATATATTATTTTCAGGGTTCTTGACTTTTGAATATCTTTTCAACCATTCTTCGTTTTTTCTTATCCAGTCCACATACTTACAACCTGTCTTTTTATAAATCTTTTGATAGAATTTTTTAAGCTGAATAAATTCATTTAACTTATTCTTCTCTTCTCCTTCTAAATACTCATCAATTCCAAGAATTAAATTACATGTTTCAATGGTACTGTCTTTTTTTACTTCCCCATGAATATAATCATATTTGACATCTTTACTTTTATCTGTATGATAGAAGTTTTCGTATGTGTGTGTATAGTTAAAACTCAACGCACAATTAACATCTAAGCCTTCAATATCTGGTAATTTTACTTGTGGCTTTATTTCTTCTACAAATTCTCCTAAGTATATTTCCAGACATCTTGTAAGCCTATTTAAATCTTTTAGAAATTGTGTTTTTCTATACGTAATCGCTTTTTCTTCAAAGGAAATCAATTCACGATCACTATCAGCTTTTCCCCATAAAGGTGAAAGGATGTTCAACTGATATTACGTCATTTTCCCAGTTTTCTTACCTTGCCTAATATCTGCTAAAATTGTCATTCGAGCCTGATCAAGTGTCTGAATTATTCGAGATATTTCGCACTCAAAATCAATCCAACCATCCATTCCTAATGTTTTACGTTCAGTATAAAGTTTCCAAAAATAATTCATCCAAACATTATTTGAAATTAGTTTTTCTATTTCTTCAAATATAGTTCTCTGCTTACCATACAAATTTGCCATATCTAATATATACTTTTTATCCTCTTCTGTTGCATCTTCCCATACCTTTTTCACACTTTCTTCCTTGCAAATATCTTTAAAGCGATTAAATGCATCTATAAATTTCAAAAAATCCTTATATGTAGTCGGTAAATTATGTGCTAAATCAAATCTATTTCCAATAATAAGTATATTCAAAATCTGTTCCTCCCTTTAAAATAGCTTCCATGGTGGAATAAATAAAGTTTATCAAAAGTCTTTCTTCTCTTCAATCCTATTTCTCACAGCCTTTTTTGATAATTCTTTCCATTCCACCTCCACTCTCCCGTCATCATACACATATATTCCCTGCACATATTCTTCCAGCATCTCTTGCTTCAGTTTTTCATACCCCAGAAACTTCAACATCTGCTCCACTGGAACATTCTTCTTCATCAGGATTTCTTTTTCTCCATTGATCAGCTCATCCAGTTCCTGTCCCCGTCTCTGCAGTCGTTCTTTTTCTTCTTCCAACTGTTTCTTTGCTTCCATGAACTGTTTTTGATCCATCTGCCCTTCATGGTACTTCTCATAATTCCGACGATTTTGAATCCTTATCTCTTCCTGACGATTCTCACATTCCTGACTCTCCAACTTATATTCTTGAATATTGTCTTCATGTTGTTCCCGCATAGATTGCTGCATCTGCTCCTGACTGATGTTCCGGCGTAAGTATGCCTTTATTTCAGCAAGTACAATCTGCTCCAGCATTTTATCATCTGCTTTTCCTGCAAAACACCCTGTATCTTCTTTTCCCTGGCTATATGCACAGCTATAAAGAATGTGTCCATGCAGTTTTTTGCTGCCTGTCAGGTTTCTCCGGCAATTCCCACATTTCACATATCCACTCAATAAAGTAATATCCTTATCGAACTTGCTCTTTCTGGCATGTCTGACCTGCAAGGACTGTGCCTTTTCAAAAATCTCTTCTGATACAATCGGTTCATGATGGTTTTCCATGATTTTCCATTGACATCTGGGCACAGGCACTTCTTTACCTGTACCGGGTTCCGGAATCTTCGTCTTCCCGTAAACCATACAACCAATATAATTTTTATCATTCAGAATTTTACGCACCATATCACTCGTCCACTGCAGTCCTCTTGAAGATGCTCTCTTACTGTCTGATTTCTGCCGTCTGCTCATGGACTGTAATGGAGTCAGAATACCTTCTTCATTAAATAACCGACAAATATCCTTCTTAGAATATCGTTGATTCGTCAATTCAAATACTCTGCGGATCACTTTTGCTTCTTCCTCTACAATCAGCAACGATTTCTTATTCTCCGGATTTATCCGATATCCATAAGATGCAGAACCACAGCAATACTCTCCGTTTTTTCTTTTCGTTCCGATCGCTGCTTTTACTTTAACTGACTGGTCTTTCACATAAAAATCAGCGATCAGTCCTTTAAACTGCACTTCTATATCAGAGTTCTTCCCTCTATAATCCATAGAATCATAATGATCTGAAATAGATACAAAACGCACTCCCAGAAACGGGAAAATCTGTTCCAAATAAGTTCCCATCTCAATGTAGTTTCTGGCAAATCGTGAAAAATCTTTTACTACGATACACTGCACTTGATTCTCTCTTGCCAATTGCAAAACCTGCTTGATTGCCGGACGTTCCATACTGGAACCTGAATATCCATCGTCATAATATTCCTGAAATGGCATTGCCGAAAGCTCCGGGATACCGGCAATATAATCCTTTATTAGTTTTCTCTGATTCATGATACTGTTGCTTTCTCCTTCTGAATCATCTTCCATGGAAAGGCGATAATATCCGATAATCATTTTCTGATCACTCATGCTCTATCGCCCCCTTAAACCGAAAGTTGATTTCCAGTCTGCCATCCCCATACAGATACATACTATCTATCAATCCTTCTGCAAGCTCTGCATTGATTCTGGTTGTTCCTTCTAAATCCAGCAGACTTTTTAAAAATCTGGATTCTTCTTTCTGCCGCTTCTGCAGTTTTCGTATTTTCTGTTCCAATATCGTTTTTCTTTCCTCGCAGAATTCTTTCCAGCTATTCCGCTCATCCCTCATTTTCAGATATGCCTCTCCGGAAATATTTTCCTCCTTGTACTGCATAAATGCCTGTGCCAATTTTTCTGAACGCTTTTCTAAATCTCTGTCTAACATTTTGATTTCATTCCGGATCTCTTCAATTTTAGCCGAAAACACTTCTGCGCTCATAGTCGACAGTTCTCTCTTGTACAGTCCGGATAACTGAAATTGTCTGGTCAGCTCGGAACGGACGATTTTCTGAAGTTTATCTTCTGAAATAGATTTATAACTGCATTTTCTCTCATCCCTGTACTGTACCGCATTGCAATAGTAATAAACGTATCCTTTTGATCTGCCTGTACACATTTTGCGTTTACAATCACCACAATAAAATACATTATAGAAAGCCCTCTCATTCTCTTCCCAACCCACAATATTTCTTGCTTCCAGTGCTGTTTTCAAACGTACCTGAACTTTTTCAAACAGTTCCCTGCTTATAATTGGTTCATGGGTATTGAGTGTAATAATCCACTGTTTTTCATCCAGTACATCACACCATTTTTCTCCCCTCTGGAATCTGGATTCATATTTTCGCTGAACCAAATCTCCATAATAGTTATTCCGTTTCAATACCGCACGCACGGAAGACATTGCCCACTGATGCAATTTTTCTCCTTCCTGACAGTACACATGATGATATCGGTTATAGTCTGAAATCCGATGTATTCCATCCTCAAACAAATCATCAATAATACGTTGAATCCCCACACCTGACGCATACGCTTCAAAAATCCTGCGGACGATCTTGGCGGCTTCCGGCTCCACAATCAGCTTGTAAATGCCATGCACTTTCTCACACCGATACCCATATGGTGCTACAGCTCCCACATATTCCCCGTTTTTCTGTGCAATTCTCTTTGCTGCCCGCCCTTTTGCAGAAATATCCTTTGCATAGGCATCATTCACCAGATTTTTGATATTCATGGATAACTCCTGATTTTTTGCATCTGTAGAAAATGAATCATATCGGTCACATACAGAGATAAATCGTACTTTCATAAACGGCAGAATGTTTTCCAGATAATTTCCTGTCTCAATATAATTTCTTCCAAATCTGGAAAAATCTTTGACCAGAATACAGTTGATTTTTCTCTCCCTGACGTCATTCATCATTCGCTCAAATCCGACTCGTTCAAAATTTGTTCCGGTTTTGCCAAGATCGGAATAAATATCATAGACCATCAACTCATACGCTTTGTTTTCATTCGCATTGTGCTTCTGAATAAATTCTTTTATCAATGCAATCTGTGTTTCAATAGATTCCGATTTCCTTTCTTCGTTATCTACGGATAATCTGGCATAGATTGCCGCTCTGTATATTGGCATCTGAAAACTTGCCTTTTCTGTCCGTTTCTCATACCTTCTTGCTGTTCTTGCCACTTATCCCACCTCTTTCCTGTATTCTGACTGATGCTGCATATAGAACTGTTTTATTACTTTCATTTTCTCAATCACATCCTGATAACGAATCTGAATTTTAATCTGTTTATTTTCATAAATATAGATTTTATCAACAGTCAGCGCCAGCAATGTGCGATCCAACTCTTTGATCTCCAGAGATTTCTTCCAGTCCTTTAACTGAATTGCTGCTGAAACTCCCCCTTCAAACATCTGCTTTACCACCCATTTCTGGTGTTCAATCATCTGCTCCAGTTCTTCACATTTCTTCCCATAAGTTTCCCGAAAATCATCAAACTCTTCTTTTGTAATCATTCCAGATTTTAAATCATCATTCAGGGAAACCTTTAAGCTGTAGTATTTACTGTATTCTTCCTGCAGCTTTGCTATCTGCATATCATAGCTGATAATCTGGTCATAATTGACTTCCATCTGATGAAGCTCTTCCATAATCATTTCATAATCCACGAAAAGTGTGGTGTAAGTCTGAATTTCCTTCAATGCAATCCTTTTCAGCACTTCCTCTGGAATACTGTGGCGAGTACAATCTCCTCCTTTATTCTTCGTCTGACAGATATAAAAAGCCTTTTCTTTTCCTTTATATCGGTTTACTCTGCGTATCATCGGCACTCCACAGTCTCCGCAAAATAAAAATCCCGCAAAAAAGCTGGAACTATCTGAAGTTTTTGAGGCTCTCCCGTCATATTGAAGCAGCTTCTGCACCACATCAAAATCATTCTGCTTAATGATCGCCGGATGTGTATTTTTCACCTTTACCCATTCGGACTCCGGCTTATCCAGACGTTTCTTTACTTTATAACTGATTCTTTCCTGCTTGCCCTGTACCATGTTTCCAATGTAAACTTCATTGGTCAGAATCCGCTTAATCTGCATTGCCGACCATTTCGGTGTACTCGTTCCCTGAAAACCTGCATGATAATGTTCGCCATTTGCAACCTTGTATTCTTTCGGCGTTTGCACATAACGCACATTCAGCTTCTTTGCAATCGCTCCAAGACTGAATCCCTCAATTTTCCAGGCAAATATTTTTCTTACAATATCTGCTGCATACACATCTACCACAAGACAGTTCTTATTTTCCGGATCTTTACAATATCCATATGGCGCAAAGGCTCCAATAAATTCACCTTTTTCACGTTTGATATTCTGGTGGCTTCGCACCTTGCCGGAAATATCCCGGCAATAGCTTTCGTTTACAAAATTCTTGATTGGAATTACAAATGACTTCTCTGAAAAATCTGCCGTTTTGCTGTCAAACTGGTCTGTAACAGAAATAAAACGCACATTTAAAGCCGGGTAGGTCTTTTCGATCCATCGCCCGGCTTCTATATACTCTCTTCCGAATCTGGATAAGTCTTTTACGATCACGCAGTTTGCCTTTCCAGCTTCTATATCAGTTGTCATTCGTTTAAATTCAGGTCGATCAAAATTCCCGCCTGAATATCCGTCATCCACATATATATCAAAGATCTGAATATCCGGCTGACTTTTTACAAAGTTTCGGAGTAGTTCCCTCTGATTTGCGATGCTGTTACTCTCTGTCTTCACACTGCCTTCTTCCATATCATCTCTGGACAGGCGAAGATACAATGCAGCATCGTATATATCTGGCATATTCATTTGCATCTGTTCCATTTTACATCGCTCCCAACTTACTTATTCCATTGAATGTGAAGTCAGAAACCATGTATCACGTTCATTTTCCCTGACCTCACATTAACATAACATCTGCACCTTCGCAAGATATTTTTTCAAAACTTGCATCTAATACATCAACTCCGTTCTTTTTCTGAGATAATCACTCAGTGCATCTGTAGCATCCATTTCTCCGGTCATCTGTACAACCACCACATATCCTTCATTCATGTGAGCATATGGCTGATCGCCTGATTTATCCAGAAATGCCTCCACTTTTTCAGAAATTGTCCTGTCTATATCAGGAGTTAACTCGTCAATATCTTTTAGCCGCTCCAAATCAACACCGGAGTCTATCAATGACTGATTTACCATGATGCTCACCTCTCTTCCAACATATTCTTTCTATAAGTCGTCCTATTCCTATAATTTTATCAAACACATCACCTTACCTTTCTGTCTGATTCCTTTCATGTTCCTGATATCTTTTTATGGCATTACATATTCTGTTCGGCGTTTTGGCTTCCATTCGTATCATCTGCTGTCAACGTTACAGTTGACCTCTATCAGAATCTTTCTGAATACTGCCAGCTTCTTCGCAAGCCTGCCAGTCGTTTCCGGAGTATCTTTGACGCTCGCTTGTAAAATCTTTTACAAGGTTATGTCATCTGTGGAATCAGATCATACAGCTCATTCAATTTTCAATGTCCCAGAATCGTATTCGCTTATTTGCGAATCCAATTGTACTATCATTATATTTCGCTTTTCTGTTAATGCCAAGTATTCCTTTCGCATATTTGCGAATGTTTCTGTTTACAAATCGATTATTTGCATGTACAATGGAATTAACAAGAAAAAGGATGTGATTTTGCTATGACGATTGGTGATAAAATAAAAAGAATCCGGACATTCCGGAAAATGACACAGGCAGAACTTGGCGCTGCTCTTGGTTGGGGCGATAAAGGAGCAAACAGACTTGCACAATATGAAACAAACTACCGGGTTCCAAAACAAGATTTGATTACGGAAATGGCAAAAATACTAGACGTGAATCCATGGACGTTATATGATGCCACAGAAATGAATGCTTCTGAATTTATGGAACTCTTATTCTGGATTGACGAATTTAACCCATCGGCTATCAATCTGTTTCAGATGAAAACCTATCCCGGTGAAAAATGCAATTCCAGCGAAGATACCGCTGTCCGTTACCATGATAATGACAACTGGCCCACACACCCACCTATGGGATTATGGATCAACTACGGATTAGTCAATGAGTTTATGAAAGAATGGGGAATCCGGAAAGAAGAACTCAAATCCGGTCAGATTACAAAAGACGAATATTTTGAATGGAAAATCAATTGGCCTCATACCTGTGATGACTGTGGGAAACATGAGCCAATGAAACAGTGGAGAACGAGCAAATACAGAACTTAGTAAAACTTAGCGATACTTAAATTTATTCTATTTTTAATTTTTAAACAAGGAAAAAGCACTGTAAAACCGGTCAGCAAACGATTTTTCAGTGCTTTTTTACGTGTTATTCTATTAAATTTTGCCTACCTGCATGTATAAGTGAAACTTAGCGATACTTAAATTATGCCCAATATGGAATATACTTTTTATACCTTGGTGCCGTATCCGGATCCATTACTTTAATATATCCGCCTTCAACAGCACTGGTAAGAAGCCTCGATGCCTTTGCTTTCTCTTTTTCTCCTAATCCAAATATTTTTCGAATATCTGAATTGGAAATACCTTCAAAATTCACATATGCCAGACAGGCCTGCATATAACAAGTTCGCATCCGATCTTCTTTCGATGTTAATTCAAACGGTACTTTGGCAAACAGTATTGCTTTTGTAAATTGATTATTTTGATTTTCAATCCTCGGCGCAAGTAACTCATTTTTACCGGTTTCCTCAATAATCTTATCATAACCACTGCCTCGTTCTTCACAAATACCACATTTATGCATAAATCCGGCAATATTTTCATTTCTGGAAACTGGTACCGAGTCTACTATTCTTTCGATTGCCACCAGAGGTGCGCCGGCATTTGCGAACTCAATTCGGTTTTTAAACACCTCTACCATCGGATTCGTTCCCCTTTGCTGCAGATCCTGATGTATCATAGCATTTGCCAACAGCTCGCGGACAGCAATTTCCGGAAAACTGACAACTGATTTTCTTGTCGCTTCTACAATAACCTCTTCCTGCGGAATAATCGTCATAATATACTGTGCGATTTCCTCATGCGAAAATGCATAGCCTACACAGAATTCTTTTTCTCTGATGGCATCCAGTCTGGAATTCTCCTTATACCATATCACCCTGACAGTTCTTCTATGCAAAGATTCAAATTTCTTTAAATCTTTTGCAATCATCAATGCTCCCATATTCGTGATATCCCATGTGCCGGCATCATTTCTTTTTATGAATTTTTCATGCTGTAAATCTTCTAATACTTTATCCCGATTTCTCGGAATTGGCATTTCCAGTTTGTCGTAATATCTCGAATAATCCAGTAATGACACCATTTCATCTTCATCTAAATTTCCCATCGCAACTCGCAGTTCATATGGTGTAGAATCAAATGTTCTCCATAACTCTCTTTCTTTATCTGGATACTCTTTTAAGTTCTTCTTATTTGTTCCAATTCGTATATATTCGCCTCCCGCAAATTGTACCGGCTGTTTTTCTGCACAAGGAATTTCCATCAATACAACCATTCCCTCATCCATCGGAACCTCAAAAAATCGAAAATTAATTCTTGGTGAAAGCATTCTGGAAAGCCATGCCTCCAATTCCTCATTTCCTTTTTTCATTTTACGATACTGAAATTCAGTTCCAACAATTTTATGCGTCGCATCATCTACACCCCAAACAAGATATGCTTTTGGTCGTTCGCACAACGCAGCGGAATTACTGAGAGCAGAAATATACTCGCCAATCATCTGCGGTTGCTTGTTATTACATTTAAACTCTACCCACTCAGTCTCGTCCGGAAGCTTTGCAAGTTCTCGCACAAGACTTTGCAGATATTCTACTGATCGTATTGCCATGACATCACCTTCCTATTCTACTACTTCTAAGTTCCATCCAAATTTTTCTAGTTCTATTCGTGCTTGATCCGTCACATTTTTACTCGGTATCGCCAAACATAATAACCCTTTTGCACGTGTCATCGCTACATAATGACATTTTAATCTTTTCGTATTCCTTACACCTAATTTAGGATGTTTTCCCGAAAGCCATGGTAATATAGATGACAGGTTATCTTCGTAATACTTTGTCTCCACTACTAGTGTTGCCAAATGTGTTCTACCCTTTGATGAATGTATACTTCCAAACTTTATATTTATCTTATCTCCTGATTCATTCGTATATACTTTTTCATTCACCCCATTTCTATTATTCGTACATTCTTCTGTTTTCTCACTGCCATTCCAAGACAAAATTTCATCTTTTCTTGCATCATTGCATTTTATAACATCTGACAAAAGATGTAATATTTGATCAACAACATTTTCCCATTCATTCTTTGTTTTCCAATCCATGTACATAAGTTCCAGCAATTCATTTCTAATTTTTTCTCTATTCTCTGGTTGCACTGTTTTAATAATAGAATTAAATGCTGAAGAAGATTTCTCAACTTCTTTCAAAGGGTACTTTCTCATTATTTTGCATATTCCTTTTGATATCCATTCAACTTTTAAAGAAAGCTCTCCTTTTTTCGCCAGCTGTTCCTCACCAATCCGAAAATAATCAATCAGATGGTTTGGGGTCAGTTTTTTTACTTCGGGATTATAATCTTCAAAATAATTTCTCACGCTCATTTCTTTATCTGTTTTGTGAACCATTCCCAACACATGGCAACCATACTTCTGATTTTTTTCTAATTCTTCATGCGAAAAACTTCTGAATATTAAATCTGCAAATTTGTCTACTATAATATTCTCTTTTCCTTTTTCAAATAAGAATATTGTGTTTTGTATATTCGTATTCGAAAAAGGTCTCCCTTCACCTACCATATTACTCTTATCCAGTGCTACGCCATTAGCCAACTTTGCTATTTCTACTCCAAATCTTTTACTGTTAAGCATCCGTAGTACATTTGCTCTTGGAAAATATTCGGTATCCTCCATTTTTTCATAGGAATTATAAATTGCTTGATTACTATCACCGTATGCCTGATAAAAACTATTGTATATCGGTTTTTCGTAGATTTTATTTAACAATTCCCATATTTCTTTTTTCGTATCTTGTGCCTCATCTATAAAAATAACAGGAAATCTCATCTGAATCAACTCAGGGAGAATTGGTTTTCTGTCTATTCCTTTTGCCGCATATAATTCCATCTCATTAAAAGTAAATTCTCCTCTTCTTCTGGAACCAGTAATTGCTTTTATTATGCTTTGATATTTTCTATCTTTCTCATCCAATTGAATATTTAATCCATATGGCAAATTCACTGGATCGCACACATATTTATCTTTTTTGTGTGCTTCTAACCATCTTCTTCCCCATATATTTTTCCATCGACGATCCAAGACATAATCTGTGTCAATTATATTTACCGAACAGCCACAACTTCTCAAAAAAGGCATTGCAATAAATGTATCCAAAAACGCTTGAAATGTTCCAATAAAATGCGGATAAGATAATAATTTTTTCCCAGCACTCAGAGTTCCTAATCGCTCTTCGATTTCTTCTCGTGCAACATTTGTATGAGATAATACACATATCCCACGATTTTGCCATTTCCATTTACGGGATAATATTGCCAACTTCGCTACCAAAATAGTCGTTTTTCCACTTCCTGGGCAGGCATGAATATCTACTGAATTCATATTTTTCAAAATTTGAATTCTACATTCATCCAATTCAATATCAGGCATTATACTTTTAACCCATTCAATATCCTCATCCGTAATTTGTAATCCGAAATTTTCTTTATCCATACTCTATATTCCTTCAATTTTTGTTGTCACATATTCTATAGCTTTCACCAAATAGTTTGGCAATACTGTCACTATCTCTTCAACTTGTTTTCCCTTAAATATATTTTCCAAATCAAAACTAAATTGTTGCGCAAACTCCGCTTTTGATACCAGCTTATGTGAAAAAAATGAGTATACATAGGATGCTTTAGCTTCTTTATTCTGATATTCATTATATTCTTTTCTATACTTTTCTAATAGCTCCGCTTTCTTCTCCTCGTTCTTTTCTTTATCCTGAATTTTTTCTGCAAGCATAGTTGCAATAGTTTGCAACATTTCTTCGCCTAATCCATTTGCGGCTAGTTCATATTCCAACGTCCACTGCTCTGGAATAAATGTTTTAACATTTTGACCATTTGCCTTTTTTTCAATCTCTTGTATATATTTTTCTTTGTCTTTTATTTCAGACTCTACTTTCCATTTTCGATTTTTCTTTGGCCAATTGTCTCTATCTTCATATTTTTCATCAATACAAATTGCCGGTGCGCATTCTGGCATTACATCTCTATCTGTAATACACGATACCAGAATATTTATTTTATCTCCCTCTTTTCTCTGAAAAATCCTGGCATATCTTCTAAGTCCTGTACTCTTAACATCAACGATAGATATTCCATAATCTGTTAGATTTCTATTCAATAATTTCGCAAGAGTTGGTAAAAGTAACGCCTCACCTGGTCCTTCTACAATAATTACACCTTTTGCAAAAAATAAATTTGCTTTTGTAGCATCTAAATAACGTTCTAAAAATTTATAATCAGAAGAATCCAACATTGTTTCGCCTTCTCTCATCGAAAATACTTTTCGATTTTGAATCAAAAGCAAATTATTAAGTTCCACCACTGAAGCGAGTAAAGGGGAATGCGTTGTCAATATTACCTGTTGATTTTCTCCTTTCTTTTGCATAGACTGTATAAGCTTTAATTGTCTTTGAGCATGTATATGTGCTTCCGGTTCTTCAATTAACATAAATGTACTTAATTCATTATCATCCTGATTCAGTAACATTTCACATGCCATACTCATTAAATTGCTTGTTCCAAGTCCTACATTACCATAATTTGATACCGAATCTTTTTGAATATTCAAATCCAATTTCTCCAGCAGCGAATATATCTTCTTTTCATCCGTGTTGCCATCACCCGAAACTGTGATTTGTGTTTTTACAGCATCATTATTTAGCATTAACTCCGCATTTAAAATATCACTAATTCCCTGATTCACATCTTTAATCACTTTATGTCCAGCCAGCAGCTGATTAGATAAATCAAAAATTCCAGCAAGCGACAATGAGGTTATATCTATGCCTTCTTTATATTCTCGCTCACCTAAATTCAATTCTGGTATACTACTTAATATTTGAGCCAAACGTGATCCTCTTCCCGATTTCATTTGTGCTTGTGCATCTCTTAGCGGCTTTAAATATGTCACTCTTAATAATTCACGTGCTTCTGCTGCCGGTGCTGCTACATCTGCATTTCTTCCGCAATTTATGCTTACAAATGTCCTATGTGGCTTTACATTGGTCATATACTTTGCTGACCAATTAATTATTAATGTTTCTTCGTCTCTTGTGTATGTTAAACACTCCAAAAAAGCTGCTTTTTCTTTAGCTGTTAAATTTACAAATGTAACAGTAATATGTATTTCATTGTCGGTATTTTCCTGATAATAATCAGACAAATCTACACGTTGCCAAGACTGATCTGTTGTTCCTAATACATAACGAATGGCATCGATAACTGTTGACTTTCCACAATCATTTTCCCCTATAAGTACTGTAACTCCTGGGTTAAAATGAAATACTGTCTTCTCTTTAAACGCTCTAAAGTTTTCAATTGAAACTGAAGAAATATACATAAAACACCCTCCATATTTTGTAAACCTTTTACTTACTCCCCATATTTAACTGATTCTTCCGCTACCATTTGCACCTGCTCGTTTCTCTGAATCTTCCGATAATCCACTGTCTTTTTTGAACGCATTTCCCTGTAAATCACTCCCGCCAGTGCACTCATCACAGCATCATACTTGCTTTTGTCTTCGAATAGAGATCCATAGCTGTCTTGTGCTTCCATATAACTTTCCATTGCTGCATTTCCAAAAGCTGAAGGGAAAATACTTTCCGTAAAGATTCTTGGATCTGAGGTACGAGCGGAACTTGCCAGCTTATCATCGGCAATCAATTTATCATGTAATGCACCGAGCATTACCCGATCTCCATCAGTGAACTGTCCTTTGTACTTCTCGTTAATCTTATCCAAGATTTCATCCAATGTGCTTTTCTGTCGGATTCCCTGTGCTCCCTGTTTTTTGGATGGAACATACTGCCCGTCAACTTTTTCCAGTTTTATTGCCCCTTCAAAAGTCTTCTGTAATTTATAGTATTCCAGTTTCAGCTTCCCATCTAAATCAATCGGTTCTTCCTTTTCTTCCGGTAAGAGTCCAATTAAATAGCTAAGGAAGAGATATTCCTTATGCATATCCGCGTCAAACATACGAACTACTTGTGTTATATAACTATACCATCGTAATAATTTTCTTACCTGCCTTCTAAACTGATAACGTTCTTCTGGATTTTTCAAGTTATATCTGTCTGCTACCGGTTTTAATACACTTGTCATTTTCCCCATTGCAGTTGCATCTTGCTTACCAGGATGATTCCATATATCAATAAATGCCTTGATATCACTTTCATTATAAATTGCATAATCCAGAAGTTCTTTTTCTGTTTGATAAATCAGATCTACGTTTACTTCCTGCTCAAGGCTTGTCTCCTGATAAAATGGCTGAAATGCTTCCAAAATATCTTCTTTTTTATTTGCGAAATCAAGTACAAATGTGTCTACTTTTCCAGGGCATGTTCGATTTAAACGAGATAACGTCTGCACTGCTTTCACATTTTTCAGTTTCTTATCAACAATCATTGTGTGTAACAATGGTTCATCAAAACCAGTCTGATATTTTTCCGCAACTACCAGAGCATTGAAATTATCATGAAATTCTTCCTTGGTCTGGCTCTCTGATATGTGACTTCCGTCTTTCCTTACGTTCAGCCCAGATTCTGTATACTCTTCATCTCCATCCTGCACCATTCCGGAAAATGCAGCCAAAATATCCATGTCTACATAATGCTGTTCTCTTATATATCTTTTGATTTCATGGAAATATCGAACTGCTGCCAGTCTCGAATCTGTAACAACCATCATTTTCCCTTTTCCACCTATTTTTTGTTTCGTAGTCTCTCTAAATGTTTCTACAATAATCTGTGATTTCTGGCTAATATTATATGGATGTAATTTTTCATATTTTTTTATAATCTTTGTTGCTCTGCTTTCTGGAAGCTCGGGATTTTCTGGTGTATCTTTTGCAATTTTAAAACAGGTGCTGTAAGTCATATAATTCTGTAAAACATCCAGAATGAACCCTTCTTCTATCGCCTGTTTCATGCTATAAATATGAAATGGATGAATGCTCCCATCTGTCCATTGACTTCCAAATATCTCTATTGTTGCTGGTTTCGGAGTCGCAGTAAATGCAAAAAAGGATAAATTTGGATGTTTTCCATGCGTCAGCATCTCCTGAACAAGTTTATCATTTCTGTCTATTTCATCTTCTGCTTTTCCTTCTATTTCCGCATATTCTCGCAATGCCGCTTCTGTATCAGCCAATGCTGCTTTCAATTTCATTGCAGAACTTCCCGTCTGTGAAGAATGAGCTTCATCTACAATAATTGCAAAATTTCTTCCGGAAACCTTATCCACTTCCTGATAAATTACTGGAAATTTCTGCAATGTGGTTACAATAATTCTTGCACCGTTATTGATAGCATCTCGTAGATCTTTTGAGTTCTTTTTATCATCAATCGTCTCTACCGCCCCTATCGTGTGATCAAACCCTGAAATAGTTTCCTGTAGCTGTTCATCTAACACGGTTCGGTCTGTAACTACAACCACACTGCTGAAAACGGATGCATTATTCGAATCATGTAAGGATGCCAGTCTATAAGCTGTCCAAGCAATAGAATTGGATTTTCCAGAACCTGCACTATGTTGAATTAGATAATTATGACCTGCACCTTCTTTTTTCACATCTGCAATTAATTTACGTACAACATCTAATTGATGATATCTTGGAAAAATCAATCTTTTCTTTTTCGTAACCTGCTCTGATCCGTCAGGCATTTGTTTCTTTTCTTCCTTTACCTGCAGATGAATAAACTTTTGGATAATATCCATCATACTGTCTTTCTGGAATACATACTCCCAGAAATATGATGTCGGATATCCGTCTGGATTCGCAGGATTTCCCTTGCCGCCATCATTTCCAGCACCGTTTGATCCCTGATTGAATGGAAGAAAATATGTATTTTTTCCTTCCAACTTAGTTGTCATCCAAACATCCAACTGATCAACACAAAAATATCCTAAGATTCTTTTATTGAACTGAAAACATATTTCTCTTGGGTCACGATCATACATCCACTGACGCTTAGCATTATCAACGTTTTGTCCTGTATACTGATTCTTTAATTCCAGGGCAAATACCGGAATCCCATTTACCGCCAGAACCATATCAACAGAATTATGTGTATCACTGGAATAAAACCATTGTCTGTTACAAGTAATTTCATTCTTTTCGTACAGTGCTTCCGCTGTTTGGTTTAAGCTGGATTCTGGTTTAAAATAACATACTTTGAACGGAATGCCTCTATGTTTAAATCCATGTCGCAATACAGAAATAAGCCCATCCATATCACAAGCATTGTTGAACGCAAGACAGAATTTCCGTTCTGGATCTACTTTATTTTGTAATAAAAAGCGTTTCCACTCTTTCGGCTGTGTTCTCTGAACAAATCTCAATAGAGTATCTTTATAAACGCCAAGCTGCGGATCATACATATCGTTATTATGTGTGTATCCACCTGTCGCTGATAGAAAAAATTCTTCAATATCTGCTTCAAAACGTTTCTCTGTTGTAATATCTATACTCAAGATTCTGGCACCTCCTTCTTTCCGGTAACATATTCGTAGATCATAGAATTTTTATAATTTTCAAGTTCAACTAAGAACTGTTCTTTCTTCTGGATAATCTTATCCATTTCAGAAATTTTCCCGTTAAGATAAGAAGCAATTTCTATCTGTTCATCCCAGGGCGGAATAGGGAATAATATAGAGAAAAACTGTTCAGGATATAGTCTCAATCTAGATGCTGTAATACCTGTTGAATAGGACGCATAAGTTGCAATCAACGGTGGAATTCTCAGAAGATACTCTAAATAATCCGATACATATTCATTATTCCGTTGACGATAAGTATTGTATGAAGGACTTATCACTCCTTCATATTTTGAAACGCCAATTGCACCTTGCCACATCCACATTGTATTTGCTGCAAGATACCCTTTGTGGCAGATTTTGTAACCTACTAAGGATTCAGACATGAACATATTTACGTTTTTCTCACTCCTCGGTGTAATGCCTGTAATATGAGAAACCGTCAGCAATTCTTCTGCTCCAGTATTTGAAATCTCCTTTGTCTCTATAAAAAGGTTCTTTCCCCTCTCTACACGCCAGTCAGTAGGGATATGTGTGAGCCAACTAATACCACTATCTTTCATGAACCGCTCTTGACGAACACCTCTTGTAACAGCTTGGGTAATAACTGCCTGCTTCAACTTCTTATATTCTTCAATGCTATTGCGAGTCTTTTCAAGAACATAATCAATATGGGCACATTTTTCATCAAGAAAAGAAACTATACGTTCCTGCTCCTCAGCAGACGGCCATGCTATAACCTGTTTATTCCACAACGACGCTGACCATGTTGCAAGACTTACTGAATCCACTACTACTGATGCTATACTACATTGTAATCCGTATTGTACAAACCGCTTATTTACACTTGCATTCATGGTCGCCCTTATAATATGGTCTGTATAGCAAGCATTTGGATACGGTATATAAATATAGGGTGTACCATTTCTAGCTAATAATAAATCATTTTCTTTTGTATACTTCCATTCTGGGAAATCCTCATAGTTGGTTCTAATAGGATTTATTCCGGCGGTATAGAATAATCTGTCAGTTGGTTCATTAGACCAAAAATTTTTATCAATCCCTTCTCCTGTATTCATACCACCATGCAAATACTTAAATTTAATAGTATTCCACGACTTAGGAATGCTTCCTATCCAATCAATACCTGACTCTTTCATTTCTCTACTCATATCATTCCTCCCCAAACAAAGCATCCAAACTACTCTGAATATCCAGTTCCAATTCATGCAAGCGTACCGCAATTTCTTCCACTGGTTCCGGTGCCTGATATTCGTAGAAGTACCTTATCATTGGAATTTCATAGCCCTTTTTCGTCTTCTTTTCATCTATCCATGCTTCTGGTGCATATGGTAATACTTCTCTCTTAAAATATTCCTCAACATCTTCTGTCAGCGGTACATTTTCCGTGTCACGCAGAGACACATCTGCCACTGGCTTTCCTTTTTTTAATATGATTTCGCCATTTTCATCTTTCTGTGGCTGTTCTACTACAATCTTCTGATACCCAAATTCCTCTGTATCAAAAATCTTACTCTGACAGTAAATCCCATCTTTCTCGCCATATATAGTTCCATTTTCAAATGCACCATATGCCTTTACAATCAGATCACGGCATTTATCAGTAATGTCATTTCTTTTTGTTCCGATACTTTTTCTTCTTGCTTCAAAACAGTGCGAAGCATCAATCAACTGTACTTTTCCAGCTCTGTGTACTGGTTTATCTTTAGAACAAATCCAAATATAAGTACTGATACCGGTATTCATAAACATACCTGTACCTAACTGTACAATCGCATCCAACCAGTCCTTTTCCAGAATATATCTTCTTATTTCTGACGGTCCACTTCCGGCATCTCCCGAAAATAATGGTGATCCATTCTGAATAATTGCCATTTTTCCATTTGGAGCCAGCTTGGAAAGCCCATTTAATACAAACAACTGCTGTCCATCAGATATCTTCGGAAGTCCAGGTGCAAATCTTCCCAATTCACCTTTTTTCGCTTCTGCCTCTACTGCTGTTTTTTCTCTTTTCCAGTCAATTCCAAACGGTGGATTTGAAATAATATACTGAAACTGATACCCACTAAACTGGTCTTCAGACAAGGTATCTCCAAATCTCATATTGTTCGGATCACCACCTCGTATCATCATATCTGCTTTTGCAATTGCAAATGTAGAAGGATTAAATTCCTGTCCAAAGCAGGTAACTCCAATCTCAGTGTTTAACTCCTGTATTCTTTCTTCCATACAACTAAGCATCTGAGATGTTCCCATCGCCATATCATACACTGTTACATTTCCACCCTTACTCAGATCTGCATCTGATAAAAGTAAATCTGTCATTAAGTAGATGATATCCCTGCTGGTAAAATGCGCTCCTGCCTCTTCGCCAAAAGATTCTGAAAATCGTTTTACCAAATCTTCAAAAATATATCCACAGTCTACTGCACTGATCTTATCTGGTCCCAAATATCCTTTTTGCGAATTAAATTCTTTTATGACAAGATACAAGGTATTACTTTCTACCATTCTGCGGATAATGTTATCAAAATCAAACTTTGCCAGTACATCCTGAACATTTGCTGAAAATCCATTCAGATAATCTCGAAAATTGGCTTCGATATTTTCCGGATCTGCCAGCAAAGATTCGAATGTATATTTGCTGATATTATAGAACTGATAACCGGAAGCTTTTGTCAGAAATCCATCAATAACAGCAAAATTTTTCACCTTTTCATACTGTTCCAATACTGCTTTATGTGTCGGTAATAAACAATCATGAAATCTTTTTACTACTGTCATTGGTAAAATCACCAAGCCGTATTCATGCGGTTTAAACGGCCCACGGAGCATATCTGCTACATTCCAGATCATTGTCGCTTTCTCTGCTATGTTAGTTCCAACTACATCAAATTTATTATTCTCGTCCATTTATTTTTCCTCCGTATAAATATGTCCTAATTCTGCTGTTGCCTTTTCCAATTTGTATTTCAATTCTTTTATTTCCTTTATCTTGGTATAATACTTATCTGCAATTATCTTCTGACTTTTTAAGTCCGGCAATGGAATTGTTATTTTTTTCAATCCTTCAACCGGCAGGTTTAATAACGTAGCCCCTACTGCCACTCTGGATAAGGCCGCCTTTCCATTTTCACTTTCCAGATATGCTTTCAAAAAGTAAGGATTTATCTTGTCTTCATCTAGCTCAATAACATAAAGGTTACCATTCGCTAAAATCTTATTTCCTTCTTTCACGGATGCAATTGCCATTTTTACCGGAGATACGTTTTTGGAAATTACAAGGCTTCCATTTTTTATACAGTATTTTTCATATTTAGGATTCATTTCTTTTAAATAAGGAAGATCTTCACTAATTATACCATCCTGTAAATTCGCCAACATCAAATACTGCATGTTCGTTGGTTCATCTGATACAATTTCATCCAAAACTGCTGCTTTAATCTGTGCACCTCTTGTTATGTTCTTTATTACTGATTCAAATGGTACACCATTTTTTACAACCATTTCTTTTCGGAGATATCTTGACGGGTTAAAAATGTATTCATTTTCTGCCATTTCTTTAATAGAAACTAGCTTTGAATTATCATCATCTGTATTCAGTAATTCGATAATTTTAGAAACATTTTCATCATTAAGGACATTCTGTCTTCGTCCAATAGATGCCATCTCCGTTGCATCTATCATTCTTATATTTTTATTATTTCTGCTTAATACCAGTAATGAACATGCAATTCCTGTATTCAAGTACAAATTAGAAGGAAGTGCAATCACCGCTTCAACAAATCCTTCTTTTACAAATTTTTCACGAATTACTGTATTTATTCCGCCATTCCATGTAACCCCATTACTCACCGAAACAACCGCTTTTCCATTTTTATTGAGATGATTCATGACGTTTATGATAAATGCCCAGTCTCCCGCTGCTGCTTTCTGTACTTCCGGTATAACATCATATATTGCCTTTAATTCCCCGTTGTTTCCAATGCTATCCTTTATCTTTATCCCCCAAGGATAGTCACAGAATATTTTATCAAACATCATGCTATCATTTATGTTTAAAACCGATTTTCGCTCAATTTTCACCTGGTCAGAAATCAATTCCGTCCTAATCTCTGCAACTTCTTTAACATCGGTTACAATCTCTACACCATAAAATTGTGATTCTGGATTCTTTTCTATAGCACTCATTAGAAATGCTCCAATTCCACTACAGAAATCTGCTACCTTATCTTTTGAAATTTGGAGAATCTCATTTGCAAGCTTTACAACACTCTGTGGCGTTTCACATTCTCCCATAAATTTATTTCCTTGTAACGGCCACCACAATACTACTGCCAGAAGTGTATCTTCCGAATATTCTTCGCCGATTTCTAGTGCCACATTCCATAAATTTTCAATATTTCCTTTTATGAAACTGACTCTTTCCACTGAAAAAGTCAGTTCCATATATTCTATTAACTGGTACACATCATTTATCTTATTTTTTAAAGATAAATACGCCACATACGCTAGGCAAAATCCTCCATACACGGATATATTTCCAAGTTCTCTCATCCTATTTGAAATATTCCAACTAATTTCTTCAACTTTCAAGCCTTCTTTTTCTTTTAACTCTTTAACCGAAACATTCAACTCTGTTTCCTCCTTTGGTTATTCACAATCAATTTCCGCATATTTACTATACTATCTGCCGATTTGATTGTCAATAATCAAATTTGGTTTTTTATAACCATAAACCATTCTCTACTATAATTCCTGATTGTCACAGTAATAAATTTTTATTTCCATGGCAGCAATATTTATAATTCCCAAGAGCAATAAAAGATTTATCGGAATATATTTTCTCACTACATCACCTAATACAACAATCGACGATAAACTGATAAGCAGAATCCATGTAGAATATTTATCCCATACTTTCCGATACCGCTCTATTTTTCTCAACACAAATATCTCACCACTTATTCCTAGTCCAAGAAAAATAAAAACAGCCATAACTCTTAAAAACCATGACCATTCTGCTGAAAAATATTTTCTCTCACCTAAAATATTTAATTCTGATGGACGGATCATCCACTCCACATACCTGCACCCAAACCGCAATGGAACAGTTATACATGCAAATAAATCTTTTTGAAATATTGCATTTTTTATTATCGCAAATAAAATCAAATTTCGTTTTCTCATAAGCTTTTGTCTCCTCTCTTTGCTTGATTTCTGCTCCATATTCTCAACCACAACGTTGCAGCTAAATTAACAGGGAATTCCATAAGGGGATGCGTAGCGTTCCCCTTTGGTAGATGCAAGACAACGTCTTAGCCAATCCGTGGCAGTCTGGGAAGAAATATTCGGTGAATATTTCTAACGCAGAGTTGCCGCCATTGGCGTGCCGTGGTTCCAAGGTGGCAGCGCCCCTGGCAAGTTTAGGAACAGCCCAAAGGCTGTCTCCGGTGCAGAGTGGCTTGCCACTTTGCGAAACTTGCCTGTCATCTCCCCATCACTAAACCAACACCGACTAAATAACATTCCCCACTACATTTCCAACACCCAATTGAGATGACAGTGGTTTTGTGGTGTAAGAACAGACTGTAAACTTCCATACCCACACACTTGGCACCACCATAAATGAAACCATACATGAAACTGTGCAGACTGTAGGTTATTGATTTTATTTGTGCCGTTATTTATACTTAGTGTAACGGCAAAGATCGTGTTTATTTTGGGCCAGTAGCCCGTTTGTTAAACTGATTTTAGGTACTCTCATTTGCACCACCACCTGTCCAGCCATTTCAAAGAACTCCGGTTCCTGGCAAAAGGACGTATAGTAAAATGATAAGAGACGGAGTACCGTGCCGTAAATTTTACCTTGGAGGTGCCAGTAATGGATAAAATTTACGACAAATGTTGTGGTATCGATGTACACAAAAAGCTCATCGTGGCCTGCTTCCGATGCGGCAGAAAGCAGGAAGTACGTGAGTTTGGTGCAACAACCAGAGAACTCCTTGCATTAGCTGACTGGCTCAAGGAAGACGGCTGTGAAATGGTCGCCATGGAGAGCACAGCCTCTTATTGGAAGCCTCTGTTTAACATCCTTGAATCTTCTGACTTGAACGCTATGGTGGTCAATGCACGCCATATGAAAGCTGTTCCTGGCCGGAAAACAGATGTAAAGGATGCAGAATGGATTGCAGACCTTCTTCAGCATGGATTACTCCAACCCAGTTATATTCCCGACAAAGACCAGCGCGAACTGAGAGAATTAGTAAGCTATCGCAAAAGCCTTGTGGGAGAACGTACCAGAGAGTTGAATCGACTCCAGAAAATGTTGGAAGGAGCTAACATTAAGTTGTCCGGAACCGTATCAGACATCAATGGTAAAAGTGCCCGCAGTATCCTGGAATATCTCCTTACCGGAGAATCCATTGATGGAGAAAAATACGATGAGATGTATGAGCAGAAAATCATTGCCCATAACCTCAAAGCCACCAAAGAACAGATCATTGATGACCTGAATGGCGTAATGTCTTCTCTTCAGCGTAGGATGATGAAAGAGATTCTTGCGCATTTGGATGAACTGAATGATCACATCAAAAACCTGGATGATGAGATTGACAACTTTATGAAACCGGAAGAAAAGCAGGCTTCGCAAGCAATCCAGGATGTGACCGGCATAGGCAATACCAGTGCCCAGGCCATCATTTCCGTTATTGGTACAGACATGGAACGTTTCCCAACAGATAAGCACATTTCTTCCTGGGCGGGATTATGCCCTGGTGACAATGAAAGCGCTAAAAAACGTAAATCTGGTAAAACCAGAAAAGGAAAC
This sequence comes from Eubacteriales bacterium, assembly GCA_030539395.1. Lineage (GTDB taxonomy): Bacteria > Bacillota > Clostridia > Lachnospirales > Lachnospiraceae > Marvinbryantia. Next base: position 27,173 of record JAUNSC010000039.1, read on the forward strand.
GCTCTCTTGTGGACGACACTAATCACCTGTGCACATGCAGCTATAAAAAATAAGAAGTCCTACTTCAATGCGCAGTTTATGAGGATCAGCGCCCATCGCGGTTCAAAGCGTGCCTATGTGGCAGTAGCCCATTCGATGCTAATTGCAATATACCACATCCTAAGGGATGGGGTTATTTTCAAGGATCTTGGAGCTGATTATTACAATCAGTTCAATAAAGAACGCAAAATCAATGCGTACCTTAAGAAGTTAAAAGCGCTTGGCTGGGAGGCACCAGTAACTGCCGCATAAACCTACCAGTTGAGTTCAAAATCAGCCTTTTTAAATTTGATAGGGGTAGTCTGCGCTTTTTTCGCTCCCCGAAAGGTTCTGTTTCATAGTAATATAGATCAGTTCCTTCAAAATAATCTCCTCCGCAATCGCTCTGTGCTGGTTAGCTGCCCGCACCCGTTCCATCTGATCTTTCTCCTTATCAGGCAAAGGCTCTTTCTCTTCTAACTGTTTCAGAATCACTTCTTCCCTCTCTCTGGCTGCCTTGTCCACTTCCATAAGATGCTCTCCAATGGTATCCTGCAGAAGCATCACTTGATACATTGAATTTCGATGGTTCTTCAGATAATCTCTGCGAAGAAAACCATACTTGCCAAGCTGTTCCATCTGTTCACCGGATTTATAGGTGAGATTCGGAATCAGGTATCCATTTACATTCGTATAAGTCAGTTTCATATATTTCACTACTCCTTTCGATTGATACGGGCTGTTCCGTGTCACACACTTTCTGCCCCTTGTATCATGTTACGTCATTGCTATAAATCTTCCTTTCCACATCATTTTGAATTCAACCCGGGCAGATTTTCTTCAAAATCATGGAGAAAGTGCTTCGTTTCTGTATTG
>JAUNSC010000008.1 GCA_030539395.1 Eubacteriales bacterium
TTAACTGTGGCTTAGCACTATATTTTGAGTTCAACTCCAAAAGTCAGGTAGTATAACACTAATTCCAAGATTTTACCATACCAAATTTATATTTTCTGAAGTTTTGCAAAAGCTGCGAACATTTTCTTTACACCGTAATTCTCAAAATTGACGGTCACTTCAAAATCCTTTCCGCCATCTATCACTTTTTCCACAGTTCCCACACCAAATTTAATATGCCGGACTCTGTCTCCAACTCCATATTCCAGATGATCTGCTTTTGAAATTTTGAACTGAGCCGGATCAAAGGCCTTACTGCGGAATGCCTTTCGTGCCTGCATATATGGACTGTCTGTCGACGGCTTCGGCGTATTCCAGGGAAGCCCGCCTTCTGCCGTTCTTCCTGAAAAGGAAGAATTTCCGTAAGATGGTCCTGATACAGTGCTGTCCTTTTCACTTTCAAGAAGCTCCGTCGGAATTTCTTTTAAAAATCTCGACATGGAATTATAGCGTGTCTCCCCACGTGTCATACGTTGTCTTGCACATGTGACGGTCAGATTCTTCATGGCGCGTGTAATTCCCACATAGCAAAGCCTTCGCTCTTCCTCCAGTTCATCCGGATCATCACCGCCGATGCTCATATAGCTGGGAAAAACGCCTTCCTCCATCCCTGTAAGATACACCTCGGGAAACTCCAGTCCCTTGGCACTATGCAAAGTCATGAGTACTACATGGTTATCATTTTCATCCAGACTGTCAATATCTGCTACAAGGGCCACCTCTTCCAGGAAATCACTCAATGACGGTTCTTTTGCCGTCTCTTCATAGGACACAACCTTAGTGATAAATTCATCAATATTTTCAATTCTGGCCTTTGCTTCCTCAGTATCTTCAGCTTTCAGTTCCGCTACATAACCGGTTGTTTCAATAATCATCTCCAAAAGTTCATGCACACTGATAAATTCTTCCTGACTGCGAAGTGTCTGGATAAACGTCACAAACGGTTTGACCTTTGCTGCACTTCTCCCGATTCCGGAAATATCATCGGCACGCTTCAATGCATCATAAAAGCTGATATTCTCTTCCACCGCATAGTTCTGTACCTTTGCCAGAGTCGTAGCTCCTATCCCTCTTTTGGGAACATTGATAATACGGCGCACCGCCAGATCGTCTCTGGCATTATCTACCGTCTTCATATAGGCAAGCAGATCCTTGATCTCTTTTCTGGCATAGAAATTTACTCCGCCCACTATTTTATATGGAATATTTTCCATCAGAAGTTTTTCTTCAAACAAACGTGACTGAGCATTCGTCCGGTATAAAACGGCAAAATCATTATACTGAGCTTTGCCGTTTGCCACACAGCGCATAATGTCTTTTGCAACATAGTCCGCCTCATCAAAAGCAGTGCCAAACTGCTTTGCCCTGACAGGACTGCCTCCTTCATTATCTGTCCAAAGGCTCTTTTCTTTTCTTCCCCTGTTGTTTCTGATAACTCCGTTGGCTGCGTTAAGTATATTCTGGGTAGACCGGTAATTCTGTTCCAGTTTAATCACGTGCGCCTCTTCAAACACCTTTTCAAAATTCAGGATATTTCCGATATTTGCCCCCCGAAATTTATAGATAGATTGATCATCATCACCAACCACGCACAAATTCCGGTATTTATCCGCCAGAAGTCTCACAAGATGAAACTGAGCCGTATTCGTATCCTGATATTCGTCTACCATTATGTATCGAAAACGCTCCTGATAATATTCCAGCACATCCGGACACATTCTGAAAAGTTCCACTGTTTTCATGATCAGATCATCAAAATCCAGTGCATTATTCCGTTTAAGCTGGATCTGGTATTGGCGGTATGCATCTGCAATCCGGCGCTTATGATAATCTCCATAACAGAGTTTTTCATATTCCTCCGGAGTTACCAGTTCATTCTTTGCAGAGGATATAGCCGACAGGATACTTCGTTCTTTTATCATTTTAGTATCGATATTAAGCTGTTTGCAGACATCTTTCATCATGGATTTCTGGTCATCCGCATCATAAATAGTAAAACTGTTTTCATATCCGATACGGTCTATGTATCTGCGCAAAATCCTGACACAAAGTGAATGGAACGTGGAAACCCATATACTATCTGAACCAAAACCCACAAGATCATCCACACGTTCCCTCATCTCCTGTGCTGCTTTATTCGTGAAAGTGATTGCCAGAATATTCCATGGATTCACACCTTCTTCTTCTATCAGCCGGGCAATACGGCAGGTAAGAACCCTCGTCTTTCCTGAACCGGCTCCGGCCAATATGAGCAGCGGCCCATTTGTATGAAGGACCGCCTCTTTTTGTCTATTGTTTAATGTATCATATATTGCCATATTTTTCTCCTGAAAATCAAAAAATACTTGTCATGTAGTTTTAAAAACTGTATAATCTAGTCATAACAGAAAGGAAACGATGTTTATGACAATTAATACAGAGGACATGCTCCAGAGTATCCTGGCAAGCCTGTCGCGAATTGATTATATCAAACCCGATGATATTCCCAATATTGATTTGTATATGGATCAGGTCACAACCTTCATGGATTCACAATTAAAATCCTCCAAGCGTTACCAGGAGGACAAAGTTCTGACCAAAACCATGATCAATAATTATGCAAAAAATCATTTGCTGCCCACGCCGGACAAAAAGAAGTATTCCAAAGAGCACGTGCTGCTTCTGATTTTTATTTACTATTTTAAAGGCTTTTTATCCATTGGCGATATCCAGTCGCTGCTTGATCCTCTCACCAAAAAATATTTTAAAAATGCAGAGAGTATCAATGTGGAATCCATTTACCGTGAAGTATTCAGTATGGAAAAAGTCCAGATTGAATCCATGCAGGCAGATCTCTCCTCCAAATATGCCATCGCTCAGGACACCTTTAAAGATGCATCGGAAGAAGATGCTGCATTTTTACGTCTCTTTTCATTTATCAGTCTTCTGAGCTTTGATGTTTATGTAAAAAAGCAGATTATTGAAAAAATCATTGATTCTTTTCAAGACGACTGAATACCATTTGGTATCCATCGTTGCCATAATTCAGGGAGCGGTTTACACGGCTTATTGTAGCCGTGGACGCACCTGTCTGTTCCGCAATTTCCAGATATGTCTTATTCTGTGTCAGCATCTTTGCCACTTCAAATCTCTGGGACAATGACAGCAATTCATTGATAGTACACACATCTTCAAAAAAACGGTAACATTCTTCTTTATCTTTCAGCTCCAGAATTGCTTCAAATAAATGTTCTACCGCTTTTGTTCTGATTTCTTTGCTCATAATTTCCTTCTCCTTACCCGAATACTACTAACCCCTGCTTATGTAGTTCTTCATCCATTTCTTTTTCCATAATTAATATATTTCATCAACTCATCCACACTGCGATTAACTACCAGTTCCTCCGGGAAATTCACTTCTTTTATTATTGCCTGTGCCCGCTGGTGTTTTCCGATATCCGTTACCACATGTGCGTCACTGTTCATAATAACCGGCACTTTATACTCCTTACAAAGTTCCAGCATCAACCGGTCATTTGACACCGTATTCTGACGAAATCCATTAGGATTTAATGAATTATCATTTATTTCAAGCAAAACTCCGTGTTCCTTTGCAGCCAGGACAAGTTCTTTATAATTCACCGCATATCTCCCGTCATCAGGATGGCCTATAATATTGATATAAGGATTTTCCATGGCTTTGATATACGCCCTGGTATTCTGCTCGGCAGTTCCCGGCTTTATGCATGGAATATGAAGGCTTGCTATTGCAAGATCCATCTGTTTCAAATATTCCTCACGAAGATCCACTGTTCCTTCATAATCTGTAATATTCAATTCCACACCAAACAATACAGATATATCAAACAATTTTCTTGGAACTGCCTTTATATTTGAAAAATAAAATTCATGACAGCTTCCCGGCATCTGCGGCCCATGGTCCGTAATTCCGAGCAGATCCAATCCCTTATCAGCTGCCCCTTTTGCCATTTCCCATATCGTATTATATGCATGTCCGCTTGAAAGCGTATGGGTATGTACATCTAATACATCCTTCATTTTTCTTTCTTCCTTTATCGAAAATCATACTTTATAAGTATATCACGAATCTGCATCCTTTATCAACTGTTTTCCCAGTTTCAATCTATACCGCACAATGCCAGATTCACTTGTGCTTTTTTATTTTATACAATCCCCACACGAACCCTCCTGAAAACAGAAGTTCCCAAATATTCCGGTCTAAAAATGCCGCACAACATATAATAATTGCCAGAAAAATTATATGCATCATAAATAACCTTTTGTTTTTCCGCTTCCATGTGTGTATGTTTCAACATATCTGTCAAACTCACTAAAAATTGTTCGTTATCTTTTATCCTTTTAAACTTTTCACTTTCCAATAAAGATTTCAGTTCTTTTACCGGTATGTTTTCATCACAGCAATTGATATATCCTTCACCATGTCCCATATCACGTCATCCTTTGGAGATGAACTGCTGCACATTTCAAGCGCCGCTTTGTATGCACTGTGCAACTGTGAAAATTCCTCCGGATTCTTTTCGGCATCCCACTTAAGCAGCGCCCTGGCGTACGCCCTTTTTATTTCACCTGTATTATTTGTCTCAACTATTCCAAGCACATTCCAGATGTCCACCCATCGTTCCCCTCTTTCATATCTGGATAATATAACAGCAGTATAACATGTCCAATCACAAAATGTAAAATTGAAATTCTCCCTGATCCATGCTATACTTTCTGTATCAAAAGAAAGCGGGGTACTTTTATGTCTAATCTGACAAAACAAAATAACACATATGTTCATAAAAATCGTGGTGTCTGCTCCTCTTCGGTACAGTTTGAAATAGAAAACGGCTGTGTAAAAAATGTTCGTTTTGAAGGCGGCTGCAACGGAAATACTACAGGAGTCAGCAGGCTGGCAGAAGGTATGGGAATTGAAGATGTCATTACCCGTCTCGAAGGAATCAAATGCGGTTTCCGCCCCACTTCATGTCCTGACCAGCTTGCCCAGGCATTAAAGGCTTATCTGGCAGAATCTAATGCTTGATAATTTTGGAAAGACCTATTATAATCTGGGTAGACAATAATACTTTTAAATGGAGGATTACTAATTATGCGAATTACTGACGACATCCGCTATGTCGGTGTGAATGATCACAAAGTCGATCTTTTCGAAGGCCAGTACGTTGTCCCGAACGGTATGGCATACAACTCATACGTTATCATGGATGAAAAGATTGCCGTTATGGATACTGTAGACATTAATTTCACTCATGAATGGCTGGATAATATTGCCGCTGTTCTTGACGGCAAAAAACCGGATTATCTGATTGTTCAGCATATGGAACCGGATCATTCCGCAAATATTGCAAATTTCCTGAAAACTTATCCGGAGGCTACCGTTGTTGCCAATGTAAAAACATTTGCCATGATGGATCAGTTCTTTGATCTGGATGAATCTGTAAAGAGACTGACTGTAGGAAACGGTGAATCCCTCTCACTGGGAAAACATACTCTTACATTTGTTTTTGCCCCAATGGTTCACTGGCCGGAAGTAATGGTAACATATGACAGCACAGAAAAAGTCCTCTTTGCCGCTGATGGTTTCGGTAAATTCGGTGCAAACGATGTGGACGAGCCGTGGGATAACGAAGCGCGCCGTTACTATATCGGTATCGTTGGCAAATACGGTGCTCAGGTACAGAATCTGCTGAAAGTTGCAGCTACTCTGGATATCCAGATCATCTGCCCGCTTCATGGACCGGTACTTACAGAAAATCTGGGTCACTATATCAACCTGTATGATATCTGGTCATCCTACAAAGTCGAAAGTGACGGAGTTGTTATTGCTTATACTTCCGTATATGGCAACACCAGAAAGGCTGTAGAGCTTCTGGCAGCAAAAATGCAGGAAGAAGGCTGTCCGAAAGTTGTTGTACATGATCTTGCCCGCGCAGATATGGCTAAAGCCGTAGAAGATGCGTTCCGCTATGGAAAGCTGGTTTTGGCTACTACTACTTACAACGCAGAAATTTTCCCGTTCATGCGTGAGTTCATCAATCACCTGACCGAACGTAATTTCCAGAACCGCACAGTTGCATTTATCCAGAACGGCACATGGGCTCCTATGGCTACAAAAGTAATGAAAGGCATGTTGGAGAAGTGTAAAAATCTGACATATGCAAATACAGAAGTTACTATCAAATCTGCTGTAAAAGCTGAGACAAAAGAGGCTTTAAACGCTCTTGCAGAAGAACTTTGCAAAGATTACATTGCTCAGTCTGATGACAAGGCAAACAAAAATGATATGACTGCACTGTTCAAAATTGGTTATGGTCTCTATGTTGTTACATGCAATGACGGCAAAAAGGATAATGGTCTCATTGTAAATACTGTTACACAGCTGACTGATACTCCGAACCGTGTGGCTGTAAATATCAATAAGCAGAACTACTCACACCATGTGATCAAACAGACCGGCAAACTTAATGTAAACTGCCTGTCTGTAGAAGCTCCGTTTGATATCTTTAAACGTTTCGGTTTCCAGAGTGGAAGAACTGCTGACAAATTTGAAGGTTTCGAACCGCTTTACTCTGATAACGGACTCGCATTCCTTCCGCGCTACATCAACGCATTTATGTCTCTCGAAGTAGAATCCTATGTTGATCTTGACACACACGGCATGTTCATCTGTCGAGTAACTGAAGCGCGTGTAATGTCTGATAAGGATACTATGACATATACCTATTATCAGAAAAATGTAAAACCGAAGCCGCAGACAGAAGGTAAGAAAGGCTTTGTCTGCAAAGTATGCGGATACATCTATGAAGGCGAAACTCTTCCGGATGATTATATCTGCCCACTGTGCAAACATGGCGTAGCTGATTTCGAGCCTATTCAATAAGATAAAGACGAGTGCAGTCCTGTAAAGGGCTGCACTTTTTCAGTCTTCCTGTCACATATCAATTTCATAATCAAACAATGCTACTGTTACATCATTTACATTTGTACCCGTAGGACCAGTAATGATTAATCCGTCTGCCGCCTTCAATGCTGTGTAAGAATCATTATTCTGCAAAGTTTGAAATACATCCAGCCCTTTATCTCTGAGCAGTTCTACTGTCTCGCCATCCACATAACCTCCCGCCGCATCAGTCGGCCCATCTGTACCATCACTTCCAAAAGAAAATACACATGCATTTTTCATTCCTGCAATCCCGGGTGCGGCTGCCAGCGCAAGCTCCTGATTCCTTCCACCCTTTCCTCTGCCAACAAGATGCACTACCGTCTCACCACCTGCAATATAGCATAGTTTTCTGTCCTCTTTTGCATGAGTGCGCAGAATACTTGCCATCATACTTCCTGCCTCCCGCGCCTCACAGCAAAGTTCTTCTGTAAGAATAACTGGTTCAAACCCCAGTTTCTGAGCAGACCTCTCTACCGCCCGACATAATTCACGGACACTCCCTGTAATCCGTGTTGTCACATTTGTAAGATTCTTTGGCGTTTCCTGCTGCAGAAGAGCCACTGCTTTTTCTGACAATTTCAAATCATATTTTGCCAATATATATTTTGCCTGATCACATGTAGATGAATCCGGATAAGCCGGTCCTGATGCTATCATATCAAGCGGATCTCCCAGAATATCACTGAGCACTACCGCATAAACCTGCGCCGGCATACATGCAAGTGCAAATCTGCCGCCTTTTACACCAGAAAGCCGCTTACGAATGATGTTCATTTCCACAATATCCGCACCACAGGCCAACAGTTGTCTTGTAATATCCTGCAATTCTTCCCCGGATATCAGCGGATTTTCAAACAATGCGCTTCCTCCTCCCGACAGAAGAAAAATGACTGTATCATTTTCATGCAGATTACTAACCTTTTGCAGAGCCATTTTAGTCGCAGTAAAACCATTTTCGTCCGGAACAGGATGCCCGGCTTCCCGGCAGTCTACTCCCGGAATTTTCCCTTTTACATGTCCATATTTTGTAATAACAATCCCATCATCCACATGCCCGAGAACACGTACAGCGGCAGCTGCCATTTGCCAGGCTGCCTTCCCGGCAGCCACAAGAACGGTACGTCCACCGGCTCCATGAAAATTTTTAAGTGCTTTTTCAACAGCATTATCCGGCATCACCTCTGCAAGAGATTCTTCTATCATATGATTCACTTTTTCTCTCAATAGCATATTCATCTTTTTCACCACATCTCATAATATATTCGATAAAAACTATTTCTAAACTGTCTGCATATATTTTATCACTTTGAGGTACGCAATCCAAGTCTATACTTATCTATGAACCTATTTTTTTAACCGCCATATACTGATTGAGACGAACAAATTCATGGAGTCCATCTTATGAAAAGAAAATTGATTTCCATACTTAGCGCTTGTCTTCTTCTGGCCTGTACACCAGCATCCGTTTATGCCGAAGAAGACGAACAAACTCTGCAAAAAGTCACTCTAAACGAGGTAGCTCATTCTATCTTTTATGCACCTCAGTATGCTGCTATTGAACTTGGATATTTTGAAGAGGAAGGCATAAATCTGGATCTCGTTACAGGTTTTGGTGCCGACAAAGTTATGACTGCTGTCCTCTCCGGTGATGCTCAAATCGGATTTATGGGAAGTGAATCTACGATTTATGCCTACAATGAAGGTGCCAGCGATTATGTCGTAAACTTTGCACAGCTTACACAGCGTGCCGGTAATTTTCTGGTTGCCCGGGAAGAAATGCCTGACTTTACATGGGATGATCTGAAAAATAAATATGTGCTTGGCGGTCGAAAAGGTGTCGGACACTTATTAATGTAAATATTGAAACGATAGCTATTTTATGTAACTGGATTGATGGACTGAACAGTGCGAAAGCCGCACAAATAGCCACTTTCTAAGTATTTTGCATGAAGAAGACGCTTCTGAAAAGAGGTGTCTTTTTTCAATTTGAGGAGGGATTTACATGAATAAAAACTTTTTAGAACACTATATGAAAACAAAACCGGAAACGATGGAACAAAAATATCTGTTTCTGATTGATGATCAGGAACTTGCTTTCTCAATTATTGCTGCAGGCTATCAGGCGATTGCTCTATTGGATTATACAGACGGATTTTATAATCTGGAAACATTTGCGGCGTATATGACCGGGATTGCCTGTACTGGCACATACCAGATGAACTACTGCTATGTGCCAGCCTGTTCAACAAAGAAATACAACGATTTTCTGGAAAATTTCTTTCAAAAGAATTATCTGCATTACCGAAAAGGCTGGATGATATTTAAAAATAAAGAATATCTGGAGAAGCTGGAATATCAGCAGGAACTGAAGACACTACTTTCTGATTATATCCGACGGTTTGAAGGATGTCCTGCAAACTCGCCGGATTTAAGCAGATTTCACAGATATAACGAACAGGGAAAACGAATTGGTGTATTTGATATGGAGATTGTAGATTATCTGATTCAGACAATCTCTTTTTTTATGCTTGGAAATACACCGTATCTCTATAATCATGGATGTTATCACGAAGACCGAGGCGGGATTCGCTTAAAATCCCACATTCAGAAGTTGATTTTTCGGGATTGCATCAAAGCCACAACCATTCAGAGTATTTATAACCTGCTCATTTCTCAGCCGCAGGTGCAGAGAAATTTTTCGGATCTGAACAATCAGCCGGCTCATTGGATCAACTTCCAAAATGGATATTTTGATGTAATAGAATGGAAAATGTTGAAGCATGATACGAAATATCTCATAATCAACCAAATTCCATTTTCATTTTACCCGGAGCAGGCAGACACCGCCCTTGCAGGCGGTCAGACCATTCAGAAATATCTTGATTTCTCACTTCCGGACAAAATCGATCAGCAAACGTTCTGGCAGTACCTTGGTTATTGCATGACTACGGACACACGTTTTCAGAAATTTCTCATGATTAAAGGAAAGGGCGGAACCGGAAAATCCGTTATTATTTCCCTTGCGCAGTATCTTATCGGAAACCACAATTTTTCCAGTATGTCTCTGCAAAATTTGAATCAGAGATTTTACGCTACGGGACTATTTGGAAAATTGTTAAATGCCTGCGCCGATATCCCAAGTACAGCTATGGAAAGCGTAGACATTATCAAAAAAGCTGTCGGAGAAGATACCCTGCTTTATGAAAAGAAAGGTCAAGATCCAGCGCAGTTTACCAGCTATGCAAAACTGCTGTTCTCGGCAAATGAACTTCCGCTGAATCTGGATGACAAAACAAATGCGTACTATCGCCGATTGCTGGTGCTCGATATGAATAAAAGCATTCCAGAGAGCAAAAAGGATTCACAGCTAAAAGAAAAGCTCTGTATGGAATCCGATTATGCAATTCATATGGCTGTGCAGGCATTGCGGAAGCTATATACAGAGCAGTGCTTTATTGAGAGCAATCATAGCAAAGCTTGCATTGAAACACTATACCGCTCTGCTGACAGCGTAAAGGCATTTACGGAAGATATGCTTTGCCATAAGAGCGGTGAGAAAATGAAACGCAGCGAAGTCTATCGGATGTACGAAGATTACTGCGAAGAAAACGGACGGACATCTCATGGAAAATCCCGGTTCTGGGAGTATATGGCAGACAAAGGATATACCATTAAGCGGTTTTCAGACGGAACATTTTATTTCAAAGATACTGCTCCGAAAGAGACAGATTTTAAAGAAGTAGACGATACATTGGAAATTCCTTTTGAAAAGATGGGACTTTCATCTTTTACAGAAAAATGCAGAAATGATAAAAATGATAAAATCTGAAGGGAAATTTTTCAATATACAACAAATAAAAAATGAGATTATCGGATTGAATGTCATTTTTACCTGTTTGTCATGAAGGAAGAATTCTGAATGAAGGCTTGGAACCGTGAAAAAATACGGTTCTTTTTTTATGTAATTTTATGGCTATACGAACGCTGTCAAAAGGTGTCCCACACCTTTTAAACGCCAGCTGTTCACTCAAAATGTAAGTTATTTTAGCAGCTTTTTCAGAGTTCAAAGTAAGCATAGCTGACGAAGGTATAAAAGCGGACTCACTCCGCTTTTTGTTTACTCCAGATAGCGTGCTATCTAAAGTAAACAAAAAGCACGTTCGCTCTCCGAGGGCGCTTCTCGAAAGCATCCACCGGATAATTTCTGGCAGCGGGCCATTATGATTGCTCATATCTGCAGTCAATCGAACAGCCAATTTGTTGTCTGTCTGTTTGACCGTTCTTATTGCCGAAATTATCCGCCAATAACAGGTGTATTCGCTTTGTAATACTCCGCAGCTCAAATAATCATTGCAAGGAGGATACGATATGTATTTAGCAAAAGAAGTATGCAGAATCGAAAAGATAAAATCAGTCGGTGCACTAGGCGCTGTCTACGAACACAATCTCAGATTAAGAGATGTGATAAATGCAGATGAAACTAAAACCAATTACAATCTGGAACTTACAGAACGTCCGCCGGGAAAAACCTTTGTTGAGATCTTCCATGACAAAATTGCAGAATCCCCGTGGTACAAAAATGGAAAGCATGACATTGCTAAAAATGCAATTTATGCGGCTGAGTTTATGCTGACCTTTGGAAATGAAGCCACTGATAAAATAGATATTGACAGCTGGGCAAAGAATAATTATCAATGGCTCTGTGAAAATTTTGGTGGTAAACAAAATGTCATTTCAGCCATTCTTCATTTAGACGAACGTACACCACACATTCATGCGATTGTTATTCCATTGGATGAAAAAGGAAAATTAAACTATACAAAGTATCTGGGCGGTAAAAAATACCGATTATCAGAGGTACAGGACAACTATCACGAACAGGTTGGAAAGCTGCATAATCTGGAACGTGGTGTAAAAGGCAGTAAAGCATCTCATACAGATATTGATAACTTTTATTCGATGATAAATGAAGCTGTTGCACCAATAACACTTCCCGATCCGCAACGAAAAGCAGGCTTTTTCCAGAAGGGAGAAACAGCATCAGAATATCAGGAGCGAATCGCGCCCATTGTTCAACACGCCTATTCACTATCAATCACTAAGGAAAAAGAAAATCTACTTTTAAAGCAGCGTATTTCCGAGATAGAACATCTGCAGGAAGGTGCTGTTCCGGCAGGCTTATATGACGAAGCTGTACAGAAATGTAAAACGCTGGCACATGAATTGGAACATTCGCTTTGCAGGGAAAAAAAGAATCGTACTCTCACGTTGGACGTACAGCAAAAATATGAAGAATTACATCGCAGCATTCCTGAACAAATTGCAGATGCCGTGGCAAAGGCAACGGATACACTCCAAAAGAAATATGATTCACTAAAGAAAAAATGGACTGAAATGAACAACGCATTTTCTGCATTAGCAGAAAAGTATGATATCTTGCTGGAGAAATATAATCAACTGTCTGTGTCGTATAGAGAATTGAAGTCAGCTGCTTCTCATGCAGCTGATCTGCAGTGGGAAAATAAGCTGATGTATACGCTGCTTTCTTCACTCAATCAATCTTATCGCATCGACAAATGTCGCATTGCTCATGCGAAAGGACAAACCAGCATAGAAGAAAAACTGATTTATGGAAAAGAAAAGAGCCAGCGAGAAAATAGTGAACGGCAAAGAATGACTCGGAAATCAGCAGATCGCAATTTGCCATATGATAGATAAGAATTTCTGAAAAAAATAAAGCAACTCGGACGTTAATTACAAATGTCAAGTTGCTTTATTTATTGCTGTGTTTTGTTCGTGGATAAGGACGTTTGTCATCTGTGATTCCTAGCAGATAGTCTACACTTGTTTTATGAAATTCTGCAAGCTTTATCAAAATCTGTGTCGGAATATCTACATCGCCACATTCATAGTTACTATAAATCCGCTGGCTGCAAGTTAAGATTTCGCCCATCTGTTTTTGAGTTAAATCTGCATCTTCTCTTAAGTCTCTGATTCTACGATACATCAGCATCACCTCACAAAATATATGATACCGTAGCGGAATATTCGCTATTGAAATATAGCGAGAAATTCGCTATAATGGTCATTGAAAACTATAAATATGAGGTAGCTATCGAATGGAAAAATATTATTTGCGAAAATAGGTTGATTTATACTTTATCAGTTACATCTGCATTATAAAAAATACTGAATGTATCGAAAAATTATATTTTCAGGAATTATGTTCGCATCTTGATAGTCATGTGTTACAATTATGATCTAAGAAAATCCTTTCGAATAGGTGCCAAGAAACAATATTTTAAAGGAGAAAAGCATTATGAAAGCCCCAAAATATTTATTACTCCCGTTACTAACTACAATGATCTTCTGCACTACTGTTGCTGCTTCTGCTTCCGATCATCCTAAGATAGAAGATATTGATTGGTCTTTTCAGAATACTGTCCGATACGGAGAATCAATGGCTGCGTTCAATTACACAAACAATTCTGATTACACTATTGTTCAACTAGATTGCTATTTCAAAATCAAAGAGGGAACAACTGCTGAGCAGCTCCCTATTACTGATTATTCTGGACAACAACTATCAAATGAAGAAATAGCCACATTAAAGCCTTTTGTCTATGATTGCATTGTTTGTGATCCTGGTGAAACAGCAGAAGGCTTCACATGTTACATAACTGGAAATACAAGTCCAACAGACACCCAACAAAGTGATTATTTTGAACTCGCGTCTGCTGACATTAGTTATATTGCTGACGATGGCATGACATATAAGGTTTCTTACAGTGCAGAAAATGAAGGATATTCAGATCCTAATATAATTGGCGATCCTTTTTCATGGTCTGACAGCGATTTTGCACAAATGCTTCCTGTTCCGGCCACTCAATATATAACCGTTGCAAAAGATACAGAAGAGGTATTCTATGCGAAAGCATATGATATTTCTCAAGATTACTTTTTCTCATATATTGATGAATGTGAAGAAACAGGATTTATAGATGATTATCCAGACGAAGAATCAACATATCTGTTTTGTGGAACAACTGCTGACGGTTATCAACTTAACCTGCGCTTCATTGACTATATGAAGTATTTGGAAATTACTTTAGAAGAAGCAGAAGAATAATAAAAACAAATCATTTTAAGGAGGTATTCAATATGAAAAAGAAATTAATATTATTTGTTACGATGGCTACTGTTATTTTCAGTACTAATGTTTATGCATCTGAAGTTAATTTATCTGACATGAGCTTGGAGCAGCTTATTGATCTTAGAACTGAAATAAACGTTCTTATCGCAGAACAAGGTGGAGACAATATTATTGGACAGGGAACTTATGAGGTAGGTGTAGATATAGAATCAGGCACATATGATATTATATGTTCTAAAAATGCCCAAAATGGTTTTATTAATGTTGAGACATATCCAAGTAAAGAAGATTACGAAAACAACGAACATCGAGAAGTATCTCAAATTTATTACAAAGAAGAAGCTTCAGAAGCAGCTTCTATTAACTTGAAGGAGGGAAATATTCTCAAACTCTCCGGAGAAGGAATAATACAGGCAACAGCCCCTTCATGGGCAGTAAATTAAGAGATACCATGAAGAAAAGTCAGTAAATAAAATTCTTCTCTGATAATGGGCGAAAAGCTTGGACATCAGCTTTTCGCCCTTAGTTTAGTCTTAATTGTTTAATGCTTGGATATCGTATTGTAGGTGATCTAATTTGTCTGAAATACTATCATACTCCGAAGCGCCTAAACAGTTTTTTAAATCATTAAGTAAATCTTTGATTTCATCTATGGAATGGAAATTTTCTTTTACATAATCTAGCTTTGAATCAATACTTTCGTATCCATATTTACCTAGATGCTCTTTTATTTCATCAACAGTCTTTTTCAAATCATCATATCCTTCTAGGATTTCATTGATTTTATAACTCATTGCATCGTCTGAGTCTGCGTCATCACTTATACATTGCTGAAGTGTATTTTGGATTTTTTCGATTGTGCTATTCATGGAATTGATTGAAAAGCCCACATCAGAAGACGATAGGGTTTTATCAATATTTTTTTCTGTCTTTTCTAACTTTTCTTCTAAACTTGCAATTATTCTATCAGCTTTTTCTTCTAAATGTAATGATACTTTATTGATGTTTGCCTTCATCTTATCAGTTGATTCAGAAAGTGTATTCTCCATTGAAGTAGCCATGAATTCTATTTTCTGAGTAAATTTATCCGCTATAAGTTTTTCTTCTATTCGCTCAAAACGATTTCCGTAACCATCTAATGCCAAAATGATATCGACAAGTAAGTCTTTTTCGTTGGTAGTGGACAGTATCTTACGTCGAGATTCAATAAATTCTTGCATATCACATACGGTTTTTTTGGCTTTATCTTTTTCAAATTGAATTGCTCTATTGGCTTCTTCCTGTATTTCCTTTATTTGAGATTCAGTATCAGAACGCATCTTATTTATTTTAGCATCGGTTTCATAACGAATATTTTTTATTTCTTGCTCAGCTTTTTTCCGCTCTTTTTCTATTTCTAAGCTGGCTTGGTGTTGAATATCCTTCAATCTTTCTTCAGCACGATTTTTTGCATCATTCATTTCTGCATAAAATTTATTTTGTTCATTATATATATTTTCTCGGAAAGTTTTTTTAAGAAAAAATATATGTTTAACAAGAAAAACAGTCAAAACAATAGCTCCTACAGCTATGAACCCCAAAATAATACTTATTGTTTCCATGTATTTTCCTCATCTTAAGTATTTTTGATTTAAACACATACATCTAATTTATAAGAAGAAATTTTCATTGGTTTATCAATTCTATTATGCCGCCTGCTGATAATCAATCACAGCAATCTCCTGCATCAACTTCTTTGCCATATTCACAATGATTTCCAGTTTTTCAGCGACTTCATCGGTGTAATATTTCTCACCGCACTGATCGCATTCAAGGCAAGGCACATTTTTAATTACGATAACGCAATTTTTATAATTTACCACATGGGTTGTAGTGCTTTCTACAGTTGTGGTATTTTTGCAGAACATACACATATTTATTTCCCCTTTCTTCTTGTTTTTAAATCATCTTCAAATTTCCTAGTATCCGGGTAATAAGCCGTTATGATGTATATATT
Organism: Eubacteriales bacterium; assembly: GCA_030539395.1. Taxonomy (GTDB): domain Bacteria; phylum Bacillota; class Clostridia; order Lachnospirales; family Lachnospiraceae; genus Marvinbryantia. Next base: position 16,153 of record JAUNSC010000008.1, read on the forward strand.
TATACTATCACATCCTGCGACAATATGCAAAATCCGGTTATTAACAGTATGCCCAAAAATCAGACAGCTAGGATTCGGATAATCGTCCGGGTAATCTTCAATGATTTCTCCGGTCAAAATACCGTTTTTCACATCAGCTCGGCTGATATCACGTTCCTGCATTCGCTCTAAACAGTGTTTTGTCCAAATAATTTTAGATTCAGTACATAATATCTGATATGTTTTTAAATCCATTCCATCACTCCTTTTTATTATCTTTACTGCTGTCTATAAGTATATTTGTCATAAGCTCCTGGAATATTTCCAGATTCTCATCACTCAATCCAAGCGGTGAAAGCATCTGTGTTGTAAGACTAGCCACGGTTTCTGCGGTTATATTCTCACGCAAATCAACAGCCTCATTATGAAGTTTCTGAATCTGTCCTCTCATCTCTTCAGCAGAAATATCTTCAACTGGCTCTGCGTACTGCTCTTTCACATCTTTCATGATTTTCAGAAACAGAGATTTCAGTTTTTCCAAATCCGCTTCTGTTCCAGTGATTTTTTCTGCCTTTAAATACCGAATATCTTTTCTTCCTCCGCTTGCCTGTGCTGGATTGGCTTTCATGTATTGCGAAATATCTGCAGTAGCCAGATCAATCACACTGTTTCTTGTCAGAAATCCTTCCTCATGTGCGCTTTCAAAGTAAGCTTCGGCATAATCCATGAGTGAAATAAAGTATTTATGCTCAATGATCCGACTGAGCAGCTGCATATTCACTTTCCCAGACAATAGCGTAACCAATGCCCTATGAGACAATCCCAATTCGTCCAGTTCCACATTCTTTTGGGTTCTGACACTGGTTTTTCCTAACAGATAGTCGGTAGACACACCAAAGTAATCGGCAAATTTTATCACAAGTTCGTGTCCGATACTTTTTATATCTTCATTTTCAATTCTGGTAAGCTGAGACGCAGGGATTCCAAGGTCTTCGCTTACCTGTTTTTTCGTTAAGCCCTTTTCGATTCGTAAATCGCCAATTTTCTGATGTATATTCCCCGGTAATTCAGCCATCTTATCAACTCCCTGCCACTATTGTACCGCTGGTAATTATCGGAGTCAATCTGAATAATTGCAGATTTGCAATTTCTAACCTCTTGCGTTTGTGGAAATTACATTTTCTACAAGAAACACTGTTCTTGAAAAAACGTATGCTATGATTTCGGTATGGAAAAGCGGAGCCGCTTTTTAACAGGTAATTTAATCATCCGTGTACTTTGAAAATTTCATAATGTTTTTCAGGTAACAAGATAATGATACTCCTGCATAGTCACAGTCCGTGCGTTAAAAGCGTCCCCGGCAATGAGTGCAGCTCGGAGCGATCCTCGGAGGGGTGAAATTCCCGTGGGTGATACACCGCCTGAAGGAATTTAAGATTTGCTTGCAAATCTTAGTGCGAGATTCAGGTCTGCAAAGCAGACAAATTCAATTTTGAATCTCTGCGCATCCATGCGGAGCAAATCGTAACTGCAAAATTATTGCAGTTGCAATCTTGGACAGACACCAGACAAGCCAATTCGGCATAGGATAAATCAGCGGAATATTTTATAGAGAGGATGTGATAACCATGGGAAAGCCAACCTATTATCTCTGGCGAAACGATTTTTCCACACTGGAAGAATTTGAAACTGCCAAAGAGCGCTTTGCAAGAATTGGATTCCGGGTTGTCACATATTTTGATGGACAGCAGGATCAGGATATCCATACCGGAATCAAGACGTTAATTAAAAACCACTGGGAAGATTGTACATCAGATTCCTAAAGTTTCTGTTTACATCGAGACAAATATAATATATCATAATATTACATTGTTCATATTTTATAGTTTCACGAAAAGAAAGGAAATACTATGAATGCAGGATATGTGCGTCTTTCCAGAGATGATGATAAAAAGAATTATGTGTCCATCGAAAACCAAAAGTTGATTATCAATCAGTATGCCGCTGAGCACGGAGAAGTCATTGACCGTTGGTATGAGGATGATGGCGTTTCTGGTTATATTTTTGATCGTCCGGGATTTCAGGAACTGATGGCGGCTTTGGAAAAAGATATTGATACGGTATATGTCAAGGATTTTTCCAGACTTGGACGCCACAACGCCAAAGTGCTTCTGCTTCTGGATGAGTTTCAGGAGCGTGGAAAACATCTGATTGTCATTGATGACAATTATGATTCTATGGATTCCAGTGACGATACCATCGGCATTAAAACATGGTTCAATGAGCGTTATGTGAAAGATACCAGCAAGAAAATCAAACGTGCCATCGGCGCCAGACAGAAAGAGGGAACTTTGATGACACAGCCGCCCTTCGGTTATCGAAGAAACGAAAAAGATAAAAGCTTATTAGAGATCGTTCCGAGAGAGGCCGAGTATGTGAAACTGGTTTATGATCTGTACATTGCAGGCTCCGGCTATCGTAAGATTGCCAATCATCTGACCGATCAGGGAGTTCCTACCCCATCTATGGTTCGCCATGAAAGGGAACTGGAAGAGGGACATATCACCAAAAGAGCGATTGCTGCCAGATGGTCTGACAGCATGATTAAGGATCTGCTAGACAATGATTTTTATGTTGGTACATTTCGTTTGAGAAAGCGTGCCAGAAATACCGTTCATGGTAAGGACAAGCGTGTGCCAAAGGAGGAACAGTGTATTTTTGAAAATCATCATCCGGCTATTATTGATAAAGCGACCTTTCAACTGGTACAGGAATTGAAAGAAAAACGAAACCGCACCAATTATCGTGGCAGCCGTGGAGAGTGGATCGGTTCGGAGATTCCGAATCCGTTTGGAAGTGTTCTGTTTTGCAAAGATTGCGGAAAACGGCTAACCCCAATTAAACGGGATAGAAGGAAATATTATATCTGTACAACCTACAATACAAAAGGCAGACGCTATTGTTCCAAGGCGCATTTAATTGAAGAGGCTGATTTGATGGAGGATGTTCTGACCTATATCAAAATGTGCCGGAATGCCCTTTGCGAAGTGATTGTCACCTATGATATGAAAGATTTTGAGGCGGATCAGAAATCTGTCGAAGAGCACAAAGAAGAATTGCAAAACAGCATTACAGAGACAAAAGAGCAATTAAAAGTATTATTCAAACAGAAAGTCCGTGATCTTGCCAATGCACCCGGAAATGAAGATATTATCAACGAAAGCTATGATTCTCTGCAGCAGGATATCATGTCTCAGATTCACGGTCTGGAAATGCAGCTTTCAGAACTAAAGACTACCACACTGGAAACGCCGGAGGTTAAAGATAAGCTGCAAAATGCACTAGCAGTTGTTGATAAAATCATCGCTGGCGGCATTCTTGACCGCAGAGACATTGAACTTCTCATAGACCGGATTGTGGTGGATGAAGATGGATTTCCGGAGATTCGATTGAAATATGGTCTTTCCAGACTGATTACTTACAGTCCGGCAGAGGAAATGAACCGCAGAGAGAATACAATTATCTATACCGCCATGAAACTGGTTATGGAAGATGACCGTGGATATACCTCTGCAAAATTTTTATCCGAACATCTGACAGAGCTGGGATATAAAAAATCCAAGCACAGCGTACTGCCCTATATTGAATTGATGAAGGAATTTGGGATTTTGGAAGCTGCCGAAAATCCCTTAAAACCATATACCATCGTCAAATCAAGAGAAGAGATAGCAAGCATTATGGCAACCTTTCATTCGGATATGGCATCTGACAGTAGCAATGACTCTATATCGGAGCATAGTTTACATGGTATAGCGAACGACAGGCGGCATGCCTGAAATGGTATTTGAGTATATTCTAAAACAACAGGGCATCGACCCTGCTGCTGATTTGGAAATTGACCAGAGCATCGATTTTGGTTCTACCGCTGCTGCTTTTTCAGGCGGGTTGGGCGACTTTACTGTTGAATTTGAACCATCCGCAACAGCTCTCGAAAAAGAGGGTGCAGGCTTTGTTGTAGCTTCCCTCGGTGTAGATTCCGGTTATGTTCCTTACACCTCCTACAGTGCAAAAACCAGTTATATGGAAGAACATCCTGAAATCATCCAGGGTTTTGCAAATGCCCTCCAGAAAGGCATGGACTATGTTAATTCTCATACAGCATCAGAAGTTGCTGAAGTAATCGCACCGCAGTTCCCTGACAGTGACCTGGAAACTATCACCACAATTGTAGACAGATATGCACAGCAGGATACCTGGAAAGAAAATCTTATTTTCGAGGAAGAAAGTTTTGACCTTTTACAAGATATCCTTGAGACAGCCGGCGAATTATCTTCACGTGCTCCTTATGCAGACCTGGTTACTACAGAGTATTCCCAGAAAGCTGTTTCACAATAGATAAGGAAAACCTCCACGGTCATCGTGCCGCGGAGGTTTTCTCTATTGTTTACTATATCATCAAGCTTCCAATCTGGTAGACAAAAGTAGCCGCCATCCATGCCAAAAGTAATTGAAAACCTGCCATTTTAAGAGTATATTTCCATGAACCTGTTTCTTTTTTTATGGTACCTACTGTAGCTGCACACGGTATATACAAAAGAACAAACACCATCAGTGCATAGGCATTTACCGCCGTAAATCCTACTTCTGCGAGATTATGTATAATCTGGCTCATTCCCGCCGCAGAATTTGCATTTCCAACTCCAAATAAAACTGCAAAACTGGAAACCACTACTTCTTTTGCAGAAATTCCTGAAATCAGCGCTACAACAACCTGCCACATTCCAAGTCCCGCAGGTGCCATAATGGGTTCAAGCCATTTACCAATATAAGCCCCAAAGCTTGCAGAGACATCCGCAGTCATTCCCTGCAGATTGAAATTCAAAATAAACCAGATCACGATAGATGCGATAAAAATTGTAGTACCGGCTTTTGTCAGGTAATCTTTTACTTTCTCCCACACATATACCGCGATCGTCCTGGCATTCGGTGTCTTGTATTCCGGAAGCTCAATCAAAAGTGCATGTTCATGTCTGCGTTTTTGCATACTGTTTGTTATCTTCGCGATTACAATGGCCGTAATCATCCCGATCACATACATGGACAATGCCGCAAACATGGCATACTTTCCGAAAAACATATCAGCAAACAATACAAATACCGGCAGTCTGGCTGAACATGACATGTACGGCGTCACAAAAATCGTCTTTCTCCGGTCTTCTTCTTCTTCAAGTGCTCTGGTAGCCATAACAGCCGGAACAGTACAGCCAAATCCCAGCACCATAGGCAAAAATGCTTTTCCGGATAATCCTACAGCCCCCATGATTCCATCCATAACATACGCAACCCTTGCCATATATCCACTATCTTCCAGAAATGCCAAAGCCAGGAAGAGAATAAAGATATTTGGAAGGAATGTAAGAATGCCTCCCACTCCGGCAATAATTCCGTCTACTATAAGAGAAATTAGCCAGTCAGCTGTATGTATTGCACTTAAAAATTCGAAAGCCGCATTAGAGAACCATTCCAATCCAACTTCAAACACACCTTTTAAGGCATCTCCCACAGCAAATGTAAGGAAAAATACCGCAGCCATAATACATAAAAAAATTGGGACACCCCATATCCGGTGTGTCAGAACACTGTCCACTTTATCTGTCCACGCTGCCTTCTCTTCTTTATGAAACAGGCATTCTTCCACAAGCTCTTCTATATAATTATATTTATCATTTATAATTCTTTTCTCAAAAGTATCATCTGTCACTTTTGCAGCAATTTCAGGATACTGCTCACTGATGACTTCATCATTTTCCAAAAGTTTAATTGCGACCCATCTGTCATTCTTCAGCGCCGGATTCTTTTCTTTCAAAAGTGCCCTGAACTCTCTTATCTTCTGCTCCGTTTCCTCATTATATTCAACCACATGGCCTTTAGGCCCTTCTTCATAGTGATGCTTAACCGCATGCATCAGCACATCCAGCCCCGTTCTTTTTCTTGCAGATACAGGTACTACCGGTATTTCCCCCAAAAGCTCCGGCAAACGATGCATATCAATTTCCATGCCGCGTTCCTGCACAATATCCATCATGTTAAGTGCCAGAATGACCGGTTTACCCATCTCAAGAAGCTGCATTGTCAGATACAGATTTCTTTCCATGGCGGAAGCATCCACGATGTTGACAATAACATCAATGTCATCATTCAAAATACAATACCGCGTTACTTTTTCTTCAATGGAATAACATGCCAGACTATATATTCCAGGCGTGTCAACCAATGTAATCTTTTGTCCTTTGTAATTTGTCTCGCCTTCTTTTCGCTCCACTGTCACTCCCGGCCAGTTGGCCACTTTGAGATTAGCTCCGGTGTATGCATTAAAAAGCGTAGTCTTTCCACAGTTGGGATTCCCAACAAATGCCACTCGTATCGTTTTCATTATTCAACTTCCCTTATTGTAATCCCTTTTGCAAAATCTTTTCCCAGTGCCCATCGTGCTCCTCTTGCTTTTATAATCACTGCACCGTTCCTTTTTTTGTTCAGGGTGTCTACTTTTGTTCCGCTAAAAATCCCCAGAGATTCCAGGCGCCGCGTAATATCTTCTGCCAGCAGAATTTCTTTTACCTCATAGGTTTTTCCCGGTATGCTGTCAAAAACTGTCACTACTTATCACTCTCTTCCTTAAACTTTATCTGTCTGGAGACACTCAGCGCAAGTGTCATTTCCGCCATCAGAAACATAATTGATGTGCCTCCATAACTAACAAACGGAAGTGTTACTCCGGTTGTGGGAATGGCACCTGTAACAACTGCAATGTTCAGCACCACCTGAAGCGAAATATGTACAAATATTCCGCTGGCAATCAACGAACCTAATAAGTCCGGTGCATTTTGTGCTATAAACAACAGTCTGTACAGCATAAACGCAAACAGCAGGCAAAGCATTATCGCTCCAAACAATCCCAGTTCTTCACAAATAATGGTAAAAATCATATCATTCTGCGCTTCCGGAACATAATCCAGTTTCTGAAGACTGTTTCCAAGACCTTTTCCAAAAAATCCGCCGGAGCCTATCGCATAAAGTCCCTGCATCACCTGATATCCTCCCAGACTGGCATTCGCCTCCGGGTTCAACCATACAATAACTCGTCTCAAACGGAAATTATCACTTCCGACAGCGGTTTTGGCATAATAGATAACAGCCGCCGCTACCACAGCAACAATGCCCGCTCCTATCAAAAACGGTTTATTTTTAGGAAATACAATGAACAATAACCCTACCGTGATCCCAGCAAGAATGATCGCAGTACTCAGGTTGTCCGTAAATGCCAATGCCAAAAAAGACGTTAAACCTCCCGAAATCAATACAGTCCAGAAAGCTCCCCATGTTTTCATGTTCTTTCCTATCTTAACAATTAATACCGGTAAAAACAATATAATAGATAATTTAGCCATCTCTGCCGGCTGGAATGAAACAGGCCCCAGATAGATCCACCTTTTTGCACCATTTAACTCCGTTCCGATAAACTTCGTCAAAAACAGCAGGATATTAGAGACAACATACAATATTCCTGCAAATCTGGCATAAAAATGATAATCAATCTGTGAAAAAATCAGTACCAAAATAAGACAGCCGCCACTGATAAACGCCTGTTTTGTAAAATAATACATATCATTGTTAAACGTAACCTGTGCAGAATAAGCACTGGTACTATATAACATTACAAGTCCAAAACAAGTAAGCAGAATCACACTTGCCAAAAGATTATAGTCATAATAACGAAACACCTGCTCCGTCGTTTTTTTTGCAATTCGTTTCCCTGACTTGGCAGTTCCATGTTTTGCTGTTTTTACTCTCATCGCCATTTCTAATCACCGTTTCCATTATGCCACAAATAAGCGTGAGATACAATCCTAAATTTGATCATAAGAAGGCATTCAGAAAAACCGATATTCCTCACACCTTTGCCATTTTTAACATAAACTACTAAAGAATAAACCTTTTAAGGAGATATTATGAATCAGTGCAAAATGCGTGAGTCAAAATCCATGTGCCATCATGACGACCCGATTGCCGGCATGCCGCTTGCAATGGCTTATGTCCCATGGCAGACATTTCATCATACTTTTGAGACATGTAAAGCTCTTCAAGTCGGAACTATCTTTCCTGAACTTTGCAAACCATTCTGTGGAAAGCGAGGTGGCTGTTAATGAATCAAATGCCAAGAAGCTGTTCACCTTCTTCAAGAACATGTATGCAAGGCCAGATGCGTGAGCGCATTTTTGAACAGACATATGATCGTTCATCTATGCAGCCGCGTGACACCTCCCCAATGCGAATGCGCCCATTCCCTTCTGCCTGCGGAACCGACATGTTAGAATCCATGTCATGCTGCCAGCTTCTGCAGTATATCAATGAAGTAAGCTTTGCCGTAGACGATATTCTGCTTTATCTGGATACACATTCCTGCGATACAGATGCCCTTTCCTACGCAAAACAGATGGTGACAAAACGCAAAAATGCTATGACTGTTTATGCAAGGAAATTCGGCCCTCTGACTATCGACTGTACAGATGAACGTGAATCCGGCAACTGGGAATGGGTTATGCAGCCCTGGCCATGGGAACCGCAGCAGAAAGGAGGATACAGATAAATGTGGAATTATGAGAAAAGATTGCAATATCCTGTTAACATCACCACGCCAAATGCAAAACTGGCACAATTTATTATGAGTCAATACGGTGGTCCGGATGGGGAAATTTCAGCCTCTATGCGCTATCTCTCCCAGCGTTATTCTATGCCGGATCGCGTGACAATGGGTGTCCTTACCGATATCGGAACAGAAGAACTGGCGCATTTCGAGCTTGTGGCAGCAATCATTCACCAGCTGACAAGAAATCTTTCTATGGAAGAAATTGAAAATTCCGGTCTTGGACCCTATTATATTGATCACACCATCGGTGTCTGGCCTCAGGCTTCAGCCGGCATTCCTTTCAATGCATGCGAGTTCCAGGTAAAAGGCGACACCATTACAGATCTGGTGGAAGATATGGCTGCCGAACAAAAAGCCCGCAGCACATACGATAACATTTTACGCGTTGTCCGCAATACACCGGAAGTCGCTGATCCAATCCGTTTCCTGCGCGAACGTGAAATCGTTCATTTTCAGAGATTTGGTGAGGCTTTGCGTAATGTTCAGGAAAAACTTGACAGCAAAAATTTCTATGCTTTTAATCCAGGGTTTGATGCACCTGCTTCCTGCCCTGACTGCAGTGAATAAAAGATGCGAAATGAAATTCAAAATATTATAAAAGAATCGGAACCAGAAAGCTTTGCCCAAATTAAAGGTGCAAGGGAAAACCACTCCATTTCGGGAAAAGTATTATTTTATCCCATTTGGAATGGTACACTGGTAGTCGCAGAAATTTGCGGACTTCCTTTTAAAAAAACAGATTGTAACGGACGTTTTTTCGGTTTTCACATCCACGAAGGCAGTTCCTGTAAAGATGATAAAACAGAACCTTTTGAAGCTGCTATGGGCCACTTTAATCCAAAAAACTGCCCACATCCGTACCATAAAGGAGATTTACCGGTTCTGGTCGGAAACAGTGGTTATACATTTTCAATTTTTTTCACCGACCGCTTTACCCCTGAAGAAATTGTCGGCCGTACGATTGTGATCCACGATATGCCGGACGATTTCAAATCACAGCCTTCCGGAGACTCCGGAACAAAAATTGCCTGCGGAGAAATAAAATTCTTTCAATAATTGTCCTGTTTTGAGGAGGGTATCCGTCCCTCCTCATTCCTTTAACATGAAACCATACAAATAATTACCTGCCAAAAACTTTTCATAATGCATACGTAAACTTATCACTTATCATGTGCTTCTTCTCAATACATTTGCTATTGCAATTCAATCATTTTTTTTGTATAATTATTCGCATAGGCAAAAGCAAATTTTGCCAAAGGAAAGGAAAGAATATTATGAAAAAAAGATTTATGACTCTTGTTGCCCTTTGTATAACCGGAACGATACTTCTGACTGGTTGTGGAAACGACTCCAAGGAAACAGAAAAAGTTACTGAAACAGCGGCAGCAGATGTTGTACTGGAATCAGAAGAAGAATCAGCCGCAGCTGCAGAAACTGCTGCTGAATCTGAAACAGAAGCCGCTGAATCTGAGGCTTCTGCTCCGGTAGATAAAGTTGAACTTACACTTGCAACCGGCGGTGAAACAGGTACATATTACGCAGTAGGTAATGTTATGGCTACTACACTTAATCCATTGCTCAGCTATTCCGATATCAAAGTTGTCGTATCCGGCGGTTCTCAGGATGACATTATTCGTATTGAAGATGGTGAAGCTCACCTTGGAACAGTACAGAATGACGTTATGAGCTACGCTATGAACGGAACAGATACATTTGAAGAATTGGGGGCATGTACAAACTTCCGTGCTGTCGCAGGCCTTTATGATGAGACATGCCAGATCATCTCTACAAACCCGGATATTAAAACTGTTTCCGATCTGAAAGGTAAAACCGTTTCCGTAGGTGATGCAGGTTCTGGTGTAGAATTTAATGCACGTCAGATTCTGGAAGCATACGATCTTACATTTGATGATATTACACCGGTAAACTCAAGCTTCGGCGATTCTGCAAGCAGCCTGAAAGATGGTAAAATTGATGCAGCATTCATCACAGCAGGTGCTCCTACTGTTGCCGTAACAGACCTGGCTACTACAAATGATGTTAACGTTGTTGCAATTGATGATGAGCACGCAGCAAAACTTGTTGAAGAACATCCGTTCTATACACAGACTACTATTCCTGGCGGCACATACAAAGGTTCTGATGAAGATGTATCAACTGTTTCTGTACGTGCTACCCTGATTGCATCCGCTGACCTGTCAGATGATGTTGTATACGAGCTGACAAAAGCACTTTTTGAAAATCAGGAGACCATGGCTGCAGCTCATGCAAAATTTGAAGAACTTTCCGTTGAATCAGCTCTGAATGGTATTGATGTAGAATTCCATCCGGGAGCTCAGAAATATTACGAAGAAGTAGGCGCATGGAAATAATTAAATAACCTGTACAGGATGTTTTGTGAGCAGCCAAATGGGACAAAACCCCTGAGGCTGCTCTTTTACATTTATATAACAATCAAAGGAGGAATTTATTTGACAGAAAAAAACACTACACCCCCCAACACTTCGGCAGCAGATGCTGCTACAACTGCTGCACAAGATGTAGAAGCAATCATGAAAAAATATGACAGGGAATCAAATACCCGTATCTATACTGGTGTTCCCAAAATGGTAGTCCGCTATCTTTTCGTTGCTTTTTCCCTTTTCTGCATCTGGATGAATCTGTATGCAAACTGGGATGAAAGAATCAGGCGAACCAGCTTTCTTGGCATGATTATTCTTATGGTATTTATCATGTACCCGGCCAGAAAAGGTAAAGCAGGAAAACCGAATCATATTCCTGTCATAGACATAATTCTTGGACTTCTGGGTTCTGCCTGCTACTTTTATTACACTTTTAACTGCAGCGCAATCATTAAGCGTTCTTCACGTATTACAGATTTCCAGATTCTTGTAGGTGTTATCGGAATCCTGATCCTTGTTGAGGCCTGCCGACGTGTTGTAGGACTTCCAATTATTTTTGTGGCAACAGCATTTATCATTTATGCTTTTACGCAGAACTATACAAAGCCTATGTTCGGATTGAAGAATATTGTATATCAGTTATTTTACACAACCAACGGCATTATCGGAACCCCTCTGAATGTATGTTCAACGTTTATCGTCCTGTTCATTATATTTGGTGCCTTCCTGGAAGCCACTGGCATTTCCCAGTTCTTTATTCAGTGTGCAAATGCCATAGCCGGTTCTTCATCCGGTGGTCCTGCTAAAGTAGCCGTCATCTCTTCTGCTCTTTGCGGTATGGTTTCCGGTTCATCGGTTGGTAATACAGTAACTACTGGTTCCGTTACAATTCCACTGATGAAGGATACTGGATTTGAAAGCAATTTTGCCGGTGCTGTTGAAGCTGCCGCTTCCACCGGTGGACAGATTATGCCCCCTATCATGGGTGCTGCTGCTTTCCTCATGGCTGAAATGTGTGGTGTTCCCTATAAAGATATTGCCATAAAAGCTATCTTACCGGCACTGCTCTACTTCATCGGAATCTTCATTATGGTACATTTCCGAGCTAAGAAAAAAGGATTAAAAGGCCTCTCAAAAGATCAGCTTCCAAAGCTGCGCAACCTGATCACTCGTGTTTATTTACTTCTTCCTCTGGTACTTCTGGTAGTTATTATTATGCGCGGTTTTACTATGTCCCGCGCGGCAGTACTTGCAACCTTATGTGCTATCGGTGTGAGTCTTTTAAATACAGGTATTGCTAAAATTACTAGCCAGCCTGACGAAAATACCATGACACCTTCCAGGTTCTTTGACGCACTGGAAAATGGTGCTAAGAATACCTTATCTGTTGCAGTTTCCTGTGCAATGGCGGGAATTATCGCAGGTGTTGTGACAATGACCGGTCTTGGCGCAGTTCTGGTAACTACCATTACCACTCTTGCAAACGGACATTTAATCATCGCTCTGTTCCTTACCATGATCACCTGCATCATCCTCGGAATGGGACTTCCGACCACTGCAACATACATTATCATGGCAACCACATGTGCCCCGATTCTTGTAAGCGGTATGGGACTCAATCTGATTGCTGCAAACATGTTCGTATTCTATTTTGGTATTGTTGCAGATATTACACCGCCTGTTGCACTTGCTGCTTATGCCGGTGCTGCTATTGCGAAGGCAAATCCCATGAAAACCGGTGCTGCAGCCTCTAAACTTGCTATTGCTGCTTTTATCATTCCATATGTATTTTCGCTGAATCCGGCTATGCTGTTTATTGATACAAATGCAATAGAAGTTATCATGATCATTATTACTTCTCTTGTTGGTATGATTGGTCTTTCCAGTGGTCTGGAAGGATATTTGCTCAGAGATATGAATACGATAGAACGTATTGCTGCCGGCGCTGCTGGTCTGATGCTGATTTATCCTGGAACAGCAACTGATATTATTGGTCTTGCTGTGGTAATTATTCTTGTACTAATTCAGCTTCGCAGCAGATCATCAGACAAAGCAGTGGCATAAATAGATGCACCAAAGAGGGAATCCCGGAAGTAATAAAATAACTTTCGGGGATTCCCTCTTTTTGAAAAAATAGCATTGCAGGAGGAAAATCTCCAGCAATGCTATTTTCTATTTAGATGAATAACACACCACTTCTTTGTTCTTTAGAACAGTGCCGGGAAGAACAACTTCGGAATCGCAAGCCACAAATCCGGGAACAGGATCATAAAGAGCAATATTAACAATGATGACAGGAAATACGGTAATGTGCCCTTGAACGCATCTTCAATGGTAATGCCGCTGATAGAAGATGCCAGAAGCAGACACAATCCATATGGCGGTGTTACAAGGCCAAGAGCCAGAGTAACAACAATGATCAGACCCAGGATAATCGGGCTGATACCAAGAGATGTTGCAGACGGCAGGATAATCGGCACGAACAGGATCATAGCCGGTACCGCATCCATGAATGTACCTACAAACAGGAAGAACAATACAACCACAATCAGGAATACCAGTTTTCCTGCTGCCAGATTCATGAAGAATCCCTGTACAATCGTATTCAGCTGATAATAGCTGAGAAGCTCTCCAAGTGCATTTGCCGTAGCAAGAGCAAACAGAGACAGGGAAGACATCTTCATAGTCTCAACCAGGATTCTCGGAAGGTTCTTTACTTTGATGGTCCTGTAATAGAAAATACCTACCAGTAATGCATAAATGCAGGCAAATGCTGCGGATTCTGTCGGTGTAAACAGACCGGATACAATACCTCCAATCAGGATGATCGGTGTAAGCAGCGCCGGAAGGGATTTCAGCACCAACTTGACAGCTTCCTTAACCGGAGTCGGTTTTTCCTTCGGAAAGTTTTTCTTGTTGGAATACATCTTAACCACAACCATCATGGCAAGACCAAGAAGGATTCCCGGAACAAGACCTGTCATAAACAGAGCCCCTGTGCTGACATTTGCAATACCGGAATATACAACCATGGTAATACTCGGAGGAATAATTGATCCCAATGTGGAGGATGCCGCCGTTACACCAACAGATGTGCCTTTGTCATAACCTCTCTTCTCCATTGCCGGAATAAAGATTTTTCCAACACCAGCTGTATCAGCCTGTGATGAGCCGGAAATACCGGCAAAAATCATAGAAACCAGAATATTGGAATAAGCAAGACCACCGCGGAAACGTCCTACCAGAGCGTTACAGCAATCGATCAATTTTTCTGTAATTTCACCTTCATTCATCAGATTTGCTGCCAGAATGAACAGTGGAACTGCCAGAAGAGTAAAGCTGTTCAGACCATTGAACATCTTAGAAAATACTACTGTATTCGGAACAGCTGCTAACGCATTTATACCGATGAAGGATATAATACCAAGGGCAAAGCAGATTGGCACGCCGATAGCAACAAAAACAACAAATAAAATAACGAGTAACGCTGCCATTTAGTTTTCTCCTCCTTTGCCAAAGTTTTTAATATCATTGATAATATGGTATACCAGATAAATGGAGGATGTCAAACCGCAAAGCGGAAGACAGAGCCATGTCGGTCCTCTTTTAAATTGCGGGATATTTACCCATGTATAATTCCAGAACTGTTTTGTTACCTGTACTCCATAGTAAACCATCAGCACTGAAAAGAACAGCATCAAAATAGAAATAATAACACTCAGTACCGATTTTGCCTTTTCGTCTTTCATCATATCAGCAAGACTTGTAAATGCGAAATGCTTTCTCTCATAAACCTGTGTAGCCGCTCCCATAAATACAGCCCAGATAAAAGAATACATTGAAACATCTTCTGTCCAGGTTGCGGAAATTCCCATATAACGAGTTACAATCTGAGTTACAACAGCTATAAGGAAAATGAAAAGGAAGACAGCTGCAACCAAAATCTGGATTTTCTCCAGTGTGTCTAATACTTTCTTCATAAATAAAGCCCTCTCCTATTTGCCTTTTCTTGATAAGAGACCGTCCGTTTACTGAACGGTCTCCATATTCCTCTTAAAATTATGTATACTGAAATTTATTTTGCTGCGTCACGTACCATCTGCAGATATTCTGTCATGTTGTTGTCTTCTGCAAATTTGTCCTGAATCGGTTCTGCGATTGCTTTGAAAGCAGCGATATCAATATCAGCATTTTCTGTGATAATTGCACCGTCTTCGATACATTTCTGTTTGGATTCTTCAAACATCTGCATTGTAACTGCTCTTTCTTCTTCTGTAGCTGCTACAACTGCTTCGTCGATCCAGCCCTTCTGCTCGTCTGTCAGGCTGTCATAGAATGCGCCGCTCATAAGCAGAAGACGTGTTGTAAAGTCATGATGTGTTTCGCTGATATACTTACCATTATCTGTCTTATGATGGTCTTTCAGCATCAGGTTTGTGTAGTCATTCTCAGCACCGTCTACAACGCCCTGCTGAAGTCCCTGATACAGCTCGCCCCATGCTACAGATGTCGGAATAGCTCCGCAGCCCTGGAAGAAGTCCATCTGTACCTGAGAAGACTGTGTACGGATTTTCAGACCTTTCAGATCATCCGGGCATGTAACTGCCTGTTTTGCATATACGTCACGTACAGAAGATGACCAGTAACCCATAACTCTGAATCTGTTTCCTGTTTTTTCTGTGATAACCTGTTTCATAGCATCACCGAATTCGCCGTCCAGACATGTTGACCAGTGATCAAAGCTGTCGAACAGGTATTCCAGAGAGAACATATCTACTTCCGGTACACCGATAGATGTCATGAATCCCGGAGAAGCAACAACCATGCTTGCTGCGCCCATTTCCAGTTTTTCAATCAGCTCAGATTCGTTCTCGCCAAGTGTTCCGTGATGAAGAGTAACCTCGATTGCGCCGCCTGAAAGCTCTTCAACAACTTCTTTGAACTTTTTGATACCGTAAGCGTACGGATTTTCTTCAGATGTCTGGTTGTGTGCAACGATCAGGTTAAGATCTGCTGCGGAAGCGCCGACACCTAAGATAGTTGCTGCCATAGCGCCTGTGAGTACTGCACTCAAAATTTTTTTGTTCATTGGGAATTCCTCCTTATATGTTTAATTTGTTTTATATATTTACAGCTTTTCAAGCTGCAAAGTATCAATTTACAGTAATGCTACACTTACCTTTACTACTACTTTACGGATTGTCATGCTCTCTCCGCTGATCAGTCCAGGTTTATGCACATCACCCGGGAAAAAGATGTTGTAACTGCCCGGTCTTGCTTCCAGATATCCTTCATCTTCTACAGACTTATAAAAAATTAAATCTCTTTCATCAAAGCGTTCCGCAACTTCATATTTTCCGGTATCTGGTGTAAAACCAAGTTTTTCTTTTCCTGATGCGACAAACTGCACATCTACATATTTCTCATGAACTTCCGGCTTTCCTTCCTCTACCGGTTTTGTCACACAGTCCATAACCTGTGCATAAATATCTTTTCCCTGAATCTCGTAAACACCTGTTTCCATCTTTGTGAAATCATTTGCTTTCAGATATTCCAGAGCAGTCTGAATTGCCTTCGGATATGTACTAACCACATCTTTGGCATAAATAGATGATGAAATCATATGTATCCTCCCTTTACATGGCCAGAACTTTGTTCCATACCTCTTCGATAACCGGTACGCCAAGTTCCATATTCTCTTTCACTTCTTTTGCCACACGCTCACCCGGATAAAGTACCGGTTTGTCGGCCTCAAGCGGTTCGGATGTCTTAAGGTCTGCAATAATATGATCCACAATGGCATCCGTCTCTTCAACTGTGTTAAATCTGCCCGGATCAATCGCTATCATTACCTGTGATAAGCCCACCTCATCGCCAAAAGTTCCAATATCACCAACAGAATTGCCTTTGGTTAATACAGTTGCAATCAGGTCAAGCACGATAGAAATACCGCTTCCCTTCCAGTAACCCATTGGAAGAACTCTCCATGTCTTCTCAATCTCTGCCGGATCTGTTGTAAGATTTCCCTGTGTATCATAACCGCCCGGTACCGGAAGCTGTTTTCCTTTCAGTTTACAATCCTCCAGTTTTCCATAAGAAAACTGAGACACTGCGCAGTCAACCACCACATGCTCACCATTGCTTCTTGGAATCGCGAAAATAATCGGATTGTTTCCAATCTTGCGGTCTCTTCCACCCCATGCCGGCATATTCGGCATCGTATTTGACCAGCAAATTCCAATCATTCCCTTATCTGCAGCCTGCCAGCCATAACTGCCTCCGCGCATCCAATGATTGTTGTTTCCCAGTGCAATAATGCCCACGCCATACTGCTTTGCAAGTTCACAGGCGCGATCCATCGCTCTCCTGGCATTCAGCGGTCCCATTCCACGATGACCATCCCATCGTTCCATAAGTCCGGCACTCATTTCACAGGTAGCAACATTTTCCGGCTTAATTTCACCTTTATCAAGGTATTCCACTACTCTCGGAAAACGGTTCAGACCATGAGAATAAACCCCTGCCAGACTATTCTGGGCAAATACAGTGGCCGCATCTTCTGCACCTTTTTCATCAAACCCTTTTTTCAGCAGTACCCGCTTGAACTCCTGAAGCATGTCCTCATACTTAACTCTCATCTTTGATTCCCTCCGATATACTTTTCTGCATCGACTGCTACATTATTATCTTAACATAATCTTAATTATGCATCAAGATAATCCGTGCAATTCCCACAAATAATTCTGGATTTTCCACCCTTTTTTGTATTTGCAATCGATTGCAATGCTCATGATTATAATATCAGAGATTTCGTTAAGAATCAATCTATTTATTATCGTTATGTTCTACATAATTTAAATGCTTTTTTTGTGCATTTTTCCCATATGATTTTCAGGTACTCTCACGTTCAATGATTTTTGCAGGATATATCCTTTTATGATCACACATTTTTCCGCTCATTGCTGCCAGAAGTATCTCAGATGCCGCTCCACTCAGTTCCACCAGACGATTATCCAGCGTGGTCAGTTGTGGTGCACTGATTTCTCCGTAAACAGAATTGTCAACTCCCGTCACGCTTATCTGTCCCGGCACGTCTACGCCAAGTTCTTTTAACGCGCGGATGCCTCCTACAGCTGTGAGATCAATAGAATATACCAGTCCCTGAACATCAGGATGTTCCTGAAGCACCTGCTTTGCCGCTTCAAAGCCACCCTCCATGCTGCTTTCCACAGTCTGATAAATCCACAGATCTTCTTCCGTCCAGCCAGCTGCTTTCATGGCTTTTTTAAATCCCTCAATCTTTTTCCGGTTAGACGGTGTGTCCGCGTCATTTACAAAAGCCAGCTTCTTCTTTCCCCGGGAAATCATAAGTTCGGTACATTCCTGTACTCCGCCCATCTCATCTGCCATTACTCCATACACATTCGGTAAGTCCAGATATCCGTTTACGATCACGATCGGGATATTTGACAGATGCTCCTGTATACTTTTTGCCACCTTCTCAGCAGCAAACATGGAACCGACCAAAATGGCACCCTCCACGCGGCGTTCTTCCAGAATCTTAATGTATTCTGCCCGCTTTTCATCTGTTTTACCCGTGCTCATAGTGATACAGCAATATCCGTGTTTCGTCATATCCTGTTCAATCAGGTATGCGCTGTCGATATGATGGACTACACGGATATCCTGCATCAGAATGCCGATGATTTTACTGCTCTGCATGACCAGTCCTCTGGCCGCCACATCCGGGGTAAAATTGTACTTTTTAAGTAATTCCTGTATACGCTCCCGGGTTTCTGCCTTAATCCCGGGCTTATTATTTATAACACGTGAGACGGTACTGGCTGCCACGCCCGCTTCTTTGGCAATATCATAAATTGTCATGTTTTTGCTCCAAACTATTTATGAGCGTTCCTCCATCGCATGTACCATTTCTACAATGAATTCATGTGTCGGTGCCGGAACATTACATTTCCTGGCCGCCCGAACCACCGAACCGCTAATGGTATCCACTTCTGTTTTCCTTCCATCTCGCAGGTCGGCACGGATAGAGGTACATCCATTAGGTGAACCTTCAGATGTCTTGCGCACTTTTTCCAGAATAGCTTCTTCATCAAATTTTAATCCCATAGCTGTTGCTACTTCCACTGCCTCATGAACCAGACGCTGCGTCATTGTCCATGCATGAGCATTTGCCGCAATAAATCCCATATCTACCTGAAGAACACCTGTAAGCGCGCTTAAAGAAACATTAGTAAACAGCTTATCCCAGATCAGCTGCTGGATATTTTCATGAATCAGGACATCAAAGCCACAAGAATCGAAAGATTCTTTCAATTTCGGCAAAAATCCCTCTTTATCTTCTACAAGCATTCCAACATTAGTACGTCCGGTTCCGCCGTGACGGATATGTCCCATGCCGAGTACTGCACCATTATCTTCTGTTGTTCCTATAACAATGTGGTCTTCTTTTACAAACTCTGACAAAATATCTTCATGTCCTGAACCATTCTGCAGTGTGAGTACATATGTATTCTCCCCAATCAGGTTCTTATTTCCGCTGAGCGCCGCTTTTGAAAAAAGAGCCTTAACAAAAAGGATAATCAAATCTACCGGCTCCATATCTGCTGTTGATACGGTTGCCTTCGGAGTATATTTCACATCTGCGCCGTTCTCCTGTAAAAGAAGTCCGTTTGCATTTACATGATCAACTACCGTCTGGTTGGTGTCAACCAGATATACTTCATTGTTTAATGAAAGGTGTCCGCCATAGATGGAACCCATGGCACCTGCACCGATTACTGCTATTCTCATTGCTTTCTCCTTTCCCTTTCACCGGATATTATCTTGTGAATCCCGGCAGCCCCTCAATCGCATAAGCTCTTACCGGACAGGAATCTGCCCCAACGATAGGAAGCGGTGCATAAGACATGAAGAACGTATCACTTTCCAGCAGTTCCAGATTTTTTAATACTTCCAGGAATACAATATTCTCTGCCAGCAGCACGTCATGGAACGGTTTAACGTCTTCGTTGCAGTTTTCAATAGAAACACCATCACCGAATCCGATGCATTTTGCGCCGTGATCTCTCAGCCATTCTGCGGTTTCACCGTTAACAAAGAGACGTTTATCTTCTTCTGTGTTTGTCTTCGGTGTAAACGGCTCGATCTTGTATGGAGAATCCAGAATGATAATATCTCCCTCTTTCATCCATCCGCTAAGAACTTTGTCCAGATCCGCGCCTGTAATATGTGTATTCGGCTGCATATGCTCGATATTAACATACAGTGCACGACCCATATATGTGGTTAACGGCAGTTCAGCAACGCTGGGCCAATTGTCATCATGATGATAAGGGCACTCACAATGTGTTCCCAGATGACTGGTAAGGTCAAGTGCAGTATGGAAATCCGGAATCGGTCCGCCTGTGTTATAACGTATCAAACGGCAGCGGCGTGATTCAGTTGCCGGATCCAGAAGCTTTGTCAAATCTACTACTCTCAGTCCATTCAGTTCAAATACTTTTTCCATGATAATCCTCCCTGATAAAATATTTATTTGTGCGCTTTTGACTCTGCGCATTGGGAATTCCCATGGGCGGAATCCCCCTCTTGTGTATTTTATTATATAGCATACCGGTATACCGGTCAAGTACTTTTTTGTTGACATACATAACTTTTTACGATATTCTATAATTAGAAATCTAGAAAGAGGACCATTATGACTACACGATCTTTTTTACAGGAACAGGCCTACAAGTCTATTAAAGAAATGATTCTCTCTGGAGAACTTGCTCCGGACACATTATATTCCGAAACAAAGCTCGCTGCCCAGATCGGCGTTTCCCGTACTCCAATGCGCGAAGCCCTGCAGTGTCTGGTGCAGGACGGATATCTGACCATTATCCCCAGCAAAGGATTTATGATACGCCAACTGAGCCAGAAAGACATGTATGAAACCATTCAGGTGCGGTGTGCACTGGAAGGTTTTTGTGTCCAGTTGATTGCTTCTGAAGCTGGCTCAAAAAAGCATGAAGTTCTTATGACCAGGCTTAATAAGCTTCTTCAAAAACTTGAAAAAGCCGTAACAGCCCGTGATTTTCCAAAAAGTTTTATCCGCTATGACCATGAGTTTCATCTTATGTTGATCCATTACGTGGATAATCGTGAAATATCACAATTATTTCAGCGTTCCATGTATTTAATTCAGCTGACCAGCGCCGCTGCTCTCTCGGTTCCCGGGCGTGTGCAGGGCACTCTTGATGAGCATCAGGAAATATATAAATGTCTGATAGATGGTGACGGTGACGGTGCTTACCGAAATATGATCGCCCATCTGATGCTCCCGCTTAATATGAAGATTGCAAATAAATAGGGTAAGCGCCCGGTACCGGGTGCTTACCCTATTTCATTTTTCCTATAAAATTATTCTCTGATGCGGATAATTTCACGAATCAGACCGCTGCCGCTTGATACCGGTCCCAGCGTGGTAAAAACATATTTTCCATTTACGCTCTTTCCATTTGAACCGACACGTCCTGATTCATACCATTTACCATTTCCCGCATATACGCTTGTATGAGATCCCTGCCAGCTGCAGATATCTCCCGGAAGAAGATTTCCTTCCGCCTTCAGCTGTGCAGCGGTCTTATTAACCACAAGAATATCACAATATTTACGGATAGCCTGCTCAGTTGCCTGTTTAGGGAAAATAAATCTGTCTCCACCCGTTTTATTCCAACCCTTTCCTTCATCTCCGGGCTGTCCATCATAAAACCACTGAGTTTCTGTCAATACACCGATATCACGCAACGCATAATTTGCAAGATGCAGACAGCTGAGTGTTCGTTTCTGACATGCCACCGTCCAATTCGTATGCGGCTTACCCGCTTTATATGTCCAGTATGTTCCGGCTTTGTAATCTGCCTGAACTTTCTTTGAATATCTTGCAAGCTGTGCAAGGAAATTCTTACGTGTGACTTTGCTGTTTGTATTTGTGTCTGTATTTGTATTCGTGTTTGTGCCTGCAGCCTTAACAGTAACTGTACATACAGCTTTTTTGCCGGAGCCGTCCATCGTTCTTACTGTAATCTGGGCAGTCCCCGCTTTCAGTGCCGTAACCTTTCCCTGATAATTCACAGTTGCCACGCTGCGGTTTGATGAACTCCATATTACATTTTTGTTCGTCGCCGAAGACGGGGAAATCGTCTTAGTCAACGTACCTGTCTTCCCCTTTGTCAGAGTTAATGTTTTTCTGTTCAATTTCAGTGAAGTTACCAGAACATTTCCTTTAACAGTTATTTTACACGATGCTTTTTTTCCGCTGCCGTCTGCTGCTTTTGCAGTGACCGTGGCCGTACCGCTGCCTACCGCTTTTACCACACCCTTTGCAGTAACTGTGACCACAGATTTATTGCTGGAACTCCATTTAATTTTGCGATTATCAGCCGTAACCGGCTTTGCAAGCGCTGTAAGAGTGACTTTACTTCCCTTAGTCATTACAAGGCTTTTTTTACTGAGCGTAACAGACTTCACACGCTGCTTTACCGTAACCTTGCATTTGTATTTTACATTTCCAACTTTTGCCGTGATTACTGCAGTCCCCTTCTTTTTGGCAGTTACCTTGCCGGCCTGATTTACCGACGCCACTGCTTTTTTATTGCTGCTCCATTTTACTTCCCCATTTGCCTCCAGCATTTTAAGGTTATACGATTTTCCGACATAGAGACTGAGTGTTACCTTATTTAATTTTGCTGCCTCGGCCTTCGCACTGTTCATCCCGAGCATCATCAAAAATGCCGTCATAAATATGACAATCTTCATACCCCATCTGATTTCTCTTTTCGTATCTGTCATGCTTTTCTCCCCTCATTTGCTCCTCTATTTGTTACATATTTGTTACATTATTATTAACTACATTATATACCTTCCCGAAGAGCATGTCAACCATTTATCAGCAAATCAAAATTTCTCAAAAGCGCTGTTACTAAGATTCCTTTTTCCTTTCTGCAGTTTTTAACATATTCTGAATAGCTCCTTCCTGAAGAACAGCCATCCTGGTAATGAACTCTTCCGGATCCTGCTTCATTCCTCCATCCAGCCACTGCAGAACATTTCCAGCCAACGCACATTTGTAAAATTCTATGATAATAGCCTTATCATCCTCGCTGACTTCCATTCCCCGTGCTTCTTTTTTCACATATTCAGTCATAATTTTCCCCGCCACGTTAAACAGATAATTTTCCAACTGGCGACGATCCATCGAATTATATATATGGTAAATACTTTTTCTGTTTTCCAGCACATACAGTGTACTGTTCAAAAACTGCTCCTGCCATGAATCAAACCCGCTGTCCAGTCTCATGACCTGTTCTGCTTTTTCCTCAAATATCTCGCGGAGCAGATCATATATATCTGCATAGTGATAGTAAAACGTATTTCGGTTAATGCCACAATCCTCTACAATCTCTTTTACAGTTATCTTATCAAAAGGCATTTCTTTTAACAGTTTCAGAAAAGACTCTTTAATCGCCCTTTTAGTCAATTGTGACATGTTAATCCCTTCCTTTCTGAATCTTATTTTCTTTGCCCGCAGATACAAACACAAGTGCCATTCCCGCAAAAGCAGTTAATACACCTGTAAACAATAATTGCCGCACGCCAGTATGATCCACCAGCACACCGCCCAAAAGGCCTCCAAAAACACCGCCCAGGGTACTTGTTCCTACCATAAGCGCCTGTCCTTTAAATTTGTCCTGTTCTTCCATAACCTCGTTCACGTAATAGACCGATGCCGGTATATAAAGTGCAAATGCACCCATCTGAAAAATCTGCGTCATATAAATCTGAGTCATATTGGTACATAAAAAGTAAGCTCCCGCTTTTAGAAAGAAAAAGAGACCGGAAAACATCAGGAGCCGCTCACTGTGTATCCTTTTTACCAAACCCGAAAATAAAAACATGGTCGGCAGTTCCAACATAGCCGCAATTGAAAAAGCAGTTCCCATAGCAGCTTCATCTCCGCCCAGCGGTGTGACAATATGGATCATATAATTGTTCAGCAGATTATGACTAAGCAGAAGAAGTGTCAAACCAACCAATACCACTGAAAAATATTTGTAGTTCGCCAAAAACTCCAGGATATTTTTTTCTTCCTGGCATGCCTCTTTCTTTGCATCTGAATCCTTCTCTCTCATCGGCATCATACTGATTATGATCATCATTCCTGTCAGAATAATAATACCAGAATAGAGAATCAGACTCACCCCGTAGCCAGCCACCAGTTTTCCCAGTACAGACGATACAACCGCATACATTACCGATCCGATTCCTCTTGCTATTCCAAAATTCAGATCAACTCCTCTGTTCATATAATAAACACTGACCGAATTGACAAGGGGCTGCAGAATCTGAAGCAACGCATCTGCCAGAATAAACAGTACCGCCACCACCGGCAGCGCTCCGGAAACGATTTTCAGTATTGCCAGCACAACCAGCATCACTGCAGACAAAATTGTAATCAGCCTTCCTACCGTTATGCGCTCAGAATTATCAGCAAGCGCACCAGCCACAGGCTGAAGCACTACACCAAGCACATTTCCAAGTGCAACAATGATTCCTATTCTGGTGCCGGAAAATCCCTGTTCCAGAAGAAATACTGTGGCAAAAGAATAGATTGCGCAAAATAACATCCAGTAAAGTCCCTGCAGCGCACTATACTGCACCGTAAGTTTCACTCGTTTCATCTTAAAATTCCATCCTGTACAAATTTATGTGGTAAATATACTATAGATTCTTCTTTTTATATAAAAACCAGAATGCCATGCCGCCGAATCCAATCAGATATGCCGCCAGAATCGCTATTCCTTTTGCATCTGCATTTCCTCCGACAGCAATATTTCTCAACATACCGCTGGTCTGTGATAATGGGAGCACTCCTACCACCTGCCGAATACCGGAAGGCATCTGTTCCGTAGAAAAAAACGTATTACACAAATATGCCATCGGCATGATTACATAATTCGAAAAGCGTGGCACATCCGTATGGCTCTTCGCATAAAAAGACACTACTACTCCGATAATGGAAAATACGGCACCATTTAAGAACATAATCAAAAATGATACTCCATTGAATACAAGCCCTGTTCCGATTGGAATTGTGAGCAGCAAAATAATACAGCCGGCATACAGACCTCTCAAACTTCCTCCAATAACCTGGCCTACAATAAACTGCCATAACGGTGTTGGAGATATCATAACCTGGTCAAACGCTTTCTCATACAGTCGCTGTACATTCAGATTCTGGGCAATGGCATTAAAGCTTCCATTCATAGTTGTCAGAGCCACCACCCCCGGTATAAGAAAATTCAAATATGGTTCTCCATTGGAAATGGTTTTAATTCCCATCCCGAAAACAATCAAATACATCAGCGGAGCCACCATGGCCGCCAGTGTTATTTTATAAAAATCTCTTCGGAATTCTCTCCATTTTTCCCATAGTATCGTAATAATTCCCATTCCATTCTCCTTACTTCATCCTACATTAAATGTCTTCCTGCCCGTTCCACAAACACATCTTCCAATGTCGTATCACGCAGCGTTGTCTGACCGGAAATGCTCTCCAGATATGAGATTGCCTCTCTCCGCTCATGGAAATAACGGCTTCTTACTCCCTGTGCAGTCACTTCATCTACCGCATATGTACCCAGCGCTTCAATTAAACCGGACGGCGTATTGATTTCTTCCAGCTTTCCCTTATCCATCAGCGCCACTCTCTGGCAAAGATTCTGGGCTTCTTCCATATAATGTGTCGTAAGTAAAATAGTCAGGTTTTTTTCATTCAATTGTCTTAAGAGATTCCACATCTGCCTTCTCGACAATGCATCCATGCCCGCTGTCGGTTCATCCAAAAGCAATATCTCCGGATCTGTCAAGAGTGCACGGCATACCATCAATTTACGTTTCATTCCGCCCGAGAGCCTTCTTACCGTCCTTTTACGGAATTCTTTCAGACCGCAAAATTCCAGCAATTCTTCTGTTTTTTCTCTTATCTGCTTCACCGGCATAAAATATAACCTTCCCTGGTACTCCATAATTTCATCCATGGTCATATCCTGGCGCATGGAATACTCCTGTGTAATAACACTGATTTTTCGCTTTAAAGCCGGATTTTTTCTGCTTAAAATCTGACCGTCTATTCTGATTTCTCCTTCAGTAGGCAAAAGCAGCGTGGAAAGCATTCCTATCGTAGTTGTCTTTCCCGCACCGTTTGGACCCAGAAGTCCAAAAAATTCTCCGGTCTCAATCGTCATATCCAGAGAATCAACTGCCGTAAAATCATCAAATTTTTTTGTCAGATTCTTTATCTCTATCATTTCCCCTGCATTTCCCTTCACAAATTAGTATTTATTATACTACCCAATTCGCATGTTTTCAACGGTTTACACAAAGAATCGAATATGATATAGTTACATAGATTGGAGTTGAAAAAAATGAAAAAAAAATGTTTTATGTTCTGTATATTATTATGCATCTTCAACATATTTTCAAGCATCTGCTATGGATCAGAATCCCCTGATTACTCAGTTGAAGAAATGGACGGCAACTATATTTTAACGATCCCCAGGGAAATATACGAAAAGAAAGGGAGTTATCTTTTACAGGTACTTGATCAGGATCTTCCGGCCCCTGAGCAATCTTCTGTTGATAATGTTTTTCCCGAACCAGTCACTCTTGACCTGAAGGACGGAGAGTATTCTATTGAACTTTCCATGACAGGCGGCAGCGGAAAAGCTGCTATTGTCTCTCCTGCCCTTCTTACCGTCAGAGAGGGGAAAGCCTATGTCCGTCTTCAGTGGAGCAGTTCCAATTATGATTATATGCTTGTGGGTACCGAAAAATATCTGAATGAAAATGCAGAGGGCGGTAATTCCGAATTCGAAATTCCGATCACTGTTTTGGACAACGATATGAATGTCGTCGCGGATACCACCGCCATGGGAACGCCTCATGAGATTAATTACACTCTTACATTCTATTCTGATTCCATTGGTTCTAAAAGCCAGATGCCGCAGGAAGCAGCAAAAAAAGTTGTTGCCATCGCTCTTGCCATTATCATAGGGGGCGGGATTTTAAATCACTATGTCAATAAAAAAAGGCGGGTTTGATTTTCCGCCTTTTCTGCCCGGACTCAATGCTCCAGCATATTTTCAATAAATATCCCATACCCTTTAGTGGGATCGTTGACAAAAACATGAGTCACTGCCCCCACGATCCGTCCGTTCTGCAGGATCGGACTGCCGGACATTCCCTGCACAATACCTCCTGTGATTTGCAGAAGTTCCGGATCTGTAACACGTATGATCATACTTTTATTGGCATCGTCACTGTTAAGATTTATTTTTTCTATCTCAATATCATATTCTTTTATTTCTCCCTCTACAGCACTTAATATCTGCGCCGACCCCGATTCTATTTCCTGTTTATATGCAATATCCATTGCGTCTGAATATGCCAGGTTCTGTAATTCCCCGCTGACATTTCCAAATATCCCGATAGCAGTGTTCTCCGATATTTCTCCAAGGATTTCACCGTTCTGATACCGGATGATTCCTGACAGTTCACCTGGCAGCCCATCCTCGCCCTTTACAACTGAAAGAATATCTGTGTTGTAAAGATGACCAGATTTTAGCGTAAGAAGTGTGCTGGTATCAATATCACTGATACCATGTCCAAGTGCCCCAAAACTCCCATCTTCTTTCATATAGGTTAATGTACCGATCCCCTGAGTATCGTCCCTTATCCATATACCCGCTTTATACTCTTCCAGTCCGGTCTGCACAACGGGCACTTTTAATTCTATTTCCTCTCCTTTACGCAATACATTTAACTGTACGTTTCCGCCAGCCGCATCATTTATCTGCTGTATAACTTCCTCTTTTTGCGAAACAGGGACACCATTTACAGCAAGAATGTAATCTCCTGATTGCACAATATCTCCCACCGGTTCCCGGGTTGTCCCATTAATATCCACCACTTCACCGGTTCCTACAATCAGCACACCTTCCGTTTTCATGTATATACCCACCGGCATGCCGCTGGGTATCAGCTGCTGCCGCTCCACAATATCCACCTGCACGTCTTTTATTGGTATTACCCCAAAAGCACTGCATTGGATAGTGTCCGGTTCCTGCATCTCTTCTTCCACCCAGCAGGGCATTGTTTCTGACAACAGTTTCCCTTCTTTGCCATCTGCTGCCACATGCAGAGTATCCGGAATCATATCCTCCAAAATGGTCCACTCCAGAATTCCAAACAACACAAGAAGACCAGACAGCAGACAAATCACTTTTCCTTTTCGTACTTTATTCAAATTCCTCACATCCTTTCGGCACAGGATTTCCTATTCCAAAACTTTTCTCTCAGAGAAAAAAAGAAGATATCCTTGCGATATCCTCTTTTAGTATGTGAGTATTCTTCAAATGTACTCTAGTATTTTTTTGCAGACTCTGCCATATCTTTCATTTCTCTTGCGCTTTGCAGCGTAAGCTGCGTAATCTTTGCCCCACCAAGAATTCGTGCCAGTTCCTCCACACTTTCTTCTGCATTGAGATGGCGGATCATCGTCACTGTATCTTTATCACGCACAGCCTTCTCGATTAAAAAATGATTATCTGCCATTGATGCAATTTGTGCCAGGTGTGTAATACACAACACCTGATGGTTTGCTGCGATCACTGCCATTTTCTCTGAAACTTTCTGAGCAGTTCTGCCGCTGATTCCCACATCAATTTCATCAAAAATAAGTGTCTGCATATCATCTTTTTCGGCAAGCACAGTTTTTATAGCCAGCATGATCCTGGAAAGCTCGCCGCCTGATGCCACATCCGCCAGTGGACGTTTGGGCATGCCCGGATTCATGGAAATCAGGAAGCAGACCTCATCAAATCCGTCTGCACGAAGTATATCCGTCTGTTCCACATTAACATCAAAACTGGTTTCCAGAAAATTCAGATCAACAAGTTCTTCCTGAATCGTCTTCGCAAGCTTTATTGCATACCGTCTTCGGATTTCTGAAATCTTCTGTCCATTTTCGCGCAAAGCACCTTCGCTCTGCCTGTAGTTTTCCGAAAGTTTCGCAAGATATGTATCATAATCCAGCAATTCCTGCAGCCGCTTTTCTTTTTCCTCTTTATATAGAAGGATTTCTTCCACAGAATTTCCATATTTTGCCTTTAAATGATTAATCATATCAAGGCGCTCTTCCACCTGGACAAATTCCGCCTCGTCAAAGGTCAGATCATCCAGATAGCCGGATAATTCTCTGTTAAAGTCTGTCAGAAGGCTTTCGATCTCAGCAAGCTGACCTGTCAGCTGTTCCAGTTCCGGATCATAAGAGCTTACCGCCATAAGACGCTGCAGTGCTTTTGACACTCCGTCCGAAGCATTACAGGAACCTTCCGATGTCATCTGATAAGCCTCAGACGCATCCTGAGCAATTTTTCTGGCATTTGACATTTTGCGGTACTGTGCCTCAAGTTCCTCATCTTCTCCCTGGCGCAGGCCGGCATTCTCAATCTCTTCCACTTCATACTGAAGAAAATCTGTCTCTTTCTTTCTGGATGCTTCATCCAGAAAAGCAGTCTCCATCTGTTTCTTGCAGTCAGAATAAATTTCATAAAGCCTGATGCCTTCTGCTTTTAGATTTTCCAGTTCTTCTCTTGCAAATTCATCCAGAATTTTCAAATGATTTTTTTTATAAAGCAGCGACTGATGTTCATGTTGTCCGTGGATATCAATAAGTAATGATGCCAGTTCGCGGATTGTCGACACCGGAACAGTTTCTCCATTTACTTTACTGATGCTCCTTCCCTTTACGAGACGGCGGCTTAATATGATCTGATCATCCTCCACCGAAATATCCATATTTTCAATTTTTTCTTTCAAAGATTCACTGTCTACAGAAAACACAAGTTCCACCAGTGCCATATCTGCATCCTCTCTGGCAAAACCTTTAAAACTCTGCATCCCAAGCGCAACATTGATAGAACCGATCAATATAGATTTTCCGGCCCCCGTCTCTCCTGTAAGGATATTAAGACCTTTTCCAAAATCTATCTCCAGTTCCTGGATCAGCGCCATATTTTTTACGTGTAAATTTAATAACATATATCTACCCTGTACTTTTCTCCCGGCAAGGATTTTTTACAATTTATTTTATATCAAGAATCTTTCGGATCTTATCCATAACGATCAGCGTATCATCCACACTTCGCACAGCACACATAATTGTGTCATCTCCTGCAATACATCCTGCAATTTCATGCCAGTGCATAGCATCCATCGCTGCGGCTACCGCCATAGCCATACCGGATACCGTGCGGACAACCAGAATATTCTGTGCCATATCCATAGAGAGGAAGCCTTCCCGCAGAACACGCAGATATTTTTCATCCAATGTACTCCCGTGATTGCCTACTACCGCATACTTTTGTCCCCCGTCCACGGTAATCTTTGTAAGCTTCAATTCTCTGATATCCCTGGATACTGTAGCCTGTGTCACATGAAATCCGGCTTTATTTAATCGCTCAGCAAGTTCTTCCTGCGTCTCAATATTATACTGATTTATCAGCTCCACAATTTTCGCATGTCTCTCAATCTTCATTATGTCCCCCTATGCTCCGCTCATCTTTCTTCTCAGAATCTCCAGGAAACTGATCTGATCTATTTTGACAAACCGTACCGTACGATTCGATTTTTCAATTTCAATAAAATCTTTCCCCTTCATTTTTACTGAGGTATCACCGTCAAATGTCACTTCTGCTTCTTCATCACTGCCATTGCGGCGCTCAATCTCAATTTTAACTTTTGCATCATCCGGAAGAATGACGCTTCGTGCTGTCAAAGTATGCGGAGCGATCGGTGTAAGCAGGATCATAGATGCAGAAGGAGAAACAATCGGGCCTCCCACAGACAAATTATACCCCGTTGATCCGGTTGGTGTAGATACGATAATTCCATCCGCACTGTACGAATTCAGGAAACGGTCATTAACGAATATATTTACATCTATTACCCTGAGTCTGCCGCTCCTTGAAATAACAATATCATTTAACGCCACATCCGAAAGGATATGCTTTCTTCCATGGTACGCTGTCCCCTGCAGCATCATACGCTTTTCTGTTACATAATCATCAAGAATCAGTTTATCAAGAGCCGGTTCGATATAATCCGCACCAATCTCCGCCAGATATCCCAAAGTCCCGATATTAATTCCAAACAGAGGGATATCCCGTTCTACGAGATCGCGTGATGCCTGGAGCACCGTACCGTCTCCGCCCAGAACCAGTACACATTCTACATCCAGCGGTATTTTTGCCGGATCTGTATATTTATAATTCTGGATAATGTCAGATTGGGCCATCTCCTGCACAAGACATTCTTTCCCTCTTTTTTCCAGATACTTCTGAATCCCCTTTGCAACTTTCAATTGAGGATCTTTCTGCATATTTGTAATAACATAAAACTTATCCATAATCTTATCTCTCAGCTGATTTATCCAACGCCCCGTGAGCCAGCCCAACAGTCTCTTTTACCGAAACAGGCCGTGACTGACCGCACTTTTGCAAATGCAGCAAATATTCGATATTTCCTTCCGGTCCTTTGATTGGCGAAAATTCCAGTTCCCTCACCGCAAAACCGATCTCTTTTGCATATGCAACCACTTTTTCAATTACTTCCTCATGGACAGCCGGGTCTCTGACTACCCCTTTTTTGCCGACTTTCTCGCGTCCTGCCTCAAACTGGGGTTTGATCAGGCATACGACTTCTCCCGTATCTGACAGAAGGTTTTTTACGGGAAGAAGAACTTTTGTAAGGGAAATAAACGACACATCGACAGATGCAAATTCTACTGCTTCCCCGATATCCTCCGGAACCACATACCGTATATTTGTCTTTTCCATACAAACGACACGTTCATCCTGCCGCAATCTCCAATCCAGCTGACCGTATCCCACATCTACTGAATAAACCTTTACAGCGCCGTTCTGCAGCATGCAGTCCGTAAATCCTCCTGTGGATGCTCCCACGTCCATACAAACTTTATCCTGCAGTGTCAGATCAAAATGCTGCATGGCTTTTTCAAGTTTCAATCCGCCGCGGCTCACATAGCGCAGGGTGTTTCCTTTTACCGTAATCTCTACAGTATCCGGAAAACTGGTTCCCGCCTTATCTTCACGCTGCCCGTCTACCAGCACACACCCGGACATGATCAACGCTTTTGCTTTTTCTCTTGACGGTGCAAGATTCCTTTGCACCATCAGTACGTCTAATCTTTCTTTCATCTATCTGCTCCTGTCAGACATTCCTGTAATCCAATATATTCTGCAACAATCCTTTTCACGATCGTCTCTGCATCAATTCCGGCCTCCGCCCTCAGCAGATCCACATTCCCGTGTTCCACATAAGCATCCGGCAGAGAAATATTCAACATCCTTAATCTGCTTTGTGTCTCATTTAGATATTCAAGAACATTCTCACCAAATCCGCCGCTTTTCACATTTTCTTCCATAGTGACCAGAAGTTTATGATCTTTTGCAAGTTCCAAAAGCTGCTTTTTATCAAATGGCTTCACAAATCTGGCATTTATCAGAGTACATGAATAACCCGTTTCACGGAGGCGCTCTCTGACCTCTACTGCTGTTTTCACCATGCTTCCTACTGCCAGCAGAGCAATTTCCGTCTCATCATATATTACTTCCGCTTTCCCATATTCAACAGGTGCACGAAATCTTTCAAGACCGTCATATGCCTCCCCCCGGGGATAACGCAGTGCAACCGGCCCGTCATAAGCCACTGCAAATTTCATCATATCCGAAAGTTCCCATTTGTTCTTCGGCGCCATCACGCACATATTCGGAATAGAGGATAAATAAGATAAATCAAAAATCCCCTGATGTGTCTCTCCGTCACTTCCCACAAGCCCTGCCCGGTCAACAGCAAAAACCACATGAAGATTTTGTATACATACATCATGCAATATCTGGTCATATGCTCTCTGCAGGAATGATGAATATACTGCCACAATCGGCTTTAATCCTGCCGCAGCAAGCCCTGCTGCAAAAGTGACAGCATGCTGCTCTGCAATGCCCACATCAAAAAATCTGTCAGGAAACATATTGCGAAACCGTTTCAGACCCGTCCCATCCGGCATTGCAGCCGTAATCGCCACCACATCCGGTTCTCTGTCTCCCATTTTCCTCATCACAGTAGAAAATACATCTGTATAATTTGCTTTTAAACGCTTTTTTTTCGGAAGACCAGTCTCAATCTCAAAGGGTTCCGCGCCATGGAACCTTGCCGGATGGCGCATGGCCGGTTCGTACCCCTGCCCTTTCTGGGTACAGACGTGAAAAAGTACCGCTCCCTTTACTCTCTTAGCCTTTTCAAAGGTTTTAACAAGCTGATCGATATTGTGACCATCAACCGGTCCCAGATAAGTCAGCCCCATTTCTTCAAACAGCATCCCCGGAACAAAAAACTGTTTAATACCATTTTTTGTCCTGCGTACCCTCTCAACAATCTGTTCCCCATAAACAGGGATTTTTGACAATGTATTTTTAACCCCTTCATTCAGGTTCATATATCCTTCTCTGGTACGGACTGTATTCAGGTAATTGGACAATCCACCCACATTTTCAGATATTGACATGTTATTATCATTCAAAACAATAATAAAATTCGTATCAAGCCTGGATGCATTGTTCAGAGCCTCCCATGCCATTCCGCCCGTCAGTGATCCGTCTCCGATAACAGAAACGACATGATAGTTTTCTCCTTTCAGATCTCTGGCTTTGGCATACCCCAAACCAGCCGATACGGAAGTAGAACTGTGTCCTGTATCAAAAGCATCGCAGGGACTTTCTTTCCTTTTCGGAAATCCGCTCATTCCGCCAAATTTGCGCAATGTGTCAAATCCGTCCTTGCGTCCGGTCAACAATTTATGCGTATATGACTGATGCCCCACATCCCAGATTATTTTATCCTGCGGCAAATTAAAACTCAGGTGTAATGCCATAGTGAGTTCCACCACACCGAGATTTGAACCGAGATGTCCTCCGTTTTCACTGATTTTTTCAATCAGAAATGCCCGGATCTCTCCTGCAAGCTGCTCCACTTCTTCCGTATTTAATTCTTTTATATCGTTTTCCTTTTGAATTCTGTCCAGAATCATTTTTCTCACCTGTTAATTTCTCCGGGTGATCAATGCCCGGATTAATTTTTCCAGAAATATATTTTCCTGCGGCAAAGAAGATAATGTATCAATTGCATGATGAGATATGTTTTCCACATCTT
The DNA here is from genome assembly GCA_030539395.1 of Eubacteriales bacterium. Classification (GTDB taxonomy): domain Bacteria; phylum Bacillota; class Clostridia; order Lachnospirales; family Lachnospiraceae; genus Marvinbryantia. The sequence continues at coordinate 50,596 of JAUNSC010000008.1, forward strand.
TTCCTGCCTCTTCCAGCCCTTTCAGCGTCACATAAGTTGTTTTATGATTTTTTTCATCACTATTGACCGGTTTGCCCAGTTCCTGCCGTGTACTGGTCACATCCAGGATGTCATCCTGAATCTGGAAAGCAAGTCCTACATCATTTGCCACGCTGCGGACTGCAGACACATTCTCCTCATCCGCACCAGCCAGAATCGCCCCGATCATCATGGAACTTTCGATCAGTGCACTTGTCTTTAAACGGTATATAAAATCCAGCATATCCTCTGAGAGCGGTTTTCCATCATTCTGCACATCCACCGCCTGTCCGCCGATCATGCCATTGATCCCTGTTTTCTTTGCAAGAACAGTCATTGCCCTGCCTATATTTGTATTTTCAGGTTCCATTGAAAAAGCCTTGCAGGCTGTTTCATATGCATAATTCAAAAGGCCGTCGCCAGCCAGAATTGCCATTGCTTCCCCATACACAATGTGTGTTGTCTTTCTTCCGCGGCGGTATTCATCATTATCCATTGCGGGTAAATCATCATGTATCAGAGAATGTGTGTGTATCATCTCAATAGCTGCCATAAATGGTTCTGCAATTTTTCCCTTACCGCCAAACAACCGGAATGTTTCCTGCATAAGAAGCGGCCGAAGCCGCTTTCCTCCCGCTGTCATACTGTAATTCATAGCCTCCAGAAGAAGTTTCTGATATCCTTTCTCCTCAGGCAGATATTGATATACTATTTCCTGTACTTCCAGGGAGCGTTTCTTTAATTCTTCTTCAAAAGTCACTCAATCCACCTTCTTCATCCATGACCTGCATCTTCTTTTCCACACAGTCAATTTTCCGGTTACATTGTCTGATCAGTTCCATTCCCTTCTGGTAAACATCAAAAGACTGTTCCAGCGTAATATCTCTGCTCTCAAGAGCTGCCAGCATATTCTCCAGTTTTTCAAAGGATTCCTCCAGTGTCAGTTCCTGCGCCTCCTGCACATTTTTTTCAGCCATCCGATATCCTCAATACTTTCTTTTTTCTGTGCCGCTGATTGTTGCATGAATACATCCGTCCGTCACGTAGAGTCTCATTGCTTCACCGGCCTTTACCTGTTTTATTTCCGATATATTTTTCCCATCTGAATCCACAGCATAAGAATAACCCTGCTGCAGTTTATCAAGTGGGGAAAGTCCTTTCATGCGTTCTGCATATACCATCATCTGATGCCTTTTTCTCTCCAGCATCTGCGTCATCAGATACTGTAACTTATCTTCTTTTTCCATCAGCATCTGGCGTTTTTCGCGGATCTGATTACGTGGGCTTAAAAGTACCAGTCTGCTTTGCAGATGCCCAAGCTCCTGTTTCGCAGTATGCAGCCGGCTTTTCATTCGAAGAGTCATCTGATTCTGATATCTGTCCAGCTGCTGCAAAATACCCGCCACATCCGCAACTGCCAGTTCTGCTGCCGCTGACGGCGTTGGCGCACGCAGATCAGCCACATAATCTGCGATCGTAAAATCTGTTTCATGTCCGACTGCCGAAATTACAGGGACACTGCATCCGAAAATTGCCCGTGCCACGATCTCTTCATTAAATGCCCACAGATCCTCTATGGAACCGCCGCCTCTGCCTACGATCATCACATCCACGCCATAGGCATCCAACGCTTCGATCCCGCGTACGATGCTGGGAGCTGCATCTTTTCCCTGCACCAATGCAGGGTACAGAATCAGTCTGACATATGGATTTCTCCGGTACGCTATATTCTGAATGTCCCTGATTGCTGCTCCGGCAGGAGCTGTAACGATTCCAACCGTTTTTGCATACGCCGGTACAGGCTGCTTATATTCAGGAGCAAACATCCCCATTTCTTCCAGCTCTCTTTTCAGAGCCTCAAATTTTTCATATAACAGACCGGCACCATCCAGAATAATCTCATTTGCATACATCTGATATCTGCCGTCTCTCTCATAAACACTGATTCCGCCCAGAACAATTACGCTCTGACCATTCTGCAATCTGAAAGAAAGACCTCCGCGGTTTCCGGCAAACATCACACATGCCATACATCCTGTTTCATCTTTCAGTGAGAAGTAGATGTGTCCGGATGAGTGATACTTGCAGTTTGAGACTTCTCCCTTCACGTAAATCCGTCTCAGCATATAGTCTTCTGCAAGCATATTTTTTATATAATGATTTACCTGTCCAACAGAATATATATTTTTCATGGATTATCCCTATTTTACAACTTTTGCCAGTACACCATTCACAAAAGACGGAGAATCGTCTCCGCCGAATTTCTTTGCAAGCTCAACGGCTTCGTTGATTGCAACTCCAACGGGTATATCCTCATCCATTAATGCTTCGTAAGCCGCAAGACGCAAAACTGCCAGATCCACCTTGTTCATACGAGCCAGTTTCCAACCTTCTGAAACTTTCGACAGCTTTTCATCCAGTTCCGGCAAAGCCCCTTCAATCTTATGAAATTTTTCTAAAATATAGTTTGCCTCTTTTTCTGTAAAATCAGCTTCCTCTACTTCGTCCATATAAAGTTCTGCCTGGTTATTCAATTCCTCTCCTCTGTAGAACTCCAATAAAAACAGTAGTTTAAAAATATGCTCCCTCATTTCTCTTCTGCTCATAATTTCTCCTCTAAAAAGAAAGTCCCAAAAGATACCCTTTTGAGACAGTCTAAAATTTAATTGCCTTTTTCCATTGTCACATTGGCAATTTTGATATTTACATTTTCAACGTTCAGTCCTGTCATATTCTCTACGGCGGCTTTTACCTTTTCCTGCACTTTCTGGCAAGTCTTCGGTACGCTGAAGCCATAATCAAGATTCAGGGTTAAATCCACATTTACCACTCCGTTTTCCATTGTGGTCCGTACACCCTTGGAGAGCCCTCTCATGCCAATCTTGCTCACCAGCTCATTTGTAATATTTCCACCCATGCTGGCAACCCCCTTCACTTCTGTAGCTGCCAGTCCTGCTATAATCGTAAGCACTTCATTCGATATCTGAACCTGTCCTGCTGCCCCGTTATCCATAACGGTGTAGCCATTTTGAAGTTCTTCCTTACCCATAATAATCGACCTCCTTCAATGACCCGTCCTTTTGTCACTCGTCCTTTAAAGTATACCAAATAATCAAGGCTTTGTAAAGTTTCATTTCCATTTTACAGATCTGCCCGCCATGCATGCGCATTATCTTCCAAACTCTGACAGCACCAGACCCGGATTTCGCTCAAGTGTCATTCCCACACTCCAGGAGTTTACCCAGATCAGCAGCGGCCTTCCTTTCAGATCCTGGATTTTCTTCATATCAGATGTGCCGGTCAGCTTATTCATATCAATATCTTCATTTTCTATCCAGCGGATATGCTCATAAGGAAGATTTTCCATGCGGATTTCCACATTGTATTCGTTCTCCAAACGGTATTTCAGAACTTCAAACTGCAGGACTCCTACAACCCCCACAATGATCTCCTCCATACCGGTGTTAAATTCCTGGAATATCTGAATCGCACCTTCCTGTGCAATCTGTGTAATACCTTTCACAAACTGCTTACGTTTCATTGTATCCACCTGACGCACTCTCGCAAAATGTTCCGGTGCAAAGGTTGGAATTCCTTCATACTGAAATTTCTTTCCGGGCATGCAGATCGTATCTCCGATAGAATAAATGCCCGGATCAAATACACCGATAATATCGCCTGCATAAGCTTCATCCACAATATGCCGTTCCTGAGCCATCATCTGCTGTGGCTGGGACAGTCTCTGCTTTTTATTCCCCTGCACATGATACACCTCCATTCCGGCATCGAACCGTCCGGAACAAATTCGCATAAAGGCAATACGGTCACGGTGAGCCTTGTTCATGTTTGCCTGGATTTTAAATACAAATGCAGAGAAATCCTCTTCCATCGGATCAATCACACCGATATCCGCTTTTCTCGGGAGAGGCGATGTTGTCATCTGCAAAAAATGCTTCAGGAAAATTTCTACGCCAAAATTTGTAAGCGCTGAACCAAAAAAGACCGGAGAAAGTTTTCCCTGGCTGACCAGTTCCTGGTCAAATTCCGCACTTGCACCGTCCAGCAATTCTATTTCTTCCATCAGGGTTGACATGTTTTCTTCTCCGACAAACTCCTGCAATTCCGGTGAATCAATAGGAATTTCCCTTGATTCTCCCTCTTTTGTTCCTTTCTGTGTATCAGAAAATGTTGTCACTTTCCTGCTTCCGCGCTCATAAACACCTTTAAAATTCTTTCCGGAACCGATGGGCCAGTTAATCGGACAGGTGGCAATTCCCAGTTCCTTTTCGATGTCATCCAAAAGTTCAAACGTATCATTGGCATCCCTGTCCATTTTGTTGATAAACGTAAATATCGGGATATGGCGCATCACACATACTTTGAACAGCTTTCTTGTCTGGGCCTCTACACCTTTGGAAGCGTCAATTACCATCACCGCAGAATCGGCTGCCATCAAGGTACGGTAAGTATCCTCTGAGAAATCCTGATGCCCGGGAGTATCCAGAATGTTAATGCAATATCCGTCATAATTGAACTGCAGTACGGAAGAGGTAACGGAAATACCTCTTTCTTTTTCTATTTCCATCCAGTCTGATACGGCATGTCTTGCTGTAGCTTTTCCTTTTACAGAGCCGGCCAGATTGATGGCTCCGCCATACAGCAGAAATTTTTCTGTCAAAGTCGTTTTTCCGGCATCCGGATGCGAAATAATCGCAAAGGTACGCCGTTTCTTTATTTCACTTGTAATATCACTCACAATTGTTCCTCCATATCCTGTAATGTACCCGCAAAACAGATACATATGCTCCACATCGTATAATCCACGGATTATCTTAACAAAAGAGGGAATTCATGTCAACGAGGTATCCGAAAATATCCCATAAATCCCAATGCAAAATCCAAAAATGGCACTGACAGGATAATCCCCCAGTGCCATTTTTACTAAAAAATCAAATTTGCCGAAACAAATACGGCGTCTGCTCTTTTATTCCCCGCTTACCGGTGTGATTACAATGTTTTCACCGGAAATTTCCGTTTTCCTTTTCACAATATCTTCAATCTGTGCCCGCTGTGCATCGCTGATCTCTGCCATATTAATTACCACATCCACACTGTTATCTGTGATACTGACAACACTTTCTTCAAACCCTTTTGCATCCAGAAGGAGTTCTGCCGCCGCTTCACGTTCTGCCTTTTCTGTCAGAGATGTAATACTGTCAATGGCATTTTGTTTTTGCTCTTCATCAATCATGTCATTGTTGATGACTTCCATCAGTGTTTCCTTATTCTGAGCCCGCAGCTGTTCTCTGGTCAGTTTGGCCTGAGCCGCCACCTGTGATGCCCCGACACTTGTCAGCACAGCTTCTCCCGGTGTGTCTGTAATGTCATCCGCCTCTGCCACATCTTCCACAGTAATCCCGTTTTCCTGCAGAATCTGATCTTCCGAAACGCTGCTCTGTACAACGGCCTCCTCCAGTTTGGTTCCGGAATAGTTCAGATACCCGGCCACCGCAATCATAATAGCAAGTGCCGTTATGATGACCTGGTTCTTTTTCAAGATATGTTTCACCTTCTTCTCTCCTTTCAATTCATCTTCATTACTTTGATTTTATGCGCTTCCAGACCGAATAATGCCATTACTGCATCAGTAATATTCTTTTCTGTTACAGGATCATCTCCGCCCTGGGCCAGCACCAGCACTCCGCCTATTTCGGGAGCTATTTCTCGTATCACATACGGGATCTGCGTATCATCACTCTTAGAATAAACCGTTGTTTCCTCACGCTGCACTTCTTTTTCCGTCCGTACAACACCTTCAGAGCCCTCTTCCTGACTGTTTCTTTCCTGGACCGGAACATCTTTTTCTACAATCTTTTCTCCGCTGTCCACCTGGGTGATCATTACCTTTACCCGCCCGGCTCCTGCCATCTGTTCCAAAATTCTTTCAAGTCTCGTCTCAAGATCTGTCACCTGCGTTATATCCGAATTTTCTTCCTGTACTTTTTGCACAAGCTTCTCTTTGTCATCAGCAGGCACCGGAATGGCAATTACGATTATAAGAATTCCCGCCAAAAGCAGGATAAACCACTGGTCTTTTCGTACATTCCTGAGTTTTTCCAGATAACGGCCTTTTCTTTCCCCCATTGCCTACTCCTTTATATTGATAGTTATCTGTTCTTTTTCCACATTGTACATAGAGGCAATTTCTGTTTTTATTTCTTCTAAACTTTCCATCTGTCCCTGTCTCTCCCCTTTTTCTGTCTCAAACACGCTTACACCGCTTCTGATCTTTGCCACCAGCATGGTCACACTTTTTATCTCTGCAGCATATCCCGCCCTTTCTTCCAGTTCCGTATTGATTGAAATTACCCTCTGATGATGGCTTTCAGCTATTTCTCTCATCTGCCGCTCCAGTTCCTGCTGATAGACCTCTGATATTTTTCTATTCTGGAGTTCAGCCAGTGTCTGATTTGCAAGCTCTATATTTATCGCTTCCTCCTGCAGCATTGCTCTTTGCAAAGCCTCATCAAAAAGATCTGTACCTGAAAACAACTGAAGAACCGGGGAAATAATCATGACTAAAACAATTATACCTCCGAAAAAGCGGATATATCTGCGATAATCCTCCCTTCTTACCAAATGACTGAATAATTCCATCAGACATAATCCGACCATTACATTTTTTACCCAGGAATAGACTTGTTCCATGCATGCCACCCTGCCTCTTTCATTTATAATCCTTTTATAGATGCAGTAACAATTGCCAGCGTCAGAAGAAGCATGATTCCCATAGTTCCGACTGTTTTTAAAAGCAAAGCCGTCCCTTCTCCGACACCGGCTATACATTCTGTAATTCTTTTATCAGATACCGGCTGTACTGCTGCAGAAACCGCTTTATATAAAAGAGTGCATACCGCCAGACGTACTGCCGGAGCCATGCAGATCATAACAATTATGATCATTCCTGCTGCTCCCACCGCATTTTTCAAAAGAACTGCGGTTCCAAGCACAGTTTCTGTCACTGCATTCAATGTATTTCCAAGAACAGGAACTGCTCCCGCCGCTTTATTCAATACTCCATTTTTCAAAGAATCAATAGCAGGCAGAAGCAGTGCCTGCACGGTCTGGACTCCTACCAGCACTGCCAGCAATGTTTTCAGTATCCATGACAATGCCAGCTCTATCAATGCCGACAGTCTGGATAAATAATCTTCTTTCCCCAAATGATTTAGCAGCAGAAATAATACATAAAATTTGATTCCCGGGAGCACAATATAATTTATGATAAGCTGGGCTCCTGTAATAAAAAACAGCGTAAGCTCATAAAACCCTGCTGCTGTCACGGAACCTGCTGCCAGAGAAGCAGTCACAAGATAAACCGGCAAAAGCAATTTCATAAAATGAAGTACCTGTCCTATGTGATCTGATGCCATTTGATCCAGTTCCTCAAATGCCTTCATCAAAATCACAAATAACAACAGATAAATCATGTAAAACGCAATATCCGATATCTGACTGCCGTCAAATATCTTCACAAAGTTTGCAAACACCGCAGACACAACTGCCAAAACCAGGATGCGTATCATAATCGCTCTTTGACTTTTTAATTCTCCCAGTACCAGCTTATACATTAATTGTTTCATAGTTTCCGGAGATACGGGGCTTTTCCCTTCCATAAGTTCCAGAATGCTGTCCCGGAAATTCATTTCAGCTTCCGGGAACAGTTGGTCTATCGTATCCTGTATTTCTTCAAGATCCAATTCCTCCAGATAGGAATCTGCCACTGCTTTTTCCATATCTTCCGCCATACATGTCCCATAAAAGAACATCCATACTGCTGCAGCACACATCACAGCCACTATTATCCGCATAATCTGTTTTCCCCGCATATTTCCTCTGCCTCAGCTCAGGTATTCTGAGACAGTATTCAGCAGTGCAAGAACGATTGGTGTACTGACTGACAGTACCGATATTTTTCCAAAAATTTCTATCTGACCGGCGATTGCCGAGTATCCTGCATCTTTGCAGATACTGGAAGAAAAATCTGCAATATATGAGATACCTACAATTTTAAGAAGAATTTTAAGGTAGGATTCCTTTATAGTCATATATTCTGTCAACTGCGTAAACATTCCGGCCATAGCTTCTATCCGTGTCAGGGCGCAGAAAAAGATAACAATGCATACGGCCATGGCAATCAATCCTGAAAATGGGGTTTTCCATTCTTTCACAAGTACAGCCGTGAGAATTCCCGTAATTCCCAGAACTGCAATTTTTATCATATCCATACCGCCTTCACCTCCCGCTTTTTTCAGAGCGCAAACAGACTTTTTATGGTATCAAACAACTCGTAAACATAAGGCATTAACCAGAATAATACTAAAATCAAGCCGGCCAGGGATGCCAGGGATGCCTGATCTTCTCTGCCGCTATGTTTTAATACCTGGCTGATAACCGAAATTAATATTCCTACTGCCGCAATTTTAAAAATAATGTTAACGCTCATTCGTCCCTCCTTTTCTTTATAGCAAAAGCAAGGTGAGGAACACTCCTCCCAAAAATCCGAGGCAGCGGTATACCCTGACCTTTTGCCGGTAATCTCCCTCTGCCTCCTCCTGTTCTCTTTTCAGTTCCTCTTTAAATCGTTCTATCGTCTGAATCTGCATCCTGCTGTCCAAATATCCCAGCCGTGTTCCCAGTCCTTCTAACTGCATTTTATCATTTCCGGTAAGTCCCGTCTCAGCCGGAAGTTCCTGAATACATTCCTTAAATATGGTTCCGAGAGTTTTTCCGTCCCTCTGCTCCATTTTATCTGCCACATCCCTGAACATTGCTGCAAAAGATCCTGTTGTCCTTTTTGCGATTTCCCGAAAGATTTCCTGAAGCGGTGTACCTGCATACTGAATTTCAGCTTTTAATATATCGGCCACACGTCCCAGCTCCCGAAGACTGCGGATACGATTTGACAATTCTCTTCCCATTCCATATCCAATCGCCGTGCTTGCTATGATCACTGCAGCCGCGCCAGCTGCCCTTAACATACCTCTTCCCCTGCCAGTATATCAGTCCCGCGGTCATCAAAAATTGCCTTTACCTGCCCCACATGTTTATGATTATGTAAAACAACATATCGCTCAAATACCCGTTCCAATACAAGTTTCTGCAAAAGGGGCTTTCGTTTTACGTCCTCAATAGATGCTCCGTGAACTGTAGCCAGCAGTTTGCAGCCGCAATAAATCACAGATTCTATCGCACGTATATCTCTGTAATCTCCGACTTCATCCACCGCTATCACACTGGGCGACATAGACCGTATCAGCATCATCATTCCCTCTGCTTTTGGGCAGCAGTCCAGTACGTCTGTACGGATTCCCAGATCATTCTGTGGAATCCCCATATATGAGCCTCCTATTTCTGAACGTTCATCCACCACCCCCACAGTGCTTCCCGGATAATAGGATGTTCCATTTGATATCTGGCGTACCAGATCCCTGAGTAATGTAGTTTTTCCGCATCTTGGCGGTGAGATAATAAGCGTATGGCAGATTTCCCCCTGGCTGATAAGATGGGGCAAAACAAAGTCAGCACATCCTTTTATCTGATGCGAAAGGCGTATATTTAGAAAAGATATATGTTTTACACACCGGATGCTGCCTCCTTCTGTTATGATCTTTCCTGCGATACCGATACGGTGTCCGCCCTGTATCGTAAGATATCCTTTCCGTATCTCATCCTCAAATGCATAGAGCGAATAGTTTGCCATATATTCTATTGTCTCCAGCAGTTCCTTTTTCTCAACCAGATAGCTTTCTTCTCTGTTTAATGTAATCTCCCCTGTTTTTCTTACAAAATACTCCCTTCCATCCCATGTAATCAATAGCGGTCCTCCTGCCCGCAGCCGTATTTCCTGCAGCTTATCATACTCCACATTCAATTTTTCCAGAATGTTTCTTAAGTTTATAGAAAAAATTTTCAGAAATTCCTGTCTGCTTTCCATTGTTTCACCCCTCTACTCCAATATATGAGTCTGTCCTAAAAATATGCCTTGGGATTACTTGCAATTTGGGAATCAGCGTTGTAATATAAAAGAAAACTTGTAAATGAGGTGTTTCACATGAAAAAGAAAGTTGTGATAGCTCTCGGCCACCGCGCACTTGGCACTACATTTCCGGAACAGCAGGTGGCTGTTAAAAATTCTGCAAAAGTCCTGGCTGATCTGGTAGAAGCCGGCTGTCAGCTTATCATTACCCACAGCAATGCTCCTCAGGTAGGCATGATCCATACCGCCATGAACGAATTTGCGCATTTCCATACAGACTATACCGGTGCACCCATGTCCGTCTGCTCTGCTATGAGCCAGGGTTATATTGGCTATGATATCCAGAATGCACTGCGGGAAGAACTGCTGAAACGCAGTATCACCACTCCGGTCAGCACGATTCTTACACAGGTTCTGGTAGATCCTTATGATGAAGCCATGTATCACCCTGTGAAGGTCATCGGCCGTTATATGACAAAAGAAGAAGCGCTCAAAGAAGAGGAAAAGGGAAATTATGTTGTAGAAGAAACAGGCGGACGCTATCGCAGAATCGTGTCTGCTCCAAAGCCCCTGAAGATTATCGAGATAGATGCAATCAACGCTCTTGTAGATGCCGGTCAGATGGTCGTTGCCTGCGGCGGAGGCGGAATTCCTGTTATGGAGCAAAACCATTCCTTAAAAGGCGCCAGCGCCATAATCGAAAAAGATTATGCTGCCGGAAAGCTTGCTGAAATGACAGATGCCGATGTTTTATTGATTATCACTAACGATGAATTTGTTGACATCGACATTCATACCGACCACCCTGTTTCTCTTGGAAAAATCACTGTATCAGAGGCCGGAGAGCATATCGAAAAAGGTCAGTTCGGAAAAGCTGCCATGCTGCCGAAAATCCAGGCCTCTGTTGACTTCGTATCCCAGAAAGCCGGCCGTGAAGCTATCATCACAAATCTGGAACATGCACTGGATGCCATTGAAGGAAAAACAGGGACTGTGATTACACAATAAATTTTTTTACTGCTCGAAAAAAGCCAGGGATATTTATACTTATCCCTGGCTTTTTCATCAGCAAAGAACTTAATTTTCAAATTCCAGCACCAGTTTTCTCACATAATCAATGCTTCCGCCGGACATACTGAACTCATCCAGCCCCATATCCAGAAGGATCGGAACGGCTGCAGGGCTTCCTGCCATCTCACCGCACATACCCACCTTGATCTGTTCCTTATGCCCGGCATTGATTACGTGTCCAATGGCTTTCAGAACAGCCGGATGCATAAAATCATACCGGTCTGCGACTTTCTTATTGCCCCTGTCCACTGCCAGCAGATACTGAGTCAGATCATTGGTTCCGATGCTGAAAAAGTCTGCTTCTTTTGCAAATTCCTCTGCCAGAAGAACACTGGCAGGAGTCTCAATCATCATTCCCACTTCAATCTTCTCATCAAAGGCAATTCCTTCTGCACAAAGTTCTTTCCTGCATTCTTCCACCAGTGCTTTTGCTTCCTGAAGTTCTTCCATGGAAATAATCATGGGAAACATAATTCTTACATGACCAAAGGCACTTGCCCGCAATATGGCTCTTAACTGCTCTTTAAACATTTTTTTCATTTCCAGGGAAATTCGAATTGCTCTCCATCCCAGAAATGGATTCTCTTCTTTTTCAAATTCAAAATAGGGAAGCTCTTTATCTCCACCGATATCCAGTGTACGGATGGTCAGCTCCTGAGGCACCAGTTCAGCTGCCTGGCGATACACCTGAAACTGCTCCTCTTCCGTTGGGAAATGACTGTTTTCCATGTAAAGGAATTCACTTCGAAACAGCCCTACTCCGTCAATGTTCATGGGAAGCGCATGGTGAATATCCTCCAGATTTCCCACATTGGCACAAAGAGAAATCCGTTTGCCTGCCCTGGTAACCGCCGGACAGCTACGAAGCTGTACCAGCATCTCCCTTTCTTTCTCATATGCCTCTTTCTTCCGGAGATACTGTGTCCTGGTATCCTCATCCGGATCAATCACAATACTGCCTTTTTCCGCATCCATACACACCATGACTCCATCCTGCAGTTTTGCAAGAATCCCCTGTACTCCTACCAGAGTGGGAATCCCCATGCTTTTGGCCATAATGGACACATGACTGGTCACTCCGCCTTCTTCCGTGAGAATGCCTTTTACAAATTCCGGATTCATTTTTACCGTATCAGAAGGATACAGATCCCTTGCAGCCACGATACTCTCCTGATCCATATTTCCCAGATCCGGCAGACGAACACCTTTCAGTGCAGCCATCAGACGTTTTCCCACATCTTTCACATCTGCCGCTCTTTCCTTCATATATTCATCATCCATTCCCGCAAAGATTGCAGAAATTTCCTGTATCGTCTCTTCCAGAGCCTGCTGGGCATTTTTCAGTTCTGATTTTATCTTTGTCAGAACTCCCTCCCGGAGCATAAAATCTCCGGCGATTTCCTGATGAGCCGCAAAAATTTCATGCTTCTCTGCCAGCGTGCTCAGTTCCTCTATGACAGTGTCCTGAGCGCTCTCAAATCTGGCTGCCTGAGCATCCGCTTCATCCGCAGGAATCTGCCCCATCTCCGGTGTCAAATCCGGCTCCTGAAAGTAATACACCGGTGCAACGGCAATCCCCCGCGATGCTGTTTTTGCCACCTGTATTTTTTCCATACTTATTCTCCCAATCCGCTCTCAATAAGCTCTGCAATTTTGTTCAGATCTTCTTCTTCTGTTTCCCCATTACAGCAAAGCTCGATTTCTGTTCCGCACTTGATTGCTGCTGCCATAATGTTCAAAATACTCTTTGCCTGAATGGTCTTCTCGCCCACTTTAATAATCACATCGGATTTGCACTTTCCTGCTGCCTGTGCCAGAACACCTGCCGGTCTTGCATGAAGCCCTGACTGATTTGATACTGTAATTTTTCTTGATACCATTTTATTTTCCCCCTATACTTCTACATGAAAATGATTAAATAAGATTTTTTCTGCTTCTGCGCTCCATAAGCCTCTGTTCCTCTTGCAGACCTCATCCAGTTTCTTAAATAAAGGATCTGTCTCTCCCAGCTTACCAAAGTCTTCAATTGCCGTCAACGGCATATCAAACTGGGTATAGGTCAGCTTCTTTCCGCCCGGAATCTTCGGAAGATTCAGCGTAGCTTCTGCAATACTGTCAATTCCTCCCACATGAGTAACCATTACTGCCGGTTCGATTTTTCCTGCTGCTGCCAGTGTGTTAGCCTCGATTAGGTCATCGTTGTTTCCTCCTGTGGTACCCATGATATGTGTGCTGGTGTAATGGCAGTTATACAGATTGATCTCTGCTTTAAACTGACTGTTTGTGGGACCTGCAAAGAAATTCATGCAGCCGTCAAATGCCAGCAGTTCATCACCCATTTCTGCAACAGATTTAATCGGTGCATAGACAAATACATCATCATATCCGTGTCCTTCTGTAATAGCTTTGAGCTCTTCAACCGGATTTTCCATGGAGGCTGTGTTCACATACAGCAGCTCCACCCCCAGCTCCTTTGCATGTTCCTCCGGAATCACTTCTTTTGCACGGGCGATTCTCTCATCACTGATATCGGTAACTACAATCCTCTTCGGTCTGTTCTCAAACTGGATACCATAGCTTACTGCGCCTAATCCCATGGGGCCGCAGCCTCCCATGATCAGAATATTTCCATCCTTTTTTGTACCCATGGCATGTTCGTAATTTTTCTTATTGGTATGATAGTTGGCATGATAACCGCCGATAATACAGCTCATGGGCTCACCAAGTGACGCTTCAAAAAAGCTTTCTCCCTCATAAGGCATCAGGCATCCCAATTCCATTACTTCATGAGGAATAATGCAATAGGTACAGGCGCCACCGAAGAATTCATAGGAATATCCCGGTGAAGCCAGGCTTCCCTTATAATTCAGCGCCGGTTGCTGGGCGAACTTCTGTCCCGGATGGAACTGGTCTTTCCATTTTTCACCGACCTCCACAATAACCCCGGCAAATTCATGACCAATGATAACAGGATTGGTATCGATATTCTGAGGAGCTCTCTTATGCTTCTTGCCCTGTTCCACCAGTTTATAAGTAGACATACAGATGCTGTCGCTCATAACCTTTACCAGAATCTCATCATCTTTGATTGCCGGAAGTTCAAATTCCTCTAATCTCAGATCTCTTGTTCCATACATTCTGACTGCTTTCGTTTTCATGTTCCGATTCTCCTTTTAAGCTTCTCTGATCTTCTAAAACCTGATTTTTATATCTTTTCTATTTTTACCTGCGTCTTTAATTCCTCCACCAGCTCTTTGGAAGGCGGCTTCGTCCCTATCGTAGTCACCGCTCCGGCTGATACTGCCAGGCACATCTTAACCGTCTCTTCCTTATCCAGCTTTTTCTCCCACGCATAAGCGAGGGCGGCCACCATGGCATCTCCTGCTCCTACCGTAGAATGTGCTTTCACAGACAGCGCCGGGCATTTCGCCTCATATTCTCCCAGAAGGAACATGGCCCCTTCTTTTCCCATGGAGACTGCGATACTGCCAACTCCCCGGTCTTTGAATTCACGGGCAATTTTCAAAAGATCTTCCTCCGATGCATTATCCGTAAGCCCTGCGTAGCCTTCCAGTTCCACCCGGTTAGGTTTTATGATATCCGGTGAAGCTTCCAGCCCTTTGCGGAATAACTCGCCGTCCGCATCCAGCAGTACTTTTGACCCTTTCCTGTGAATCATACGGATAATCTCCGCATAAACCTCTTTCTTCACTCCCGCCGGAATACTTCCTGATAATACAAACAGTGTATCTTCCCTGGCATAGCTTTCCAGTTTTTCCATCAGGCGGGCCATATTTTCTTCTGTTATCACAGGCCCCGGTTCATTTAACTCTGTTAAATTTCCGTTTTCCTCAAACACCTTGGTATTTGTTCTGGTTTCTCCTTCCACCCATATGAAGTCACCGTCAATTCCTTTATCCTTCAGTACACTGGCAATGGTCTTTCCGCCGTTACCTCCCAGAAAACCGGTAGCAATGCTGCTTCCTCCCAGCTCACGGATAGTTTTGGATACATTGATTCCCTTTCCGCCTGCATCATATTCCACTCTTTTAATCCGGTTCAGTCCCCCGGGAATCAAAGTATCAATATCCACTGTCTTGTCAATGGCCGGATTCATAGTCACTGTAACGATCATGGTCTACTCCTCTCCGGAAAGAAGTCTGTAAACAGTGTCTGCATCACCCTTTACCAGTTCTTCCACTGCATCCGGTGCCAGCATTTTATCTGCTATCACAGACAGTATCTGCAAATGCTCCTCTCCCACTCCTGCGATTCCTATTACAATCTTTACGGTCTCATTTCCCCACTGTGTTCCCTCGGGGAATACCATAACGGCGATTCCGGATGCTTTGATTTCCTTTTTTGCCGCCTCTACTCCGTGGGGAAGCGCCAGTTCGTTGCCCATAAAAGTGGAAAATGATTTTTCTCTCTCCAGCATGGCCTCCACATAAGGCTGATCCACATATCCGGTATCCACCAGCATCTGTCCCACCTGACGGATTACATTCTCCTGTGTATCTGCTGCGCATCCCACCTTAATATTTTCCCGGTATAATAATTTTTTCTTTTCTGCTTCTTTTTCTTTTTTCTTTGATTTAAAAAACATATTCCATTCCTCCCTGTTTTTAATATCCGCTGTTCTTTATGTCTCTATTATAATAACACCCTGCACCTTTTTTCAATTTAAAGAAGCGGGGATTTGGCACCATCAAATAGTGACAAATTCAAAGGCCGCGACAGTGAAAAAATCTGCCGCGGCCCCTGTTTTTCAGGATACCTGTGATAAATATTTATTAAAAAACTTTTTCAGATGTACAGATAATGCCTTCCTTATGGCTTCCTTATCTCCTGTCAGGACAGTCTCTGTAAAAGAATAATCTTCAATCAGCACACTGCTGATATATCCCAGAATTTCACTGTTGATCTTAACGTTCCCATCTACTGGCAGCAGCATAATAAAAACCACCTGAATTCCCTTAAAATAGGCATTCTCAAAAGGCTTCCCGCCCTCTGTCAGACACACATGAAAGCAGGGACGGATTACCCCTTTTGTTCTGGTATGAAGCAGGGCGAAACCAAACTCCGCAAAGATCTGAGATGCCATCTTCTCCCGCTTCATCAGATCATCCTGTATCATTTCTCCCTGATCCCGGTAAGGTGAAACCTCTTCTCCGATGACTTCCAAAAGTTCCTCAAAGGTAATATGGCTGTCCACCCGGAACACATCCGCATATTTCAAAACTGCATTAATCTGCGCTGCCATCAGATTGATTTCTTCCAGTTCTCTTGAAAAACCGTTTTCTTCTTTGTGTTTATCCGGAGTACGCTCATACTGATAAACCATTCTGCGCACTTCTTCCATATCCTGCTCACTCAAAAGGGGATTCACAAAAATAACCGGCACCTCCTCAAGTTCCAGCGGGATGCTGGACACAAAAAAATCTGTTTTTCCGGCAATGTACGGTGTAATATCCTTTTTCCCATAAGGTGTAATCTCCGTTCTGCCCCTGAATGCTTTTTCCAGCTTTGTCATCATGAGCCTGGAAATGCCGATCCCGCTGGAACAGACCACTCCCATCCGTACCTGACGGATATTCTCGTTTCTTCCCTCAAGACGTACCATTGCCGCTCCGAAATGCACAGTCAGAAACCCCGTCTCCGTCTCCGGCACGGGCCTTCCCAGACATTTCTCCAGAACCTGCGCCACACGGATGCATTTTTCGAAAATCTCCGGGTAATCCTTCTTTATACTTTCCAGCATGGGATTCGCAATCTGCATATCATACATGATCCGGATAAAAGTGGGCTGAAGATGCGCCAGCAGCCCCTGTATAAATTCCTCATCCTGTTTCAGAAGAAATGCATTTTGCTCATCAAAGACATCAATCATTTCATTGACAAGCTGCAGCAGCTCCCTGTTTTCCATCTCTACTGTCTTCTGGTCGCTCCACTGTATCTTCTCATGCTTGGCGCCCTTAATATGAAGACAAATATAAGAAATTTCCACCGGAGGAATCTCAATCTCAAATTCCTCCTCCAGTTCTTTCACGATCCTTCCTGCCAGAGCATAGTCTTCATCCATCTCCATCGTCTCGGGCAGACCGGTATCCGCTTCAAGAATTTCATTTTTCAGCATACGGTTAATAGCTATGGTAATATGTATGACAAGTCCCATATATGCATTTTCTGTCAGATCCATGACACGGTCATCCGCCAGCCCCATAATGCAGTTAATCACTCTTTTTAAAATATCATCATTAAGAATCTGACCGATATTACTCTGCTGCAATCCATCCCTTGCCCCTGTAAAACTCTCGTCATTTTCATATGCTTCCTGCAAAAGCTTTGTATCAATATTTTCATTAATAAAGGTACGGATAGCCTTTCGGTAGCTTCGCTCACTGCCCTCAATGGAGACTCCGCTCCCCGGCTTCCGGACAATATTCAGACCGTATCGGTTCAGCCATTCTTCCACAGCCTCCAGGTCGGTACTGATGGTAGCTTCACTGACCTTAAACTTACTGCTGTAATAAAACAGCTTCTTCAGGCCCTTATCTTTTAATATCTCCAGAATCAGCCTTTTTCTTCTTTCCTCCCGGTTGCTGACGTCATAAGAATCCCCGCTGCTGATTTCCTCTCTCAGCCTGTTCTTCTCGTCCTCACTGCCCTCCAGCCAGACTCCCACTCCGGTTTTTGACATAAACTGAATATCATAGCCTTTCAAAGCAGCATTCATATATTCCAATTCCCTTTGTACTGTCCGTTTGCTGACTCCCACCTGCTTTGCCAGATTTTGTACGGACATGGTCTGGTTCTCATTCAGCATGATATTTAAAATCTGCCTGATTCTCGGTGTCACTTCCATCCTTCTCACCCATTTCTTTCCTGAATCACTGTGAGCAGTTTTTCAAACTCTGCTCCTCCCATAAGGCTTTCCACCGGACAGACTTCCGTTTGGCCGATTCCGCCTGGCAGAAGATTCAGGAAATCCTTCTGACAGACAATCAAATCCAGATCCTCCGGTATCCGGTCGCAGGCATAGGCTTCCACCTGAATTCCTTCTATTCGGTTCTGGGCCAGCTTCCTTCTGAACTGAGCTGCTCCCATGGCACTGGAACCTACGCCCGCATCACAGACAAATCCGATTTTTTGTATCTTCACCATTATATTACCCTCTTCCCGTTCCGGTATACTTTCCGTCTTCATTGGCTGTGGTCTCTCAGATTCCGGCATGAGTTCCTTCTCAGTTCTTCTCCGGATTCTTTTCTGAATTCTAAGAACCAGCATACTGCCTGCAAAAGAAATGACCGCCGACAATACGATTCCCAGTGCCGCTTTTCCCCACGCACCTTTCCCTGCCATCAAAAAAATCGTGATTACACTTCCCGGTGACACCGGTGCCTGCAATCCGCATCCCATTCTCGCAAAACATTCCGTTCCCGCTGCTCCCGCTGCCATCAGGGGAATCAGCAGCCACAGATTGGAGATTACTTCAGGAAAATAAACTTCATGCAATCCGCCTGCTCCCTGTGCTGCCATCGCCGCTGTATACTCTCCCCTTTTTTCCCTGGCCATACAATATAATGCCAGAAGCAGCCCAAATCCCGGTCCGGGATTAGTCTCCACAAGAAACAGTACCGACTGTCCCTCCTGCATGAGCTGATTCATTCCCATGGGTACTAAAATCCCGTGATTCACAATATTATTCAAAAACAGAACCTTGGAAGGCTCCACAATTATGCTCAGCGCTCCCAGCATTTTATGTATGACCAGTGCATTGATGCCCCGGGTGAGTGCCCCGGAAACAATCCTAAGTCCCGGTGCTATGGCATAATAACCTGCTGCCGCCAGAACACATCCGAGCATCCCTGTCAGAAGGTTACCCGCCAGCATCTGCATACCTGAACCTGCTCTCTTTTTCAAAGGCTCTCCCGCGTATTTCCAACACAGCCCTGCCGCCGGTGCAGCCAGCATCCCGGCCAGGATACCTGCGGACTCATTAGCTGATACGCATCCGGCCGTCATCAGCACTGCAAGAATCCCACCTGTTTGAATTCCCCATTTTATTCCGCCCGTGTAAGCAATACAGACCGGCAGAAGATATTTATAAACAAGCTGAGAAATGGCATACATATCCTCATTCGGAAACCATCCGTTTTCCTGAAAGATAACAGACAGCAACCCGACAAAAATAAATATGCCAATATTGTCCATCATAATGCTGCTGTAAAATTTCCCTGTCTTTCGTAAAGCTTTCCCCATAGATTCGTTCTTCCAATCCCTTATCATGCGTTTCAGGCACGCAACTTATTTTTACTGCACAATCTGCCACTTTACAGTAAAAACTTTTGCGTGCCCTGTCTTTTACCATGATAATATCATTTTTTTTCACTGCCTGCAAGCATGGCAAAATCTATATTTTATCAACACCGGCGCATAAAACACGGTTATCTGCCATTCTTTAAATCTTCCACCAGTTCATCATACTGGGGTGCTGCCAGGAAATTGGTAATCAGAATCAGCCTTGCTTCAGGATTACTGTGGGCTGCCCGTTCTCCCAGCTCCTGATGAGTAACTACCACCTGCACATCCTTCGGAATTGAAGAAACCGGTGTATGAATTACTTCAATTCCTGTAATTCCTGCTGCTGCCAGCTTCTTCTTCAAAACCGTTGCACCCATGGCACTGGAACCCATACCGGCATCACATGCAAATGCAATTTTGTTAACCGCCCCCGCCTTCGCAGCAGTGCTTTCTTCCTGAAGCCCTTTTGCCTTTTTTTTCATGCTGTCTTTCTTCTGCTGTGCTTCTTCCAGATTGGTGTCTTTGCCCATAAATTTCAAAATTGGCACTGCTATTACAAATGCTACCGCTGTGGAAACCAGAACCCCCAGGATCAATCCTGCATAGCTGTGCCGCTCTGCCATCATCATGATTGCCAGAATACTTCCCGGTGATGCCGGGGAAGTAAGTCCCACCCCCATCATATCAAAGACAAAGATACCGCTGGCTCCGCCTGCTATAGTTGCCAGAAGCAAAAGGGGATTCATCAAAATGTACGGGAAGAAAATTTCATGAATTCCGCCCAGAAAATGGATAATTGCCGCTCCCGGTGCAGAGCTTTTCGCACTGCCTTTTCCTGCAATACAGTATGCCAGAAGAATTCCAAGCCCCGGTCCCGGATTAGCCTCCAGCAGGAAGAATACGGATTTTCCAAGTTCTTCTACCTGTTTCATTCCCATGGGTGACAGGATGCCGTGGTTCAGTGCATTATTAAGGAACAATACCTTGGCCGGCTCAATAAATAAGCTGGTCAAAGGAAGGAGGCCATGTTTCACGAAGAATCCCACACCTGCCTCCATGCAGCCGTTCAGTGCACTTACCAGAGGTGTAATGCCTTTCAAACCAATTACTGCCAGCACAGCTCCGATAATGCCGATGGAGAAGTTGTTAATTAACATCTCAAATCCGGCTTTTACTTTGTTTTCAATCAGTTTATCAAATTTCTTAATCACCCATGCTGCCAGAGGACCCATAATCATGGCCCCCAGAAACATCGGATCATCTGAACCTACAATGACCCCCATAGTTGCAATGGTACCCATAACACCGCCACGTACGCCTGCAACCACATGACCGCCTGTATAAGCAATCAAAAGCGGCAGAAGCATATGGGACATGGGATCAACCAGCTGTGCAATCGACTCATTAGGAAACCACCCGGTTGGAATAAATAATGCGGCAATCAATCCCCACGCAATAAATGCTCCGATATTCGGCATTACCATTCCGCTTAAAAATCTTCCAAAAAGCTGAACTTTTTCTTTCATTGATTTCACACCTCTTCTTCTTTTTCTCTTTTAAGGTATGATTGGCCAATCAATCTCTGTTTGATGATTTTATTATAATGGGATATCCCGTAAAGTTTCAACAAATAGAAAAAGAGATTTGGCGCTATGATTTAATGCCAAATCTCTTTTGTATTTTATGTTGTTTCATCTGATGTTCCGCATGATTTTCCGCATGATTATAATAGCTGTCATAAAAGACAATACCCCATATCCGACTGCGGAATAAAAATCCTTCATATATATTTCCACAGGTTTTTGTTTTTCCGTCAGCATCAATAAAAGAAAAGATTCCTTCTCCCGTTCCAGCGCTTCTGACCAGAAATCAAAATCAGACCACTTTGTGGGAGTGAGATCCGCAGACAGCTCAAACTTCATGCAAGCCATATTCGCAATCCACGCCAAAATATCCTGCCGCACAAATTTTCCTGTCAGCCCATGCCGGGACATAAAATCCTGCCGTATGTCTTCATATGTCATGCCCTTGTCCATATAAACTGTCAGATTTGTAAATATTTCGGAACTGTCATCTGCCTCATAAAGTATCGTATCTGATGCATCATACAAAATGCCCCGGACGACTTTTGCTTTTTCTCCGATATGGACTATTTGTCCCGAAATATTCGTACTGCCAAAAAGCTCATACGCTGTTTTTTCATCTATCAGGCAGCCATTCCTGTCCGTGTCATCAAGCCATGCAGTTCCCCGAAGAAGCAGATCCGATCTGCCGCAGATTACAATAAGAGATACTGTCCTGCTTCTTTGCAGATCTTTGTTTTCTACCGATATTTCATTTTTCTGCTCCCAGGCTGTAAAACTTTCCGGAAT
Organism: Eubacteriales bacterium; assembly: GCA_030539395.1. GTDB lineage: Bacteria > Bacillota > Clostridia > Lachnospirales > Lachnospiraceae > Marvinbryantia. The sequence goes on from JAUNSC010000008.1 coordinate 72,400, forward strand.
GTCCTGCCCGGTTTCCTGTTCCTGTATCTGACGTACCTTTTCCAGCGTCAGCGGACTGCTTTCCATAAGAATCATCGCTGCCCGTTCACAGGCCTTCAGCCGGTTGGCACAGGATACTGCTGAAAAATACGAAGCTGCCATAATAAACAGGCACAGCGCCATTTGTGCAATCCTCATATATTTTCGCATATACTCTATTCTTCCTTTATTCTTATACGGCTGCCGTCAGAAATCATTTTATCGGAAGAAACAATGACATTCTGATCACTTCCCAGGTTCCCCTGCTGCAGCGCTGCATTTGTCTCATTTTTGTCCAATACCGTCACATCCACGCGGCGTGCCGTCAGTTCCGTTCCCAAAACAGAACTGCTTTCCTCCATCACATAAACAAAATATTTACCATTTTCCTCATAAAGCGCCTGAATCGGAATACAGCACTCATAGGCATCAGACGTACGGGTTGCTTCCATCGTGGCCGATACTCCAGCTTCCAGTGAATCTGCCGGAAGCTGGACCGTCACATCCAGAAGTTCCTTATCCTCCTCGTTTATCCGAACGGTATCCACGGTTAACTCCTCCAGAGTCTGACTGTTTTTGCTGTTTGTCTTTACTTTCACTTCATCTCCCTTTGCAATATATTTTTCCTGCTCTTTTGAGACCTGTACCACCAGTTTGTTTCCGGCTGCAGTATCCGACAACAGAATTGCCGTGCCATCCGGAGTTTTTTCTCCTGTAATGAGATTAACTTTTGTGATCATTGCATCTATCGGTGCTGTCACCTTTCCATTTTGATCCATCAGACGCTCCAGCTTTTCAAGCTTTAATTCCTCCTGTTCTCTTGTAATGGCATCAATTTCTCCGGTACTGTCCGTTCCCTGAGGCGCATTGGCATCTTCAACAGCCCTGCCTGCTGTCCTCAGACTATCGTTTGCCGCTGTCACCGCATCTTCATATGCCTGCTGTTTTACGCGGATCTCTTCTTTGATCTGCTGTTTCATCTCTTCTGCGCTTGTCTGCTCTCCTGCCGCCTTTTTCTGCTGATAAGACACAAGTGCTGCATCCGCCGCTTCTTTTTCCTGCTCTTTAGCTTTTATCTGTTCTTCCGCCTCATCCAGAAGAGTCTGATTTTCCTGGCGGATACGCTGTTCCAGAAGCCAAAGGTCTGCCGTTCCTTCTGTTTCTTCTGATTCAATCACCTGAGGTTCATCTCCGATAATAAATTCATCATTTCCATTATTCACATCTGCAGACGGCTCTTTCTCCGGTGCTTCTGTCTGCGTCTCAGCAGATACTTCTGATTGTACTTTATCAGATTCCTCTGTATCTGATGATTCAGCCGGTATCTCTGAGTTCGGCACATCCGGCGGAATTTCCACAGGCAGTTCTTCCGGAGTTTCATCAAAAGTCAATTCCTCCGGCATATCAGGGACAGCCGGTTCGTTTACAGAGCTTTCAGAAAACTCCGGTATCGTCCCGGGCACCGCTTCTGATGATACCATTTCCTGCGCCGACATATGAACTTCCCATTCCACGGACTTTACGCTGGCAGTATCCGCCATACTTTTTGCTTCCTCTAAAGCCTTTTGTACGGCCGCATCAATCGCTTCTTCAAGTTCTTCTTTATATTCTACCGCTTCTTCGTATTCTTTCTGCTTTTGTTCGCAGGTCTGTTTCAACACCTCTTCTACCGGATCTGTCCCTGTACCTGAACCCTCATTCTGTTCCAGAGACTTCAGTTTCTTCTTCGCGCTGTTAAGTTCTGCTGCGGCTCTGCCAACTGACGTATTTCCTTTTCCCGCCGCCACATTATAGTCCTCCACTGCACGGTTTTGGCTTAAGGCATCTTTATAAGCTTTTGCATCACGATCGCTTTCCTTATCCTGCGACGTAAGATCCGCCTTTTTCATCTCCTGCTTCTGATTTAAAATCTGTTCCTTCAGGCTCTCAAGATCAATCTCAAAAAGTACATCGCCTTTCTCAACCTGCTGTCCCTCTTCCACATAAATAGTCTTTACTGTCTGTCCCGCCAGTGTCGATACAGCCTGTTCACGGTTCTGTACCACCTTCCCGCTTCCGGTTACCTGATGAGGGATCTTGCCTCTTTCCGCTTTTTTTACGGTCACTTTTGCAATGGTCATGCTGTCTGCTGCTCTGGACAAAAAAGTGAACATCAGCATAAGTGCCAGAAATCCTGCAAAAAATCCCATAATTTTTCGTTTCATTTTTTCTTCCTCCATTTATACCAGCCGCATAACCAGACGGCTTATTCCTTTACAGCCGCCGCTGCGATCCCCTGCTCCAGATAATCCTGGCCCAAAAGAAATACAAAAACTGCGGGGATCAGCGTCACTACTGAACTTACGAAAGCAATCCCCGCTTTTTCCAGTCCGATATTGGGTAAAAAAAGAGACAGAGGCCAAAGCGTCTTGTCTTTCAAAAAAGTAAGGGGCTGTTCAATCAGGTTCCAATATTCCAGAAAATTTAGCACCATCGCCGAAACAATACCTCCCGCACCAAGGGGTATTCCAATATGTAAAAATATCTGCAGCGCTCCGGCGCCGTCAAGCTTTGCTGACTCAATAATTGCCCCGGGAATCCCACGGAAAAAGCGGTACATGATAAAAACCGGAAAGGTTGAAAACACAGCCGGCAGGATAATTCCCAAATGACTGTCCAGAAGATGCATCCGGTCAAGTATCAGATAATCCGACAGCATCCGGACCTGAAAGGGCATCATCATCAAAATAATATATAACGTATAAACCGCTTTCCGAAAAGGAAATTCAAACCGGGCAAATCCCCAGGCAGCCGGAATACCGATCAGGAGCTGTCCTGCAAGTATCCCCGCAGTCAATTTCACAGAATTCCAAAACATCACAAAAAATTGCGGTGAATCCAGCAGCAATTCCACATAATTCTGCAATGTAGGAAACAGCGGCATAAATCTCCAGGAGACAAAACCTTCGCTCCCTTTCATGACCGGGCCCAGATTATCTGTCAGTTCTCCCACATCCATCAGCGCTCCCGTTGCCAGAAAAATTACGGGATAGCAGCAGATGACTGCCAATATTATAAGAGGTATCAGCAACAGATACCGCATTTGAACTGTCTTTCTCATTGATGCACCCCCTTTTTGTCATCCGCTATTCTTTTTCCCATACACGCTGCAATAACAATACAAGCATTAGAATCACAACTGCATTTACCACTGCCCCTGCCGCCATCTTATCCAGTGACAGTTCACGGAACCAGTTATTAAACAGGTGCTGCATCATATAAATACTGCTGTGGGGATAGTCGCCTGCTACCAGATATGCTTCTCTGAAAACTTTAAAAGAATTTAAAAATGAAAGTACCGCGATGGTATACAAAGAGGGCAGTAAATTTGGCAGAGTAATGCTGATAAAGCACCTCCACTCTCCCGCTCCGTCTACCCTCGCCGCCTCATAAATATCACCCGATATGCCGGCCAGCCCTGCCAGCCATAAAATCACATCATATCCCAGGTTTTTCCATATGTAACTGAATACCAGAACCCCAAAAGCGTATTCTGAATTCATCCAGTCAACAGCCCGCATGCCTGCCAGTGACAGAATTCCATTTAACATTCCCTTTACATGAAATAAAAGCTTCCACAAAAGGACTACAGATGCCACGGGAATTGCCATCGGCATCAGATACATGCTTTTCAAAATGCTTCCCATTTTTTTTTGCCCCTGCAGAAGCACTGCTGCCGCCAGCGAACAGAATATCAGCATCGGAATGCAAATACCCGTGAAGCGGAATGTATTATATGCTGCCTGCCGAAAAGCGGTGTTTGAAAACACTGTCCGGAAGTTCTTCAATCCCACAAATTTTCCGCTCATCACTTCCGTAAAAGAACGGCGTATCACGTCCAAAAACGGTATGAAAATAAATACCAGTACGCCTGCCAGGCTGGGAAGGATAAAAAGAAATCCCTCCCACTTCCGGCATTGCCCGGAACCTCTGCTCCTCTTTGCAGATATTCCCTTCATAAAATGTCACCGCCTATTCAGCCAGGTACAAACTCATTTTCTGATTTATGGTACTGACTGCTTCCTCTACAGAGATTTCTCCTGCGACACACTTTCCGGCCTGTTCCAGTATCAGTTCCTCCATCACCGCATCTGTCAGAGACGGTGTGTCAAGAGTTTCCACCATTGACATGAATTTCTCCTTTTCTTCTTCTGAAGGTCCATAAGTGTCAAACATAATATCCACCCTGTTTCCCTCTTCATCTATTGTAGACCAGCCTGAGCTTCCAAGCCCTACTCCGGCCTGAGGAATTTCTTCTTCCATAGCTTTTTTATTAACTGGAAGACCTCCGCCCTGATTAGAACTCTGCGGCACTTCCGACAGCAGGAATTTTACAAATTTTTCCGCGCCTTCTGTCTGTGTACTTTTACTGGAAATACCTGCCACGGTGGAAGGAACAAAAACATTTTGTCCCGTATAGGGAGCAAGTATATAATCCAGGTTTTCCTGATCATTCAGCGTTGCAGCATCACCCAGAGAGTTACCGCTGCTTAAGTTTATCTCATCAAGTTTACATTGGCCTGCAAGGAAATTATAGCTTCCTGTTACCGTTGTCAAATCGTAACCATAATCATCCGTGCTTCCCATATAGATATATCTGTATTCTTCTTCTGACTCATCATACTGATTTAATTCAAAGATTTCTTTTATCTGTGTGATAAAATCTTTTACCGCCTCGCTGTTAAATTCACCGTCCTCTGTTACCATGGCCGGTGAACAGGCAGTGTAGAACTCTCTTAAAAACCAGTAAATATTGCCGGCGCTCACGATCATGCTGATCGCTGTGTCCTCCTGACGCAGCTGCTGCGCCGCATCTGCCAGAGATGCAAGATCCGTTATTTTTTCCAGAATGGAAGCTTCTCCCTGAAGTACAGGCATCTTAAAGCGGGTAGGTATTGCATAAATGCTCTCATCCCGGGCATATGTACCTGCGATATTCTCATATAACCCTTCTGATTGTACAATTTCCCCGTAAATATCCCGCAGATCCTTAAGCACACCCTTTTCTATGTAAGAATCCACCGGCATTCCATCCAGAATTAAAATATCCGGCCCATTGCCCGCCATAATTTCCGTGTTCAATGTGCGCAGGGCATCTGAAGCTGTCACTGCATCTTCCCCGGAAATACCAATTTCCAGGTTCACATAATATTCCGGATTCTGATTCTGAAACATGGAAGCGGCCTGCTGTACATCTGCATTCTCGTTCAGGGAATAGATATGCAGTTCCTTATCCGGTACAGTCGGCACATCGGCTTCATACGTATAACAGAAAATTTTAAATTCTCCGCTGTCACTGGCAAACACGAGAAGTGATCCATCCTCCGTCACCTGCATTTTCTGCAGCGAAACACTTGGTTTTGCAAGAGAATTAAGCTTTCCGTCCACCAGCTGTTCCACAACACTGCCGCCCTGCATATATCGGAAAATCCCTTTGCTGTTACAATAATATACTTCTCCTTCCTCTGTTCCCTTTGCCATAACCAGCGGGTAAGAAGCCACACTGTATATCATAAAATTATCTTTATCCGCATCAATTTCCTTTTTTATGACACTCTCTGTTTTTTCCTCACCAGTCTGATAATCATAGACAAACACTTCTTCTGTGCCAAAAACATACACTTCATTTCCAGCCTGCTGCACAAACTGTACCGGATTTTCATTTTCATTATAGTTACAGATCTGTTCTCCGGTCTTTGTATCAAAGAGTGCTGACTGATCTCCCACTCCACGCACCAGAAGTTTCTCTTCTTCCGTGAAAAATACCTGCCATGCATAGCTGTCTAATTCTTCCAGCTCCAGTTCCGTCGGCTGTCCATCTTTTGAAAAGATTACGCTTATATCATCTGTAAAGTCTGAATCCTTTGCAAAATCACAAAATACCGTTCCCTCTGGCGAAATTGCACCCGAACATAAATATTTATCTTCATATTTTTCAGGTATGGCAAATGCCTCTTCCCATGTGGAACCATTATCTGAAGATTTCCACACCGATGTTCCATCCGCTGTCATTGCCAGAATACTCAGAGAGCCGTCATCAAGTACCCTTCCGTTGTGTAATATCTGAATACCTTCCGGCAGTGCAATCTCACTTTCCATGTAGCGGCCCATAGCCGTGTCACCGGATTCCGCCGCCGCTGTCATTCCTCCGGTGTTTATGCCTGTTACTGCAATTGCCGCTGCCATCACTGCAGCTGCTGTTCCCCTTATACTGCGTTTCATACTTTAACCTCCAATTCTGTTGTCAACTACCTGTACACGATATAAAGTAACACAGGAATCTCTAAATATCCTCTAAGATTCCGAAAAAATAAAGGAAAGAAAAGGTTAATGTACTCCTTTTCTTTCCTTCTTTATTTATCTGTGATTTATTTGTCTGCCATTCACTTAAACTGTACTAAATGCCGGCCAGAACCGCAGCATCACATAACATATCGCTGTCATTAAGATTATGACCATAACGGTCATTTTCACACCTTCTTTAAACATATACTTCGGCTGCAGGCCATAACCCACCGGAATTGCACGAATTGATGTCGGGAGCATATACGAAAGGTTCACTCCAACAGAGGCAATATAAACAAACGGCACCGGGTTTAATCCTATTCCCTGAATAATGGAAATAACAATCGGCATTGCCACTGCGGCTGTGGCTGTATTTGACGTAACATCAGATAAAAGCAATGTTACTGTAATAATCACAAATACAGTGGTTAATCCCCCTGTGAGCCCTAACCCGGCAACCATGCTGCCTATTGCATCCGCTGCTCCTGATTGGTTGATCAGAGTTCCGGCTGCAAGCCCGCCTGCAAATACGTAGATTAATTCCCATATGATTTTTGTCTGAACATTTCCCCAGACCATTAATCTCTTTCCGTCTTTTCTTGTTATAAGGAAAGAAAGAATTGCACAAATAATAAATGCATATGCCGGTTTCAATCCGGGCAAATATGCCTGATAGAGCTGCCTTGTAAAAGAGAGTACGGTAGCAATCAAAAATAAGATCAAAGAACATTTTTCTTCGAAACTCATCCTGGGCATTTTCCGGTATTCTTCCTGAAAATATTCCTTCGAGCCTCCAAGACTTTCATCTTTTTTTACATCTCTAAGCATAAACATAATATTGCTGACAACCAGCACTATCATAATCGGAAAAAACCGCACTACCCAGGAAGCATACATATACTCTTCCCCTGTAAGCTGCTGAAGATAGTCTACTGTAACCAGATTCATGGCTCCGCCAAGAGGTGATGCCAAACCACCGATACCTGCGGCATAAGCAATGTTCAGAAGAAGCTTCGAACCTACTTTACTGTGAGAGATATCTCCCTCTCCGACATATTTCAGCATCGACACCGCAATCGGCGTAACCGTGGCACAAACAACTGAATTTGGCAGTATCGATGATAACAGCGTTGAAAGCATAAACCAGAAAACAAGCTGCGTTCTTAAGTTTTCACCGACCATTCCCAGAAAACCGGCTGCAATTCGTTTATCCAATCCCGTTTCTTCCCATGATACTGTCAAAATGGAAGCACCTAAAAGAAGCAATATCGTTTCAGACGCATAATTGGCAATAACTGCAGACATATCACACATCTGGATAACAGCGTTTACCGCTATCGGCAAAAATGCTGTTACTGCATAATCAACCGGTGCCGTAACCCACCAGAATGCCATCCATGCCACCGTTCCTATTGCTGCTCTGCTTCCAACCGTAGAAAACACCGATTCAGGAAGTATGAAGCAGCATAATAAAAAAAGTACCGGTCCAATACCAAGAAAAATTACCCGATTTTTGTTTTTCATTTCTTAATCCTCTTAATACTTTTATAATACTGTCATCTGTATACAAACTGCATTCTATCAAAAATTATCCATTCTTTCAACCTTTTTCATATCTGCTCTTTCCTTTTCATAGTGACTGTGATATCTGCGCGGGATCTCCGGATTTTAGCTTTTAGAGAATCCTTAGAGATTTCTGTGATATAATACCATTATCCGGCAGGTTACTGTCATTTTAAGCCTGCTCTCACTTTAATATCAGGAGATATTCAAATGCGTATTTTAATGATTGAGGATGACCGAAAACTATGTGCTTCAATAAAATTTCAGCTTGAAAAACAAGGATTTTCTGTAGATGTATGCCATGACGGTGAAGAGGGACTTTTTCTGATAAGAGAGAATGCTCACGACTGTGTCCTTCTGGATCGTATGCTGCCGGGAATGGATGGCATAAGCGTTCTGAAAACTGCCCGAAACAGCGGTGTTTGTACTCCTGTGATCATGGTCACTGCCCTGGGGGAATTATCTGATCGCGTCCAGGGACTGGATACCGGGGCTGATGACTATATTGTGAAACCTTTTGCTTTTGAAGAGTTGATGGCGCGCATCCGCTCTGCCCTTCGCCGCCCGGTTATTTATCGAAATGAACATCTCTGTACTTTTGGAGATGTCTGCTATGATTCCATGCAGAAAACTTTAAAAGGGCATGATTCCTCCTGCTCTCTTTCCAAAAGAGAAGGGGAACTTATGGAATTATTTTTGAGAAATCCAAATCAGACTCTGCCAAGATCTTTGATCCTCGGCCGCGTATGGGGACCTGATGCCGAAATTGAAGACGGCAATCTGGATAATTATATCTATTTTCTCCGCAGACGCCTGAAAAGTTTAAAAAGCCGCCTTGTCATTAAATCTGTCCGTGGTGTGGGCTATCGTCTGGAGGTAATAAATGCTTAAAAAAGTACATTTACGCTTAACATTCTTCTGCGCTCTTGTGACGGCTGCCATACTTCTTGTGATGACTGTTTTTTGCCTTATCATTTCTGAGCGTGGAATCAAAAATAAGAATTATTCTGATTTCCAAAATAATACCAGCAGTATCCTTACTTACATAGACAGCCAGTCTACCCTCTCTCACACATGGCTTTCCCAAATGGAAAGCCGTTATCATCTGGTAATTGATATACGGGACGGTGTCTCTCCTTTACTTTACGGAAATCTGCATGCCCACGACATTTATGCTGATGTACTCTCTCTTGCCAGAGAAACTGCTGCAAATGATTATCATCTGAGTCTTAAAACATCAGGAGGTAATCGCGTTCTGGTTTCTCGGGAAACTTTTCGCCTTCGTGATGACGAAAATAATGGTTATTTTGCAACCGTTGCTCTGCTGCCCAAAGGAAATGGATATCTTGATATTGCCATCCTCTCCTCAGACAGTATTTCCGGCACACAGATTATCAGACAACGTATTCTCTTTGGCATCGGCGCCCTGGTTTCTTTCTTCATATTAACTGCTTTTGCCTGGATCTTTACAGGAAGAATGCTGCAGCCTGTTGAAGAAAGCAGAAAACGACAGACTGCCTTCATAGCCTCTGCTTCACATGAACTTCGTTCTCCGCTTACTGTGATACTTTCCTCGCTGTCTGCCGCCCGCTCTGCTTCTGCCGGGGAACAGCCGCGCTTTTTTAATGCCATGGAATCTGAAGGTAAGCGTATGGCGAATCTGATCAATGACATGCTGATGCTGGCAAACTCCGATAACCACACATGGCATATGACTCCTGCCGCGACTGAACCTGACACTCTGCTTTTAGAAACTTACGAAAAATACGAGTCAGGAGCCAGACAACGAAACCTCCATCTGCAAATTCATTTACCGGATGATACCGTCCCCATATGTATTTTTGACAAGGAAAGAATTTCTCAAATGCTCTCTATTTTGATTGAAAATGCCTTTTCTTATACACCTGCAGGCGGAACTGTACTTCTCAGCCTGAAGGTGCTGCCAAAATATCTGGCGCTTACCGTTTCTGATAACGGGCCCGGCATTCCTGATGATCAGAAGGAAAAAATCTTCGAGCGCTTTTACCGCGCAGATGAGTCCCATCAGGACAGAGACCATTTTGGTCTGGGGCTTTGTATTGCAAAAGAAATTTCAGATCTGCATAAAGGAAAAATCCAGGTGATGGATACACCCGGCGGAGGTGCAACCTTTACAGTGATGCTGCCAAGATAAGTTTTGCTTTCCATAGTGCAAAAAAGGATACTTCATAAGAAGTATCCTTTCAGCAGTTCGTAGGGGAATCGAACCCCTGTTTCCGCCGTGAGAGGGCGGCGTCTTAACCGCTTGACCAACGAACCGTACTTGCACATATTACAACATTTTTTTCAAAAAAGCAAGTGTTTTTTATAAAAAAGTGAATATTTTTCTTTTCATCCTTTCCCTACTTGAAACTATGCCGCCAAAAGGGTTATACTGTCTTATATTAGATATTTTTTCCGGAGGCATTTAATGATAAAAACAGTGGATCTTCATGTACATTCATATTGTTCGGACGGTACTCTGTCTCCAACTCAGTTGGTAGAGCTTGCTCTTGCAAAGGGTCTGTCTGCCTTTGCGCTTACCGACCATGATACAACTGCCGGTCTGGAAGAAGCCTTTCATGCTGCACAAAATACAGGTCTTGAGGTGATTGCCGGTATAGAGTTTTCCACAAAATACCAGGATAGCGATGTCCACATTGTAGGTCTGGATATGGATTACCAAAATCCGGAATTCATTGATCAGCTGCGATTTTTCCAGCATTCACGAGATATCCGTAACGAAAAAATGATCCAGAACCTCCATGATGCAGGAATTGACATTTCTGTAGAGCAAATGCTCGATTCCTTCGGTGATGCCATTTGGACGCGTGCTCATTTTGCCAGATACCTCCGGGACCACGGTGTGGTAAAGGAAATGTCCGAGGCATTTCAATATTATATAGGAGAGGACTGCCCTTATTATGTTCCCCGGGAATTTGTTACACCTGCACAGGCTGTAGAATTAATTTACCGCACAGGCGGCATTCCGATTCTTGCCCATCCGATGCTTTACCGATTTTCCGAAGAAACACTTCACGATCTTCTCTCATCTCTGAAAGAAGCTGGACTGATCGGTATAGAAGCCATCTATTCCACTCATACTTGTCAACAGGAACGTTTGGTGCGTAAATTGGCAAAGCATCACAATCTGATTCTCTCCGGTGGATCTGATTTTCACGGAAGCAATAAACCGGATATTGATCTGGGATGCGGACGTGGAAATTTAGTCATTCCATATGAAATACTACAGAATTTGCGTAACAGGAGAAAAGACCATGAATAAAAATACAAAAATTCTTTTTGTGGACATGGACGGTACTTTATTAAATGATCAAAAAGAAATCACTGCCGGAAACAGACGGGCAATTGAAGCTGCCCTTGCCGCCGGTCATAAAATAGTAATTTCCACAGGACGTGCAACCGCCAGCGCTATTCGCCTGGCCCAAAGACTTTCCCTTACTTCCGATGGATGCTATGCCATTACTTATAATGGTGGGTGTATTTATGATCTATATCATAAAAAATCAATTTATCGGAAAACTATTTCAAAAGATAATCTGCGGCTTATATTGGATGCTGCCCGGCAATTTGGTATTTATGCCCATACCTACTCAGAAAATGAGATTTTAACAGAGCATGATACCCCGACGCTCCATCGATATGCCCATAACACCCAGATGAGTTATCTGGCGGTCAACGATGTCTGTGATCTGCTTCCTGACGGTTCAGAAAAAATTATTGTCATTGATTACCATGATCATCAGCATCTGGTTGATTTTCAAAAGTCTGTCTCAGACCTCATAATCGGAAAGGCTGATACCTTTTTTTCCTGTGATGAATACCTGGAAGTCGTTCCCTGCGGAGTATCCAAAGGAAGTGCCATTCGGCTTTTCTGCGAGTACCTGGAAATTCCTGTTGAAAATACGGTTTCTGCCGGTGATGCACAGAATGATATCGCTATGCTTGAAACAACTCATATCGGCGCAGTTATGAAAAATGCTGCAGATTTTATGTTTGCCCACGGCAATTATATTACGGAACATGATAACAATCATGACGGCATTGCCGAAGTCATAGATAAATTTATCTTATAAGGAGGATATTTTATGTTTCGAAAAACAAAAATTATATGTACCCTGGGGCCGTCTACCGACAAGCCCGGTATTTTGGAAGCCCTCATTGAGTCCGGCATGAATGTAGCCCGTTTTAATTTTTCTCATGGAAATCATGAAGAACAGCGCATCCGTTTTATTGCTTTAAAAAAGGCCCGCAATAATGCCAAACAGCCAGTGGCGGCACTTCTTGATACAAAGGGACCGGAAATCCGTTTAAAAGATTTTGCAGACGGAAAAGTCCAGTTAAAAAAGGGACAGACCTTTACCCTTACCACACGTGAGGTGGAAGGTGACGATTCCATCGTTTCCATTACGTATGCCAATCTGATAGACGATGTGAAAGTCGGTGATATGATCCTTTTAGATGACGGTCTGATCGGTCTGCGTGTAAAGGAACTGACAGATACAGACATTATCTGCGAAGTCCTGAATTCCGGCCCCGTCTCCAACCATAAAGGGGTCAATGTTCCTAACGTTTCTTTGTCTATGCCCTATATCAGCGAAAAAGATCTTGCAGATATTAAGTTTGGCATTAAAATGGGATTTGATTTTATTGCAGCTTCTTTCACACGTTCCGCAGCTGATATTTTGGAAATCCGCAAAATACTTGAAGAAGAAAACTGCTCTTCTATCCGTATCATTGCAAAGATCGAAAATCAGGAAGGTGTGGATAACATTGATGAAATCCTGAACGTGGCCGACGGTATCATGGTTGCGCGCGGCGATATGGGTGTGGAAATTCCTCTGGAGGATGTCCCTGCCATTCAGAAAAAACTGATAAAGAAAGCTATTTCAGCCGGAAAGATTTCTATCACTGCCACACAGATGCTGGATTCTATGATGTCACATCCCCGTCCCACCCGGGCTGAGGCAACTGACGTTGCAAACGCTATCTATGACGGCACAAGTGCAATCATGCTTTCAGGCGAAACTGCTGCCGGAAAATATCCTGTGGAAACTCTTCAGACTATGGATCGTATTGCTCTCCATACAGAAGCTGATATTGATTATGTGAAACGCTTTAATCACATTTCCACCACAAACCAGCAGTTCAATATAACAGAAGCAATTTCTTATGCTACCTGCTCAACCGCGCACGATCTGGATGCTTCCGCAATCGTCACTGTAACAAAATCGGGAACTACCGCTCATATGATAGCAAAACACCGCCCTGCCTGTCCGATCATCGGCTGTGCCACCCATCCGCATGTATGGCGGCAGCTGAATCTTGTATGGGGAGTTATTCCTATCCAGACGAAGGAAGAACAGGATACCTTTGAACTTTTCGAACACTCACTGGAAGAAGCAGTAGAAAAAGAGCTGCTGAAAGACGGCGATATCACTGTTATCACAGCGGGAGTTCCTCTCGGTATGTCCGGTACTACAAATCTGATCAATGTACATGTTGTTGGTGATCCGTATTAAAAAAAGAGCTGCCGCATCTTTGATTCAAACCTCAAAGATGCAGCAGCATTTTTATACCAGCATGCTTTCAATCTCATCTAATTCCTGCATAATGCCCTGCTGACGCTCTGAAAACAGCAGGCTTTTATTATACTTGTAAAATCTGTCACATCCGTTGACATCTACAAACCATACCGCATAAAAATCCGTATTCAGTTCTGTGATAAAAATTACCATCTCCTGACTGTCACCAAAGGCTTTCTCCATAAAATCAAATCCATGTTCCAATGCTTCTTCAGCCTCTTTGAAAGCTGTCCGCATATCCTGCTGCTCCTGTCCAAACTTATCTTTCAGCCACTCAAAAGCTTCCTGCCGGCCTTCTATCCGGTCTGCTTTTAGCTGCAGGCGATACTGCTCAAGCTGGTGCAGGATATCCGCCATAACATGCTCCCGCTCTTTTGTCAGCTGCTCTGCTTTTTTCTTCTGCTGCATCGTTTCTTCACAGCTTTTTATAACTTCTCCCAGCGAAAGCTGACTACAACGCTTCAATTCTTCAAATAAACCTGCTGCATAAGCTTTTTTCTGATAAGCTTTTCCAAACTTATCATGCAGAGCAGAGATCAAAAGTGAAATTACACTGAGTTTCTCATCAAAACCTGCCCGTCTTATTTTATCAATGGCCTCATCACTGATGCGTCCTTCCAGGATTTCTTTCACTCTGTAGTCTTTTTTATATTTATTATAGAGTTCCAGATAATTGGCAAAATCTTTTGCAATTTTCCAGTGTTGGATATACTGATATACCACTTCCCTGTCTGCACTTTTACCCAGCATCTCATAAACTTCAATCAGTTGAGACAAATCCTCCCAGCCTCTTGCCGTCGCAAACAACTTTCCGTCTACTGTTGTTTCTACTTTATAAAAATTCTCTTTTTTCAGTTCCAAATAGGAAATAATTGCACTGTGGATGCCCGCTTCGTATGCATACTCTTTCCAGACTGAGAAATCAGCCTCCACATCAATCTTTTTTATTCTGTCGAGCGTTACCACATCAAACTCCCGGACAGATTTATTATACTCCGGCGGATTGCCTGCTGCCACGATCACCCAGCCTTCCGGTACTTTCCGGTTGCCAAACATCTTGCACTGCAAAAACTGAAGCATAGCCGGTGCAAGCGTCTCTGACACGCAATTGATCTCATCAATAAACAGAATCCCCTCTGCAAGCCCGGTCTGTTCCATTTTTTCATACACTGAAGCGATAATTTCACTCATAGTATACTCTGTAACAGAAAACTTCTGTCCGCCAAACTCTTTTTCCCGGATAAATGGCAGTCCAATGGCACTCTGCCTGGTATGATGCGTAATCGTATATGACACAAGGCCAATCCCCATCTCTCTTGCAATCTGCTCCATAATCTGCGTTTTCCCGATTCCCGGCGGTCCTATGAGCAGAAGCGGTCTCTGGCGAAGAGACGGGATGCGGTATTCTCCATACTCATTCTTGTCTAAATATGCTTCAATAGAATTTTTTATTTCCTCTTTTGCCCGTTTAATGTTCATTTATCGCACCTTCTTTTCCAGTTCTCTTTTCGGCAATATCAATTTCATTGCCCATAGCGGTACCTGCGGATTTGATTCTTCTTCATCAAGAAAAATAAATGCCGTCTGGAAGGGCGGTATCCTTGTGGGATATGTTCCAAATCCATCTGTAAAATACAACAACCCTTTCAAATTTGAAAATTCTTTTTTGCGGCACAGTTCATTAACATAGGAAAATGCCGGACGGAAATCTGTGCCTCCACTCCCTGCCGCCTCAAAATGATTCATATATTCTTCCAGTTCCTCTATATCTGTAATCTTCTTATCAGACTGGATCTTTTCATCGCACTGAATAATGTGGAGATTCATCCTGCGGAAAAAGTTTTCCTGCTCCATCAATATTCCATATGTTTCTTCCAAAAACGCCTTTACCAAATCTCCTGAGCAGGACATGGAAGTATCAATAACCACCGCAAATTCCTCTATTTTCTGTACCTCTTTTGTCTCCTGAGGCTCGATCAATGGCATATTTCCATACATAGACAGACCATAACTGTAAAATACATAGTCAAATTGATCTGGATCCACCTGAACTTCCTCTTTTAACACCGTAAATTTCCGCAAAAATGTGCGGTAATCCATGGTTTCCCGATGAGAAATTTTAAGCTGCTCCTTCAGACCTCCATCCGCCTGCGAGGCTTCTTTTGAGAAAGAATCAAGATCCATTTCCATTTTCTCACTGATATCTTTCCATTTATCCCTTGTCTGTTCATCTTTGGGCTTATCCGGCTGGCGGCACCAATAATTGTGATCATCCACATAAAACTCTCTTATCAGCTTTTCCATTTTCTTCTCATCCGGCGGATTTTTTTCAAGCTGGTAACAAATGCCCTCTGCCGTCAAAACCGGCAGTTTTTCACGCAAATCTTTATACGTATTCTCCCTGATCCATGATATGGGGGTCTTTATGCAGCGTATCTGCATCTCATCAATGATTGATTCAACAGCAATATCACACGCCAGATCCCAGTATTTTTCTTCCCCCTGAGGTTTTCGGAATACATGTCCGAAAATACAATGCAGGACCATATGCAGGTATGCCCGGTTAATCTTTTTTCGTTCTTCCCTGAAACAGGCTCCCAGATATTTTGTATTATAGAAAATGGTATTACCATCGACAGCCAATGTATCCACATTTGGCCCCATGGCAAATCCCAGAGAAGAAAGCGCCACATCCAGGAAGCGCATATGCAGATACAATTCATTTCTGGCAGTAATCAAAATATGTCTGCCGGTACTTTCCATGCGTTTCCAGATCTCGCGCTCTTTTTCGAAAATATCCTGCATCTGCCTTCTCCTTCCTACCATTCAAATATGAGTTCTGTTTTTTTTCCCTTTTTGTGCTTATAATCCATTAAAAAACTCTGCATCTCCATTCGGCCTTTTTTATTAGCCGCCTGTATTAATTCACCAAGTTCCTCTCCACTCCATTCAATAAAGCTGCTAATATATTCCAAAGCCTCATTTTGTTCAAATTCCAGGCACCATCCGGCTGCTGTCATCCTGTTTTCTATCAGAAACGATTTATAACAACCTCTGGCATCCGTCTGAAGCCCGTATGGATGTTTCAGTCTCAGCAAAGCAAGTTCAATGCAGAAATCCTCACTCTCCCAGGCCAGCGCCTCATAAAACAAATTATCATATTCCTGATAATTAAACTTCCCATCCTGAAAGCACTGACGGTACCGATAACCTGATCCATGGAAATGGGTTTCCAGAATTCTTGCCGGTGTATTTTCCACTGCTTCCTCATAGTACTCAGGGAACAAAAGGACAGCCTGTTCATCTCCGCCATAAATCAGCGTGACCTTTAGTTCATGGCGCAGCTCACTGATAATATCCTTCAGGCAATATCCCCATGCATCCTCCATATGAATGCAGAGTTCTTTTAACCTGTGACATCCGGTAAAAGCTCCGCCTGCAATATCATTTGTAGAATGAAACAACTCCATTCTTTCCAATTTCCAGCAGCCGTAAAAAGCATAGCCGCCTATTTCGCGCAGCGTCTCAGGAAGACGTATTTCTTTCAACTTGTGACCGCTTACTGCGTTCACCCGCTGTTTTGTGCGCCTCGCATCTGAAAATGCATACGCAGCAAGAGCATATACCTGCCTTCCCTCAATCTGTGCGGGTACTTCCACACGTTGTTCTTCCCCGCAGCACTGCTCTATTTTAATTCCCTTTTCCTCGACTTCATATATAAATTCCATCATACATACTTCCTTAAAACAGATAAAGCCTGTGTCAGATTATTCCTGACACAGGCAACACCAACAGAATATATTACTCCTCACTCAGAGAATCCAAATAATCATCAACTGCCGCAGTATCTACCACATAGCTTTTGATTTCTTCTACCTTATTTGCAGAGAATCTTCCATATGCGGAAAACCCTATCCAGCCAACCAGCAGCAAAAGAACTGCATAGCCGCCTGTCTTCCAGGCAAGTCTCTCCATTTTTTCTTTCTTCATTATCTGCTTTCTGTTTGCTTTATCCTGTTTATAGCGATCTACTTTTTCCTGACTCATTTGCCATTCACCTCTGCTTTTATACTCTGGTAGACAGTATAACACAATTTACATCAGACCGCAATAATTATTCCGCCATCACTGGCATAAAGACTGCTGACGCCTTTTGTGTCAAGCACAATCACATCTTTTACCTTCATTCTGGAAAGAAGCGCTTCCTTTACCATCTCTGCCCGCTCAGGACAATTACAATGAGAAATCGAAAGAATCTTATTTTCAGCATTAACTGTTTTTTCAACCACAAAATCTACCATACGCAAAAGTGCTTTATTTATTCCTCTCACCTGGGCCAAAGGTTCGATCGTTCCTTCCTGCGTACCGCACATCACCGGCTTAATTTTCAGTGCAGTTGCCAAAAATGCCTTCATCGTGCTAAGGCGTCCGTTTTTTCGAAGCGCTTCCAGCGATTCCAGAACAAACCAGGTACCTTTTTCAAGTATAAACCTTTCAACAGTTTCTACCACCTCTTCAAATTTCATTCCAGCCTCTTCACATTCCTGTATCTTCAGCGCAACCAGTGTCTCTCCCACGGAAGCTGATCTGGAATTAAATACATGTACTTTCTTTTCCGGATGCTCTTCTATAAAAAGATTCTTTCCAACTTCGGCACTATTATACGAGCCGCTCAATTCAGCTGAAAGTGTAACAGCATAGACATGATCATCTCCGCTGTCAAATGCATTTTTAAAAGTTTCGGGAGAAGGACAGGCTGATTTTGGACAATTGGGACTTGCAGCTACCCTTCTTAAAAAATCGGCCTGATCAAACGTATCATCATCCACAATTGCATATTCATCCACATACAGCGTCAATGGTACATTTTCAAAATGACCATCTGCTTTCATCTCTTCTGTCAACTCTCCGCAACTGTCAACTATTATCTTATAACTCATGGAAACCTCCACATCCAGAATATATTTTCTTTCATTCATATTTTCTTACGTAGTTTTTAATACTACATTATAATAGCACATATATGATCCTTTGAAAAGACTTTTCTGCTTTTCATTTCCATTTTTCTATTATATACTATTAAAAAGACTTTATTTATTGACCCGGGAGAAAAAATAACGATATGATTGCTCTTCAGATTACAAACCTTAAACCATTTATGAATAAACTGTTTATTGGCGGACTATTTGATTCTTTCTTATTGACAGAAGCTGCTTTTATAACATTTAATACCTTTCATATAGATGGAGCTTTGAAAAAAGAATATTACAGCAACGAGGAACTATCTGATCTTGATTTGAATGATCAGAATTTTTCTTCCTGGAAACAGGTACGGCCTTTTTGTTTTGAACTGATTAAAGGGAAACATACACCGCTGGAATTTAAAATTGTTCTGCGCCTTTCAGAAAACAATTTAAAGAAACTTCTGAGTCAATCAGCTCCGGACTTTTCTCCCGGAGATGTAAATGGCCTGTTCTTAAATCTCCATTATCGTGAAAACAAAATGATCTGTACCACCGGCACTTCCCTTTCCCTTTTTACACTTGATAAAAGCCTTGACCATATATGGGATGATATGGTAAAACGTTTTCTTATAAAAAAAGAAATCGAATTTGATATACTTTAAACCAGGCTTTTCAGTTTAATCCAAATTTTTGTTAGCACTCATTTCGAACGAGTGCTAACTTTTTCTTGACATTCATATTTCAGGGTATTATACTATTCCTATCGACTGGAAATATCCTTTGGGGTATTCCTTCAAAACAAAATTGTGAATATGTATGAGGTGATATGAATGAGTAAAACAGGAAATCTTTCAATTAACAGTGAAAACATTTTCCCAATTATTAAAAAATGGCTTTATTCCGATCATGATATTTTTGTGCGTGAGCTTGTATCAAACGGATGTGATGCCATCACAAAGCTGAAAAAGCTTGCTTTAATCGGTGAATTTACTTTTCCCGAAAACTACAGGAATAAAGTGGAAGTCGTTGTAAATGCCAATGACAAAACCATGAAATTTATTGATACCGGTCTTGGTATGACAGCTGATGAAGTTGAGGAATATATCACACAGATTGCTTTTTCCGGTGCAACAGACTTTCTCGAGAAATATAAAGATAATGCAAACGGTGATGAAATCATCGGTCATTTCGGCCTTGGTTTCTACTCTGCTTTTATGGTTGCGGACGAAGTTCACATTGATACACTTTCTTATAAAGACGGCGCCCAGGCAGTTCACTGGGAATGTGATGGCGGCACACAGTACACAATCGGAGAAGGCACAAAAACTACTACTGGTACAGAAATCACCCTTTTCCTCAATGAAGAAAGTCTGGAATTTGCAAATGAATATCGCGCCCGTGAAGTCCTAGAAAAATACTGTTCTTTCATGCCGACAGAAATTTTCCTGACGAATGCTGCCGGAGAACCACAATATGAAACAGTTTTAAAAGATGATCTCCGCGATGATGACGAAATAATCGAATATATCCACGAAGATGCAAAAACTGAGGAAAAAGAGAATGAAAACGGTGAAAAGGAGACTGTTGAAATCTCCCCCGCCCAGGAAAAGGCAAAAATCAAAAAACGTCCTGTTTCTATCAGTGATATCCATCCTCTGTGGACAAAACATCCAAATGAATGCACAGATGAAGAATATAAAGCTTTCTACCGCAAAGTATTCATGGATTATAAAGAGCCTTTATTCTGGATCCACCTGAATATGGATTATCCGTTTAATCTGAAAGGAATTTTGTATTTCCCGAAGATCAACACAGAATACGACTCTATTGAAGGTACAATTAAATTATATAACAATCAGGTATTTATCGCTGATAATATCAAAGAAGTAATCCCGGAATTTTTGATGCTGTTAAAAGGCGTGATTGACTGCCCGGACCTTCCGCTGAATGTTTCCAGAAGCGCATTGCAGAATGATGGATTTGTAAAGAAAATTTCTGATTATATCAGCAAGAAAGTTGCAGACAAACTCAGCGGCATGTGTAAAACAGACCGTGAATCCTACGAAAAATATTGGGATGATATCAGTCCATTTATCAAATTCGGCTGCTTAAAAGATGGAAAATTCAGTGACCGTATGATGGATTACATTCTGGTCAAAAATCTGGATGGTAAATATCTGACACTGGACGACTTCATTAAAGAAAACCAAAAAGATACTGTTGATTCTGATGCAGACTCATCTGCTGCAGATTCATCTGAATCCGCTTCTGAGGAAAAAGAGGCTCCTCAGACTATCCTTTACTATGTAACAGATGAAAACCAGCAGAGCCAGTATATTAACATGTTCAAAGAAGCCGGTCTTGATGCAGCTATTTTAAAACACAACATTGATTCCCCATTCATCACTCATGTGGAACAAAAGAAAGAAACTGTACGATTCCAGAGAATTGATGCTGATGTGACCGATTCTTTCAAAGAAGAATCATCTGCAGAGGAAATGAAAGCTGCAACAGATACACTTACCGAAGTATTCCGCAAAGCTCTCGGAAAAGATAAACTTGATGTAAAAGTAGAAAAACTGAAAAACACTAAAGTTTCTTCTATGATCACTCTTTCCGAAGAAAGCCGCCGTATGCAGGAAATGATGAAAATGTACAATATGTACGGCATGGATCCGAATATGTTTGGAGGCTCTGAGACCCTTATTCTTAACGCCAATAATACTCTGGTTCAATACATTCTGAATCATAAAGATTCCGAAAATGTACCGATGATGTGTGAACAGCTCTACGATCTGGCTATGCTCGCACATGCTCCGCTCACACCGGATGCAATGACAAAATTCATTTCACGAAGCAATGAAATTATGATGATGCTGGCAAAATAAATATTTAAAAATATTATCCCGGTTACTGTATTTTCTCTTCTGAAAGCTGACATGCTTTCTGTAGAACTCATACAATAACCGGGATAATTTTTATACTTCAGATAGTAATCAGTATATAGTGGACTACATATGTTTGTTATAATAACGTACAACAGTCAGATACACCAGTGCAAACAGAATGATTCCCATCCAGCAGCACCAGAATATAATACGATTAAAAAAACCGGCAACCAGCATAGCGGCAAACAAGATAATGCAAAAGATACTGTAGGTCATTACGACTGCTTTCTGACTAATTTCAATCCTTCGCTCATCATACGTTTCAATCCGTTCCTCATGAAGCATTTTAGCGTCCTTCAGCAACTTTTTATTTTTTAAAATCCCACGGATTGTTGCTGCAATTATACCTGTACCTACGCCTGAATAAACACCGTCCATAAAACTGTCTGTGTTCAAAAATGTCAGACACTCATTTGAAATACCCATTCCAAGTAATAAAGCCCCAAACAAAAGCACTGCATACGAAAACTTTATCTTTTTCTGAAGCATATCGGCATATTCCTTATCATTTAGCGGTGTTTTCCATATACACATCAAGTCTTTCATCATACATGGTTTCATATGTTCTCATCCTCCTCGAATATAAATATCTCCTCAATTGTCATGTCAAAAAATTGGGCTATTTTATGTGCCAGGATAAGAGATGCATTATATTTGCCGTTCTCCAGAGAGATAATCGTCTGCCTTGTCACATCCACAGCCTCGGCAAGCTCAGCCTGAGTTACTTTACCTGCTTTCCGTAATTCTTGAATTCTGTTTTTCAATATATCCTCCGTTTCAGGAATCCTGGTCCCATAAAATAAAGCGCGCTCTTTATGTTAAATAAAGTATAGCGTGCTTTACATTTTGTGTCAAGCTAATTTTACATTTTTTGTATAGTTTATTTTACATTCCAAATTTTGATCAACTGTGCCGCCTGCAGTCATCATATTTGTACAATCCCTATGATTTAAAGAAAATTGAAACATCTCATGCGTATAATACAAAAAAAGCAGCGCTCACACGCTGCCCTTTTATGCCGTAGACCGGAATCGAACCGGTACGGGAGATTAGTCCCGCAGGATTTTAAGTCCTGTGCGTCTGCCAGTTCCGCCACTACGGCTCGCCTTTGCAATCATCTCCATTGCAAAAATGGGACCTATAGGGCTCGAACCTATGACCCTCTGCTTGTAAGGCAGATGCTC